>NZ_JBYTAI010000004.1:0-589763 GCF_058788035.1 Ideonella sp. FW305-24 | reverse complement strand
AGCAAGGCGGCCAGCACGACGACGGTGGTGCCCAGGATGAGGATCTGGCTGTAGGTGATGACGGGGCCTTCGGCCCAGAGGAACAGCACGTCGGTGGGCAGCAGCGGCGGGTAGGGCTTGGGGTTGGGTTTCCAGATGATCATGGCCAGGGTCTGCAACAGCAGGCTCATGCCCATGGCGGTGATCAGCGGGGCCAGGCGCGGTGCGTTGCGCAGCGGCCGGTAGGCGATCTTCTCGATGGCGAAGTTCAGCGCCGAGCAGGCGACGATGGCGCACACCAGCGAGATCAGCAGCAGGACCCAGCCGGGCAGTCCCGTGCCGGCCAGGGCGGTGACGACCGTCCACGAAACCATCGCACCGACCATCAGCACCTCGCCGTGCGCGAAGTTGATCAGGCTGATGATCCCGTACACCATCGTGTACCCCAGCGCCACCAGCGCATACATGCTCCCCAACACCAGGCCGTTGATGAGCTGTTGTACGAATATGTCCATCGAAAACCTCTAGGCGAAAAAGCAGTCGCAACTTCTGCAGCGACAGGGCTCTTTTGCACGGCGTGTGCCAACTTATACCCAGCACCACATTGGTTCGGGCAAACCATGAGGCTTTGCAGCTGAAAGCCATCGCCCAAGCCCTGCTCGCGCCCGTCTGCTGTGCACCGGCGCACGGGCCGAGTGCAGGCCATGGGCGGTTTTCCATACGCGGGTTTTGGCCCCCGGGGCGGGTTTCCGCACTCGGCAGGATGCCCGGCTGAAGCACGGAATGGAAAGACGCAGAAAAGGCCCGCGAAAGCGCTTTGCCAACGGCCGAAACAGGCGCGGCTTTGGGCACACTACGCACCCTGATGTCAGAGCCGGCCCTTCTTTTGCCCCCTGCCCCGCGCTGGCCTCGCCGCTGGCAGCCGCTGCTCATCGGGCTGCTGGCTTTGCTGCCCATCGTCGGCGGCGCACTGGCCGGTTACCAGCTCAGCGAGCGCGCCGGCCTGTCGCAACAAGCGGCCGTGGCCAACGAGCGGCTGGAGCTGTACGCCGCCACGCTCGAAGCCGAGCTGGCGCGTTATGCCTTCCTGCCCAGCCTGATTGCCGCTGAAGATGATGTGCAGGCCCTGCTCGCGCAGCCCAGCGATGCCTCGCTGCAGGACCGTGCCAGCCGCGTGCTGGCGCGCATTGGCGTGCGGGCCGGCGCCAACCTGATCGTCGTCACCTCGCCGCAGCAGGAAGTGCTGGCCACCAGCAACCGCTACCAGAGCGCCAGCGGCAGCGAGGGCCGGCCGTCCACAGGACTGGCCAATGCCTTGAAGGAAGGCACGGCCGACTTCTTCGCCGCCAACGACTCCGACGGCAGCACCGACTACTACTTCGCACAACCGGTGCGCCGCGCCGGCCAGACGCTGGGCCAGGTGCTGGTGCGCGTGAACCTGGCGCCACTGGAAGCCACGTGGATCGACCTGGGCCTGCGTTCGCAGAGCGAGCGGCTGATGGTGGTCGATGAAAACGAGGTCGTGGTCATGTCCTCGGTGCCGGCCTGGAAGTACCGCACGCTGGCCAACACCACGCAGTTGCCGATCACGCCGCGCGGCGCCCCCAGCCCGCAGCCCGCGGCCCCTGCCGCGTCCGGCCCCGGCTGGAGCCGCTACGCCGCGGCCTCGCTGACGCCGCTGGACCTGCAGGTCACGCGTGAGGTCGAGCCGGCCGTGCGGCTGGTGCGCGTGCCCGGCCATGAAGACACGCTGCCCGGCCAGTTCCTGGCGCAGGAAAAACCCATCGTGCCGCTGGCCGCGCGGCTGATCGCCCTGTCCGACCCGTCGCCGGTGTGGCGCCAGGCGCGCCTGGCCGCCTGGGGCGGCGCGGCCGGTGGCGCGGTGCTGGGGCTGCTGCTGCTCTATGCGCAGCACCGCCGCCGCGCACTGCGACAGATCTTCCAGGCCCGCAATGCACTGCAGCAGGCCAACGACCAACTGGAGCGCCAGGTGGACGAGCGCACCGCCCAGCTGCGCGGTGCCAACGAAGAGCTGATCAACCAGATCAGCCAGCGCCAGCAGGCCGAAGATGCGGCCACGCAGGCCAGCAAGCTCGCGCTGCTGGGCCAGATGTCGGCCGGCATTTCGCACGAGATCAACCAGCCGCTGACCGCCCTGCGCGCGCTCTCGCGCAACGCCATCCAGCTGCTGGACAACGGCCGCCCGCGCGACGTGGCCAACAACCTCAAGCTGATCGACGAGATGACAGAGCGCATGGGCCGCATCGTCAACCAGCTCAAGGGCTTCGCGCGCAAGGAGTCGCTGTCGCTGGAGGCTGTGCCACTGGCCAGCGCGGTGCGCAACGTGCTGCTGATGCTGGACCACAGGCTGCATGCCGAGCCGGTGGTGCTGCGCATGGACGTGGCCGATTCGCTGATGGTGCGGGCCGACACGCACCGACTGGAGCAGGTGCTGCTGAACCTGGCCGGCAACGCACTGGACGCCATGGCGGGCAGCCCGCAGCGCCGCCTGCGCATCAGTGCCGAGCAACATGGCACGCGCGTGCTGGTGCAGGTCGAGGACAGCGGCACGGGCATGGACGAAGCCAGCCTGCAGCGCCTGTTCGAGCCGTTCTACACCACCAAGCCGGCCGGCCAGGGCCTGGGCCTCGGCCTGGTGATCTCGTCGAAGATCGTGCACGAGCTGGGCGGCAGCCTGCGCGGGGTGCGCGGCGACGGGCCGGATGGCGGCATGCGCTTCGAGTTCGAGCTGGACGCGGCGACCACCACCGCAGCTTCCGAGGAAACACATGTTTGAAGGTTTCAGGGTCCTCTTCATCGAGGACGATCCGCCCGTGCGCGCCAGCCTGGTCCAGACGCTGGAGTTGTCCGGGCTGGAAGTGCAGGCCTTCGGCTCGGCCGAGCTGGCGCTGCCGCACATCAGCGCGCAGATGCCCGCCATCGTCATCACCGACGTGCGCCTGCCCGGCATGACCGGGCTGCAACTGCTCGAGCGCATCCGCGCGATCGACGCCGGCATGCCGGTCGTCGTGGTCACCGCGCATGGCGACATCTCGATGGCGGTCGGCGCCATGCGCGCCGGCGCCTACGACTTCATCGAGAAGCCGTTCGCGCCGGAGCGTTTCGTGGACACCGCCATGCGCGCGCTGGAAAAGCGCCAGCTGCAGGTCGCGCTGGACGAGTTGCGCGCGCAGCTCGCGCAGCGCAGCAGCGTGGAGTCGGTGCTGCTGGGCCGCTCGCAGGTGATGCAGGACGTGCGCCGGCTGATCCTGCGGCTGGCGCCGACCTCGGCCGATGTGATGGTGCATGGCGAAACCGGCACCGGCAAGGAACTGGTGGCGCGCTGCCTGCACGAGCACAGCCCGCGCCACGACCGCAACTTCGTCGCCATCAACTGCGGCGGCCTGCCCGAGACGCTGCTGGACAGCGAGCTGTTCGGCCACGAGCCCGGCGCCTTCACCTCGGCCGCCAAGCGCCGCATCGGCAAGATCGAGCATGCCAACGGCGGCACCTTGCTGCTCGACGAGATCGAGTCCATGCCGGTGAGCATGCAGATCAAGCTGCTGCGCATCCTGCAGGAACGCAAGATCCAGCGCCTGGGTTCGAACGAGGAGCTGCCGGTCAACGTGCGCGTGGTGGCCGCCACCAAGGAAGACCTGCTGCAGCTCAGCCAGCAAGGCAAGTTCCGCGCGGACCTGTACTACCGGCTCAACGTGGCGGTGCTGAAGCTGCCGCCGCTGCGCGAACGGCGCGAAGACATCCCGCTGCTGTTCGAGCACTTCGTGGAACTCGCCAGCGCCCGCTACGGCCTGCCCACGCCCGAACGCCGCCCCGAGCACCTGCGCGAGCTGATGGCGCATTCGTGGCCCGGCAATGTGCGCGAGATGCGCAATGCGGCCGACCGCTTCGTGCTCGAAGCCGGCGCAGTCAACCTCACCGCCGGCACCGAAGACGCTGCGCCCACGCCGCTGGCCCAGCAGATGGACCTGGTCGAGAAAGCCTTGATCGACGAGGCGCTGCGCCGCTGCCACGGCCGCATGCAGGACGTGATGCAGCAGCTGGGCATTGCCAAGAAGACGCTGTACGACAAGCTGCACCGCCATGGCATCGACCCCGAGCGCTACCGCTGAGCCACCCATGACCGACATCAGGGACTACGACGCGCTGCTGCACCGAGTGCACCAGGCCGTGCTGCCGGAGATCGGCCGCGGCACGGTGGCCAGCTACATCCCCGAACTGGCCGACGTGCCCCCGGACCAGTTCGGCATGGCCGTGGTGACGCTGGACGGCAAGGTGCACACCGTGGGCCACGCCCAGACGCGCTTCTCGATCCAGAGCATTTCCAAGCTGTTCGCGCTGGTGCTGGCCTTCCAGCGCCAAGGGGACGCTTTGTGGCAGCGCGTGGGCCGCGAACCTTCGGGCACGCCGTTCAACTCACTGGTGCAGCTGGAAAGCGAATCCGGCAAACCGCGCAACCCGTTCATCAACGCCGGCGCGCTGGTCATCACCGACATGCTGTGCACCAATTTCGCGGTGCCGGAAAATGCCGTGGTCGAATTTGCCCGGCAGCTCTGCGACAGCAAGGAGATCCACTACGACCGGCGCGTCGCCCGGTCGGAAAGAGGCACCTCCGACCGCAACGCGGCGATGGCCCACTTCATGAAGAACTTCGGCAACCTGCGCAACCCGGTGGACCAGGTGCTGGACGCCTACTGCAAGCACTGCGCGATCGAGATGAGCTGCGTGGAACTGGCGCGCGCGGTAGCCTTCCTGGCCAACCGCGGCGTCAATCCCTGGAACGGCGAGCAGGTGCTGTCGGCCAGCGCGGCCAAGCGCCTGTCGGCCCTGATGCTGACCTGCGGTACCTACGACGCCGCCGGCGACTTCGCCTTCCGCGTCGGCCTGCCGGCCAAGAGCGGCGTGGGCGGCGGCATCGTCGCCCTCGTGCCGGGCGAATGCGGCGTCTGCGTCTGGTCGCCCGCGCTGGAACACTCTGGCAACTCGCACGCCGGCCTGCTGGCGCTGGAGCTGTTCACGACGCTGAGCGGGCGCTCGATCTTCTAGCGCCGAAGCTCAGCGGTACAGCCGCGGGTCGCTGGCGTCCGTCGGATGCTGGATCGCGCGCTTGAGCGAGTCGCTCATGGGCAGGTGCAGGTTGGTGCCCTTGGGCGGGATGGGCGACTCGAACCATTTGCGGTAGATCGCCTGGATCTCGCCGCTCTTGAACAGCTCGACGATCACGCCGTCCACCAGTTGCTTGAAGACAGGGTCGTCGCGCTTCAGGCCGATGGCATACGGCTCGGTGGTCAGCGCGTCGTCGGCGATCTGGTAGTTCGCGGCATCGGGCGCATCGGCCAGCATGCTGTGCAGCAGCACGTCGTCCATCGCATAGGCGATGGCGCGGCCGTTGAGCAACTGGCGGAAGGCCTCGATGTCGTCCAGGCCGGCGAGGATCTTCATGTCCAGCCCACGCGACTGGTTCACCGCGTTCAGGAAGATCAGGCTGGTGGTGGCCAGCGTGGAAACCACCGGCTTGCCGCGCAGGTCATCCAGCGTCCGGATGTGGTCCGACTTGCGCGCCAGCAGGCGGCTGGCGGCGACAAAGGTCGTGACCGAAAACGACACGCTCTTGCCGCGCTCCGCCGTGTTGGTGGTGATGCCGCATTCCAGGTCCACCGTGCCGTTGGCGACCAGCGGAATGCGGGTGGCCGAGCTGACAACGATGGGTCGCACCTCCAGGTCCGGCATCGCCAGCCGCACCCGCACCGCATCGACCACCTTCTGGCAGATGTCCATCGAGTAGCCGATGGGCTGGCGCTTGCCGTCGAGGTAGGAAAACGGCGCCGAGGCGACGCGGTGGCCGAGCGTGATGACGCCTGCGTCGCGGATCTTGCGCAGCGTGGGAGAGTCGACCGGTTGAGCCGCGGCGGCCATCACCGCGAACAGGCCGGCCGCAAGCAGCAGGCCACGGGACCAGGAAGGCAGGAGTGTCAGGTTCGGCACGGCAAGGTGGCAGGCAGGGTCAGACAAGGCAAGGCAACAGGGCCGCCATTGTGAATCGTCCAAGGGCCTGCGAAGCCCAGCAACCCACCTTCCGTTCATGAAGGCAGATCCCAAAAGTGCATGGGAACGCCGCCACATCGCCTCTCGCTACCGCAAGGTGGCAAGCCCTCCCCTGCCTCCCTGACAGGAGACGAACATCACTCAGGGGTAGTCGCCCGTCACGTCAAGCCAGCCAATCGCCCCAATGGGGTCACTCTTGTCCAACGATTGCCTGAAGTGGCGGGCCACGGTGCCGCGGCTCCAGCACTCGCGCCAATCCACCCCTCTGCCGTCAGGGTGAGTGCCCCTAATTTGAAGAGCCTCTCTCAGCCAAATTGGGGATGTCCAGACCGGCAAGCACTGGCACATTCAGCTACCTGAAATCACATCCGCGTCTGCACATGCTGATGCGAGCGGCAGGCACGGAATCATCGGTATGGCCCACAGCGCGAGGAGCCCAACATGCCAGTTGCAGTTTCATTCCCCGGGGTGTACGTCGAGGAGTTGCCCAGTGGCGTGCGCACCATCGCCGGTGTCGCCACCTCGATCACCGCGTTCGTGGGCCGCGCCGCGATGGGCACCGACGAGCCGATGTTGATCAACACCTTTGGTGATTTCGAGCGCCAGTTCGGCAGCCTCGACCCCCTGTACCCGCTGAGTTATGCGGTGCGCGACTTCTTCCAGAACGGTGGCGCCCGGGCAGTGATCGTGCGGCTGTACAAGAAGAAGAGCGGTGTCGGCGTCAACGACGCGGCCAATATCACGCTGACCAACCTCGACCTCGTCGCCGCCTCGCGCGGCAGCTGGGGCAACGGGCTGCGGGTGCGCATCGACGACAAGGTCTCGGCCGACGTGGCGGCGCGCTACGGCCTGGTCGCGGCAGACCTGTTCAACCTCACCGTGCGCAGCGGCAGCGGTGCGTTGGAGACCTTTCTCAACGTTACCGTCAAGGAAAGCCCACGCCGCATCGACCGCGTGCTGCTGAACGAATCGGCCCTGTTGCGCGTGGCCAGCACGACCACGCTGCCGGGCACCACTGTGCCGCCCAAGCACGGTGACCCAGGCCCCGGCAAGACGATCTGGAACGACGACACCGCATCAACCCCAGTGGTCGCCGCCGGAATGGCCAGCGACAGCGACCCGCTGGACATTGCTGCCTACCAAGGCAGTGAAGCGGACAAGACGGGCCTGTTCGCGCTGAAGAAGACCGACCTGTTCAACCTGATGAGCATCCCGCCGGACACGCGCGAAGGCGACACTGCATCGGCCGTCTACAGCAGCGCGCTCGACTTCTGCACGCAGCGCCGCGCGATGCTGATCGTCGACCCGCCCGTGGCCTGGGACTCGGCCAATGACATCGTCACCAACAACAACGCGGCATTGACCGCGCTGGGCCTGACCGGTGAGCGGGCGCGCAATGCGGCGCTGTTCTTCCCACGCCTGCGGCAACCCGACCCGAAGCGCGACGGCCAACTCGACACCTTCGCACCCAGCGGCGCGATCGCCGGCCTGATGGCCCGTACCGATACCAACCGCGGCGTGTGGAAAGCCCCGGCGGGCGTGGACGCGGCGATCTCGGGCGCGCAAGGCCTGTCGGTCAGCCTGACCAACGAAGAGAACGGCCAGCTCAACCCGCTGGGCGTGAACTGCCTGCGCACTTTCCCGATCATCGGCAGCGTGGCCTGGGGTGCGCGCACGATGCGCGGCGCCGACCTGCTGGCCGACGAGTACAAGTACATCCCTGTGCGGCGCACCGCGCTGTACATCGAAGAGAGCCTGTACCGCGGGCTGCAGTGGGTGGTGTTCGAGCCCAACGACGAACCGCTGTGGGCGCAGATCCGACTCAACGCCGGCGCCTTCATGCACAACCTGTTCCGTCAGGGCGCGTTCCAGGGCAGCTCGCCGCGTGACGCGTACTTCGTCAAGTGCGACAAGGACACGACGACGCAAAACGACATCAACCTCGGCATCGTGAACGTCGTCGTCGGCTTCGCACCGCTGAAGCCGGCCGAGTTCGTGATCATCAAGCTGCAGCAGATGGCCGGCCAGATCGACGTCTAAAGGCCTGACAACACCCTCGCGATCAAGGAGCCGACCATGGCACAGTTCACCGTCAACGCCCAGCGATTCGACCCCTACAAGAACTTCAAGTTCAGGGTCAAGTGGGACGGCAAGTACGTCGCTGGCGTGAGCAAGGTGAGCGCTCTCAAGCGCACGACCGAAGTCGTCAAGCACCGCGATGGCGGCGACCCCAGCAGCAGCCGCAAATCCCCCGGCCGGACCGAGTTCGAGGCCATCACGCTGGAGCGTGGCGTCACGCACGACAAGGAGTTCGAGCAGTGGGCCAACAAGGTCTGGAACTTCGGTGCCGGGCTGGGTTCTGAAAGCTCGCTGAAGGACTTCCGCAAGGACGTGATCATCGAGGTCTACAACGAGACCGGCCAGCTGGCGATCGCCTACAAGGTATTCCGCGCCTGGGTCTCCGAGTTCCAGGCCCTGCCTGATCTCGACGCCAATGCCAACGCGATCGCGATCCAGCACCTGAAGCTGGAGAACGAAGGCTGGGTGCGCGATGTCGAGACGCCCGAGCCTTCGGAGCCCAGCTTCACCGACCCGGCCTGACGGCCGGTGCTGCACGGCGACGCTCGTGTATGAGTCTCGACCACGCCCATGGCGCGCTCAGCGCGCAATCGGTGCTGCACACCTGGGAGCAGGCGCAGGCCATGGCGCCGCTGCGCCGCTCGCTCGCGCTGCTGCGCTTGGCCTGGCCCGAGGTGGCACCCGGCGATTGGGGTGCGCTGCCGATCGGCGCGCGCGACGCCCGCCTGTTCGCGCTGTTTGAGGCCTTGTTCGGGGCCACACTGGACACGCTGGTCGACTGCCCGGCCTGCGGCGAGGCGCTGGAGCTGTCATTGCGCACCGCCGACCTGCGGCCCGAGCCGGCCGGCGAACCCGCACCGCAGCCGCTCCAATGCGAAGGTTATGAACTGGCCTACCGCCTGCCCTGCAGTGACGACCTCGCTGCGCTGCAAGGCAGCGGCAACGCCAGCACCGCCGTCCAGCAACTGATTGAGCGCTGTGTGCTCCAGGCCCGGCTCGCCGGCCGCGTGGTCAATGCGGCCGAGCTGCCACCGGCGGTGATTGAGCGGCTGCAGCAGGACATGGCCTTACGTGACCCCGGTGCGGACATTCGCGTCGCGCTCAGTTGCCCGGCCTGTGCTCACGGCTTCGAGCGCCGCTTCGACATCGGCGATTACCTGTGGGAAGAGCTGGACGACTGGGCCGAGCGCACGCTGGCCGAAGTGCACACCCTCGCCAGCGCCTACGGCTGGAGTGAGCCGCAGGTGCTGAGCCTGAGCGCTGATCGGCGCCGCCGCTACATCGCACTGGTGCAGGGACTGGTGGTGCCCACATGAACGACCAGGCCCCTGCCCCGCTCGGCCACCTGGCGAGACTCGTCGAGCGCGTGGCGCCGACCGAGCCGACCTTGCGCCGCCGCCAGCCCGCACTGTTCGAAGGCTCACATGCGGCCTTGGCCGAGCCGATGCCGGACGTCGCCCACACCGACGCCTCTCGCCGGGACGTGGCCCCTGTTGTCGCCGGACCTGCGGCAAATCCGACGCCGACACACCCGCCAGCGCCAGCGGAGACACCCAGACGCTCACTGCACAGGCCGCCGCAAGACCCCGCCCCGTCCGCCGCCGGGCCACTCTCCGTCGTGCACCACGAAGCGCCGCGCGTCGACGCCACAGTCCGCATCGTGATGGCCGAGGCACCAGCCCGCATGGCGCCGGTGTCTTCGCCGACAGCGGTCGCGCCGGCAGCGGCCGCGCGCACGCCAGCGTCACCGCCGGAGCAACCCGCCGTGCCGGGCGCAACGCGATCTCGCCCTGCACCGTCGCTCGAAGACGGGGCCATGCCGCGGCCACGCCACGCGGCCGAGCCTCCCGCAGAAGCGCCGTTGGCACACAGCCGCGCCCCGGCACGCGCCAGGCAAGTAGCAGCCCCCGCGCAGCCCAAGCCAAGCACCCCATTGCCTGCGCAGCCTGCAACGCCACTGCGCCCCGTGCTGCCGCCCGCCTTGTCGCCCCGCAACGCCGCCCGTCGCCAGGCCGCCACCGCGCCGCAGCCCGCACCGCGAGCCGCAGCGCCCGAGCTGCCACCGATCAAGGTCACCATCGGCCGCATCGAGGTGCGGGCCGTGACCGGCGCACCCAGCGCACCGCGCAGCACCACCAGCGCTGCGCCGCGCCTGAGCCTCGACCAATACCTGCGCAACCGCGGAGGCCAACGATGAGCAGCGCCCTGGCCATCGCCGCGGTCACCGCGACGCTGAAAGACCTGCTGAACGAAGGCCTGCTCAACCACGACCTGTCGTCGATCGGCAGCTTCTCGGTCACCGCCCAGCCGCCGGACCGCATCACCACCGGCAACACCGAAGCAAACCAGCTCAACATCTTTCTCTATCAGGTGACGCCCAACCTTGGCTGGCGCAATGTCGGCCTGCCTTCGCGCGACGGGCGCGGCAACCGCATCACCAACCCGCCCCTGGCGCTCGACCTGCACTACCTCATCAGCGCCTACGGCTCGCAGGATTTCAACGCCGAGATCCTGCTCGGCTATGCAATGCAGCTGCTGCACGAGACTCCTGGCGTCTCGCGCGAACAGCTGCGCATCGTGCTCGGCATCCCCTCGCCGGTGGACGGCAACTTCGTGCCGGGCCGCTTCGGCACGATGTCCGCGGAGGATCTCGCCGATCAGGTCGAGTTGATCAAGATCGCGCCGGTCTACCTGAGTGCAGACGAACTCTCCAAGCTCTGGACGGCGATGCAATCGCGCTACCGACCGTCGATGGCCTACCTCGTATCTGTCGTGCTGATCCAGGCCGAGGGCGGTGCGCGCGTGGCGCCCCCGGTGCTGCAGCGCGGTGCCGGTGACCGCGGGCCGCAGGCACGGGCTTCGGCGCCACCCTTGCTGCAAGCCGTGCGCAACCCCGCCAACTTGCTGCTGCCAGCCTTGCAGCTTGGCGACGAGCTGAGCTTCGTCGGCAACGGGCTCGCGCGCAGCGGCACGTTGACGGCGCTGTTCACGAACGAGCGGCTGGGCATCGTCAACGAGCTGCCGCTTTCGGGAGCCACCTCGGCCAGCGAACTGCGCGGCCAACTGCCTGATGCTTCCGCGCCCGGTGCGAAGGCAGCATGGGCGACGGGTGTCTACGGCGCAGCCATCCGGGTGGTCGAAGCCGGCCAGCCGAGTTGGACCACGAACAGCGTGCCGGTCGCCATCGCTCCGCGCATCACGGCCGCACCGCTGGCGGCAGCGGCAGGTGCAGGCTTCACGCTCACGGTCACCTGCTCGCCACGGCTTCGCACGCTGCAGGAGCCAGGGCTGCGCCTGATCTTCGGCCAGACCGAGCTGCTGCCAGTGCTGATCGACACCCCTGCCGACCCGGACGCAGCAACGTCGATCCAGTTCACCGTGCCAGCGCTCGACGCCGGCTCGTACCCGCTGCGCCTGCGGGTGGACGGCATCGACAGCCTGCCCATCACCTCGGCCGGTTCACCACCCGTCTTCAGCTTCGACGCCGCACAAACGGTGGAACTGTCATGAGTACAGACACCTGGCTGGACGACAACAACCGCTACCTCGCGGCCTCGCTGCAATGGCTGCGCCTGAAGCTGCGCAGCATGGTGCCGGCCGACACGAGTGCCAAGCCACTGCCCGCGGTGACCGAAGCGATGCCCAGGCCAACAGCAGCGCAACGCTCGTGGTTCGCCCGCAGCGGCGACGCCGGTACGACGGTCTCGCAGTTGCCCTCCGCGATACCGCCGCAGGTCGAGTTCGACCCTGCGAGCAGCACCGTGGCGCTCGAAGGGGCGGCCGAGCAGCGAGCTGCTGCGGCCCAGGCCGACCCACCGCCAGCCTTGCCCTTGCTGGCCCAGCGCCTGGGGCTGAGCGACTTCGAGGCCGACACGCTGCTGCTGTGCGCCGCGTGCGAACTGGACCCGGACATTGGCCGGCTGATCTCGGCAGTCCAGGGGCCAGGGTCACTGCCCCATCCCTCGTTCGCACTGGCCCTGCGGCTGTTCGACGAGCCGAGCTGGGACGCGCTGTCGCCCCATCGCCCATTGCGATTCGCCCACCTGCTCGACATCAACCAACCGGGCGCGACACCGCTGACCGCCGCCGCGCTGCGCGCCGACGAACGCATCGTCCATTTCATCAAAGGTCTGAACGACCTCGACGAACGCCTGTCGTCGCTGCTAACCACCATCAACGAAACCCCTCCCTCGCCGCTATCGACCACGCAGCACGATGTAGTGAAAGACCTGCTGCACCAGATGAACGCGCTCGGGGCCGGTGCGCAGCCGGTCGTGATGCTGCTCGGGGCGAACAGCCACAGCAAGCTCGAAACCGCCCGCGCCATCTGCGACCAGCTGGGACGCTACCTCTACCGCCTGCCGATCGAATCATTGCCCGCCACGCGACCCGAGACCGAGCAGTTGGCGCGCCTGTGGCAGCGCGAATGCGCGCTGCTGCCGTTGGCGCTGTACCTCGATGGAGACGACCTGGACGGAACCCAGGCAGAGGGCGCCCACTTGATGCGCTCGTTCCTCGGCCGAGCGCTCGGCATCGTCTTCGTGGCCTTGCGCGAACCGGCCTCGCTGCGCATGGCGCAGGCCCTGACGATCGACATCAACAAGCCGACACCATCGGAACAGCACGCGGCCTGGCTGGAAGCTCTTCAGCCGATGTTGGACGCCGCAGAAGCCGGGCACAGCGCGGCGCGGCTGGCCAGCCAATACAACCTGAACCTGCGCGACATCGGCCGGGCCATGGCACTGGCCCGCGGTGAGTCGACCGAAGGGCTGGCCGACCGGGCGTGGAAGGCCTGCAAGCAGGCCACGCTGCCGCAGTTGAACATGCTCGCGCAACGCATCGACGCGCGCGCCACCTGGGACGACCTGGTGCTCGGCGACGAAGCACTGCAGTCTCTGCGGCAAATCACCGCACAGGTCCGCCAGCGCTACCGCGTCTACGAAGACTGGGGCTACGCGAGGAAGATGAACCGCGGGCTTGGCATCAGTGCGCTCTTCTCCGGCGAAAGCGGCACCGGCAAGACGATGGCGGCAGAGGTGATCGCCAACGAGCTGGACCTGGCGCTGTACCGCATCGACCTGTCGGCGGTCGTCAGCAAGTACATCGGCGAGACCGAGAAGAACCTGCGCCGTCTGTTCGATGCCGCGGAAACGGGCGGCGCGATCCTGTTCTTCGACGAGGCCGACGCGCTGTTCGGCAAACGCAGCGAAGTGAAGGACAGCCACGACCGCTACGCCAACATCGAGATCAACTACCTGCTGCAGCGCATGGAGTCGTTCTCGGGCCTGGCAATCCTCGCCACCAACATGCGCAGCGCGCTCGACGCAGCCTTCCTGCGGCGGCTGCGCTTCGTCGTCAACTTCCAGTACCCCGGTGTCGCCGAACGGCGGCGGCTCTGGCAGCAGGTCATCCTGCCGGCCGTGCCGCAAGCCGACCTCGACTACGAGCGGCTCGCCCGCTTCAACCTGTCCGGCGGCAACGTCGCCAGCGCCGCGCTCAACGCCGCCTTCGCGGCCGCGCAGCGCAACACGCCGCTGACGATGCCCTTGCTGCTGTCGAGCCTGCGCGGCGAGTTGCGCAAGCTCGACAAGCCTGTCAATGAGACGGAGTTTCGATGAAGCCCGCCGCTGAGACGGTGCCGAGCACGGCGCCTGTGCCGCCGGTTGCGACGTCGGCCGTACCGCGTTCTGCGGTCGCCAGACCGCAGCTGTCCATGCGTGTCGATCATCTGGTGCTGCACGGATTCCCGTTCTCGCAACACGACGGCACGCGCATCGAGCAAGCCTTCCAGGACGAAGTCCAGCGGCTGGTCATCGCCGGAGAAATGAGGCTTGACAGGCTTGGTGCGCAAGCACTCGACCAACTGCGAGTCGCCGAACTGCGTCTGGATGGAGGCGCAGGACCTGAACAGCTCGGACGGAAGCTGGCTGCAGCGCTGCTGCGGGAGATCGCACCGTGAAGCAGCTCGCGACCCAAGCGCCGGCGGCTTCGACCAGGAATGCCTTCTCGTTGCTACAGCGCAAGTGCGCTTGCGGCACGCACGGCAGTGGGGGCGAGTGTCACGAGTGCAAGCGCCAGCGTCTGCAGCGCAGGTCACTGTCGATCGGCGCCGTGGACGATCCGCTGGAAGCTGAGGCTGATCACGCCGCGCAGGCCGTGACAGCCCGCGGACGGAATGCACTGTCGACGTTCACCCCACCGCGGCTGAGCCGGGCCCCATCGCCCGACAGCACGGCTGGCGGTGCGGCCCCTGCAATCGTGGACCAGGTGCTCTCAAGCCCCGGTCGGTCGCTGGATGCCACGACGCGGGCCTTCATGGAACCACGCTTCGGCAGTGATTTCAGCCACGTGCGGGTACACGACGATGGTCAAGCACAAGCCTCGGCGCGCGCAGTTGACGCCGCCGCATACACGGTCGGTTCCCACATCGTGTTCGGGTCAGGACAGCTTCGACCGCAAACCGAAACAGGCCAGCATCTGCTGGCGCACGAGCTGAGCCATGTACTGCAGCAGAGCGGCAGCGCCGCTGCGGCGCTGCGTCGTCAACCCGCCGTTGGTAAGACCGCGTCGGAGCGCATCAAGGAAGTGCGCGTCCAACAAGACTCGCCGCAACGCGTCACCGCCACCTTGACCGACGGCTCCACGTTCGATGGCGAATGCTCCACCGGCAAGGGCCATTGCTGCTTTGACGACAGCGCCGGTGCCGCCGCCGGGGGCGCCTGCTCGGCCACTCGCTCGAACCAGGTCGGCAACAACTGCACGCCGGTGGGCACCTTCACCGTGACCAAGAAGATCGGCAGCGGCCCGATCCCGTTCTGGACCCAGTTCCACGATGCCAAGTCCGTGGCGCTGCACCAGTACTCGCCAGTGAACGGCGAGCCTCTGTCACACGGCTGTGTGCGACTGCACAGTGCCACCGCGGAGCGGATCTACAAAGGCTCGGTGCCTGGCTACACCAAGGTCATCGTCGAGGGGCTGGCACGACCCAAGTGCTCTGACACGGTGCTGCAGAAGGAATGGAAAGGCGACTTCGACTTGGCCGGCAGCAAGCCAGACGATGGCGAGACCATCCAGGCTGCTTCCGTCAAGAAGCTCAGCAAGCAGGAAATCAAGGCCCGGCAGGACGAGTCGCGCAGCCAGATCCGCGAGGAGCGTCGCGCACTCAAATCTGCGCTGGATGTGGGCGATGCCGGTCTGGATGCCGAAATCGCGGATATGAAGTCCGGGACCACTGCTGAATCCAAGATTCCACGCTGCGTGCCGGCGCAGACCCAGGAAGAAGCGCAGTTGCCAGCCGCAAAGGGTGCCGGGTTCCTTGATGCCGCAGCATCCAAGACCGCCGCCGATTTCAGCAAGGCGCTGAAGGGCACCTACAACACGGCCGCGGCCGAGAAGGTGGTGAAGAAGTTCGGCGACAAGCTGTGGCAGGACGCCACCACCGCGGCCCGCGGCGGTGGCGCCGGCAGCGACGACCGCCAGCTGTACTGGACGCGGTTGATGCTCAGCTCCGCCCTTCGCGAGTGGAACCCGTTCTGGGCCACGGACGCCGATGCACTGCGCCGGCTGCACGCGAAGCTGCTGCGGTTGCTGGAGCAGACCTCGCGCGGCATGGCCAGCGCCGACTTCACCGGCGGCAAGGACGACAAGCGCATCCTGGTCAGCGGCTTCGACCCCTTCGGCTTCGCCAGCGGTGTCGACATCCGCCAGAGCAACCTGTCGGGCGCCGCCGCCCTGGCGATGGACGGCGAAACCCTCACCGACGGCAGCACCAGCGCGCAGGTGCAGTCGGTGGTCTACCCGGTGCGCTATGCCGATTTCAACGAGGGCATCGTCGAGAACGTCCTGCGCCCGCACCTCACCGGAGCAAATCCACCGCACCTGGTCATGAGCATCAGCCAGGGCAGCACGCAGTTCGAGCTGGAGGAGTTCGCCGGCCGGCGCCGCTCCACCGACAACTTCAAGGACAACCTGGGCCAGCTCAGCGGTGGCTCGCCCACCAATCCCATCGAGCCGCCAGGCCTTGCGGCCGGCAAGGAGTTCAACAAGACCAACGTCCCCGATGCCACGCTCAAGAGCATGCGCGGGGCGCTGGGCCGCAAGGGCGCGATCAAGGAAGAAACCCAGGTGCAGGACCTGCCCGCTGGCGCGACCGCGCCGCGCAAAACCGATTCGGGACCGCCGAAGGACGCCGGCCCTTCGGTCGAGGGCTCCGGCGGTGGCTTCCTGTCCAACGAGATCTTCTACCGCAACAGCCTGCTCATCGGCAGCTCCGGCTCGAAGGTGCCGACGATCCACCTGCACACGCCGCAGCTTGCGCCCGGCACTGGCGAAAAGTTGCGCAACACGCTGATCGACACCATCCGCAAGGTCCTGCGGGCCGCGCTGGCGAGGATCTGAATGAAATACCGCAACGCTTCGCGCGGCTTCGACGCCACACCGAACCAGACGCCACGGCAGGCGACCATCCGGCGCAAGGCAACCGGCGTCGCGCAGAACATGGCCCCACAGGTGAATGACGTATTGAATTCACCTGGCGTGCCTTTGGATGCAGCGACGCGTGCCTACATGGAACCGCGCTTCGGCCAGGATTTCAGCAACGTGCGTGTCCATACCGATGAGCACGCCGCTGCCTCGGCGCGCGCGCTGGACGCACTTGCATACACCGCTGGCAGCGAAGTGGTGTTCGGTGCCGGACAGTTCGCACCGCACACCGCACAAGGGCAGAAGCTGCTTGCGCACGAACTGGCGCATGTCGCACAACCGCGGGCATCGGGTGCCGCGATCAGCCAACCCGGCGACGCCAGCGAACGCGAAGCAGACCGCGCGGCCGGTGTCGTTGCTGCCGGTGGCGTGGCATCCGTCGGCGCCACGGCGGGGGCGGCGCTGCAGCGCCAGCCGGCGGGTGACAGCGCACTGGATTTCAAACCGCTGCCGCCACTGACCGGAAGCAAGGGCCTGCTCGACAACGCCTCGCCGCTCCTCGCCGCGGCTGTCGGTTCAACCACGTTGGAGGGTTTCGACACTGGCAAGTCTGCGCTCAAGCCTGATCACCACAGGCAGCTGGAGTCGACCGCCGCCAACATCAAGACCTTGCTCGATCAGTACCCGTTGTCCACGGTGACCGTCACTGGTTACGCCGACACCGTCGATGCCGAGCCCAAGAATCTCGCACTGGGCGAGGCACGCGCCGCAACCGTTAAACAGATGCTTGTCGATCTGGGCATCGCCGAAGCGATCGTCACCGCCAACAGCAAAGGTGAAGGCCCGCCACAGGCGGTGAAAACCAAAGACGAGACGCCGAACGCGCGGAATCGGCGCGTCGAAGTACGGTTTCACCCGAAGAAGTCCGGGTTGGCGCCATTGGTATCGCCACAGCTGACCTTGAATCCGCCGACCGCGCCGGGCAAGCCGGGAGAAGGCGATCCACCGATCAAGGCGCCATTCAATCCGTTTCCGCCGCGGCCTTCCGACATCTTCGATGACGGGCCCCGGCCGCCATTCCGCCCCAAGCAGCCGGACTTCTTCAAACCGATTCCGCCGGCACCCAAGGGCAGCCAGCCGTCGTCACCGCTCGACGTGATCGGCAAGAAGGTCATCGACCCGGTGGTCGATGCCGTGGCCGGATTCCTGCCCAAGGCAGCGCGCGACAAGATCAAGGACGCTGCGCGCAGCGGCGTGAAAGCCGGCGTCGCCAAAGGCGCGCGGGCAGCGGCAGAAGCCCAGGGCGTGAAAGATCCAGAGGCCCTCGACGCCATCGAAAAGGCGACCGAGGCCGCCATCCAGGAGAAGGGGCAGGCAAGGCCATGAACGCTCCCCATGCAATCGACGGCGGGAACTGCCCCCGCGTGGTCCCCGTCATCTCAACCAGCACCGGTGCGGGCTCATGAACCAGCACGCCACAGCTTCAACAAAGGCCGCAAACTCCCCGGATGGCGGCGCGATGCGGCTCCAGCGCAAGTGCGCCTGCGGCACGCACGCGTCCGGTGGCGAGTGCTCGGAATGCAAGCGCCAGCGCCTGCAGCGCAAGGCAACGCGGGCACGTGCGAACGACGAAGTCCCGTCGATCGTGAGCGAGGTGTTGAACAGCGGTGGTCACCCGCTGGACGAATCCGCGCGCAGCGACATGGAGCAGCATTTCGGTGAAGACTTCAGCGCAGTGCGCGTGCACACCGATGCCATCGCGGCACGGTCAGCTCAGGCAGTGAGCGCGCTGGCCTACACGGTCGGCCGCAACGTGGTGTTCGCGAGCGGGCAATACGCACCGCGATCACCGGCCGGCCGCGGCCTCCTCGCGCACGAGCTGACCCACGTGGTGCAGCAGCGTTCCATCGGCACCACGACGCAACGGCTCGAGCTCGGCCCGACGGGCGACGCCCTCGAACATGAAGCCGATCGCAATGCAGCCGCGATCAACGCATTGCCGCTGGGCAGCGTGGCAGTACAGCAGCGCAGCAGCGCGCCGCGCCTGTCACGCGCCAGCGCCGCCGCACCAGACGCAGCATTGCTCACGCGTCAACTTGGCCACGTACCACGCTCCGGTTTGCAGTTCTTTCCCGACACGGTCACTGACACGGCCGTCGGGCCACCGGACGTACGCGGCGGTCTGCTGAGCGCAGGTGCGCCTCAGCTCAACGTGATCGTCGGTGAGAACCAGACCCTGCACACCTTGGCGATCGAGCTGCTGCCACTGTGGCTCACCGCCACACCCTTTACGCCCCCCGGGGCGGCGGCGCCGTTGCCGCTAGACATCATCACAGCCGAAGAACTCGCACGGGCATTGCTCGTGTTCAATCAGACGTATCTGCCGGTCCCGTCCATGACCCGTTGGCGCTCGGGCTTGCGCTTTCCGCTACCGGTGCGCATTGACGAGGCCACCAACACCGGGATCCTGCATCCACTCAACATCCGCGCGCTGGCTTCGGGCTTCGATGTCGCCTGGCTACCGCAGCTCGACCAGCGCGCCGGTTCCACCGCCACGCCGCCGGCAGCCACCGTGACCGCCGACGCCACCGCCTTTCTCGCCGCCACGCCAGATGCACTCGGACGTGGCATCGCGCTCGGCGCGCGCGCCGTCACCAACGCCACGTTGGAGCTGCCGTTCATCCGCGAAGTGTTCAACCAACTCGGTGCTGCCAGCTTTGATGTCGCGCTGCAGTTCATGGACAACCTGGTCAACCGCGAAATCGATCTGTTGGCGACGCAAACAAACGGCGCGGCGATTCTCGCCATCATCCGCACCGCGCTGGCCGCGGCGCCGGCAACGCCCAGTGCGGTGCAGCAGGCCAGCCTGACGCGCGCCAACCTCATGCTCGGCAGAGTTGCCGGCGTGGCGGCGACGGCCGGCCCCACGGCGATGCAAGCGCGTGCCGAAAAGACCGTCAACGTCGACACCGTCAAGCTCGACGGCTCCAACCGTAACCCCGCGACCGATGTGCGGCTCGCCGACGCGATGTTGGCGCAGTGCAATGTGCGGCTGAACCACAGTGCCGACAAGACTGCCAGCGTGGCCCAGAGCAACGCCTGGGTTGGCGCCGACAAGATCCTCGCCGGACCGTCCTGCAGCTCGGTGAGCGGCGAACAGCGCAGGCTCAGCGAGGGCGCAAAGACGGACTTCGGCCTCAACGGCAAGATCCGCGTGTTCTACGTGCGTGAGCTCGGCAGCAAAGACCGTGCCGCGTCCTGCCCGCCGGCAGGCGTCGCCGCCTTGGCCAAGAACGTCACCTGGGTCAGCAACGACGCCACCGACCGCACCCTGGGCCACGAGTTGGGCCACCAACTGATCGACTCGGGCCCCAGTGTGGACGACCACACCAAGGATGTCAGCCGGCTGATGGCAACCTCCAACGACACCAGGCTAGGTGAAACGCTGACCGACACCGAGTGCAACCGGGTCTACAAAAATGCCTGAACGCCTTGCCTTTGTGCGGCACCAGGCCGACCAAGCCCCGCTGCACCCTCCGGGAGGGCCGCTGGACGGTGCAAGGCGGGATCGCCTGGAGCCCTTGTTCAGGCGTGACGTCAGCCAGGTCCGCCAGCTTGACGCGACGGTGCGCAACAGCCAGGAGCCGCCACGCCAATACCCGCTGTCGACCCTCAGCGTGGCCGAGGCGGTCGGGCTCAAAGATCCACAAGCCCTCGACACGATCGAGAAGGCCGCCGAGGCGGCGATCCAGCAAGAACGGCAAGCCTCGCCATGAGCTCCTTCCCCGGTTCCCCCCGTCTGGTTCGCGGCGGCCTGGTCCTGGTTGACCCGGCGACCGGTGCGGTGCTGCGCATCATCGCGCTGCAGTACAACCCCGACACGCTGACGCGCAGCCTGCAGATCAAGGGCGCCGGGGCGGAAAGTGGCGACCACGTCGAGGCACTGCGGCTCAAGGGCCCGCCGGTCGAGACGATCAAGGTCGAGGCCGAGATCGACGCGACCGATGCGATGGAGGCCAACGACGGCCAGACCAACGAGGCCGGGCTGCACCCGCAGTTGGCTGCGCTCGAAACCATCGTCTACCCGACCAGCGCCCACCTCAGTGCGAACAACAGCGAGGCCGGCTCGGGCTCGCTCGAAATTGCCCCAGCCCAGGCGCCGCTGCCGCTGTTCGTCTTCGGCGCCAAACGCATCGTGCCGGTGCGCATCACCGAGCTGTCGATCACCGAAGAGGCATTCGACGCGCATCTGAACCCGACGCGTGCCAAGGTCAGCCTGGGCCTGCGGGTGCTCAGCGTCGACGACCTGGGTTTCGACGTCAAGGGCGGCAGCCTCTTCATGACTTACCTGCAGGGCAAGGAGCAACTCGCCCGCCGCGCGGCGGGTGGCAGCTTCGCCAGCTTGGGGCTAAACGGCATTCCCTGAACCGGAGTTCGATTGTGGCCAACTACAACTTCTCGCCCACCAGCCGCTACTACGACACGCCGACGAAGACGCTCACCGGCGCCGACGGCGACAACCTGGTCTACCTGGCGCGTCGCTTCGTGCCGCCCGGCAGCGCCTTCGCGCTGTTGAGCATCCACACGGTCGTCTCCGGTGAACGGCTGGACATCATCGCGGGCAGCGAACTCGGTGACCCGCTGGCGTTCTGGCGCCTGTGCGATGCGAACGATGCGATGCGGCCCGGCGAGTTGACCGAGCAGATCGGGCGGCGACTGCGCATCACGCTGCCGCTGGGCATTCCCGCCACGCCGCTGACCTGAGGACCACCCGTGCTCCAGGGCATCCACCTCACGCTGATGATCGGCCCGGGCCTGCCGGCGCCGGCGCCGAAGGCCGTGATCGACGCGGTCCAGTCGGTGCAGGTGACCAGCGGGAAAGACAAGAGCGGCTTCCAGATCAGCTTCGCGGTGAGCAAGCGCTCGACGCTGCTGGACACGCTGCTGCCGGCCGGCTTCTTCGACCCGATCACCACGCGCGTGATCATCGTGGTCACGCTGGGCGGCTTTCCCAATGTGCTGATGGACGGCGTGGTCACGCGGCAGGAGCTCACGCCGAGCAACGAGCCGGGCCAGTCCACGCTGACCATCACCGGCGAGGACCTGTCCGTGCTGATGGACATCGTCCAGCTCAAGCTGTCATTCCCGCAGATGAATGACACGCTGCAGGCCAACGCGGTGCTGGCGCCGTACCTGGCCTTGGGCATCGTGCCGGTGGTGATCCCGTCGTTCATCCCCGACCTGCGGATTGCCACCGAAGGCTGGGACTCGCAGACCGGCACCCACCTGGAGCTGCTCAAGGACATCGCCAAGGCAAACGGCTTTGTGTTCTACGTCGAACCCGGCCCGTTGCCCGGTCAGAGCATCGCCTACCTGGGCCCGGACATCCGCATCCCCGTGCCGCAGCCGGCGCTGTCGATCAACATGGACGCGCACACCAATGTCGAATCGCTGAGCCTCTCGCTCGACGGGCTGGCCAAGGAGACGATGGTGGTGACGATCCTCGACCCGATCACCGGCAAGGTCCCGATCCCGCTGCCGATCCCCAGCATCAGCATCTTCCAGCCGCCGCTGGGCGCGCGGCCGACACCGCCGGCCAAGATCAGCTTCACCAACGACGTTGCCGGCGTCGGCGTGCAGCGCGCGCTGAAGAAGGTGCTGGGCCGCCTGCTCAAGGGTTCGGCCAACGCGATCACCGTCTCTGGCAGCCTTGACGTGCTGCGCTACGGCCACGTGCTGCGCTCCAAGGCCCTCGTCGGCGTGCGCGGTGCCGGCATCGCCTACGACGGCCTGTACTACGTCGACAGCGTGACCCACAACCTCAAGCGCGGCGAGTTCAAGCAAAGCTTCCAGCTCAGCCGCGACGGCCTGATTTCGTTGACCCCCAAGGTGCCGGTATGACGACTGATAACCGCTATCCCGGCCTCTACCGCGCCACGGTCGCGATCAATGTCGACCCCGAGTTCCGCGGCCGGCTGATGCTGAGCATTCCGGACGTGCTGTCCTTCATGCCGTCGACCTGGGCCGAGCCCTGCACCGCGCTGGCCGGGCCCACTGGCCCGCCGATGGGTGTGTACATGGTGCCGCCGATCGGCGCTGGCGTCTGGGTGATGTTCGAGCAGGGCGACGTCAACCGGCCGGTCTGGATCGGCTGCCGCTTCGATGTCGCGGCCAACGTGCCAACCCTGGCGCTGGCCGGCAACCCGGCCGACCCGAACATCTGCATCCAGTCGCTGCTGCAGCACATGGTGATGATCAGCGACATGCCGCCGTCGCCGGTCACCGGCGGCATCATCTTGAAGAGCACAACGGGGGCGATGATCGTCGTCAACGATTCGGGCATCTACATCTCCAACGGCAAGGGCGCGATGATGACGATGATCGGCCCGACCATCGACTTCAACGTCGGTGCGCTGACCATCACATGAGGAGATGAAGCGATGCCCGGCTTCCTCCTCCATACCGGTGCGGTGGTCCAGTGCACGCACGGCATCCCGGCGCAGATCCCGCCGGTGCAGCCGCGGGTGCTGGTCAGCGGCCAGCCGGTTGCGACGATGGCGAGCCAGATGCTCGTCACCGGCTGCCCGTTCACGATCCCCGGCCCCAAGCCGCAGCCCTGCCTGACGATCAAGTGGCTGATGCCCACCACCCGCGTGCTGGTGATGGGCCAGCCGGGCATCGTGCAGCCCTCGCCCGGCACCGGCCCGGGCCTGTGCCTGAGCCCCGAACAGATCCCCAACGGCCCGCCGATGGTGAGCTTCGTGCAGCCACGCGTGTTCGCGACCTGAGGAGCCACCATGGACATCGACTTCCCGCTGCATTTCGACGCCCGAGGCCGCACGGCGAGCGCAGGCCTGGACGAGCACGTGCGCGACATGATCGAGCAGTTGGTCTTCACCAACCATGGCGAGCGGGTGAACCGGCCCGACTTCGGCAGCGGCGCGATGCAGCTGGTCTTCGCACCCAACAGCCCCGAACTGGCCGCCACCGTGCAGTTCACGCTGCAGGCCGCATTGCAGATGTGGCTGGGTGACGTGATCGACGTGGCGGACCTGACGGTGACCGCTGACGACGCGCGCTTGGTGATCGCCCTGTCCTACGTCATCAAGGCCAATGGCCAGGCGCAGACCGCCAGCTTCAGCCGCAGCCTCTGAACACCACTGCAGGAACCGCCATGGACACCACCTGCCTCAGCGATCCGCGCCGCCAGGCCGTGCGATCGGCCACTGGCCGCAACGGACTGGACCATGTCGAGACCGGCGACGACCCGACGACGCTGGTCGCTTACTTCCTCGGCAAGCTGCCGCCCGAATTGGCCGCCGATGCGCCGGATCTGCCGCGCCACCTGGCGATCGACGGCGGCGACGTGATCACCAGCTTGAAGATCATCGACGCCGACCCGCACGTGGACCCGGACCCCGAGCGCGACGACTTCCTGGTGATCCACCTCGACCGCGAGGGCGACCGCTCGCGCTACACGCTGCGGCTGGTCGACATCCAGGGCATCGACCCGCACTACGCGTCGGCCGATTTCAGCTTCCGCATCGACTGTGCGAGCGACCTGGACTGCAAGCCGGCCTGCGACTGCGCCCCCGCGGTGCTGGACGAGCCGCGCCCGAACTACCTGGCCAAGGACTATGCAAGCCTGCGCCAGCTGATCCTCGACCGATTGGCGCTGCTGGTGCCTACCTGGCACGAGCGCCATGTGCCCGACCTCGGCATCACGCTGGTCGAGCTGCTGGCCTACGTCGGCGACTACCTCAGCTACTACCAGGACGCCGTGGGCACCGAGGCCTACCTGGGCACCGCGCGCCAGCGCATCTCGGTGCGGCGCCATTCGCGGCTGGTCGACTACCGGCTGCACGAAGGCTGCAACGCGCGCGCCTGGGTGCAGGTGGGTGTCGATGTGGACACGCCGCCTCTGGCGTATGGGCAGCTCGCGTTCGTCACGCCCTGGCGGGACGACTTGGCCGAGCTGCCGCGCCTGTTGAGCCCCGAGCAACTGGCCAACGTGGCGCCGTCGACCATCGAGTGGTACGAGCCTTGCGTGGCGGACGCGACGCAGACCGTGGTCTTCCGCGCCGCGCACACCCGCGTCAGCTTCTACAGCTGGGGCAGGCGCTCCTGCTGCCTGACCGCCGGCGCGACGAGCGCCACGCTGCTGGACACCTGGCTGCCCGATGGCCAGCGCGCGCTGCAGCTGCAGCCGGGCGACGTGCTGGTCTTCACCGAAGTCAAAGGCCCCCGCACGGGCCTCGAAGCCGATGCCGACCCGACGCGTCGCTGGGCCGTTCGCCTGACCGAGGTCACGCCCGGCGAAGATCCGCTGTACCCGGTCGCGTTCGGTGACGGCGAAGTCCAGCAGACCCGACCGACACCGGTGTTGAACATCACCTGGGGCCGCGATGATGCGCTGCCCTTCCCGCTGTGCCTGACCACCATCGGTGCAGCGCCTGACTGCACCTACCTCGAAGACGTTTCGGTCGCGCTCGGCAACATCGTGCTGGTGGGCCACGGCCGCGGCCAGCCGCCCGAGGCCCTGGGACCGGTGCCATGGACGCCAGGCGCCGCCTGCTGCGACTGCGAAGGCGAGCCCTCCGAGGTGGCGACGCGCGCGCTGCCCTTCCGCCCGCGCCTGGCTGGCGCGCCGCTGGTGCATGCCGAAACGGCACCGCCATCGACGCGTCCCGCGGCTGCTTCGTTGACCCAGGACCCACGCGCTGCCACGCCGCAGCTCTGGCTGGCTGAAGACGACAGCGATGTGATCTGGACCGCCCAGCCCGACTTGCTGGGCAGCGGCCCGGACGACCGGCACCTGGTCGCCGAGATTGACAACGACGGCGTCGCGCACCTGCGCTTTGGCGATGGAGAACTCGGCCGCCGACCCGGCCCCGGCCAGATCCTGAAGGCGCACTACCGCGTCGGTGGTGGCCAGGAGGGCAACGTCGGCACCGGGTCGATCTCGTTCATCGTCATCAGCGGCCTCACGCTCGACGGTGTCACCTTCACGCCATGGAACCCGCTGCCGGCCCAGGGCGGCATCGACCCCGAGCCGATCGAGCAGGCTCGCGAGTTCGCGCCTCTGGCCTTTCGCAAGGCCCTGCGCCGCGCGATCACCGCTAACGACTACGCGGCGATCGCCGCCCTCAACCCCGAACTGCAAAGTGCGCAGGCCGCGCTGGTGTGGACGGGCAGCTGGTACGAAGCCGACGTCGCACTGGATCCCTGGCAGCGCAACGCCGCCGATTCGGCGCTGCTCGCCACAGTCGAGGCCGCGCTGTACCGCGTGCGCCGCATGGGCCACGACCTGCGTGTACAGCCTGCGGCCCATGTGCCGATCAGTTTGACGATGCATGTCTGTGCGCTGCCGGGCCATGAGCGCGGCCACGTCAAGGCGGCCTTGCTGAAGCGCTTTGTCGGCACGCCCGGCGGCTTTTTTGACGCCGATCAACTGAGCTTCGGCCAGAGCCTGCACCTGTCGCGCATCGTTGCGGCAGCAATGGCCGTGCCCGGCGTGATGTGCGTCGAGGTCGAGGCCTTCCACCGCTACGGCCAGCCGCCCAACCACGAGCTCGACAACGGTGTGCTGCCGCTGGCGCCGCACGAGATCGCCGAGCTGGCGAACGATCCGAACCACCCGGAACGCGGTGTCATTGCGATCAGCGTCGAAGGAGGCCTGTGATGAAAAGCTGCTCGACCTGCGGCGCCTTCTCGCTGCCCTGCGGATGCTGCGAGGGCGCCGCCGTGCTGACGCCTGCGGTCATCCACAACCGGCCCGGCCTGCCCGACCTGGCCTACCGCGTCGGTACGCACGCCGCCTTCTTCGAGACGATGAAGGCCCGGCTCGCCACCACCGAGGTCGATGGCGTGACCGGCGACGGCCAGACGCCGCAGACCTTCCGCCCGCTGCAGGCGCTCGCCACCCGCGACCGCAGCGACTTTTCGATCGCGCTGCTCGACGGCTGGGCCACCGTGGCCGACCTGCTGTCGTTCTACCAGGAGCGCATCGCCAACGAAGGCTACCTGCGCACCGCGACCGAGCGCCGCTCGGTGCTGGAGCTGGCGCGCCTGGTCGGCTACACGCTGCGCCCGGGTGTGGCGGCCAGCGTCTACCTGGCCTATGCGCTGGACGACAACCAGATCGAGCCCACTGTGATCGCCACCGGCGCGCGAGCGCAGAGCCTGCCGGGGCCGGGCGAGACGCCACAGTCCTTCGAGACCAGCGAAGACCTGGACGCACGGCGCGAGTGGAACAACCTGCAGGTGCGCATGACGCGGCCTCAGAACATCACGCTGGACACCGCGCTGCTGATCGACCGGGTCGTCGTTTCGGACTCGGTCAACGGCCTGCGCGCTGGCGACCCACTGATGCTGCTGTTCGCCGACGACGGCAGCCTCGCGGCGATGCGCAGCATCCGCTCGACCGAGGGGCCGACCGCGGACGGCAAGTCAACCATTCGCCTCGACCCGGTGCCTGACGACGTGGCGCTGACCATCGGTCTGTTGACCGCGCTGGTCACATCCATGCAGCCCTTCCGGCCTGCCGCCAACGATCCCACCGCAGAGGTCATCGACAAGGCCGGCGAGGTGCTGCGTAAGGCCTTGCTCGACCCCATCACCGACCCCAGAAACTGGCCCGAGGAGATTCAGAACTACTACTCAGACGACAACATCGACGAGGATGTCCAGGCCTTGATCAACACCTTCAGAAGCGACATCGCGGATCTGCTCGAGGTGCCGCCCCCGTCTCCCCCGCCGCCGCCCTCGACCAACCCCGACCTGTTCGTCAACGGCCTGCTGAAGCCGCGGGTGCTGCAGGCCCGCAACAGCCTGCAGCTGCGGCGCGACCTGAGCCGCGCTTTTGCGCGCGGTGCCGATACCGCCCCGCAGATGCTGCTGAGCTTCGCGCCACCGCTGCGCGACACTTACTACCGCGCCTGGGTTGGTGCCAACGAGAACATCGCCAGCGCCGCGCTCGTCGGCGTGTTCGTTCTGCGCAGCAACGCGTCGCTGTTCGGCGCCAGTGTGCAGAAGCTGGTCACAGTGACCAATGGCGACGTGCCGCCGCAGGACCAATGGCGGGAATGGACGCTGGAAGGCGAAACCAAGGACGGCCTCTACCTCGACCAGCTGCACACCGAGATCACCGCCCCCAGCTATGTGCTGGTACGGCGGATGGAGAATTCGACGCCGCTGTCGCGCATCTACACCATCAAGCAAGCCACCACCACGCCGCGCACCGCCTATGGCATCAGCGGCAAGTCGACCCATCTGCAACTCGACCGCGAATGGTGGGCCGCCAGCGTGCCGAACGTCGACGGCAGCGGAGCCAACGACATGCCGGTGCTGCGCGCCACACAGGTCTGGGCCCAGAGCGTGCCGCTGACACTCGTCGAAGAGCCGATCACCACCGAGGTGGGCAGCCAGCCCGGCGACCCCGACAACCTGAGCCTGGAGCTGGCCTCGTTGCACAAGGAGCTGGCGTCTGGCCGCTGGGTGATTCTGCAGGGCGAGCGTTCGGACATCGAAGGCGTCCAAGGCGTCAAGGCCGCCGAGCTGATGATGGTGGCAAGCCTGGTGCACGGCTACGACCCGAACCTCGCCGGCGACAAGATCCACACCACACTGAAGCTCGCGACCCGCAGCGCCTTCCGCTACAAGCGCGAGTCGGTCGTCGTCTACGGCAACGTCGTTCGGGCCACCCACGGCGAGACCCGCAACGAAATGCTGGGCAATGGCGACGCGACCGAAGCGCTGCAGAGCTTCACGCTCAAGCAGCCACCGCTGACCTTCGTCTCGGTGCCGACCGCGTCGGGGGCAGAGAGCACGCTGGCGGTCTATGTCGACGACGTGCGTTGGCACGAGACCACCTCGCTCGCCTGGCTGGGCACCAAGGACCGCGGCTTCGTCACCCGCACCGACGACGCTGGCCTGACTCAGGTCATCTTCGGCGATGGCGAACACGGCACGCGGCTGCCAACCGGCATGCAGAACGTGCGCGCGGTCTACCGCAGCGGCATCGGTGCGCCGGGCAACGTGAAGGCCGAGCAGATCAGCCTGCTGGCGACGCGGCCACTGGGCGTGAAGGCGGTCATCAACCCGCTTCGCTCTTCGGGCGGCACAGACCGCGAAGACCGCGACCTCGCGCGCTCGAACGCCCCTTTGGCGGTAATGTCCTTGGACCGGCTGGTCTCGGTGAGCGACTACGCCGACTTCACCCGCACCTTCGCCGGCATCGCCAAGGCCGTGGCCACGCGGGCCAGCGACGGCCAACGCGAAATCGTGCTGCTGACGATCGCGGGCGTCGACAACGCACCGATCGACAAGACCAGCGACCTGTACCGCAACCTGCTGGCCGCGCTGCGAGCGCTGGGCGACCCCGACCTGCCCCTGCGCGTGGAGCCGCGCGAGCTGCTGGCGCTGGTGCTGTCGGCCGGCGTGGCACTGCTGCCCGATTACAGCTGGGAGCCGGTGGCCGACGCGGTGCGCAGCACGCTGCTGCAGCGCTTTGGCTTCGGCCAGCGCGGGCTGGGCCAAAGCGTGCGGCTGGCCGAGGTCATTAGCGCGATCCAGGGGGTGCGCGGCGTGGCCTACGTTGATGTCGACACCTTCGGTTCGGTCCCCGAAAAGGTCACCGGCAGCGACGGTACACGCCGGTTGGTGACGCAAAGCGAAGTCACCAGCGCCGTGGCCCGGGCGCTGCACCCCGACCAGTCCAACACCCAGCGCCTTGCAGGCCTGGCCGGCCACCTGCCGCCTGACGTGATCGCCTTCCCCGGCGGCAACGACCGCGGCGTGCTGCGGCCAGCCGAACTGGCGATCTTCACCCCCGCCGTGGCCGACACCCTCATCCTGAACCAGCTGTTGTCATGAAGCCCCCACGCTCCCTTCCGGTCGCTGCCCCCCGAGGGGGCTTTTGCAGCGGACCGGCAAAGCCGGATCCACGCAAATCCCTTGGTTTGGTTGATTTCCTGCGTCGCGAGTTGCGCGACGCTAGCCGGAGCGACTGACATGAACACCATCGATACGGCCCGCGCCGACCGCCTATACGCGCTGCTGCCCACGGTCCATCGCATGCGCGATGCCGACCAGGGCTACCCGCTGAAGGCGCTGCTGCACGTGATCGCCGAGCAGGTCAATGTGGTCGAAGACGACATCGCCCAGCTCTATGACAACTGGTTCATCGAGACCGCACAGGACTGGGCCGTGCCCTACATCGGCGACCTGGTCGGCCATGTGCCGCTGGCCGAGGCCGGTCTGCCCGCTGATGCGCCAGCCTGCGAGAACCCACGCGTGCTGGTGCCGCGCCGCGAGGTGGCCAACGCCATCCGCAACCGGCGCGCGAAAGGCACACTGGCGCTGCTGGAACAACTGGCGCAAGACGTGGCCGGCTGGCCGGCCCGCGCGGTCGAGTTCTTCAAGCTGCTGGTGCGTGACCAGAATATCAACCACCTCTACCTCGAACGGCACCGCCTGGTCGACCTGCGCGAGATGGATGCGCTGGACCAGCTGGGTGGCCCGTTCGAAGCCATTGCGCACAGCGTGGACCTGCGGCGCATCGATTCGCACCGGGGCACCGGCCTGTTCAACATCCCGAGCGTCGGGGTCTACGCCTGGCGGCTGTTGAGCTTGCCAGTCACCGACACACCCGCCTGCTGCATTGAAGAAGCCGGGCCCCACTGCTTCACCTTCAGTGTGCTGGGGCAGGACGCACCGCTGTTCGTCGCGCCACAGCCCGAGACCGACCCCAGCCACATCGCCGAGGAACTGAACCTGCCCGCGGCCATTCGCCGCCACGCGTTCGATGCGAACCCCGGCGCCTTCTACGGCGAGGAGCTGAGCCTGTCGATTCGCGCCGAGGGCTGGGCCGGCGCCCCCGGCAGCGCGATCGTGCCGCTAGCGCAGATCGTGCCGGCCGACCTGAGCGGCTGGACCTACGTGCCGCGCGCCAACCAGGTGGCGGTTGATCCGGTGCTGGGCCGCATCGCGTTTCCACCGTCGCAGCTGCCGCGCAAGGGTGTGCGGGTCAGCTACCGCTACGGCCAGCCGTCCGCCATCGGCGGTGGCGAATATGAGCGGCCTCTGCTGGCACCGGCCGGGCCGTACAAGCTGTACCGCGTCGGCGAAGGCGACGAGTTCGAGTTCCACCGCATCGCCGATGCGCTGGCCCAGTGGCAGAAGGACCAGCCCGACGATGCGGTGATCGAGCTGGGCAGCAGCGCCGTCTTCGTCGAGCCGCTGTCCGTCACGCTGGTCGATGGACAGTCGCTGCAGTTGCGCGCAGCGCAGCGCACGCGGCCGGTACTGCGGCTGATCGACTGGCAGACCGACCTCCCCGATGCGCTGACCATCACGCTGGGCGAGCGCAGCCGCATCAGCCTCGACGGCCTGCTGGTCACCGGCCGGCCGCTGCGCGTGCAAGGGCGGTCGGACGGCTACGCCTCGGCGGACGTGTGCGGCGCTCGCGTCGTGATCCGCCATTGCACGCTGGTGCCCGGCTGGGGCATCGACTGCAATTGCGAGCCACGCCGGCCCGCCGAACCCAGCTTGGAGATGAACGGGCTGCGCGCCACCATCTCCGTCGAGCACAGCATCGTCGGCACGATCCGTGTCAGCGAAGACCAAGTCGGGCTGGACCCGATCCCGCTGAACATCAGCGACAGCATCGTCGATGCCACCGGCCACGACATGCAGGCCATCGGCGGGCCGGGCGACGGCATTGCCCATGTGATGCTGACGGTCAGCGACACGACCGTGTTCGGCATCGTTGACGTGCACGCGATCACGCTGGCCGAGAACTGCATCTTCACCGGCTGCGTCAACGTGGCGCGACGCCAGATCGGCTGCATGCGCTTTTGCTACGTGCCCTGTCGCTGCCGCACGCCGCGGCGCTACCGCTGCCAGCCCGACGAAGCCATTGCCGACGTGCGCCGCCGCATCACCGATGCCGACCCGCTCCACGCCGAGATCCTGAGCGAGCAGCTGCGTCTGCGGCCACAGTTCACGTCCGAGCGTTACGGCACCCCGGGCTATGCGCAGCTCGGCATTCACTGCGCGGCCGAGATCGTGCGCGGCGCCGACGACGACTCCGAAATGGGCGTGTACCACGACCTGTTCCAACCCCAACGCGCGGCCAACCTGCGCGCGCGCCTGGCCCAGTTCACGCCGGCCGGCATGCATGTCGGCCTGCTGTTTGCGAATTGACGACAAACCCGAGAGAGGCTTCCCATGAAAGGTGACTTCACCCGCTTCGGCTTCGACAGCAGCAAGCACTACAGCCGCGTCCTGCACCAGCAGGGTCGCGTGGCGCTGGACGCCGACAGCAACGAGGCCTCGGCCATCCTGCTGCACCACCTTCGCTTGCTGACGCGCGACCTCTTCGGCGCTGGCGGCGGCCCGCCTGACAGCGGCTTCAGCCTGGACCTGGACAAGTCCACCAAGCCCGCGGTGCTGTCGCTCGCCCCCGGCCACTACTACGTGGACGGCATCCTGTGCGAGAACGAGCAGTGGACGTCTTACGCCGACCAGCCCGACTACACACCCACGCCGCCGGTCAACAACGAGGGCGGCGACGCGCTGCTCGCGTGGCTGACGCGGCCCTCCTCGAACCAGGCCTTCTGGGTCTACCTCGACGTGTGGGAACAGCATGTCTCGTGGATCGAAGACGACTCGATCCGCGAGCCTGCACTGGGCGGGCCAGACACCTGCACGCGCGCCAAGGTCATCTGGCAGGTCAAGGCCTTGCCGTGGGATGAGAACTGGGGCAACCCGCGTGAGAACCAGGACGCCTGCAACACGCCCTTGTCTTCGCTGACGGCCCTGGGCAGCGGCCTCATGACCGCACGCCTCGACCCCGGCTCGGCCTTCACCGACCCCTGCATCGTGTCGCCGGATGCGGCCTACCACGGCGCCGAGAACCAGCTGTACCGGGTCGAGGTGCATCGCGCTGGCGTCGCGGGTGGTGCCACTTTCAAATGGTCGCGCGAGAACGGCAGCGTGGCCGCTCGCTGGCTGGGCGTGGGCAGCAGCGGTGATGCATCGACGCTCAGCGCCTCCAGCGCCCGCGGCTTCACGGCAGGCGACTGGGTCGAGCTGTCGCACGATGCGCTGGACCTGGCCAACGAACCGGGCCAGTTGGTGCGCATCTCGGTGGTCGATGGCGACCAGTTGGTGGTCGACTCGGCCAGTGTGCCGGGCGGCACGCTGATGGCCTGGTCAGAGACCTTGTCCAACCCCAAGCTGCGCCGCTGGGACCAGCACGGCAGCGACATTGTCGTGCTGGACGAAGGTGCGGTGCCGATCATCGAATCGAATGGCTCACAGCTGACCTGGCTGGACCTCGAAGACGGCGTCCAGGTCGCGTTCGAGACCGGCGGCGACTACCGCAGCGGTGAGTACTGGCTGATCCCCGCGCGCGTGGCGACGCAAGGCATCGCCTGGCCGGCCCAGGGCGCGCCGGACGCATGGCAGGCACCGCAAGGCATCGTCCACCACTTCGCGCCGCTGGGCGTGCTGGTCTTCGACGACAACTCCGATGAGGGGCTGCGGGTCTTCAGGGAATGCCGCCACTGCCTGAGTCTGGCGCCAACCACGTGCGCTGTTCAGTTGCGGCAAGTGATCAATGCTGCGGAGGCCGACGCTACACAGGCTCGCACCAAACCGCGCAGGACCACCGCGCCAAGCACACCCAACAAGGTCTTGCCGTCAACGCGTCGGCGACGGGGAGCTTGATGCGACAGCGCGCCGATCGCTTCAGACCAGACCCAGATCCACGCTGCCCTTCAGCCCCGGAAACACCTGCGCCCGCTGGGCCGGCGTCAGCCCGTACTGGCGGTCCCACAGCCCGGCCAGCATTGCGCGGTAGTCGGTCAACGCAGGCATGTCGCGGTCCTGAGCCAGTCGATCAACCTGTCGGATTGGCGCGGCGACATCTCCTACACCTACCTGGGCACGGGCGGTACGGCCGACAAGCCCGCCTTCCGCATCGAGCTCTCAGGTTCGGGCAGCCAGGTCGACTACTTCAACAAGGCCTCACCCACGCTCTACGGCCTGCGCGGCAAGATGCAGATCGAAAGCATGTTCTACGGCTTGCAAGTCAACACCGGCGCCGACAAGATTGACCCGGCCCGCGCCGCACAGATGCCCGATCCTCACGGCGGCGAAGGCCCCAGCCAAGTGCCAGGCGGCAACTGCGTGCTGATCGTGTTGGGCGTGTTGCAATGAGCGCGCCCACCGCCTGAGGAATTGGCGGCTCGCCTGGGCCAGGCCCAGCACCAACCGGTCAGCCCGCGCCCAGACAGACGACATGGGTGAGACACAACCCCCGCATGCCCTGCCCTGCCGCGGCTGCGCATTCAGCCTTCGTAGCGCTCCACCGTGCCCACGTCGCGCACATGCGCCTCCGCCGGGTTCTCGCCGAACTCGCGCTTGGCGCGGCGCTGGCGCAGCAGGTCCCAGCACTGGTCCAGCTGCTCGGCCACGTGGCGCAGGCGTTCGGCTTCGGCGCCCGCCGAGGTGGGCGCAGCACGCAGCGTGTGCTCTTCCTCGACGAGCTGGGTGATGTGGTTCAAGAGGGTCTGGTCGTTCATGTCAGCGCCTTTGGTTGGGCCGTTGATGGCAGCCCGCACCATGACCCGTCCGGAGGCTGCTGTCATCTGCCATTGGAGAGACCGCTGACGGGCCATGGGGAAGCCCGCCGAGAGGGTCCCTCTGCATCAAGTCATCACACGCCTGACTTCAAACCGCTGCATTCTGCGTGGTTTGCCAATGCGCCACCGCACCGGTGACGCGGTCCTTTGCAGCTTCCAGGAATCTGATGAACCAGCCCACCGACCGCCGCAGCTTCCTGCGCGGCACCGCCCAACTCGCCGCCGCCGCAGCCGCCACCACCGCGCTGCCGCCCGCCATCGCCCGCGCGCTGGCCATTCCGGCGGACAACACCACCGGCACCATCAAGGACGTCAAGCACGTGGTGATCCTGATGCAGGAGAACCGTTCGTTCGACAACTACTTCGGTACCCTGGTGGGTGTGCGCGGCTTTGGCGATCGTTTCACGATTCCACTGGCCAACGGCCGCAGCGTCTGGGAGCAGAGCGATGGCACCCGCGTGGTGCTGCCCTACCACCTGGACAGCAGCCAGGGCAACGCGCAGCGGGTGCAGGGCACGCCGCACTCGTGGAACGACGCGCAGAACGCCTGGAATGCCGGCCGCCTGAATGAATGGCCGCGCTACAAGACCGACCACTCGATGGGCTACTACCGCGAAGCCGAAGTCGGCTTCCAGTTCGCGCTGGCCAATGCCTTCACCGTGTGCGACGCCTACCACTGCGCAATCCAGGCCGGCACCAACCCGAACCGCCTGTTCCTGTGGACCGGCACCAACGGCCCGACCGGCGCCAACGTGGCAGCAGTGGTCAACGAATGGGACGGCATGGAAGCCCCGGACAAGGGCTACACCTGGGCCACCTACCCGGAGCGCCTGCAGGCCGCCGGCGTGAGCTGGAAGGTCTACCAGAACATGCCGGACAACTTCACCGACAACTCGCTGGCCGGCTTCGTCAACTACCGCCTGGCCAACATCGCGATGGGCAACAACGGCGACGGCTCGCCGTACATCCCGTACACGCCTGCCACGCATGACGCGATCAGCCCGCTGTGCAAGGGCATTGCCAACACCATGCCGGACGGCGGCTTCCTGCAGGCGCTCAAGGACGACATCAAGGCCGGCACGTTGCCTGCCGTGTCGTGGATCGTCGCGCCCGAGACCTACAGCGAGCACCCTGGCCCGTCCAGCCCGGTGCAAGGCGCCTGGTACATCGAGCAGGTGCTCAACGCGCTGACCGCGGACCCGGCCGTGTGGAGCAAGACGGTGCTGCTGGTCAATTTCGACGAGAACGACGGTTTCTTCGACCACGTGCCTACCCCGGCAGCGCCCGCCATCGACGAAAGCGGCAATGTGGCCGGTGCTTCCACCTGCCCGGTGGACAGCGAACGTTTCACCCACGCCAACCCGCCCGGCACGACCAGCCAGCCGCAGCCCGACGGCCGGGTCTACGGCATGGGCCCGCGCGTGCCGATGCTGGTGCTGTCGCCCTGGAGCCGCGGCGGCTGGGTCAACTCGCAGGTCTTCGACCACACCTCCGTCATCCGCTTCCTGGAGCAGCGCTTCGGCGTGCAGGAGCCGCAGATCAGCACCTGGCGCCGTGCCGTGGCGGGTGACCTGACCTCGGCCTTCAACTTCGTCAGCCCCAACGTGGACCCGCTGCCGGCGCTGCCCAAGCTGACCAAGAAGTCGGCCGACAAGCTGCGCGCCCAGCAGGAAACGCTGCCACAAGTGCCCGTGCCGCCAGAGGCCAGCCAGACCCTGCCCACGCAGCCCTGGGGCATCCGCCACTCGCGCGCCCTGCCCTATGTGCTGAAGGTGGACGCCACGGTGCTGGCGGCCGACAAGCGGGTGGACGTGGTGTTCCGCAACAAGGGCAGCGTGGGCGTGGTGTTCCACGTCTATGACAAGCTGCATCTGGACCGCATGCCGCGCCGCTACACGGTGGAAGCCGGCATGAACCTGAGCGGCAGCTGGTCGGCCAAGGACGACCAGGGCGCCTACGACCTGTGGATCCTCGGCCCGAACGGCTTCCACCGCCACCTGCAGGGCGACACCGACCTGGCCAAGAAGAGCCCTTCGGCCAACCCCGAGCTGGAAGTGAAGCAGTCGTCCAAGGACCGCACGCTCTCGCTGGTGCTGAAGAACAGCGGCAGTGCGGACTGCAGCTTCGACATCGTCATCAACGCCTACCGCGATGCCTCGCCAGCTTCCTACAAAGTGCCCGCCGGCACCTCGCTGACGGTCACTTACGACGCCAGCCCGGAAAAGGGCTGGTACGACCTGACGGTCAGCGTGGGCAGCAAAGCAGCCTTCGTGCGGCGCGTGGCAGGCCGCATCGAAAACGGCAAGCACAGCACCAGCGACCCGGCGATGGGCGTCTGAAGCTGCTGAACGCCCGCGGCAGCGCGCCCCAAAGACCTGGCCCTCGGCCTCGACCAGGCCAGGTCTTCAAGGGACGTGCGAACTCAGGTCTCCGCGCGAAAGTTCCGGCCTAATCGGCCACCGGTGGCGAAGTAGTGGCGGAACACATACAGCAGCGGGCTCCACCGCTGCGTGTCGATGTGCTGGCTGCCCGGCAGGACAATGTCCTGGTGCGCATGGACTTGCAGCACCTTGGCTTCGAGCAGCAGGAAGCCGGGGTCGGCGCCGTCCACCACGGAGGCACCATGGGCGGCCAGCAAACGCACCTCCAGTTGCAGCGGGCACTCAGCAATGCGCGGCGGGCCCACGAAGCGGGAGGCCAGCGGCGTGAACCTGGCCAGGGCGAACTTGTCGCCCTCGTGGCGGTAGCCCATGTCCCGCTTGTGACCCGGCACGGGAAACCGGCCGGTGGTGGGCGCCAGCGCTTCCACCGCAACGCATTGGTCGGGCCCTGGCAGGTTGATCACCGCTTCGCCAGAGCGCACGAAGTTCTCGCAGCCTTGGCTCGCCTGCGCCAGGCCCAGCACCAAGCGATCAGCCAGCGCCCAGACAGAAGACATGGGCGAGAGATTGGCCGCCCCTTCCAGGTTCAGCGTGCTGATCAACGCCACTGGCGTGCCGAAATAGAGGATGGACGGGCACACCTCCACAGAACTGGGAACGCGGGGCGGGGGGTTGGGCAGGACAGACGAGTGCATGGCCCCGACTCTAGGGAGCTTGCCACCGAAACGCTTCGTTGCGCAACGAATCATGCCGGGCCGCGCGCCGCAAAGGCATCAGCATGCCTGCCACGGCCGCGGTTGCGCATTCAGCCTTCGTAGCGCTTCACCGTGCCCACGTCGCGCACATGCGCCTCCGCCGGGTTCTCGCCGAACTCGCGCTTGGCGCGGCGCTGGCGCAGCAGGTCCCAGCACTGGTCCAGTTGCTCGGCCACGTGGCGCAGGCGTTCGGCTTCGGCGCCCGCCGAGGTGGGCGCGGCACGCAGCGTGTGCTCTTCCTCGACGAGCTGGGTGATGTGGTTCAGGAGGGTCTGGTCATTCATGGTGAGCGCCTTGTGGTGGACGTGCAGTGCCGGATGGCAACTTCGTACCATGACGTGTCCGGGCGACGCTGTCATCCGCCATTGGAGAGACCGCTGGCAGCCCATGGGGAAGCCTGCCAGGTCACACCAGGCCCAGGTCCACGCCAGCCTTCAGGCCGGGGAAGACCTGCTGTTGCTGCGCCAGGCTGATGCCGTACTGTCGGCCCCACAACCCCGCCAGCATCGCGCGGTAGTCGGTCAGTGCCGGCATGTCGCGGTCCTGGAACAAGGTGTCGGCGCGCAGCTGCTGCTGCGGGCCGACGACCTTGCCGCCGGCCTTCAGGCCGCCGCCCATCACCCAGTAGACGGTGCCGTGGCCGTGGTCGGTGCCGCGGTTGCCGTTTTCGCGGAAGGTGCGGCCGAACTCGCTGACCACGATCACGGTGGTGTTCTGCCACTGCGGGCCCATTTCAGTGGCAAACGCCGCCAGGCCGGCCGACAACTCCGACAGCCGCGTGGCCAGGCCGCCCAGCGCGGCCCCCTGGTTGGCATGCGTGTCCCAGCCGCCCACGTCGATGAAGCCCAGCGCCACGCGCTCGCGCATCAGCTTGGCCACCCGCTTGGCCTCGGCCTCGAAGCCCTTGGAGCCAATGGCGTTGCGGCTGGCCATGTCCTTTTGCTCGCCCATTTCCTGCAGCACTTCGCGCCGGGTGTCGAAGCCGCTGTCGACCGCGCCGGACAGCGGCGTCTGCGCATACATGCTGCGGACCAGGTTGGCCTGGCGCTCGTCCATGCCACCGCGGCCCACAGAGCGCAAGCCCTGGTTGCCCACCGCCAACTTGCCCTGGAAGATCAGCGGCAACTGGTCGGTGAAGGCCAGCGCCTCGCGGCCGGGCTGCTTCTGCACGCCCAGCGTGGTGGCCAGGCGGTTCATGAAGCCGTTGCGGTATTGCAGGCTGCCGCCCACGCCCTGGCCCAGCTCGAAGTTGTCCTGCGTCTCGAAGTGGCTGCGGCTCACGTCTTCGCTGCCGGCAAAAGGCACGAAGGCCAGTTGCTTCTTCTGCCACAGCGGCATCAGGCTCTCGGTCGTGGCCGGCGCGAGCGCCCAGTCGGCGTCCAGCTTCTGCGCACCATCGCTGCCGCCGTCGGGCTTGGCGATTGAGATGTTGGGCCGGCTCTCGTAGTAGAACGAACTGGTGTAGGGCACCAGCAGGCTGTTGGCGTCATAGGCGCCGCGCAGGAAGACGATCAGCGTGCGCGGCAGGTCGTTCGGCCCGGCCCACAGCGAGGTGGACGAAAAGGTGCCGGCCAGCAATGGCAGGCTGGCTGCGGCGCGGCCCAGCAGTTGGCGTCGGTTCAGCATCACGGTCATTTGCAAATACTCCGCAGGCTCAGCGCCACATGAATTCGGGGGACGACAGCCACAGCGCATCAGCTTCGCGCGGCGTGGCGGCCTGGGTCAGCGCGACCTTGGTGGCCTGTGCCAGCGTCGGCTCGATCGCCGCCTTGAACAGTTCGCCGCGTGCCCGCGCCTGCGGCACCTGTGCCAGCGGCGGGTCGCCCTCGGCGCGGAAGAGGTGGTTGTTCACATTGCCGCCGGTGACGATGATGCGCGCCAGCTCGAAACGTGCCGTCAACTGGCCCTGGCCATTCCAGGCCGAGCTTTCTAGCGGGTAGCCATCGGGCGTCACGCGCATGTAGGGCGCCTCGCCCAGGCGCTGCAGCCAGCCACGGATCGGCTGCGTGTTGACCACCGTCTGCCCGTCATGGCACTGGCGCACGGCGGACAGCACGAACTGCATCGGGTCCTTGAAGCGCTTGTTCAGCGAGGCCGCGAACTCGGGCGCGGCGAACAGCTCGCGCAGCACCTGGTCGATGCGACCATCGCTCGCCAGGTAGCGCGCCGAGAGCTTCTGCACCAGCGCCGGCGAGGGTTCGTCGGCCACCAGGTAGACGGCGATCTTGCGGCAGATGTGGCGCGCAGTCGATGGGTGGCGCGCCAGGCGGTCCAGCACACCGTTCAGCTCGGCCACGCCGCCCTGGCCTTGCACCGTCTCGCCCAGCACTTTCTTCGAACCCGGGTCATGCCGCTGCGGGTTGAACTCGAACAGTCCGCGGCGCAGGTACTGTGCCTCGAACTCGGGCTTCATGCGCGGGTTCTGTTCCTCGATCTGCAGGCCGAAGCCGGTCAGCACGCGTGCCATTTCCTGCACGTCCTGCTGGCTGTAGCCGCCGTCCACGCCCAGCGTGTGCAGCTCCAGCAGTTCGCGGCCCAGGTTCTCGTTGAGCTTGCCAACGCGGTTCTGGTCGTTGTCCAGGTAGCGCAGCATGGCCGGGTGATGGATCACCGCGCCCAGCAGGTCTCGGAAACGGCCCAGCGCCAGCGGGCGGATGGTGTCGTCGTAATCGCCCATCATGACCCGCAGGTTGGCCTTCTGGGCGTAGACGTTGAAGTGGTTGAACCAGAACCAGCCCATCTGATCCTGCAGTTGCTCGCGCGCATAGAGGCTGCGCAGCAGTTGCCGGTTGACGGCCTCGGTGGTGAGGCGCGCCATCTCCTGCTGCCAGGCCTGGCGCGCGGCCACTTGCTCGTCGCCTTTCATCGCCACCCAGGCCTTGCGCTGTTCGTCGCTGGCTCGCGCAAGCGCCAGCATTGGCTTGCGGCTGATGTCCAGCGCGTCAATCTGCGCCTTGACCACCGGTGGCAGCGTGGGCGGCCATTGCGGCGTCAGCTGCATTGCCAGCCAGCGCTCACGGCCCATGGCCTGGAATTCCCGCGCCAGGCTGTCGTTGGCACCCCAGGACAGGCGCTCCAGCCACTGCCGGTCTTCCACGCTGACGGGGCCCAGCGGCGTGCCGGGCGCTGGCTCGGGCGTGGCCGGCGCGGGTGCCGACTGCACGGCCGGCGCCGAACAGCCGGTGGCCAGCGCCGCAGCGCCCAGGCCCATGCCGGCGAGCCAGCTGCGCCGGCGCAAGGTGGGCTGGGAGGAGGGGGTCAACATGTGCGCTTCCTGTTCTCGGTGAGTCTTGGGACCGATGCACCGCGACGCGGACATGGGCCATGCGGCCCGGCGAGGCCTTGCCCGCCGGAGAAGGTCGATGCGGTTGGAGTGCATCGAGCGCTGCTTGTTCCATCAGGCCAACGCTGGCCGCCCAAACACCGTTGACGCATCGTTGACGCCCGTTGTGTGAAGCAAGGTTTCTAGGGAGACCGTTCAGGGCTCCAGTTGCGCCCACAAGGCCGGCAGGTCCATTGACGCCTCCAGCGAATCCGCCAGCCGCTCCAGGCTAGCTTCGCGCAGGGCGGCCAGGTCCACCGCCGCGGCCTGCCCCAGGCCGGCCCAGCGCAGCAGCGCGGCCTGGGCCTCGGGCTGGTCGAACAGGCCGTGCACATAGGTGCCGAGCACCTGGCCGTCTGCCGACAAAGCCCCGTCGGGTCGACCGCCCGCCAGGGTCAGTGCGGGCCGCTGCATCGCCGGCCCATCGCTCACGCCAAGGTGGATTTCGTAACCCGTCACCGCAGCCTCTTCGTCCCAGGTCAGCCAGCCCTGGACCTGGCGCAGCTGCTTCTCGGCCGCCAGCGTGGTCTCGAAGTCCAGCAGGCCCAGTCCCGCTTCGCTGCCGCCGCCTTCACGCGCGAGTGGGTCGTGCAGCGCACGGCCCAGCATCTGCAGGCCGCCGCAGATGCCGATCAGCTTGCCGCCATAGCGAAGATGGCGCTGGATGGCCGGCTCCCAGCCGTTGGCACGCAGCCAGCGCAGGTCGGCCTGCACGCTCTTGCTGCCGGGCAGCACGATCAGGTCAGCCGGCGGGATGGCCTGGCCCGGCCCGATGAATGACAGCTCGACCTGCGGATGGGCGCGCAGCGCGTCGAAGTCGGTGTGGTTGCTGATGCGAGGCAGCACCGGCACGATGACCTTGAGCCTGGGCCCGTCACCATGTGCCAGCTGTGCGACCTGGATCGCGTCCTCGGCATCCAGTTGCAGGCCGTGCAGGTAGGGCAGCGTGCCGAACACCGGCTTACCGGTCTTCGCCTCCAGCCAGTCCAGCCCGGGCTGCAGCAGGCCGATGTCGCCACGGAAGCGGTTGATCAGGAAGCCGCGCACCAGCGCCTGCTCGTCATCTGCCAGACAGGCCAGCGTACCGGTGAGGTGGGCGAACACGCCACCGCGGTCGATGTCGGCCACCAGCAGGACCGGCACTTGATGCGGCAGCGCAAAGCCCATGTTGGCGATGTCGCGGTCGCGCAGGTTGATCTCGGCCGGGCTGCCGGCCCCTTCGACCAGCACCACGTCGTAGGCCGCGCGCAGCCGGGCGAAGGACTCGGCCACCGCGGCATAGGCCACGCGCTTGTAGTCGTGGTAGGCCCGCGCATTCATGTCGGCCAGCACCTTGCCGTGCACGATGACCTGCGCGCCGGTGTCCGAGCTGGGCTTGAGCAGCACCGGGTTCATGTCGACCGTGGGCGCGACCCGCGCGGCCAGCGCCTGAAGCGCCTGCGCCCGACCGATCTCGCCGCCGTCTGCCGTCACCGCGCTGTTGAGCGCCATGTTCTGCGGCTTGAACGGTGCCACCCGAATGCCCTGCCGCACCAGCACGCGCGCCAGGCCCGCCACGACGGTGCTCTTGCCGGCATCCGACGTAGTGCCCTGCACCATCAGCGCACCTTTCACTTGGACTTGGCCCGCACAGCGTCCAGCCCCTCGCACATCTGCCTGGCACCCAGCAGGATGCGCGGCGTGTGGCGGCTGATCTCGTCCGAGGTCAGCCAGATGACCTGGTTTTTCGCCACTGGCGCAAAGGCCTTCAGGCCTTGCCAGGGCTGCAGGCTGTCGTCGGGCTTGCCATCCGGCGTGCCGGTGGCCAGCACCTCGGGCTGCGTGGCCAGCACCGCTTCGACGCTGGGCGTGGGCACCAACAGCGGCTGGTCGGCAAACACGTTGACACCGCCGCACAGCGAGATCACGTCGCTGATCAGGTGGCCCTTGTTCACAGTCATCAGCGGCTTGGACCAGATCTGGTAGAAAACCTTGACGGGTAGGCGGCCGCTGTAGCGCTGGCGCAAGGCGCCCAGGTCGGCCATGAAGGCATCGGCCGCGGCATTGGCTGCCGGCTCGGTGCCGGCGAGCAGGCCCAGCCGGCGCATGCCGTCTGCAATCGCGGGCAGGCTGCGCGGCTCGCTGTGGAAGATGGGCAGCTTCAGCGCATGCAGGCGCTCGATCTGACGCGCCGAGTTGCCGTGCATCCAGACGACGATCAGGTCCGGCTTCAGTGCGGCGATCTGCTCCAGGTCCAGGCTGTGTGCATCGCCCACCTGCGGCAGCTTCTTCGCGGCCTCGGGGTAGTCGCCATAGCGCACGGTGGCCACCACCTTGGCGCCAGCACCCGCGTCGAACAGCAGCTCGGTGGTGTGCGGCGCGAGGCTGACGATGCGCTGTGCCGGTGCTGGCAGCGTGATGCGCTGGCCATCGTCGTCCAGCACGCTGACTGGCGCGGCCATCGCGAGGCCTTGCAAAGCCAGGCCACACGCCGCCACCAGGCCGCGCACGGCGGCCTTCCCGAACCACTTCATTCCCACTCCCTCAAGATGTTTTGAGCGCCAGCGCACAGCCGGCCATCACGAATTCCACCCGCGCGCAGTGCGCCGCCAGCGCCTGGTGCAGCCGGCCGTTTTCGTCGACGAACAGGCGGTTGCCCGCGCCCATGGGCACGATGCCGTGGCCGACTTCATTGCCGATCAGGATCAGCTCACCGCGCAGCGTGGGCAACAAGGCCAGCAGCGCGGCGCGTTCGTCGACCCAGCGCTGGCTGGGCTGCAGCGCACGCAATTCGACATCTGTTTCAGCGTCGAACAGCAGGTTGCTGAGCCACAGCGTCAGGCAGTCGACCAGCAGCACGCGGTTCGGCGCGTCCTCGGCATGCAACGTGGTGGCCAGCGCCTGAGGCGCTTCCACCGTGCGCCAGCCAGCGGGCCGCACGGCACGGTGCGCGGCAATGCGCGCGGCCATCTCTTCATCCAGCGCCTGGGCCGTGACGATGACCACGACCTCGGCGCCCGCCGATTCACACTCGGCGGCGCGGCGCTCGGCCAGCGCGCTCTTGCCCGAGCGTGCGCCGCCGATCAACAGCGTGTGCCGCGGCCCATCGTCCTGCGCCGCCAGCGCGGCGACCTCGGCTTCGGCCAGCGGCATCTCGGGGCGTCTCAACTTCACGGCATCTCCTCGGCCAAGCACCAGCCATCACGCGTCGGCCGTAGGGCCAGCAGGCCACCAAAGTCCAGTGCCCGTTCAACCGGCGGGTACAGCGGCAAGCCCAGTGCATCGGCCAGCAGCACCCGCATCGGGCCGGCATGCCCGACTGCGAGCACTGCCTCGCCTGGCCTCGAAGCCGCGTCCCGCAAACCGTCTCGTGCAGCCCTCACCCGCTCGGCCAGCGCGGCCAGGGTCTCGCCACCGGGTGGCGCGCGGCGCAGCGGGTCTTCGGCCCAGGGGTCGCTCTGCGCGCGGTCAATGAAGTCCCAGCGCCTGCCCTCCCATTCGCCAAACGACAGCTCGCGCCAACGGGCATCGGTCGTCAGCCTGGCGGCGTGCGCTTCGGCCAGGTGCTGCGCGAGCAAGGCGGCACGTTGCAGCGGGCTGCTGTGCACGGCGGCCAGCTTCAGGCCCAGGCGAGCGAGCAAGGCCTGCAGCGCGGCTTGCACGTCGTCGAACGAAGGCTGCGGGGGCGCCAGCAAGGCCACGTCATGCCAGCCGTAGCAAAGCCCGGCCGGCGCGTCCACGCGCGTGTGGCGCAGCAGGATCAAGGCCATGCTTCAGGCCCGCGCCACCCAGGCCAGCAGCACCGCCAGCTCGGCCAGTTGCTGCGTGGCGCCCAGCGCGTCACCCACATAGCCGCCCAGGCGCCTGCGGCAGAAGCGGATGGCCAGCCCGCCGACCACAGCGGCGACCAGCCAGGCCAGGCCCACACGCCAGCCGCCACCCAGCAGCAGCCCCGGCAACAAGGCCAGCACGGTGGCGACGGCCAAGGCCGGCAGCGGCACGCCTTGCGCAATCGGTTTGGACTTGGACAGCGCGTCCTCGCGCACATAGTCCAGCCTCGCCATCACCAGCAGCGCGGCCCAGCGGCTCAAGGCGTGGGCGCTGAGCATCGCGGCCATCAGCGCGCCAAAAGCGGTCCAGCCCAGCACCGGATGCTGTCGCAGCAGCTCGGCCAGCAGCGCCGCCTTCAGCCCCAGCGCCAGCACCAGCGCAATGGCGCCATAGCTGCCAATGCGCGAGTCCTTCATGATCGCCAGCACGTGATCGCGCTCGCGGCCACCGCCGAAACCGTCGCTGCTGTCGGCCAGGCCGTCTTCGTGGAAACCGCCGGTCATCCACACGCCAGCGGCGATGGCCAGCAGCGCCGCCACCAGCGGCGGCCAGAGCCAGCCGGCACCGGCCAGCACCGTGCCGCAGACCGCACCGACCAGCCAGCCCACCGTTGGGAAATGGCGGGCCGAGGCGTTGAGCTGCGCGGGCGACCAGCCCACCCAGCCGGGCACCGGCACGCGGGTGAAGAACTGCAGGGCGGTCAGGAAAAGGCGCAGCTCGTGCATGCCGGGCAAGCGCTTCAGAAGGTGGACTGGATGGTGCTGGTGGACCACTGCGCGCCCGGCCTGGCCATGTGGGCGCGCCAGCCTTCGGCCAGCGCGGCCTGGGCCTCGGGGTGCTGGGTGGACAGCCGCACCCAGCCCTGCAGGCCGAAGGATTGCGCGTCACGCAGCTTGATGCCCTGCTCGCGCAACTGCTGCAGGCAGCGTCCCAGCGCCGCCGAAGGCACCGGCGGCCTGGCCAGCCAGAACGGCACCACCGACTGCCGCTGGGCCCAGCCCAGCTCGGCCAGCAGCGCCGCCTGCTGCATCCGCCAGTCGATCAAACGCAGCCGCGAATCGGCCAGCCAGCCCTGGACCTCCGGCAGCGGCAGCGCACGCAGCAGCGCCTCGCCTTCGGCCGACACCACCCAGCTGGCGGCCAGCGCCAGCAGCAGGTTGGTGTTGGCAAGACCTGCCTGCAGCGGGGCCAGCATGTAGCCGGCGCGCACGCCCGTCAGGCCCAGCGACTTGTTCGGCGAGAACAGCTGCCAGCACTGCTGGGCCACCGCAGCCGGCACCGGGTCCTGGCCCTGCAGCCGCAGCGGCTCGTAGGCCCGGTCCAGGGCCAGCCAGGCGCCCTGCTGGTCGGCCAGCGCGGCGAGCTCGCGCCAGAAGAGTTCGGGCAGGGTGCCACCCGTGGGATTGCAAGGTTCGGTGATCCAGACTAGCGCCGCCGCTGGCTCGCGGCGCAGCCCTTCCAGCAGCGCCGAGGGCTCGTTCCATGTGCGCACCGGCAGGCTCAGCGCCAGCGCGGCGGCGCGGTAGTCGCCATAGCCCGGCTCGGGAATCCAGACCTGGCGCCGGCCGCGCTGCGCGGCCGCCAGCGTCAGCCGGCGAATGCCTTCGCTGCTGCCGGCCGTGGGCAGCACGCGCCGTGCATGCACGCCATGGTGCTGGCTCAGCGCCTCGGTCAGCGCGGCGTAGGTGGGATCGGGGTAGCGGGTGCGGTCGGCGCGTGCCAGGCGCTCCATCAGCAGCGGCAGCGGCGGCAGCGGGTTGGCGTTGGTGGAAAAGTCGTGGCGGATGGGCGGCCCGGCGTCGGGCCCTCCGTGCACGGACAGGAAGACAGGCGGCGGCGCCGCCAGGCCACGTTCAAGACTCATGTTTCAGCTCCCATTCGGGGTTCGGCAGCGCTTGGCCAGACCGGCCAGGCTGCGACCCCGTTGTTGACGTCCAGAACCCGAGTATCAACAATATTGACGACGCCAGCATGGCGGCCCCACCTGCAGCACGGGCGCACCAACGTAAGGAAACTGCCGTGTCCTGGCTTTGCGGCAGCGGCGCGCCCTGGTTGAGCACATAAGTGGCCGGTTTTCCCAGCCGCCGGTCCAGCAGCAAGGCCAGCGCACCCATCGGCCAGCCGCCATTCGGTGAAGGTGTTCGACCGGCCTCGCGCCACAGCGCTGCAGCCCCCGGCCAGCGCCAGGCAGCGGCGCACAGCAGCAGCGCCGACACGCGCGCCGGCAACCACGAGAGCACGTCATCCACCCGCGCCGCCCAGGCGCCGGCCCAGCGCCGGTGGTCGCGGTAGCCCCACATCGCGTCTGCCGTGTTGGCAAAGCGGTAGAGCGCCGCGCCCGGCAGGCCGGCCAGCGCGAACCAGCACAGCGGCGCGACCAGCGAATCGTTGAGGTTTTCGGCCAGGCTCTCCAGCGCACTTTCCCGCACCTCGATGGCTGACAGCTGCGTCACGTCACGGCTGACCAGCCGGCTCAGCCGCAGCCGGCCAGCGTCCAGCGACTCGCCCAGCGCCGCTTCCACGGCCGCCACCTCGTCGTGCAGCATCTGCCAGGCCAGCAGCGGCTTGAGCAGCAGGCCTGCGAGCAGGCCCTGCAGCAGCCAGTCCCAGCCCGCCGGCAGGACGGCAGCCGCCAGGCGCGCCAGCCCGAGTTGGAGCGCCCAGGCCAGCCCCAGCACCCCGGCCGCGCCGAGCAGCCACGCCAAGGCACCCGCCACGCGCCCCGCCGTCCGCCTGAGCGGCCACAGCCGCGGCCCCAGCGCACCCAGGTAGTGACCCATCCGCACGACAGGGTGCCAGCGCAGCGGCGGCTCGCCCAGCCAGCGGTCCACCGCCAGCGCCACGGCCATGGCGAGCACCGCCGCGCAGGCCAATTCGGGCCGACTCCAAGGCGTCCAAGCCACCATCTCAGGGCTTGAACAAGGCCACCGCGGCGGCCGGGTTCGACGGCAGGTACAGGTGCACAAACGAAGCCCACAAGCGCCCCTGCTGGTAGACCGCTTCGGGCCGGCCATGGTGGCGCTGGGCCGTGCTGTGGCCAGAGGCCGGCAGCGGGCATTCGTAGGCGGCGTGGTGGAAGGTGTGGCCGCGCACCGTGCCGACAGCGGGCACTTCGACGCTGTGCATGCCCAGGTTGACCAGCCGCGGCTGCATCAGCGCCTCGCCGGGCAGCAGACCCCACATCGCGGCGCGCCGGCCCTGCTTGTCGGTGAGACCTTCTGCCAGCGCCAGCAGGCCGCCACATTCGGCCACCAGCGGCCGGCCGGCCTGGTGGTGGGCCAGCACGCTGTCCCGCGCGACTTGGGCAGCGGCCAGCGCGTCCAGGTGCAACTCCGGGTAGCCGCCAGGCAGGTACAGCGCCTGCGCGCCTTCTGGCACCGCCTCATTGGCCAGCGGAGAGAAAAAACTCAGTTCGGCGCCCAGTTCACGCAGCAGCGCCAGGTTGGCCGGGTACAGGAAGGCAAACGCGGCGTCCCGCGCGATGGCGATGCGCACGCCGGCCAGCGAAGCCGTCAATTCGGGCGAGCTCGGCGGCGGCGCGAAGCGAACTTCGGGCGGCAACGGCAGGCCTTGCGCCATCAGCGCGTCGGCGGCGGCGTCCAGCCGCGCGTCCAGGTCGTCCAGCTCATCGGCCGCGACCAGGCCCAGGTGACGCTCCGGCAGCGTCCAGCGCTCGTCGCGCGCCAGCCCGCCGAACCATGTGATGCCGGGCGGCAGGCTCTCGCGCAGCATCTCGGCATGGCCGGCGCTGCCCACGCGGTTGGCCAGCACGCCGGCCAGTTGCAGGCCCGCCGGCGCGCCGGGATAGGTGGCCAGGCCATGCGCCAGCGCGCCAAAGGTCTGCGCCATCGCCGAAGCATTGATCACCGCCAGCACCGGCAGGCCAAAGCGCGCTGCGAGTGCCGCGCTGCTGGCGCTGCCGTCGTACAAGCCCATCACACCTTCGACCAGCAGCACGTCGGCCTCTTGCGCTGCGCGCCAGAGCTGCGCCTGCACGTCCGCTTCGCCGCCCATCCACTGGTCCAGCTGCCAGCATGGCGAGCGGGCCGCGCGGGCCAGCACCATCGGGTCCAGGAAGTCCGGCCCGGTCTTGAAGATGCGCACGCGCAAGCCTTGCCGCTGCCAGGCCCGGGCCAGCGCTGCGGTCACCGTCGTCTTGCCCTGGCCGGAGGCCGGTGCGCTGACCAGCAGCGCGCGGCAACGGGCAGGCGACGCTGTCACTCGCCGCGCTCCGAGACTCCGGCCGAGGCAAAACTGGCCATGTCGTTGAGGATGGCCACTGATGCGCGCAGCAGCGGGAACGCCAAGGCCGCGCCGCTGCCCTCGCCCAGCCGCAGGTCCAGCGCCAGCAGCGGCTGCGCGCCCAGCGCGGCCAGCATCGCCTGGTGGCCGGCTTCGGCGGACTGGTGGGCAAAGACAGCGTATTCGGTGATGGCCGGCGCCAGCTTCGCGGCCACCAGCAGGGCGCTGCTGGCGATGAAACCGTCGATCAGCAGCACCATGCCGGCCTGCGCCGCGCCCAGCATCGCGCCGGCCATCATCGCGATCTCGAAGCCGCCGTATTCTGTCAGCACGTCGATCGGGTCGGTGAGCTGGCCGGTGCGTGCCGCAGCGCGCTCCAGCACCGCCAGCTTGCGCGCCAGGCCCGCGTCATCCAACCCGGTGCCGCGGCCTACCGCCTGCGCGAGCGGCACGCCGGCCAGCTTGTGCAGCAGCAGCGAAGCCGCGCTGGTGTTGGCAATGCCCATCTCGCCAAAGCCGACCACGCGGCAGCCGCGCGCCTTCAAGGACTCAGCATGGGCCTGGCCACGCGCCAGCGCCAGCTCGGCCTCGGCCCGGTCCATCGCGGGCTCGACCGCGCTGTTGCGCGTGCCCTGCGCGATCTTGGCATCCAACAGCGCCGGCTGGTCGCCGAAGTCATGCTTGACGCCCGCGTCCACCACCTGCACCGCCATGCCCAGCTCGCGTGCCAGCACGTTGACGGCCGCGCCGCCGGCCAGGAAGTTCAGCACCATCTGCCAGGTCACGTCCTGCGGGAAGGCGCTCACGCCCTCCTCGGCAATGCCGTGGTCGCCGGCGTAGACGACCAGATGCGGCTCGCTCAGCTTGGGCGACAAGCTCTGCTGGATGCGGCCGATCTGCAGCGCCAGCGTTTCGAGGCGACCCAGCGCGCCCAGCGGCTTGGTCTTGCCGTCGATCTTGGCGCGCAGCGCGGCGTCCAGCGAAGTGGGCACAGCGGCCAGGTTCAGGTTGAGGCTCATCGCAATGCTTTCAGTAAAGGGTTCAGAACTCAAGGCCGGGCTGGGCGCGAATGCCTTGCTTGAAGGCGTGTTTCACGACCTTCACTTCGCTGACGGTGTTCGCCAGCTCGATCAAGGCCTGCGGCGCACCGCGGCCGGTCACCACCACGTGCTGGTGGGTGGGCCGGGCGGCGATGTCGGCCAGCACCGTGGCGGTGTCCAGGTAGTCGTGCGAGAGCACGATGTTGAGCTCGTCCAGCAGCACCAGGCCGACTTCCGGGTCCCGCAACAAGCCGCGGGCGATCTCCCAGCCGGCCTCGGCACGCTCGACGTCGCGTGCCCGGTTCTGCGTCTCCCATGTGAAGCCTTCGCCTGTCACGTGGTAGGCCACCTCTTCCGGGAAGCGGCGATAGAAGCGCTCTTCGCCGGTGGGGATCGCGCCCTTGATGAACTGCACCACGCCCACCCGCATGCCGTGGCCCAGCGCACGCGCCACCATGCCAAAGCCGGAGCTGCTCTTGCCCTTGCCGGGGCCGGTCATGACCAGCAAGACGCCGGTGTCGGTGTCAGCCTTGGCAATGCGCTGGTCGACCGCGGCCTTGTGCTTTTGCATCCTGGCCTTGTGGCGGGCCTCGATGTCTTCCGGGGTTTCGTCTTGTGTCATGAGCGGGCCAGTGGTTCAGAGAGGGAGCCACCAGCGGTGGCCATCCAAGGTGTGGCAGCGCAGCGGCTGGTCGAAGGCGGCGGAGAGCGTGTCGGCCTGCATCACCTGCGCGACCGGGCCGGCCAGCGCCGGCTCGCCGCCGCCCGGCAGCAGCAGCACATGGGTGGCAACGCGCTCGGCCAGGCTGAGGTCGTGCACCGACATCAGCACTGCGCGGCCGCGCTGGCGCACTTCGTCCTGCAGCAAGGTCAGCATGCGCAGTTGCTGCGCCAGGTCCAGGTGGGCCAGGGGCTCGTCCAGCAGCGCCAGCGGTGGGTCTTGGGTGATCAAGGTGGCCAGCGCCACGCGCTGGCGCTCGCCGCCGGAAAGCGAACGCACGTCGCGCGACTCGAAACCGGCCAGGCCCACACGGGCCAGCGCGGCCCGCGCCAGCGCATGGTCCGCCTCGCCTTCCCAATGCCAGCGCGAGAGGTGCGGGTGGCGGCCTTGCAGCACCACGTCCAGCACCGGCGTGGCAAAAGCGTCGTGCAGCTGCTGCGGCATGAAACCGCGCCAGCAGGCCAGTTCGTCCAGCTTCCAGTTGGCCAAGGGCTTGCCGCCCATCTGCAGCAAACCGGCTGCAGGCAGCCTGGCACCGGCCAGCGTGTGCAGCAGCAGCGTCTTGCCCACGCCGTTGCGGCCGATCAGGCACCAGAACTCGCCAGGCCGAATGGCAAACGACAGCGCCGGCACCAGCGTGCGGCTGCCAACGCGAACGGAAAGCTCATGCGTGGCCAGCAGGCTGGTGTCCACGCTCAGGGGCAGTGGCCGCACCGTCACACCCGCCCTCCCCGCCGTGCCAGCAGCACGATGAAGGTCGGTGCGCCGATCAAGGAAGTGACCACGCCCACCGGCAGCTGCAGCGGCGCGGCCACGGTGCGCGCCAGCGTGTCGGCAGCCAGCAGGAAAGCGGCACCGGCCAAGGCGCTGGCTGGCAGCAGGAGGCGCTGGTCATTGCCAAACAGCAACCTCAATGCATGCGGCACGACCAGGCCGACAAAGCCGATGGTGCCCGCGGTGCAGACGGCCACCGCGGCGCCCAGCGAGGCTGCGAGGTAGACCATGGCCCGCACGCGGCGCACCGGCACGCCCAGCATCTGCGCCGGGCCGGGGCCGCGCAGCAGCAGGTTCAAGTCGCGCGCCCAGGGCAGCAGCGCGGCGCACATCAGCACCGGCAGCGCCAGCAGCCAGCCCGAAAGCTCGCTGCCGGACAGGTCGCCCATCATCCAGAACAGCATGCCGCGCAGCCGCTCGCCGGGCGCCAGGCTGAGGATCAGGCCCACGCCGGCCATCGCGATGGACGAGATCATCACGCCGGTCAACAGCAGGCGTGGCGTGTCGTCCTGGCTGCTGCTGGCGTCCAGCCGGCCCATGTCGTGCCGGCCAAGGAAGAACACTGCCGCGACCGCCAGCAGCGCGCCGACCAGCGCCCCGCCCTGCACCGCCCACAGCCCGCAGCCCAGCGCCAGCATGGCCAGCGCGCCCAGGGCTGCGGCGCCGGACAGGCCCAGCACATACGGGTCTGCCAGCGGGTTGCGCAGCAGCACCTGCATCAAGGCACCGGACATTGCCAGCAAAGCGCCGGTGCTCATCGCCGCCAATGCGCGTGGCAGGCGCAGCCTGTGCAGCACCTCGGCGGCAGGGCTGTCGTCGGGCCACAGCAGCAGGCGCGGCACCTGGTCGAAGCTCAGCAGGCTGCTGCCACTGGCCAGCGCCACGGCAAACACCAGCAGCAGCAGCGCGGCCAGCACCAGCGCTATGCGCCAGGCCCGGCCACGGCTCATCGGCCGCAGCGCGCGCGGTCCGTGCAACTCGGCAGGCGATGAAGTGGAAGGCGCAGAGGGCATGCAAACAAGCTGGTTGAAATGAGGAACTCAGAGCGACGCTTCGGCTTGGGCCAGCCAGCTCACGGGGCCTTGCAGCCGGAACTGCAGCGTCAGCAGCAGCCTGCCCGCCACCGGCTCGCCGGCCTGCAGCGCAGGCGCAAAGCGCCAGCGGCGCACGGCATCCCGCGCAGCCTGGTCCAGCAGCCGGGTGCCGGAGGTCTGCGCCCATCGCACTTCGCCCACCAGGCCGTCGGCCTGCACCTCGACCCACATCGCCACGCGGCCTTCCAGCCCGTCTTCCCGCGCCGCTTCCGGGTAGACCGGCAGCGGGTTGCCAGGCAGCGGCTGCGGTGCGCGGGTCAGGCGAGCTGCCGGATTGGCTGCACTGGCGGCGGATGCAGCAGCCACCAGGACTGGCACGGCGCTGGCGGCCGAGACCGCTGGCGCAGGCGCGGGTGTGGCGGTGCTGGCCAAGGCTTCTGAAATGGCGGCCGCCGGTGGCGCAGGCGGCATGCGGATGGGCACAACCGGTGGCAAGGGCCTGCTCCCAGGCTTCGCAGGCGCTGCCACCTTGGGCACGGCAGGTGACTGCGCGGCGACCTGGATCATGACCAGGGCCGGCGTGTCCACCTGCACCACCACCTCGCGCGACCGGCTGGCCATGGACCACCCCCACAGCACCAGCCCGTGCAGCACCAGCACCACCGCCACACCGCGCCATCGCGGCGCTGTGGGCACAGGCGGAGCGGTGGTGGCAAGCATGGCAGGCGGCAGGCGCAGCTCAGTGGCCGATCACAACGGTGGCGTCCAGCGCAAGGTCAGCTGGGCTTCGCGGCCGGGGCTGTTGTAGCCCTGGGCCGTCGTGTAGCGCTTGTCGGCCAGGTTGTTGACACGGCCCTCGACGCGCCATTGCGGCGTGATGGCCCAGCCGGCGAACAGGTCCACCAGGCCATACGCCCCCATGCGCGCGTCCGCGGATTCGACGTCGGCGTCATAGCGCTTGCCAACCCAGGTCAGGTCGCTGCCAACCTGGGCAGTGCCCAGTTGCTGCACCAGGTGCAGGCCACCGAAGACGCGGGCGCGGCGACGCAACTGGTCGTGGGTCTCTTCGTTCAGCGGGTCCTGCCAGGTGAAGTTCAGCTTGGTGCGCAGGTCACGGGTGAGCTGTCCACCAGCAGACAAGGCCAGGCCGCGGATGCGAGCCTTGGCAATGTTCTGCAAGTCGTAGTCGGGCGGACCTGACACGATCAGGTTGCTGATACGGTTTTCGAACAGCGTGGCTGTCAGGTCCGCACCGCCCAGCCGGGTGTCGGCACCCAGTTCGAAGCTCTTCGAATGTTCGGGTTTCAGGTCCGCTGCGCCGTAGTTGGGGTAATAGAGCTCGTTGAACGTGGGCGCGTGGAAGGCGGTGCCGTAAGAAGCGCGCACGCGGCTGGTGCCGTCCAGTGCATAGGCCCACCCAATCTGGCCGGTGCCGTGGTTACCGAACTGGCTGTTGCGGTCCTGGCGCAGGTCGATCTGCACCGAGTGCGCGCCGAAGCTGCCACGCCAACCCAGCATGCCGCTGCGGATGGTGCGCTCGGTCACGTTGTAAGGCGTGTCGCTGTCGACTTCCTGCTTCAGGAACTCCACGCCCGCGGTGGCGGTGCCACCTGCCAGCGCCACATGATTGAGCCAGCCAAACTGCTGCTGCGTGGTCTTGAAGGTGCCGGGAAAGGTGCTGTAGTCGTTCGACAGGTCGACCGAGCGGCCCACCACAACGCTGGACTGCCAACGCTCGCTCAGTTTGCCAGCCCACTGCAGGGCCATGGTCTGCGTCACCGTGGTGCTGTAGCTGTCCTGCCGGGTGTCGGCGTCTGGATCCGGACCATCGTCGTAATGGACCTTGCTGACGCTGCGCAGCAGCTTCAACGCAACCTGCTGGTCCGGCCCGAAGTGCTGGGTGATGCCGACATGGCCGCCGCGGTTCAGGTAGCCGTCCTTGTCCGGGTTGTAGCCGTAGGTGTTGTCGGCATTGGTGGCATTGATGCCATCGGTGCGCAGGAAATCGATGCCGGCAGACAGCTCGGTCTGTTCGCCGATGCGGCCGGCGTAGCCCGCCACGGCCTGCTGCAGGTTGTGGCTGCCGCCGGTCAACGAGACGGTGGCACCCGGAGAGCGCAACGCGCTCTTGGTGAAGACCTGGATCACGCCGCCAATGGCGTCAGCGCCGTAGAGGCTGGATGACGGTCCGGGCAGGACTTCCACACGCTCGATCAACGCCAGCGGAATGGACTCGAACGAAGCGGTGCCCAAGGTGGCCGATCCCAGGCGCACGCCGTCGACGATCAGGACCGTGTGGTCCGAACTGGCACCGCGCATGAAGATGCTGCTGGCCTGGCCCAGGCCGCCGTTGTGCGTGATCTCCACACCCCCCATCGTGCGCAGCAGGTCGGTCAACGAACCGGCACCGGCCTGGCGGATGTCTTCGGCGGTGATGACCGTGACCGGGCGCACCGAGTCGCGGGTGACGACCTGGCTGCGGGCTGCCGTCACGACGTAGTCGCTGGCCTCACTGGCCGGCGCGGTTTGCGCGGCAACATGCAGCGGTGCCTGCAGAAGCAGCGCGAGCGCGGCCGGAACACGCAACGCGGCGCGCAACGAGGAATGGGAAAGGCGCAAGGCAGTGCGCAGGCTCATGGGAACAACTTCCGGAAGTCGCTTTGGCATGCGCGGCGCGGCGCAAGGCAGGCCAAAGGCAACAGCACGGCCACCTGCTTCCCCGCGGGTGGCCGCTACATGGCGCGAGAACATGCTCGCGCCCCCTGTTGGCCGGTATCCGGGCTGGTGGCACCACCCGTGCGGCCTTCCCGAAGGTCTTCACCTTCAGTGGCCAGGAGCACGGGCTGAAACGCTGGCGCGGGTTGCGCGAGGCTTCGTCCACTTACCGTTGCGGGGGCAGCACAGGTTGAGCATCGCCTCGTGGAGGCTGGCCTTCCTGTTTCCCGTTTACCCCGGGCCGCAACGAAGCGCAGCCCAGGCACCAAACAGGTGTCAGTTTACACCGGGGTTACGCGGCGCCCTGCGGGCGCGGGTACAGGCCGTGCACCTGCGCGAAGACGCGGGTCAGCCCCAGCAGCGCGTCAATGCCGGGCGTCGGCTCGCCCACGCGCTGGGCGATCTCGCGCACCGCGCCGACGATGCCGTCGAGCTCGATCGTGCGGCCGGCTTCCGCGTCCTGCAGCATCGAGGTCTTGAAGGCGCCCAGGCTGGCGGTGATGCGATGGCGGTCAGCCGGGGTCTGCTCGATCCTGCAGCCGATGCGCGCGCCGACCCGCGCCGCCTCTTCCATCATGCTGGCGCAGAAGGTGCGCAGCAACGGGTCGCCGATGATCAGATCCACCGTCGCGCCGGTAATGGCCGAAACCGGGTTGGTGGTCAGGTTGCCCCACAGCTTGTACCAGAGCTCGCGCCGCAGTTCGGGGCTCTCGACCACCTCCAGCCCGCCGCTGCGCAGCAGCTCGGCGACCTGCTGCACACGCGGCGTGACCGGGCCGGCCGCCGGCTCGCCAATGATCAGCTTCTGCCCCATCTGGTGCGCCACCAGGCCGGGCTCCGGGCACGAGGTGCTGGCGTGCACCACGCAGCCAATGATGCGCGAGACGGGCAAGGCCTGGGCGATGCGGCCACCGGGGTCCACGCTGCCGAGCGGCGCTGCGCCCAGCTCGGGCACGCCGGCCGAGAACCACCAGGGAATGCCATTCATCGCCGGCAGCAGCACGGTCTGCGGCCCCAGCAGCGGGCCGATGGCGGGCGCAGCAGCGGCCATCGCCTGGCCCTTGACGGCAATGATCACCAGGTCCTGCTCACCCAGTTCGGCAGGTGTCGCGCTGGCGCGCGCCGGCGCCTGGGTCAGCGAGCCGTCGGGGTTGCGCAGGCGAAAACCGTGCTGCTGCAGCGCCGCCAGCGTGTCGCCCCGGGCCACGACGCTGAGTTGCGCCACGCCGGCCGCCGCCAGTCGTGCGCCAATGAAACCGCCAATGGCACCAGCGCCGAAGATGCAAACCCGCATGGGAAAAGTCCTCTGGGTGAGGTTCATGAAAGGAACAAGACGATAGCGCGACCGGAGGCAACGCCGAACAAGTCCTTCTAGACTTGGCCATCAAACCAAACAAGGAGCCGTCCCATGTCAGCACCCGGCGCGATGCGCTTTGGCTACACCATCCTGTACGTCAGCAAGGTCGAGGCCTCGCTGGACTTCTTCGAGCGCGCGTTTGGCATCGGCCGCCGCTTTCTGCACGAATCCGGCGGCTACGGCGAGCTTGAAACCGGGGCGACAACGCTGGCGTTTGCCGAGCACAGCATTGGCGAGGGCCACCTGCCCGGCGGCCATGTGCGGGCCGACCAGTCCGAACAGCCGCTGGGCATGGAGGTGGCGCTGGTCTGCGACGACGTGGCCGAGGCCCACCAGCGCGCACTGGCCGCCGGTGGCAAGGAACTGGCCGCACCGCAAGCCATGCCCTGGGGCCAGACAGTCTCCTGGCTGCGCTGCCCGGACGGCTTGCTGGTGGAGTTGTGCACGCCAATGTGAGGTGGCACTACTGTCTTTCAGTTCAGCAAGGCGCGCAGCCCGGCGACCAGCCGGTCGAGTTCGGCACGTGATGTGTAGATGGCCGGCGTGACCCGCACCACGTCGCCCCGCGCAGGGCCATTGCGCCAGACGGTGAACACGCCATGCTGCTCGCGCAGCGCGGCAACGATGGCCTGGTTCTCCGCGGCGCTGCCACGCCCGCTGAAGCGCAACGAGGTGATGCCGGCGGCCATGCCGGGCTCGTCCGGCGTCAGGATCTCCAGGCCCGGCAGCCCGCGCACCTGCTGCACCCAATGGTCTCGCAGGCTGCGCAGCCTGGCCTGCTTGGCGCTGGCGCCAATGCGCTGATGCAACTGAAGCGCCGCGGGAATGCTGAGCCAGGCGGCGAAGTTCGGTGAACCGGTGTGGATGCGCGAGCGCACGTCGTCGGCCGGATGGTCGCGGTCGCCGAAATACGGGTCGATGGCGGCTAGGCTGCCTTTGCGGATGTACAGGCAACCGCAGCCCAGTGGCGCGCCCACCCATTTGTGCAGGTTGAAGGCGGCATACGGCGCGCCCAGGTCGGCCACGTCGAAATCCAACTGGCCCCAGGAGTGGGCCGCATCGACGATGGCTTCGGCGCCGGCCGCCCGGGCCATCTCGCTGAGTTCCCGCACCGGCATCACCAGGCCGGTGCTGTGGCTCAGGTGGGTCAGCAGCAGCAAGCGGGTGCGTGGGTGCTGGCGCAAGGCGTCTGCATAAATGGCCAGCACGTTTTCGCGGCTGGCCGGCTCCGGAATTTCCAGCCTGACCGGCAGCACGCCGCGCCGCTCGCGCAGCCATGCCATCGCGTTGCGCATCGCCGGGTAGTCCAGGTCGGCATACAAGACGGTGTCGCCCGGCTGCAGCTGGTTGTAGCCACTGATCAGGGCCAGCATGGATTCGGTGGCGCCGCGTGTCAGCGCAATTTCCTCCGGCTCGCAGCCCAGCGCCGCGGCCACGCGCTGGCGAATGGCGGCCATCGCGCTCGGCCAGCCTTCGCGGATCATCAGCGTGTTCTCGAAGTTGACGCGCTCGGTCCAGTGCATGAACGCTTGCCGCACCGGCTCGGCCATCACGCCCCAGAAGCCGTTTTCCAGGTTGGCTGTCGCATGGGAAGTCCGGTAAAGGGCAGCCACAGCGGACCAGAACGCCCCATCATGTTCAGGCGCCTGGGCCGAAACCGCCGGCAGGCCGGCAAGGGCAGCGTCGAAAAACGGGAGATGGAAGTCCGGAGCGGGCATGGGTGGGCCTGGGCTGTGGAAGCCTGGACCTTACCAAGAAGCGGCGGCGGGACAGCGGGATGCCGCTGAAACGCACCTGAACGGTGCTGCAGCCGACAGCAAAAGCGCCTGCTGCTGGCCGTCCCCTGTTCGCGGCGCCGATGTTTCGGGCCGCACCAGCGTTCGCCAAGCGACTGCAAGGCCTGGGTGCAGGCCTCGGGTAGGCAACGTTCTAGGGGGTTTTCGCTGGTGAAGCTGGCGGAAACCGTGCGCATGCCGGAATTGCGCTCCCACGTCAATCGCTAGACTGCCATGTGCGCTTGGCGCACTGGCTGCTTACCTGTTCCAGGCCGGACATCGTGATGCACTTATGATGTTCGCAAGCAAGGGTTTACCGTCGCGATATCCACGGAGTTGAGGGAACAGGCAGCATGCACACGGTCGAGAATGTCGAGCAACGCGTCATTGGAGTCATCTCTGATTTGACGGAAGACTGGGACGTCGAGCTCGAAGGCGGCATTGGTCCCCAGACCACGATGATTGGCGACATCGGCTTCGCGTCGATCGACTTCATCCAGCTGGTCGTGGCGATCGAAGGCGCCTACAAGACCAAGCTCGGGTTCCAGGACCTGTTAATGAAAAACGGCGCCTACGTCGAGGACCTGAGCGTCGCGCAGATTGCCGAGTTCGTCGCCGGCCGGTTGAACGGCTCGTTGCCGGTCGCAGCGCCCGCGCCCGTGGCGGCCAACACCGCCGTCGTCGCCACGCGGCTGACCTCGATTCCCGAAAGCGAGCGTGTCACCCCCGAGAAGCTGGCCAAGTTCCGCGCGAGCATTGCCACCCGCAAGCTGCGTGACGACGGCACGCCAAAGAATCCGCCGGCGCTGTTCGTGCTGTCGCCTCCGCGTTCGGGCTCGACGCTGCTGCGCGTGATCCTGGCCGGCAGCTCCAAACTGTTCGCGCCGCCCGAGCTGCACCTGCTGCCCTACAACACCATGGGCGAGCGCCTGAAGGCCTTGTCCGGCGAGCACACAGAGCACCTGCTGGACGGCACCGTTCGCGCACTGATGCAGTTGCATGGCTGGGAGCCGGAAGCGGCCCGTGCCTTCGTCTCGAAGTGCGAAGCCGACGACATGTCCACCAAGGCCTTCTACAACCTGCTGCAGCAACCGCTGAAGGGCGAGAAGCTGCTGGTCGACAAGACGCCTTCGTACGTGATCGACGTGGACATCCTGAAGCGCATCGAACAAGACTTCGACCGCCCGCTGTACATCCACCTGACGCGCCACCCGTTGGGCATGATCCGCTCGTACGAAGAGTCCAAGCTGCAGCGCCTGATGCCCATGGTTCAGGAAGCCAGCTTCGGCAGCCGCGAGCTGGCCGAGCTGACCTGGCTTACCGCGCAGCAGAACACCGTGGCCGCAGGTCAGCATGTGCCGGCAGACCGTTGGCTGCAGATCCAGTACGAAGACATCGTCTGCAATCCCTCCGCATCCATCGAGAAGATCTGCAGCTTCGCCGGCATTCCGTACGAAGACGCGATGATCAACCCGTACCAGGAAATGGACCAGCGCATGACCGACGGCGTGGACAACGCCTCGAAGATGAGCGGCGACCTGAAGTTCCACCTGCACAACGCCATCAACCCCGATGCCGCGGTGCGCTGGAAGCAGTTCTACTCCGAAGACATCCTCGGCGCGCAGACCCGCGAAGTGGCGGCGTCACTGGGCTACTGATCTTCCGCATCCCCAGACAGGCTCGCTTCGGCGGGCCTGTTTTGTTTGGGGTGCCAGCTCCCGCACAGGTGATGAACCGTTCAACAATCGGCCATCGTCCATCCCACGCCGTCGCATGAGCCCGATCAACACCCACTTCGAGCTCGAAGGCAGGCTGATGGCCGCGGCATTGCTGGCGCCGCTGGCGCTCGGCGTTGGTTTGGCCCTGCTGCTGCCCTCGCTGATGGGCGCAACGGCAGGCGAAACAGGGGCCTGGGTGCCGGCCTGGAGTGCGGCACCGGACTCGGCAGGGCCGGCGATGAAGCCCCAAACCATCCGGCAAGTGCTGCGCGCCAGTTCGGGTGGCGACAAGGTGCGAATCAAGCTGTCGAACCTTCTGGGCGACGGGCCGCTGCTGGTCGGGCCGGTGCATGTGGGCCTGCATGGCGTGGGCTCGGCCATCGTTGCGGGCAGCGACCGTGCGCTAAGCTTTGGTGGCCAGGCCACGCTGCGCATTGCCAAGGGTGAAAGCGCCTGGAGCGACCCGCTGGACCTGCCGGTGGCAGCGCTGCAGGAACTGGCCGTGAGCCTTTACCTGCCCGAAGGCGCCAGCGCGCCGACGATCCACACGGTGGGCATGCAGACGGCCTACCTGGTCGACGGCCTGGACATGACCGGTGCCGCCGCCCTGCCCCGCGCCGACACCGACGACAGCCGCTACCTGCTGACCGACCTGCAGGTGCTTCCGACCAAGGCGAGCGGCCCGGCACGCACGCTGGTGGCTGTAGGTGACTCCATCACCGACGGCGTGGGCTCAGGACTGGATGCCAACGCACGCTGGCCCGACGCGCTGGCTGCGCGCCTGCGAAAGGACCCCGCGCTGGCCGATGTGGCCGTGGTCAACGCCGGCATTGCCGGCAACCGCATCCTGAACGACGGCTCGGATCCCTACCTTGGCCCGAGCACGCTCGCTCGTTTCCAGCGCGACGTGCTGGACCAGCCCGGTGTGCACTGGGTGGTGCTGCTGCAAGGCATCAACGACATCACCGCCAGCGGCCTGCTGGACAGCCCCAAGGACAAGGTCAGCGCGGCCCAGGTCATCGAAGGCATGAAGACGCTGGTGGCACACGCCCACGCAGCCGGCGTGCAGGTCTGGGGTGCCACGTTGCTGCCACGCGGCGGCTCGACCGGCCCGCGCGGCCAGACACCAGCGGCCGAGGCGATGCGAGTGGAGGTCAACCGCTGGATCACCAGCGCGGGCGCCTTCGACCGGGTGCTGGATTTCGACCGCCTGATGGCCGACCCGGCCCGGCCCAGCTACCTGAACCCGGTCTTCGACAGCGGCGACCACACGCATCCGAATGCCGCGGGTTATCGCGTGATGGCGGCTGCCATCGATCTGCAGGCGCTCAGGAACTGAGCCGACCCACCGGCGCTCAGGCCAGGTTCACGCCCGGCAGCAGCGTCGACAAGTCGTCGCCAGTCTCTTCCAACTGCACCAGCGTGGCCTGGCGGGCGGCCAGCGCGTCACGGTTGCGCAGCGCCGTCAGGATCGCCTTGTGGCGCGGCAGCGAAAGCTCGTGGGTGTTGGGCACCTGGCTGCTGAGGATGATGGACTCGCGCAGCGCGAGGGACAGCATGTTGCCGATGTAGGCCAGCAGGTCGTTGTTGGTGGCCTCGGCAATGCGGCGGTGAAACGCCAGGTCGGGTTCCAGCAGTTCCTCGGTGGTGCGCGCTGCGGCCATGCCGGAGAAAGCCTCGGCAATGGCCTCGATCTGGTCCTCGGTCGCAGCCTTGGCGGCCAGCGCGGCAGCGGCGGGCTCGAAGACGCGGCGCACCGTCAGCAGCGTGCTGACGAACTCGGGCTGCGGCTTGGTCTGGATCAGCCAGTACAGCACGTCCGGGTCCAGCAGATGCCACTCGTTGCGTGGCCGGACGATGGCGCCCGAGCGCTGCTTGGACACCACCAGCCCCTTGGCCACCAGCACCCGCACGGCTTCGCGCAGCACAGGCCGGCTCACGTCGTATTTCTCCAGCAGCACCGCCTCGGCCGGCAGCCGGTCGCCCGGCTTCAATGCGCCGGCCAGGATGGCCAGGCCAAGCTCGCGCACGATGCGTCCATGCATGCTCTTGCCTTCGGGCTGAAGGCGATAGGTGGACTGCGCCGTGCGACTGTTCATTCCCGCCATTCTCCGTCTCCAGGCAGATGCCGCAGGAACCGTAACACAGTGATTTGCGCGCGATCAGCCGCAGCCGCCCATCGGACGGCCCACGCGACCGAAGGTGCGAACCGGCGCTTCAGCCAGCCGCCGTGTACGCCGTCTTCACCGTGGTGTAGAACTCCTTGGCATGGCTGCCCTGCTCGCGCGGGCCGTAGCTGGAGCCCTTGCTGCCGCCAAACGGCACGTGGTAGTCCACGCCCGCGGTCGGCAGGTTGACCATCACCATGCCGGCCTGCGCGGCCAGCTTGAAGTGGGTGGCGTGTTTCAGCGAGGTGGTGCAGATGCCGGCCGAGAGGCCAAACTCGGTGTCGTTGGCCGTCGCCAGCGCTTCTTCGTAGTCGCGCACGCGGATCACGTTGGCCACCGGGCCGAAGACTTCCTCGCGGCTGATGGTCATCGCGTTGGTCGTTTCGGTGATCAGTGCCGGCATCTGGAAGAAGCCCTGCGTCTCGCGCTCCAGCACCTCGCCGCCAAACGCCAGCTTGCCGCCTTCGCTCTGCGCCAGCGCCACGTAGCGCAGGTTCTGCGCCAGTTGCTTTTCATCGACGACGGGGCCGATGTCGGTGCCGGCTTTCAACGCATGGTCCACCTTCAGCGTGCGCAGCTTGGCCAGCACCTTCTCGACGAATGCATCGTGCACGCCTTCGGTGACGATGATGCGGCTCGAAGCCGTGCAGCGCTGGCCGGTCGAGAAATACGCACTTTGCACCGCGGCGTTGACCGCCACGTCCAGGTCGGCGTCGTCCAGCACCACCAGCGGGTTCTTGCCACCCATCTCGGCCTGCACCTTGGCCTGGCGGGCAGCGCAGCTGTTGATGATGCGCCGGCCGGTGCCGACCGAGCCGGTGAAGCTCACCGCGCGCACCAGCGGCGAATCCACCAGCGTCTGGCCCACTTGCGAGCCCGGGCCCATCACCAGGTTGAACACGCCCTTCGGAAGCGCCGTGCGGCTCAGGATGTCGGCCAGCGTCCAGCCGCAGCCAGGCACCAGCTCGGCCGGCTTGAAGACCACGCAGTTGCCGTAGGCCAAAGCCGGGGCAATCTTCCAGGCCGGGATGGCGATGGGAAAGTTCCACGGCGCGATCAGCCCGACCACGCCGACCGGCTGGCGCAGCACGTCCACGCCCACGCCCGGCCGCACGGAGGCCAGGTGTTCGCCGCCGCTTCGCAGCGCCTCGCCCGCGAAGAACTTGAAGATCATCGCGGCGCGGTGCGTCTCGCCAATGCCTTCAGGCAAGGTCTTGCCCTCTTCGCGCGACAGCAGCCGGCCGATCTCGTCCTTGCGCGCCAGCAGTTCGTTGCCCACGGCGTCCAGCACGTCGAAACGCTGCTGCGGCGTGCTCATGGCCCAGCCCGGGAATGCGGCCTGCGCGGCAGCGATGGCGGCTTCGGTCTGCGCCGCATCGGCCTGCGCGTAGTGGCCGATCACGTCGCTGGTGTCGGACGGGTTGATGTTCGGTCGCGTGCCTGCGCCGGCCACCCATTCGCCATTGATGTAGTTCTGGAAGGTGTTGCTCATGATGAGGTGCCTCTTTTGATTCAGGCCCAACGCAGGACCAGCGGATCGAGGCGCTTCGCCGCGTCCAGCAGGCCGGCGCGCACGGCAGGGTTCATCGCCGGGAACGGATGCCGCGGCGCGTCGCAGGCGATTACGCCGCCTTCCTTCATCAAGGCCTTGGCGGTCAGGATGCCGCCCTGGCGGTTCTCGTAGTTGATCAGCGGCAGCCAGCGCGCGTAGGCGGCCACAGCTTCCTCGCGACGGCCGGCGGCGTAGGCGTCGACGATGGTGCGGATGCCGTCCGGAAAGGCGCCGCCGGTCATCGCGCCGGTGGCGCCTGCGTCCAGGTCGGCCAGCAGCGTGATGGCCTCTTCGCCGTCCCACGGGCCTTCGATGTCCGCGCCACCAATGGCGATCAGCTCGCGCAGCTTGCTGGCCGCACCGGCGGTTTCGATCTTGAAGTACGCAACGTTCTCGATCTCGCGCGCCATGCGGGCCAGGAAGGGTGCGCTCAGCACCGTGCCGCTGACCGGCGCGTCCTGGATCATGATGGGAATGTCGATGGCGTCGGACAGCTGGCTGTAGAAGCCGTGGATCTGCGCTTCGGACACGCGGATGGTGGCGCCGTGGTAGGGCGGCATGACCATCACCATGGCGGCGCCCATGTCCTGCGCGCGGCGGCTGCGCGCGGCGCAGATCTGCGTGCCGAAGTGGGTGGTGGTGACGATCACCGGCACCCGGCCGGCCACGTGTTCGAGGATGGTCTTCGCAAGCACCTCGCGCTCGTCATCGCCCAGCACAAACTGCTCGGAGAAGTTGGCCAGGATGCACAGGCCGGTCGAGCCGGCGGCTATCATGAAGTCGACGCAGCGCTTCTGGCTTTCCAGGTCCAGCCCGCCTTGTTCATTGAAGGTCGTGGGCACGACAGGGAACACACCCTTGTACCGCGCAGCTTGTTGATGAGTGCTCATGAGGTATCTCTTCAGGAAGTCGGGGTTCAGTGACTCAGTGAGAATGGCGCGGCACCGCCGCCCCGCGGCAGCCGACCAGGAAGTCGAAGTCGCAGCCCTGGTCGGCCTGCATCACGTGCTTCACGTACAGGTGGCGGTAGCCGGTGGCGTCGGCCGGGTCGACCTGCTGCACCGCGGCCCAGGCGGCCAGGCGGGCGGCCAGTTCTTCGTCCGTCACGTCCAGGTGCAGCCGGCCGGTCTCGGCATCCAGCTCGATCCAGTCGCCTTCCTGCACCACCGCCAGCGGGCCGCCCGCGCGCGCCTCAGGCGCCACGTGCAGCACCACGGTGCCATAGGCGGTGCCGCTCATGCGGGCGTCGGAAATGCGCACCATGTCGGTCACGCCCTGGGCCAGCAGCTTGGGCGGCAGGCCCATGTTGCCGACCTCGGCCATGCCGGGGTAGCCGCGCGGGCCGCAGTTCTTCAGCACCATCACCGAGTCGGCTGTGATGTCCAGGTCCGGGTCGACGATGCGTTCCTTGTAGTGCTCCAGGCTCTCGAAGACCACCGCACGGCCGCGGTGCTTCAGCAGGTGCGCACTGGCGGCCGAGGGCTTGAGCACCGCGCCGTTGGGTGCCAGGTTGCCGCGCAGCACACGGATGCTGCCGTCCGGCACCAGCGGCTTGGTCAACGGACGGATCACTTCTTCGTCGTGGATCGCCGCATCCTTGACGTTGTCCCAGATGCTCTTGCCATTGGCCGTCAGTGCGCCCGGGTGCGGCAGCAGCCCGGCCTCGCCCAGCCGGCGCAGCACGCCCGGCAGGCCGCCGGCGTAATAGAACTCTTCCATCAGGAAACGGCCCGAGGGCAGCAGGTCCACCAGCGTGGGCGTGCCGTGGCCGACCGAGGTCCAGTCGTCCAGTTGCAGGTCCACGCCAATGCGGCCGGCAATCGCCTTCAGGTGGATCACCGCGTTGGTCGAGCCGCCGATGGCGGCATTGGTGCGGATGGCGTTTTCGAAGGCCTCGCGGGTCAGCAGCTTGGACAGCGTCAGGCCCTCGTTGACCATCTCGACGATGCGGCTGCCCGAGAGATGCGCCAGCACCTGTCGCCGTGCGTCCACCGCCGGGATGGCGGCGTTGTGCGGCAGGCTCACACCCAGCGATTCCGCCATGCAGGCCATGGTGGACGCCGTGCCCATGGTGTTGCAGGTGCCGGCAGAGCGCGCATGGCCGGCTTCGGCGGCGAGGAAATCGTTGATCGAAATGGTGCCGGCCTTGACCTGCTCGCTGAGCTGCCAGACCGCCGTGCCCGAGCCGATGTTCTTGCCGTTGAGCTTGCCGTTCAGCATCGGCCCGCCGGTGACGACGATGGCCGGCACGTCGCAGCTGGCCGCGCCCATCAGCAGCGCGGGCGTGGTCTTGTCGCAGCCGACCAGCAGCACCACGCCGTCGATCGGATTGCCGCGGATCGACTCCTCCACGTCCATGCTGGCCAGGTTGCGCGTGAGCATCGCCGTGGGCCGCAGGTTCGATTCACCGTTGGAGAACACCGGGAACTCGACCGGGAAGCCGCCGGCCTCCAGGATGCCGCGCTTCACATGCTCGGCCAGCTTGCGGAAGTGGGCGTTGCAGGGCGTCAGCTCGCTCCAGGTGTTGCAGATGCCGATGATGGGTTTGCCCTGGAATTCGTGATCCGGGATGCCTTGGTTCTTCATCCAGCTTCGGTACATGAAGCCGTTTTTGTCGGCAGTGCCGAACCATGCAGCGGACCTGAGCTTGACGGGGGGCTTGGACATGAGGCTCTCTCAAACAGGAGTCGACATTAAAGTATGACTAATTGTGGCACGTCACTCGGGTAAACCCTGAAACTTCCGCAAGACTTCTCACTAAAGTATTACTAATAAAATGCCAGCAGTGTTCAGTGACCCTGTTGGCGGAGTTCCCTCATGACTGTTTTCGCGCGCTACCCCAGCCTGGCCGACCGCCGGGTGTTGATCACTGGCGGCGCCACCGGCATCGGTGCCTGCCTGGTCGAACAATTCGCGCTGCAAGGCGCAGCGGTGGGCTTCATCGACATTGACGCCGCCGCCGGCAAGGCCCTGGCCGCGAAACTGCAGGACGGTGCACGCCGCGGCCCGTATTTCGTCGCCGCCGACCTGACCGACACCGCCGCACTGCAGCGCGCCATCCACACGCTGCGCGACGCGCTGGGAGGCCGCATCACGGTGCTGCTGAACAACGCTGCCAACGACAAGCGCCACGCGCTGGAAAGCGTCACACCCGAACAGTGGGACGCAGGCCTGGCCGTCAACCTCAAGCACCAGTTCTTCGCCGCGCAGGCGGTGCTGCCGGACATGCGCGCTGCCGGCGGCGGCAGCATCGTCAACTTCGGCTCCATCAGCTGGAAGCTCAAGCAAGGCGGCATGCCGGCCTACACCACCGCCAAGGCCGCGGTGCAAGGCCTCACGCGCTCGCTGGCACGCGACCTCGGGCCACACAACATCCGCGTCAACACCCTCGTGCCGGGCTGGGTGATGACCGACAAGCAGCTGGCGCTGTGGGTGGACGATGCGGCCCGTGCCGAGATCGCCAAGGGCCAGTGCATCAACCAGCCGCTGATGGCCGAGCACATCGCCCGCATGGCGCTGTTCCTCGCGGCGGACGACAGCGCGATGTGCACCGCGCAGGACTTCATCGTGGACGGCGGCTGGGTCTGACCCCCATGACCACGATCCACTCCCGCCCCTACGGCACGCTGCCCGACGGCAGCGTCGTCGACGAATACACGCTGGACAACGGCCGGGGCCTGGTGCTGCGCGCCATCACCTACGGCGGCATCGTCACCTCGCTGCAGGTGCCGGACCGCGCCGGCCGGTCGGCCAACGTGGTGCTGGGTTTCGACGCGCTGGACGACTACGTGCTGCGCAACCCTCACTTCGGCGTCATCGTCGGCCGTTATGCCAACCGCATCGCCGGCGGCCGTTTCACGCTGGACGGCGAAACCCACCAGCTGCCGATCAACGATGGCCCGAACTGCCTGCACGGCGGCCCGCGTGGCTTCGGCACTCGGCTGTGGCAGGCCGAGATGGAGGGCGACACGCTGCACCTGCGCTACCGCAGCGAACACGGAGAAGAAGGCTTCCCCGGCACGCTGGAGATCAGCGTGCGCTACCGGCTGGACGACGCGCAAGGCTGGCGCGTGGACTACGAGGCGCGCTGCGACCGGCCCACCGTCGTCAACCTCAGCCACCACGACTACTTCAACCTCGCCGGCGGCGGCTCGGCCGTCGGCCACCGGCTGCAGCTGAACGCCAGCCGCTACACCGAGGTGGGCGCCTCGCTGGTCCCCAGCCGCATCGCCGACGTGGCCGGCACGCCGTTCGACTTCCGCAGCAGCCAGGTCGTCGAAGCCCGGCTGCGCGAGGGCCACGAGCAGTTGCGCCTGGCCCGCGGCTACGACCACAACTGGCTGCTGGACGCGCCGCAGGACGGCCAGCTGCACCTCGCCGCGCGGCTGGAAGACCCGGCCTCCGGCCGCGTGATGACGGTGCACACCACCGAACCCGCCGTGCAGTTCTACTCCGGCAACTTCCTCGACGGCACGCTGCGCGGCCAAGGCGGCCAGCTCTACCGCCAGGGCGACGGCCTGTGCCTGGAAACCCAGCACAACCCCGACTCGCCTAACCACCCCGCAAGCGCCGACTGGCCGAGCACCGTGCTGCGCCCCGGCGAGGTTTTCCGCAGCAGCACCGAACACCGCTTCTCTACACTGCCTGGCTGACTGGCAGAGACAGCGGAGATCACCATGCCCACCGTGTTCGACAAGCTGAACCTGAAGGCCCAGCGCGAGATCCTCGTGGTCAACGCGCCTGCGTCCTTCGAGCCGGCCTTGGCCACGCTGGTGGGTGTCAAGGTGCTGCGCGACCCGGCGGAGGTCCAGGCGGTCCATTTCGCGCTTGCGTTTGCCACGCAGCAAACCGAGGTTGATCGCTTGTCCGGGCTGCTGGCCGGCAAGGCCGAGGGCGACGCGCTGCTGTGGTTCGCCTATCCAAAAGGCACCTCCAAACGCTACCGCTGCGACTTCAACCGCGACACCGGCTGGGCCGTGCTGCAGGGCGCCGGCTTCGAAACCGTGCGCGCGGTGGCGATTGACGAAGATTGGTCCGCGCTGCGTTTTCGGCGGTTGGCCTATATCAAGACCACGGCCTCGAAATAATATGCAGCCACGCGCCCGAGTGGGCCGCCATTGACATTGCGATTCGCATTTTCAGCGAACTCCTCCAGGCGCTCCCACACCCGCAATGCAGCGGCCCACTCACGCTCATTTCTGAATCGGGTATTTCGAATCAAGAAATAGTTGACAGGGCTGAACCATATCTGGGGGACAAGGCAAGTCCCATCCCCCAAAGGGGGGAAATCAAGTGGCTCAACTCATCCCATCACACCGCCATGCACCACCTCCGCTTCACTGACCACCAGGACGTGCCGCAAGCCGAGGCGGGCGTCGTCGACGCGGGCCTGGACGCAGCCAACCAACAGGCGAGAGCGCTGCAGGACGTGCGTGGCCTGTCGGTGTTTGCCAGAACGGCAGCAGACGAGGTGATCGGCGGCGCGGTGGGTCGCACCTGGGGAGATTGCTGCGAGTTGCAGGAATTGTGGGTGGCGCCCGCATTGAGAAACCAGGGGCTGGCCAGCACGCTGCTCGGGCGTTTCGAGGATTTGGCCGCGCAAAGGGGTTGCCGGCTGCTTTATCTCTACACCTTCAGTTTTCAAGCGCCTGATTTTTATCGCAAGCGCGGTTATCAGCTTGCATTCTGTCTTCGGGGGTTTTCTCAGGGCGTCGAGAAATACCTGTTGCAAAAGCCGCTCGCCGCGGGCTGAGGCTGTCGCGCACGCTGCAGCCCGTCAGCCTCTCGCGACGGCCGCATCCACGTACTTCAACGCAGACACCATTGGCCGCATCGCCGAGCAGACACGACGCCTCATGCTGATTGCACCGCCCACGACTGATGAGACGCAACGCCTGGCATTGCTGGGTTCGCTGCACCTGCTGACGGAGCTGGCCGGCAATGCGCAGCGCGAGATCCAGCACCGCGAGGCTGCGGTGCACGCCCGCCAGCAGGTGGACTCGCTGCAAGCAGTGCTGGCGCAACGCGTGGCCGAGCGCACGGCCGAGCTGCAGCGCTCGGAAGCGGCCCTCGCCAGGCTCAACCGCGAACAAGGCCTGATGCTGGACAACGACCTGGTCGGCATCGTCAAGCTGCGCCAGCGCCGCATCGTCTGGCACGACCGGGCATGGCGCACATGTTCGGCTACCGCCCCGGCGCGAACGCCTGCGCCAGCGCTGAAAATGGCTTGCACCGCTGCAGGCGCTGGCCGACACTTTGCAGGCTGCCCGACGCACGAGGCCATGCGATGAAACACCAGCAATCCCATCCCTACCGCATCCCGGCCTTGTTGCTGCTGTCCGTGCTCACCTCCGGTGCGATGGCCGACTGGGGGCCGGCGCCCGTCGCTGAAATCGCCGTCGCCAGCCTCGTCGCAAGTGCCCAGGTCACACCGCCGGAAAACGACCTGGTGCTGGTCAACCAGCTGGCTTATGACCTGAAGGTGCCGCTGACCCGGATCTCCCTGGCCCGCCTCAGCGAACCGCAGCGCGGCGACGTGGTCACCCTCCTCTCGCCGCGGAACCAGGAACGGCTGGTCAAGCGCGTGGCCGCCGTGCCGGGCGACCTGGTGGAGCTGCGCGGCAGCACGCTCTACGTCAACCACAAGCCCGCCGGCTTCGGCGCGCCGGACGAAAAGCTCGGCACCCTGGCGCCACACGCAGACGACGCCGTCCGGTCCGCAGCGACGCAGGCCAGCCAAAAGCTCGACAAACCTGAGAAGCTTGGCTTTGGCCCGACCCAGTTGCCGGCGGACCGCTACTTCGTGCTAGGCGACAACCCGGACGACACCGAGGACTCGCGTTTCTTCGGCCTGGTGGCCCGCGAAGGCATCGTCGGCCGCACCCACCATGTCGTGCTGTCCACCGACCTGCTGGGCGGCTGGGCGCAGCGCCTGGAGCGTGGTCTCAGCGTGTTCCGCTGAGCCCTGCAGCGCGGTGCGCAGGCCGGGCCGGCCGGCTATGTGGACCCTTGGCGCCGCGCTGGTGCTGACGCTGCTCGGCACCCCGGCACAAGCCGAGGACGTTCGCCGCAACTGGTTCGGCGATCCATTCTTCCCGCTGGTCGGCACCCTGACCGGCTGCCCTGCGCCGCTGGGCCCGTTGTTGACAGAGGCCGAGCGCCGCGTGCAGGCGCATCACCGCGCCGAAAAAGGCACCACCTGCTGGCTGGCCGGCGAGTGCGACACGCCCAGTGCCTATGCGCATGACGACGAGATTGCCGCCGCGCTGGAAGCGGCCTGGCGCGAGCAGGCGCCAGCCAGCGTCACGCGCCAGCCCGCCAGCGTGTGGGCCACGGTGCAGGCCCGCGTCGTCTACTTCGAGGGCTGCGCCGGCGACCCGGCCGCCGCGGCCGAGCTGGAAGCCTTTGCGCGGCGGCTGCCGCAGGTGCTGAACGCGGTGGCCGCGCTGCGCACCGATCCGCGGGCAAAACCACCTTACCGCACCGCGGCCGGCCAGTGACCCGAGCTCTTCAGCTGCCCGTGTAACGGCCCGGCCGGTGGTTGATGTAGATGAAGCTGCTCATCACCACCGCGCCCAGCACCGAGTAGATGGCCCGGTCGCGCGGCAGGATCAGCGCGGCGATCAGCAGCACGCTGATGTCGATGGCCATCTGCACCTTGCCGGCGCGCCAGCCTTTGACCTGCTGGAAGTACAGCGAGACGATGGTCGCGCCGCCCAGGCTGGCCCGGTGGCGCGCCAGGAACAGGCAGCCCGAACCCAGCAGCAGACCACCCAGCACCGCGGCGTAGCCCGGGTGCAGCCGCTCGATGGCAAACAGCCGCGGCGAGTATTCGGTCATCAGCGACAGCGCCGTCACCGCCACGAAGGTCTTCAGCGTGAACTCCGGCCCCATGCGCTTCCACGAGAAGCCGTAGAACGGCAGGTTCACGACGAAGAACCACTTGCCGAAGCTGTAGCCCGTCAAGTGGCTGAGCACAAAGGCCGCGCCCGCGGTGCCACCGGTGATCAGGCCCACCTGGGCAAACAGGATCAGCGCCAGCGAGACGAACAGCGTGCCGGTGAAGATGGCCTGGGTATCCTCGAACAAGGTGTGCGGCTTGTCCGTCAGCGGCGCGAGTGCCTCTGCCGTGCGTTTTGCGGTTGGAATGTCGGGGGTGTCTACAGTCGCCATGCGGGCATTGTGAGCAGGAAGCATGCCGCGCCACCGCCCTGCCCCACCCCGCCAGCCGGCTGGCGCGGTCACCGCGGCCTCACTCCCGGTAGTAAACCATCTGGTGCGTGCTGGCGAGCAGTTGGCCGCTGTCGCTCCAGACCTCGGCCGTCTGGTCAAAATAGCCGTTGCGAAAGTTCAGTGCCTTGGCCACGCCCAGCACCGGGCGTTCGCCCTGCGCGGCCAACATCGCGGCGTCTGCATGGAAATACGTCGTCAGCGTCACGGTGCCGATGGGCACGAACAGCCGGCGGCGCATGAAGACACGTGGGAAAAAACAGTCGCAGATCGCTGCCAGCGACGCGAAGTCCAGCGGCCGGGCCGGTTCGTCGCGCACCCAGAAGCTGCTGTGCGAACTGGCGTGCTCCTCGCCGTCCATGGCCTCGGGCAGGCCGCCGGTGACAAAGCGCATGTCATAGCGCTTGAACCAGGGCGGGCGCCGGGCGCCGCCGGCCCGCGTCAGCGTGTCGGGTGACGGCAGGTTTGCGGGCGGCCGCACGTCCGGTGCCGACCAGGTCTCACGCCGCCGCGCCAGCACCGCAGTCGCGGTGGCCGCCACGGCGCCACCTTGCTGCAGCTCCACCGACCAATGCTGCGTCGACCGATTGGTGCGTGCCGCGCGGGCCACCAGCCCGAAGCCACCGTCCTCGATGGCGCTGGCGTAGTTGACGGTCAACGCAATCGGCTCCCCCTGGCGCTCAGGGTGCTGCAGCACCGCGTTCAGCAAGGTGGCCGCCGTCGTGCCACCAAACGGGCCCACCATGTTGGCGTAGGCCGGGCTGGTGGCACCACTGAAGTGACCCGCGTGCGCGGCAGGGGCCAGCGCGATCGCGCTGTCGAACGGATGCATGGAAGCTGGCTCGGCTGCAGTCTTGTTGGTCGCAAATTCAGGCATGTCGCAGTGTGGCGCTGCAGGCCGGGAAAGGCCTGTCACCAAGGCGTCGCGTCGCTCAAGCCGGCTGCGCTGCCGGCCCCACCACGCGCGAGGACTCGCGGATCGGCAGGTGCATCAGGGCCGCGCCAAAGGCCAGCACCGCGTCAGCGTAGAACATCCAGGTGTAGTTGCCTGTGGCCTCGAAGGTCTTGCCGCCCAGGTAGGCGCCCAGGAAGCCGCCGATCTGGTGGGCCAGCATGACCATGCCGAACAACGTGCCCATGTGGGCCGGGCCGAAGAAGCGGGCCACCAGGCCGGCCGTGGGCGGCACGGTGGACAGGAAGCTCACGCCCATCACCGCGGCGAAGACCAGCATGCCGGCGCTGCTCTTGGGCGACAGCACGAAGACCAGCACCGCCACGCCGCGCAGCAGGTAGATCAGCGACAGCAGTGACTTCATGCGCCAGCGCCCGCCCTGGAAACCGATGGCCCAGCCGATGCCGAAGCTGCCGACGATGTTGAACAGACCGATCACCGCCAGCGACCAGGCACCGACCGCGGCCGGCAAGCCGCACGACACAACGACACCTGGCAGGTGGGTGGCCAGGAAAGCCACATGGAAGCCGCAGACCATGAAGCCACCGGAGAGCAGCAGGAAGCTGCGGTCGCGCAGCGCGCGGCGCAGCACCTGCCCGGTGGGCTCCACCGGCGCCGCTGCAGGCGCGCCCGCTGCCGTCGGCCGCTTGCGCAGCACCCAGGCTGCCGGCAGCGCCATCAGCGGCAGCACCGCGAGCAGTTGCAGCGCCGAGACCCAGCCGGCAGCCGCCGTCATGCCCTGCGCAATCGGCGCGAAGACGAACTGGCCAAACGAGCCACCGGCGTTGACGATGCCGGTCGCCATGCCGCGCCGCTCGGCCGGCACCAGCCGCGTGGTCGCGGCCATCAGCACCGAAGGCCCTGCCATGCCGGCGCCACCGGCCGCCAGCACGCCAATGGCCAGGATCAGCCCCGTGCTGCTGTGCATCAGCGGGATCAGCGCGGTGCCGGCGCAGACCAGCAGAACACCCAGGATCAGCACCCGCCCCGGGCCGTAGCGGTCCGCCACCAGGCCGGCGAACGGCTGGGTCAGGCCCCACCAGAGCTGGCCGAACGCAAAGGCCAGGCTGATCTGCGCCAGGCCCAGCCCGGTCGAGCTGTTCAGGTCGCCGAGGAACAGGCCCATGGACTGGCGCGCGCCCATGGTCAGCGCGAAGGTGCCACCGGCGGCCAGCAGCACCAGCCAGACGGCGGGCGCCGAAAGAGAAGCAGAAGTCTTCGTCATCGCGGGGTCTCCGGTGTGTCGCCCATCAGCTGGATCACTTCGTCCAGCAAGGCATGCAGGCGGGCCACGCGTTCGGTGCCCATGCGTTGGTTGAACGCCAGCTGCGCCTGCTTCCAGGCCAGCTGGGATTTCTGGCGCTTGGCCTGGCCGGCGTCGGTCAGCGAAATGCTGCGCGAGCGCGCATCGGCGCCCGGGCCCATCTGCACCCAGCCCTGCGCCATCAGCGGCTGCAGGTTGCGGGTCAGCGTGGATGGCTGCAGCGCCATTGCCGCGGCCAGGTCGGCCGGCCGAACCGGCCCCATCGCGGCAATGTGGCTGAGCAGCGTGTACTGCGAGGTCTTCAGTCCGGTCGCCTTCTGGACCACGCTGTCGAAGTGCAGGCTGACCAAACGGTCGGCCTGGCGCAGGCGCAGGTTGCTGCAGCCGCGAGGCAGCTTGGGCGGCTCCGCCAGGGCAGGAGGGTCGATCAAGGGATGTGCCATGCGAATTATTGTAGCCACAACTGTTGCAACTACAACTATCATGATCACCATGCCCCGCCTCCACCCTCCGTTTTCCCCTTCAGGAGATGCCCATGCCCTCTGACAACCAGGCCCTCTGGCACAGCATTGCCGCCTTGTCGCCCGACACCGCTGCCGGCACGCTGGCCCGCTGGCAACAACAGGAAGCCGAAGCGCGACGCCAGCTCCTGCAAGCCGGCGTGGCCAGGCCTGAGCAACTGCAAGGGCTCAGCGGGCTGCAGGTCTTCGAAGGCATCAGCAAGGGCGAGCTGCCGTATCCCCACGTCAGCGAAGGCGCGGACATCTGGCCCATCGAGTACGAGGCCGGTCGCTTCGTGTTCCAGGGCCACCCGCCGCAGCGCTTCCTGAACCCCATGGGCACGCTGCACGGCGGCTGGATTGCCACCATGCTGGACTCGGCCGTGGGCTGCGCAGTGCACACCACGCTGCCGGCCGGCGTGGCCTACACCACGGCCGAACTGAAGATCAGCTACCTGCGGGCACTGACGCTGAAGGTGCCGCTGGTGCGTGCCGAAGGCCGGGTGATCAACACCGGCCGCCAGCTTGGCTTCGCCGAAGGCCGGCTGTACGGGCCGGACGGCAAGCTCTACGCCCACGCCACCACCACCTGCCTGGTGATGACACCTTCAGCGGGATGACGCACCACGTGCATCCGATGAGGGATGCGCGCGCTGCGGCCTGCCGCGACACTGCCCACTTGCCCGCCTGCGACACCCCGCTGCCGGCGGTTCCTGTTGTGTGGTTGAAGGCGAATGCAAGCAGTGGTGGAGACAAATGCCGGCGAGCAGCGGGCTGGCAACCAGCATCGGTATGCAATCCCGGCATTGGCCGGGCTGTTGCTGCTGGCCTTGCTGGCGCTGCTGGCCGTCTGTGGCTGGGCCTTGCAGCAGCATGACCAGAAGCGCCTGCGCGTGATCAGCCTGCCGGCCTACCCGCTGGCACTGCATGACGACAATGCCAGCCTGGCCCGCGGCCGCTACCTGTACGACACGCGCGGCTGCGCCGGCTGCCACGGCCAGCAAGGCGAAGGCCGGCTGTTCATCGACGATCCGCTCACCGGCCAACGCGCCGCCGGCCCGAACATCAGCCCCGGCCCGGGCAATGTGATCGCCGGCTACAAGCCTGCCGACTGGGAGCGCGTGCTGCGCCACGGCGTCAAGCCCAACGGCCAGCCGGTGCTGCTGATGCCGTCTGACGACTACAACCGCCTCAGCGACGACGACGTGGCCTCGCTGGTCCAGTACCTCATGCAGCTGCCACCGGTCCCCGGCCGCGCCGCCGTGCTGGAGCTGCCCACCTCGCTGCGGCTGCGCCACGGGCTGGGCCAGTGGCAGGACGCAGCCGAGAAGATCGACCATGCCCGTCCGCCCGAGCCTGCCGAGCCCGAGGCCCTGAGCGTGGCCTACGGCCGCTACGTGGCCCAGGCCTGCGCCCGCTGCCATGGCGCGCAGCTGACCGGCGGCCGCGACGATGCCAGCCAGCCCTGGGCGCCCAGCCTGGCGCCGGACCTGCCAACCGCCTTGGGCTCGGGCAACCGCAGCGGCATGGCCGCCTATGCCGACCCTGCGCTGTTCCGCCGGCTGATGCGCACCGGCACCCGGCCCGACCACAGCGCCGTCAGCCGCAGCATGCCTTTCGAGTCGCTCAGCCAGATGAGCGACCTGGAACTGGACGCCTTGCAGCTCTACCTGCGCAGCCTGCCCCCAAGCCCCGCCGCACAGCCGTGACATGAGGCGCGATGACGCAGGGCGCAAGCGCCTGCCAGGCGACGGAATTGGTCACCGGAGCGCGACGAGATTGGTCACACGCGCCAGCGGGATGGCCCCGCCCGCAGGCCGCCCCTGGCTCACAAAAAGGCATCTCTTTTACAGAAGTAACTGAACGTCCGTGTCTCAGGGCATGCCGCAAGGGTGTCCGGCAGCGCCATCCGCCCGGTGCGTCCATCGAGCCGAATTGACTTGCCAGCGCGCTGGGCAGCGGCGCTTCGCCATCGCCAGGATGCGGCACAAGAAGTGACTCGATGTTTCGAAGTTTGTCGGCTGGCATCGGCATTCGATTCAGCACCCGGCGGGTGGCACCATTTCTGCAAGACAAGAAAAAGCGCTCACCAGAGCAGATGACGAATCCAGGGCTGCGTTGCCGCCGATGGCCGCGCAGAAGAGAACGTTGAGGGACACATGAAGAAACTGGTTTGGGCAGCCGTTCTTGCGGCTGCCCTGGCTGCATGCGGCGGCAGCGGAGGGGATGGTGCGTCCACGTCGGGGAGCGGCGGTTCAAGCCCGGTCAACGTCGTCACCACCACCTACACCCGAGGCATGGATCCGCATGCCCAGGTGCAGGCGGTGGCGGCCGCGGAGACAGGCAGCGCGCATTTCCCGGGCTGCCATGCAGCCGCTGTGCCTCGCCGGCTGACCCGCATCCAGCTGACCAACTCGCTCACAGATGCGATACAGCAATTGACCGGCGATGCCACCCTGGCCGCCACCGTCGAGTCGACCGTGGTCGATCAGGCGCAGTTTCCGCCCGACACGCTGGTCGACCCCGACAGCACCCGCCACACAGGCTTCGCACGGCTGGACACGGCGCTCAGCGCCCGCCAGGCGACTGCGCTGCACCAGGCAGCCCAGACGCTGGCCAAGGCCGTCACGGCCGACCCCGCACGCGTGACCAGCCTGCTCGGCAGTTGCGGCAGCGACGCCAACACCTGCATGGCCAGCTTTGCCCGCCGCGCCGGGCGCCTGTTCTTCCGCCGGCCGATGACGGACGCCGAGGTCGCGGTCTACGTGGCTGCGGCCGGTGGGGCGAAGACGCCGGAAGCCATGTCCAAGGTACTGGCCACGATGATGGCCTCGGCCAGCTTCTACCTGCGCGTCGAACTGGGCCAGACGAGCGGAGGCGATGGCCAATGCGTCCCGCTGACCGCTCACGAAGTGGCCTCGCGCCTGTCCTATCAATTCTGGGACACCGTGCCCGACGCCCCGCTGGCCAGCGCGGCCGACGACGGCAGCCTGCTGGACCCGGCGGTCTACCAGGCCCAGGTGGCCCGGCTGGCCGCCGATGCGCGCGCCGAGGCGCCGACGAGGCGCTTCTTCAGCAGCTGGTTCAAGCTCGAAGAACTGGTGGCGATGAACGGCAAGGTCGGCAACGCGAAATTCGATGCCTTCGCGGGCAGCTACAAACCGCTGTCCACCACCCGGGATGCGGCCATCAACGAAGTGCTGGACATGGTGTCCTACGTCTCATCGCGCGATGGCTCGCTGCAGCAGTTGCTGACCGACCGCCACGCCTTCGCCCGCACTGCGGACATCGCCACGCTCTACAACACCGCCGTCTGGGACGGCAAGTCCACGCCCCCGCTGTTCACCGAATCGCAGCGGGTGGGCCTGACCACCCGCATCGGCCTGATCGCCAACGGCTCGTCCGACACCACGCTGCCCATCCGCCGCGGCATCCGCGTGCTGAACGCACTCACCTGCCAGACGCTGCCGCCGCCGGCGATGGACCAGTCCAACGCCAAGGCTGATCTCAGCGGCGTGCTGACCACCCGCCAGCGCACCGAGCGCGTGACCCAGATGGAAGGCACCTCCTGCATCGGTTGCCACCAGGCGCAAATCAACCCCCTGGGCTTTGTGTTCGAGCACTTCGATGCGCTGGGGCGCCTGCGACAGACCGAGGTGGTGCGCGATGACAACGGCAAGGTGATGGGCGAAAAGCCGATCGACACCGCGGCGGTGGCAACGCTGGCCGGCATTGCTGCCCGCTCGGTGGCCACCGCTGGCGAAGCACAGCAGCTGATGCTCGACAGCGGCGCTTTCGAGAAATGCTTCGCCCGCAACTACGCCCGCTACACCTTCGGCCGCGCCGACACCGCCGACGACGCCGAGCTGATCGAGGCGCTTCGCCAGCAAGCCGCCAGCGGCACCAACATCCGCCGTCTGATGGCCGCCATCGCGCTGCGCAAGGAGTTCCAGATGATCGCGAAGGTGGCGCCATGAAGCCGGCCTACAACCCTTTGACGCGGCGCCAGTTCCTGATCGGCGGCGGCACGGCACTGGCCTTGCCGCTGCTGCCCTCGCTGCTGCCGCGCGAAGCCCGTGCGGCCGCCCAGGCAGCGCTCAGCGCCGAGCGCTACTTCGTGCACATGACCACCTGGCACGGTGTGTTCCAGAGCCAGTTCTACGGCCCTTTGCTCGACCTCGCCGCCAGCCAGACCACGACTGCCGGCGGCGTCGCGGTGCGCGGCATGCCGCTGCAGTCCAAGACCTCCGGCGACAAGGTGGTCATCAGCGACATCCTCAGCGCCGCCGCCAGTGCCCTGTCGCCCCGCATGTTGTCGCGCATGAACGTCATCAACGGGCTGGACTACCACACCAGCGTGGGCCACAACCGCGGCTATTCGCTGGGCGGCGACGGCGGCAGCCCCAGCATCGACCAGGTGCTGGCACGCTCGACCGGCTTCTATCCCGCGCGGCCACCACAGGGCGCCATCGTGCGCAACCTGGTCTCGCTGTCCGGCAACGGCAGCAGCACCACGCAGACCGAGCAGACCGCCGAAAGCAACGTCAAGCTGTTCGACCGCCTGTTCGGCACCACCACCACGCCAGGCGAGCCGTCCATCGTGCTGGTCGACCGGGTCAAGGAACATGCCGACCTGGTGATGTCCGATCCGGCCTGCTCCGCCGATTGCCGCAACCGGCTGTCCAACTACCTGGACCTCTTGAACGACGTGCAGGGCCAGGTGACCAGCACCGCCAATGGCAGCAGCAGCTTCCCGCGCCCGACCACCGACACGTCGGCCGTCGAAGCCGCCGAGGGCTTCTACGGAAAACCAGAGCAGCAGGCCGCCTGCGAGAAGCTCTGGAACGACATCGTTGCAGCAGCCTTTGCGGCCGGCATCAGCCGTGTCTACGTCTGCGGCCCCAACACCTACACCTTCGGGCCGGACTCTGAATTCGCCTGGCACAACAACTATGCCCACGCGCTGGACGATCCCGCTCGCCGCGCAGGCTTCAATGCTGCCGTGCAACTGCAGTTCGAGGGCGCGATGCTCAACCTCGCCAACAAGCTGGACCAGATCACCACCGCAGATGGCGCGACCATCTTCGACAAGACGCTGCTCGCCAGTGCCTTCGAACTGGGCTCAGGTGGCAACCCGGGGCACCACCACAACCGCTGCATTCCGGTGGTGAGCCTGGGCAACGCCGGCGGCTACTTCAAGACGGGGCAGTACCTGGACTATCGCGACCTCACCTCGTTCAGCTGGTCTTCCGACCCGCACTGGTACTCGGGCCTGATCTACAACCAGTGGATGGGCATGATCCTGCGCGCCATGGGCGTGACCCGCTCCGAGCAGGAAACCACGGTGGTGGGCTACCCCAACGTGCGCGGCGCCAACGGCGACCATACCGACGCGATCTGGAATGTGGCTGGGCAGGACCTGCCCTGGCTGAGGGCCTGACGCGATGTGGCGAGTCTTACGGACCGCGGCCTGCCTGGCCGCGCTGGCCCTCTGCTGGGTTGGCGCCTGGGCGCAGGACGCCAGCAACGGCGGCAACCTCTACATTGCGACCCTCGTCAGCGCCAAGCGCAGCTGCTCGAACTCGGCCTGCCACGGCACGCTGCCCAGCGGGGCGCAGAACCGCATCACCAACGGCATTGACGCGGGCAAGATCAAGTCGGCCATCAGCGCGCAAAGCCAGATGCAGTTCCTCAGCGGGCGGCTGAGCGACGCGGAATTCAACGACCTGGCCGCCTACATCGCCGGCAAGCTGGGCGGCACGCCGGTCTACCTGCCGGTGGCGGCTGCGCCCAACCCGACGGTGTCGCCGGCCAGCCTCCAGTTCGGCACCCAGCCCATCGGCCAGACCACGCCGGTCCAGACCGTCACCATTGGCAATGCGGCGAGCGCGACAGCGGCCCTGGTGCTGGGAGACATCGGCGTCACCGCGGGCAGCGATTTCGCCATCGCCGGCGGCACCTGCACCAAGGGCATGCAAATGGTGGCGGGGGGCAGCTGCACGGTGGCCTTGACCTTCCGCCCCACCCTGGCGGGCACGCGCTCCGGCACCCTCACCGCCGCGCACAACGGCCCGGGCGGTGCCAGCACCGTGAGCCTGGCGGGCCTGGGCGGCGACACAGCGCCCACCGTGTCCCTGTCACCCACGCAGCTCACCTTCTCGCAGGCCGTTGGCAGCACATCGGCCAGCCAGCGCGTGGTCGTCAGCAACACCGGTGCCGCCACGCTGGTGATCGGCTCGGTGCAGGTCACCGGTACCAGCGCCACGGACTATGCGCTGGGCTCGGGCAGCACCTGCATCGCGGGCGCCACCGTGGCCGTGAGCAGCAACTGCGTGCTGGACCTGAGCTTCTCGCCGGCCGCGCTCGGCACGCGCAGCGCCGCGGTGGTCCTTCAGCACAACGCCGGCTCCGGCAGCTCGACTGTGGCCCTGGTCGGCGAGGGAACCGCTGCACCGTCGCCCAACATGACGCTCAACGCGACCCGGCTGGACCTGGGCACGCAGGCGCTCGGCATCGCCGGACCGCCGCGCACGCTGGAAGTGGGCAACGCCGGTGCGGCCAGCCTGGCTATCAACGGCATCAGCGCCAGCGGAGCGCACGCAGCGGACATGGTGCTTGGCGGCACCTGCCAGGGCGGCTCGCCCGTCGCGCCCGGCAGCACCTGCACCATCACGGTGGCACTCAAGCCCAGTGCCTTGGGCACGCGCGTGGCAACGCTGGACATCGCATCCAACACCCCCTCCGGCACGGCATCGGTCTCGCTGTCGGGCGAGGCCATCGCGACACCCGCTCCCTCGCTGAGCCTCTCGCCAGTGGCACTGGGCTTCGGCCGGGTGGCGCTGGGCACCACCTCGTCCCCCCATCTGGCCATCCTCAGCAACAGTGGCAGCGCGGCGCTGAACATCTCGGCCATCACCAGCTCATCCAGCGAGTTCAGCGTCAACCACGACTGTCCACCGCAACTGACAGCCGGCAGCGCATGCAGCATCGGCGTGAGCTTCACGCCGGCCGGCGCCACCGCGGCGGAACAGGTGCAGATCGTCAGCAATGCCTTCAGCTCGCCCAACAGCATCGTGCTGACAGGCCTGGGCGTGACGAGCGCACTGCCCGTGCTGGTCTGGCAGGGCAGCGACACAAAAATTGCCTTCGCCACCACCGAGGTCGGCAAGTCCCTGGCCTCGGAGGCGCTGACCCTGGTGAACAAAGGGCCCGGCGAAGTGGCGGTGTCAGCCTTCGGCCTGGCCGGCGTGTCGCCGCAGGCCTTCTCGGTGGGCGGCGGCACATGCCTGGGCGGTGTGCACCTGGCCGAAGGCGAGAGCTGCACCGTCGTCGTCTCTTTCGTCCCGGACAGTGCCGGCAGCCTGAGCGCGACCCTGCTCGTGGCTTCGGACGGAGAGAACCCGGCCGAGATTGCACTCAGCGGTGTCGGCGCGGCCAGTACCAGCACTGGCGGCGGTGGCAGCGGTGGTGGCGGCAGCGGTGGTGGCGGCAGTGGCGGTGGTGGAAGCGGTGGTGGGGGCAATCTCTCGTCGCCCTTCGTGGCCGACCAAAGCACGCTGGACTTCCGCGCCATCGTCGTGCGAACCGGGGGCCGCAGCGAGCCGCTGGTGATCCGTGTCACCAACCAGTCCAATGCCACGGCGACCCTCAACGGCGTCAGCACGACAGGCGGTTTCGTGGTGCAGGCTGCCGCCGCCAGCGACGCCTGCGCCAGCATGCCGTGGACGCTGGCCCCGGGCGCCTCCTGCACGCTGGCCGTGCAGTTCGCACCCAGCACCGGAGGCAGCGCGACAGGCACCTTGCGCATCGTGGCCGCAGACACCAGCGCGCTGGACGTGCCGCTGCAGGCCGAGGCGAAAACGGAAGTGACCAACGTGGGTGGCGGCGGTGCCGTTTCCTTCGAGGCCTTGCTCGCCCTGGCCCTGATGGCGCTGCTGCTGACCTGGGCAGGCCGGCGTTCGGCTGTGAAGTGAGAAGGACAGACAACCGTGAGAAAAAGAACCGTGATGAAGAACAAGCTTTGGGCCGCTCGCCTGCTTGCCACTGTCGCGCTGGCCGCCTGCGCTGCCGCGGCCTCACCCGCCGCGGCAGTGGCACCGGGACAGTTCGCACCGGAGATCAGTGCGACCGCCGCAGGCGGCCAGCCTCTGCGCATGGGGAGCTTCCAGGGCCAGGTGGTGCTGCTGGATTTCTGGGCCTCGTGGTGCGGGCCGTGCAAGAAGTCCTTCCCCTGGATGAACGAGATGCAGGCCAAGTACGGGCCTGCAGGCCTGCGCATCGTGGCGATCAACCTCGACGAGCGGCGTGAAGATGCCGAGCACTTCCTGGCCCAGGTGCCCGCCAAGTTCACCATCGGCTTCGACACACAGGGCAAGACACCGGGCCTGTTCGGCGTCAAGGGCATGCCCAGTTCGGTGCTGATCGGCGCCAACGGTTTCATCGACAGCCTGCACGCCGGCTTCCGCGACGAAGACGCCACGGTGCTGGAGCAGCGCATCGCCCGCGCACTGGAAGCGCGGCGATGACACCACGACTATTCGTCGCCCTGGCCGCCCTGTCGTCGCTGGCCGGCTGCGCCCTTCCCGGATCGTTCAAGGTCCAGGATGCCCCCCCTTCCGACTGGTTGTCTGCAGGCCCCAAGCCCTGGGAAAAGGGCAACCTGGCCAAGCCGGAAATGACCATGGGTGGCGACGCGCTGGACCAGCGTTACACCCAGCACATCTACCAGAGCAAGGAGGCGGCCGCTGGCGGCGGCGGCGTGGGCGGAGGCGGCTGTGGCTGCAACTGATGTCGCCCGCCCGCTCGGCTGGCTGGCCGCGGCTGCCTTGGCAGTGCCCGGCGTGATGCCACGCCCCGCGCTGGCCGAAGAAGCGCCGGAAAAGGCCTTGATCGCGCTGAAGTACCTGCACTACCAGGACAGCCAGTCGGTGCAGACGCAGTACCCGTTCTACGACGGCAGCGAGCCCTCCACCTTCAAGCGCATCCAGGTCAGCTCGCCGTCGGCCCTGCTGAGCCTGCCGATCGGCAGGCAGTGGCTGGTCGACGCCTCGGCGGTGGTCGACGAAGTGTCCGGCGCCACCCCGCGCTACTACAGCGACATCAGCGGTGCCAGCCGGATGAGCGATCGCCGGGTGGCCGGCGACCTCAAGGTCACGCACTTCAGCGAGCGTTCTGCCCTGGCCGTGGGCGTGTCGCACTCCAGCGAGAACGACTACGTCTCCAACGCGCTGTCCGTCGAGGGCCGCTGGTCCACCGAGGACAACAACAACACCCTCACGGCGGCGCTCGGCCTGAGCAAGGACACCATAGCGCCCACCGGCGGCGGCGTGCTGGGGGTCGCTCAGGATCACAAACGCACCATCGAGACGATGGTCGGGGTGACACGCGCGTTCACGCGCAACGACCTGATCCAGGCGACGCTGGGCCTGAATTTCGGGAACGGGTATTTCAGCGACCCGTACAAGCAATTCGACAGCCGGCCCCGAGAGCGCTTCACCACCGTCTTCCAGCTGCGCTGGAACCATCACATGCAGGGATGGGGCGCCACGCTGCGAACCGGCTACCGCTACTACCACGACAGCTTCGGCATTGGCGCGCATTCGCTGGACGCACAGTGGGTGCAGCCGGTGACCGAAAGCCTCAAGCTCTCGCCGCTGCTGCGCTACTACACCCAGTCCTCCGCTTCGTTCTATCACGACCCGGTGACCGACGTCGAGGTCTACCCAGGCCTGCCGGCCGAAGCCACCTACAGCTCGGACGACCAGCGACTCTCGGCCTTCGGCGCCTTCACGGCAGGACTGAAGGCCGAGTACACCCTGGGTGCCTGGACGGCAGATGCCAAGGTCGAGCGCTACGAACAACGCGCGCAGTGGCGGATAGGCGGCCACGGCTCGCTGGGCATCGATCCCTTCCGCGCCACCTCTCTTCAACTGGGCCTGGCCTACAGCTTCTGATCGCCACCATGATGAATCCCCTGCATCCCTGGCCCAGGATCCCCGTGAGTCTTGCCGTCCTCCTCCTGCTCGCCAGCTGCGGCGGCGGCAGTGGCAACCAGCCGAGCTGGAACACCGATGCCGTCAGCGGCACGACCATCGGCTCGACCGAAACCTCAGGCGGCGGTGGCAGCACGGGTGGTGGAGACAGCAGTGGCGGCGGCACCAGCGGCGGCGGCACCGGTGGTGGGGACACCAGCGGCGGCAGTACCGACGGAGGCAGCAGCGGTGGCGGGGACACCAGCGGAGGTGGCACCAGCGGCGGCGGCGCGGAGGGTGGCGATGCCAGCGGAGGCGGCACCGGCGCCACGGCTTCGTGCTCGACGCTGGCCCTGTGCGACGGCTTCGAGTTCGACACGGCGGACAGCGCGCCGGACACCGCGCGCTGGAGCGTCGGCGGGCCGAACTGTTTCTCCGGCTCAGGCCATGCCGTCGTTGATGCCGCGCAGGCCCACAGTGGAACGCATTCCGTGCGCATCGACCCGGGCAGCGACTACTGCGGCCACGCCTTCATCCAGAACGCCACGATCAGCCTGCTCGGCAATGTGCGCTACGGCCGCTTCTACATCCGGCTCGCAAGCGCCCTCAACGATGCCCACGTGACCTTTCTTTCGATGCGGGACGCGAACGATTCCAACGGTTCGCAAAGCCAGGAGCTTCGCATGGGCGGACAAAGCGGCATCCTGATGTGGAACCGGTCCAAGGACGATGCGACGCTGCCTTCGCTCAGCCCGACAGGCATCTCCTTGAGTCAGGCCCTGAAGCCCCAGACCTGGACCTGCGTCGAGTTCCGCATTGACCAGTCTGCCGGCACCATCCAGACCTGGATCGATGGCGTGGCGCCCGCAGGCCTGCAGGAGGACGGCAGCGCCACCAACGATGTGGACCAGAGCTGGATCACGCAGTCCCCCTCCTGGCGGCCGGCACTGAGCGACCTGAAGCTGGGATGGGAGGCCTACGGCGGCACCACCAACACCGTCTGGATCGATGACGTGGCACTGGGCAGCGAGCGCATCGGCTGCACCGTGCAATGAGTGCCGCGGGCGCAAGTGCCCAGGCGGAGTTCCACACGGACTTCCACGCCATGGGCAGCCCCTGCCGCATCCAGGTCCAGCGCGCCACGCCGGCCACCGCACCAGCCGTCGAGGCGGCCATCGCCGAAGTCCACCGCATCGAAGCCAAATACTCACGCTATCGAAACGACAGCGTGGTGTCGCACATCAATCGGGCCGCAGGCCTGTCGGCCCCGGTCGAACTCGACACCGAGACTTGCGACCTGCTGGACTTCGCCGTCAGCGCCCATGCAGCCAGCGGCGGCGCATTCGACCTCACGACCGGGGTCCTGCGGCGCGCCTGGGACTTTGGTGCCGGCCGCCTGCCAACTGCCGGGGAAATCGCCGCACTGATGCCGCTGGTCGGCTGGTCCAAAGTGACGTGGCAGCGCCCGGCGCTGCACCTGCCAAGGCCCGGCATGGAACTGGACTTCGGCGGCATCGGCAAGGAGTACGCCGTGGACCGTGCCGCCACGCTGCTGGTCGAGGCCGGGATCGGCGCCGCGCTGGTCAACCTCGGTGGGGACCTGCGCGCCGTGGGCCGCCGCGACGACGGCCAAGCCTGGCACTTCGGCATCGCCCATCCCCGGGACGCCAACGCCATCGTGGCCAGCATCCCGCTGCACCAGGGCGCGCTGGCCACCAGCGGTGACTACGAGCGCTACTTCGAGATTGATGGCCGGCGCTACTGCCACATCCTGGATCCGCGCAGCGGCTGGCCGGCGCAGGGCTGGCAGTCGATCAGCGTTGTCGCACCCGCCTGCCTGGCAGCCGGCACGATCTCCACCATCGCGATGCTGCTCGGCCCACAGGCCCTGCCCTTCCTGCGCAGCCAGGGCCTGCCCTTCCTGGCCATCGACGCCAATGGCCAGCCGGAACGGGGCGAGCCCGAAGCCTTGCCCGCGGCCCAGTCCGGCAACTGACCCGCAGCGCGGCCGTGAGCCCCGCGACAATGGCGGCATGCTGAGCCCGTCCGCCACCGCCCCACAAGACACCGCCTCCTTCGAGCCAGGCGCGGCGCCGCCTGCCGAAACCATCGCCGTGATCGACTTCGAGACCACCGGCATGGCCGGCCAGGGCGCCCGCGCGACCGAGATTGCCGCGGTGCTGGTGAGCGGCGGGCAGATCGTCGGCCAATACCAGAGCCTGATGCGCAGCGGCGCCTGGGTGCCACCGTTCATCGAGCAGCTGACCGGCATCAGCAACGCGATGCTGGCCGATGCGCCCCCGGCCGACCAGGTCATGCACGAGGTCCTGGCCTTCACCCGCGGCTGCCCGCTGGTGGCCCACAACGCGCCCTTCGACCGCAGCTTCTGGCGCGCCGAGAGCGCACTCGCCGGCGCCACCGAAGACCCGGCACACGAGGAATTCGCCTGCACCCTGCTGCTCAGCCGCCGGCTCTACCCCGACGCGCCCAACCACAAGCTGGGCGGCCTGGCCGAGCACCACGCGCTGCCGCGCGAAGGCCGGGCCCACCGCGCCTTGTCCGACGCGCTGTTGACCGCCCACCTGCTGCTGCGAATCCAGTCCGACGTGCTCGCGCGCCACCCCGGCCCGGTCCTGCCGACCGAGGCCGACCATGGCTTGCTGCGCCGGCTGCAGCGCCTGCCGCGCCGCCGCATGGAACGCTGCCTGCCGGCCGATTGGCGCTGAGCAAAACTGTTCGGCCCGGCTGGACCAGCGGTCCCTGCGACAGCAACGAGCGGTTACCGAGCCCTGTCGGTCCTGCTGTAAAGTAACCTCAAATTGCCGGCATTGACTTGGAACGTCGCCCTCACGCGCTGATCTTTCAGGGATGACTGGCATGCGGGCGGTCCGGACGACCACCGCGCGGGCCGGCCCCACACCGGCAACGTGCACCGCCCATGTCTGCAGGAGTGCCGCGGCCACCGCCCGAGCCGCCGGCCCTTTGGTTTGGGAGTAGTACCTGTGTCTTGCCATCCGTGCCACTCCGCGTGGCCGCCGCGCTTCGGGCTGCAGACACGGGACCAGACATGGGTCTGCTGAACATGCTGCCGGCAGCCTGGCGCCGCAGCACTCGCCCCGCCACTGCCACCCAGCCCAGCGCCAACCCAGCACCGGCTTCGCCGGTGGACGAACCTGGCTGGGTCAAGGCCGAGCAGGCCATCATGGGCACCGCCATCAGCGCCGAGCTGTGGTGCGAAGACCCGGCCCAGGCCCAGGCCGCGCTGGCCGCGGTGATGGCCGAGATGCACCGCATCGACGCGGCGATGAGCCCGCACAGGCCCGAGTCCGAACTCTCGCGCATCAACCGCGAGGCCGCCGAACATGCCGTGCCGCTGAGCGAAGAAATGGCCGGCCTGATCGCCCGCGCGCTGCACTTTTCCGAACTCTCCGGCGGCGCCTTCGACATCAGCTACGCCAGCGCCGGACAGCTCTACGACTACCGCGCCGGCACCGCCCCCAGCGACGCCGCGCTGGGGCCAGCCCGTGAAGCCATTGGCTACCGCGGCCTGCTGCTGGACCGCCAGCAGCGCACGCTGCGCTTCGCCAGGCCCGGCATGCGCATCGACCTCGGCGGCTTCGCCAAGGGCCACGCGGTGGACAACGCAATTGCGCTGCTGAAGCAACGCGGCATCCGCCATGCGATGGTGGCCGCTGGTGGCGACAGCCACCTGCTGGGCGACCGCCGCGGCCGGCCGTGGATGGTCGCCGTGCGCGACCCGCGCGAGGCCGGCGCCAACATCGCGGTGCTGCCGCTGCAGGACGTGGCCATCTCGACCTCCGGCGACTACGAGCGCTTCTTCATCGCCAGCGACGGCCGCCGCCACCACCACCTGCTGGACCCGCGCACCGGCCGTTCAGCCGAAGGCGTGCGCAGCGTGACCATCCTGGCCGACGACGGCCTGACCACCGAAGCGCTGTCCAAGACCGTGTTCGTGCTGGGCGCCGCCGCCGGGCTGAAGCTGATCGACACGCTGCCCGGCGTGGACGCGGTGATCGTCGATGGAAACGGCCAGTTGCACTTTTCCGGCGGATTGCGCCAAGCCGGGCACTGAATCTGCATCGTCAGCATGGTTTTTCCTCTTCTGACGTTCTTTGTCACCTCCTCCGCGCGCCCTCTATGCGAAAGCCCGTCATGAATCCAGTTGTTGACCTGCGCACCCGTGCCGCGGCGGCTTTCACGCTACTCATCGCCAGCGTGCTCGCTGGCTGCGGCGGTGGCGGCAGCACCAGCGGCGACTCGACGCTGACCGTCAACGGCGATGTGCCGCTGGTCTACGTCAAGCGCGTCAACACCGTGGGCCTGAACCCCACCGACGGCACCGGCTTCGCTGAAGGCGGGGACCTGATGCTGCGGGAAAAGTCCTCGCCCAGCGCGCCTGAGCACAACCTCACCACGCTGATCACCCAGGGCAAGGGCGACGCCTCCGACCCCGAAGTCTCGTACGACGGCAAGAAGGTCATCTTCTCGCTGCGCTGCCCGACCAGCAACACCTCGCTGGTCAACGGCCAGCCGGCCTGCACCGGCCGCTGGAACATCTGGGAATACGACATGACGACCGGCGGGCTGACCGCAGGCACCTTCCGCCGGCTGACCAGCTCGACCGATGACGACGACGTCGACCCGGCCTACCTGCCGGGCAACCGCGGCTTCGTCTTTGCGTCGAACCGCCAGGCCAAATCCCACCTCAGCCAGGCACTGGGCCGCAGCTACTACGCGCTGGACGAATACGAGCGCGAGCGCACGCTGAACATCCACAGCATGGATGTGGACGGCAACAACATCGTGCAGCTGACCTTCAACCAGAGCCATGACCGCAACCCGGTCGTGCGGCCGAATGGCGACGTGATGTTCTCGCACTGGGACCACGTGGGCGGGCGCAACCATTTCAAGGTCTTCCGCATGAAGCCGGACGGCACCGACCTGTTCGTGCTGTACGGCGCACACAGCGAAGGCAACAGCTTCCTGCACCCGCGCGACATGGACCCCAAGGGCGCGTACGCCGGCCAGTTGTCGACCGACCTGATGCCGCTGTCGCGCACCCACGAAGGCGGCGCGCTGATGCGGGTCGACGTGGCCAATTACTCCGAGCAGAACACCCCCGCCAACCCCAGCGTGCCGACACAAGGTGGCCAGGCCCAGATCACCGATCAGCTGCTGGAAATGGACCGCGGCCTGTCCAACTATGGCCGCGTCACCACGCCCTACCCGCTGTGGGACGGCACCGACCGCCTGCTGGTCGCCTACCGCCCCTGCGAGGTGACACGCGACGGCAACGTCGTCTCCTGCGCCACGCTGACCGCCGACGAGATCGCCCGCCTCAGCGACGGTGGTCGCAGCCGGGACGCCGTGGCCGCCGACACGCTGCAGGACGACGTGCCACCGCCGTACGCGATCTACATGTTCGACCCGGCCAAGCAGACCTGGCTCAACGTGGCCTCGCCCGACGCGGGCTTCATGTACACCGACCCGATTGCGCTGCAGGCCCGCACCGAGCCGAATGCCACCGACCCGACGCCGGTGGACAGCGACCTGGCCTCGCAAGACCTCGGCCTGCTGGAAGTGCGCAGCGTCTATGACACCGATGGCCTGGGCCGCATGGGCGACGCGGTGCTGGGCGCCACCGACCTCGGCGAGAACTGCAGCGCCGCCATCCCCAAGACCTCGCCCACCGACCCGCTGGACACCCGCTCGCAGGTGGCCGACCTGGTCAAGATGAAGGACCCGGCCGACCCGGCTTATCACTGCTCTCCGGCCCGCTTCGTGCGCGCCACGCGGGCGGTGGCGCCACCCTCTGGCAGCATGGGCCTGCGCCAGGCCATTGGCGAAACCGACTTCGAGCCGCAGCAGATCCTGGGCTATGCCCCCATCGAGCCGGATGGCTCGTTCAAGCTCACGATCCCGGCGGACACCCCGGTGGCGCTGGCCGTCATCGACTCGCAAGGGCGGGCCTTCCAGACCCACACCAACTGGATCCAGGTGCGCCCAGGAGAGCGCCGCACCTGCGATGGCTGCCACAGCCCACGCCGCGGCGGCTCGCTGAATTCCGGCACCGTGGTCAACACCGTGCCCACCGCGCTGCGCAGCGCACTCACCGCCTACCGCACATCCGGCGAAACGCTGGCCGGCACCCGCACCCGGCTGGACCCTGCGGCCCTGAAGCTGGTGTCCGACCTGATGTATGCCGACATCTGGGCCGACGCCACCCAGCCCGGCATCACCGCCCGCCCGGCCATTTCGCTGCGCTACACCGGCAACGACAGCAGCGCCGACGACCTGGTCACCGCAGCTCCCGCGAACGGCATCATCAACTACGTCGACAACATCCAGCCACTCTGGACCCGCACCCGCGGCACCGATGGCGCGATGACCTGCACCGGCTGCCACAACGCCACCAGCACGACCAGCAAGCTGGACCTGAGCGCCACGCTGGCCGGCAGCGGTCGCCTGGTCTCGTACGAGGAACTGCTGATCGGCGACCCGGTGCTGGACCCGAAGACCGGCCTGCCCCAGACCCACCTCGAAGAAGGCGTGCCCATGGTCACACGCCAGGCCGCACTGGTGCAGAACGATGCCAGCGAAGGCAGCGCACTGGGCCTGGCACGCAAGAGCCGGCTGATGGAAATCCTCTCCGGCCAGAAGCTGATGGCCAGCGGCGACGCCTCGACCGCCCACCCCACGCCCGCGTCGCCGGCACCGGACCATGCCACCCTGCTGAACGCGGCCGAGAAGCGCCTGGTCGCCGAATGGATGGACCTGGGCGGCCAGTACTACAACGACCCCTTCGATGCCAGCGGTGTGCGCACCGTGGCCACGCTGGACGAGAAGGCCTTCGAGGCCAGCATCCATCCGATCCTGATGGCCAACTGCGCCAACGGCTGCCACATGGCCATCGGCAGCAGCGCGGCCAAGGACTTCCACGAGAACAAGTTCGTGCTGACCGGCAGCGAGGAAGGCGACTTCAACGTCTCGCTGTCGATGATCTCGGACGTCTGCTCGCCAGGCACCAACCCGCTGATCGCCCGGCCGTCCACCCTCCCTCACCCGGCCGCCGCCGCCAGCCAGGCACAGGCCGTGCTCCCGGTGGGCAGCAGCACCTACAACACGATGGTGGCCTGGATCGCGGCCGGCTGCAGCAACCCCGCGGCTGCCGGCAAGCACAAGGCCGGCGTGAAGCCGCCTCCCGCACAGAAAGCCGCGCTTGCCGGCACCCGAGTCTCCGCCCGATGAACCTGCTGCTCCCGTTGTTCCCGCCCAGCCTGCGCCCTGCGGCACGGCTGGCCGCCCTGGCCGCCCTGGCCGCCGGGCTGTCTGCCTGCGGTGGCGGTGGCCCGCTGGGCAACCCGCCTGACATCACCAACCCGCCCGGCGCCACAGGCGAGAAGTTGTCGTTTGCCTACTACCAGAAGTGCATCCAGCCCATCCTCGATGCGGCGCTGGCAGCCCCGGACGGCAGCAACCACACCAACACCTGCGCCAGCGGTGGCTGCCACGACAACACCACCGGCACCGGCGGCGCGCTGCGCGTGGTCGGCGGCGCGGCGGCCCAGGACCTGAGCCAGTCGGCGGACGTGATCCGCGCCACCGACATGTACCGCAACTTCTATTCGGCCCAGGGCGTGACGCTGCCTGGCAATGCCGACGACAGCCGGCTGTTCGACAAGCCCTTGCTGAAGAACGTGCTGCACGGCGGCGGCCTGATCTTTGCGAGTGAGTCCGATCCGAATGCGCAGAAGATCCGCTACTGGATCTCCAACCCCGCGCCGCAGGGCCAGGACGAATTCAGCACTGCCTCCTACAGCATGTTCACGCCCGCCGACCCGGCCACCGGCACCTGCAACACCACCCCATGAGCGTTTTCCCACGTCTGGGCGGTGTGACAGGCCTTGCCGCACAGCTGACGATTTTGGTCGCCCTGGCGGCTTTGGCCGCGCCGGCAGTGGCGCAAACTGTCATGCCGGTGGTCGACGCGCCGGAGGCCGTGCCCTCGGTCGGCATCCCCCAGCCGCTGGTCTGGGTCGGCGCGGAACCCGGCCGTGACGACAAGGTCGAGATCGTGCAGGTCCAGGTGGCCTACGTCGAGATGCGCAGCGGCCCGGGCCGCGGCTACCCGGTCTTCTACGTCGCCAAGCGCGAGGAGTGGCTGCGCATCGAGTTGCGCCACACCGACTGGTACCAGGTCCGCACCGCCAACGGCAAGGTCGGCTGGGTGCAGCGCGGCCAGCTGGAAAATACCGTCGTGGCCGGCGGCGACCAGCTTTACCGCAACGTGGTGCTGGGCGACTACCTGAACCGCAGGGTGGAGCTGGGAGCTGCCTGGGGCCGCTTCAAGTCCGAGCCGATGATCCGCTTCTGGACCGCGTATCGCATGTCCGACACGCTGAGCCTCGAAGGCTCGCTGGCCCAGGTGCAGGGCGTGTACTCCGGCAGCACGCTGTGGCATGCAGACCTGATGGCCGAGCCCTGGTCAGACCAGCGCCTGTCGCCGTATTTCGCGGTCGGCGTGGGCCAGTTCAAGAACATCCCGAACCAGAGCCTGGTCGAGTCCCAGACCACCGATGCCAAGCTGGCCGACATGCGGCTGGGCCTGCGCTGGCATCTGACTGACCGCTTCGTGCTGCGGCTGGACGGCACGCTCTACACCGCCTTCCTGTCGCAGCAGCGCACCGGCGAATACCGCGCGTATTCGGCCGGCCTGTCGTTCTTCTTCTGATTGCCACCCATGGCCCACTTTTCCTCCCGCACGCTCCTGGCCGCCAGCGCGCTGCTGCTGTCCCTGCCCGCGCTGGCCGTCGACACCACGACCTCCGGCGACCAGCAAGCCGTGGTGCCGCAGGTCCAGCGCAGTGAGCTGCGCCCCGCGCGCTTCCCGTCCAACGACTTCGAGGTCGGCCTGTTCGGTGGGATCTACGGCACGCAGAACTTCGGCGCCAGCTTCGCCGGTGGTGCACGTGTGGGCTACCACATCACCGAGGACTTTTTCGCCGAGGCTGCCTACGGCCAGACCAATGTCACCGACGAGGCCTTTCGCCGCGTGCTGCCCGGCGGCATCTTCACCAGCGACACAGAGAAGCTCAGCTACTACGACCTGTCGGTCGGCTGGAACATGCTGCCTGGCGAGATCTTCCTCGGCAGCAGCACCGCGAGGATCTCGCAGGTCTACCTGATCGGCGGCCTGGGCCGCACCAGGTTCGTCGACCAGCGCGAGCAGACCTTCAACTTCGGCCTCGGCGTGAAGGTCTTCCTGGCCAACTGGTTCGCGCTGCGCGTGGACATGCGCGACCACATCTTCACGCTGGACCTGCTGGGCAAGCGCGACAGCACCCACAACCTCGAACTAACGACCGGCGCGTCGTTCTTCTTCTGACCGTCCTGCCTGCGTTCCCTGCCGTTGTCATGAACCTCCTGTCTACCCTGCTGCGCCCCGCTGCCCTGTGCCTGCTGCTGCTCGCAGGCTTGGCCCAGGCCACGCCCACGCCCAATGCCCCGGCGCCCGATTTCACGCTGCGCACCGCCGAGGGCCGCAACCTGCGCCTGCAGGAGCAGCGTGGCCAGGTCGTGATGCTGAACTTCTGGGCCACCTGGTGCGGGCCCTGCCGGGAAGAGATGCCTCAATTGGGCAAGCTCTACGAGCGCTACCAGGGCGCCGGCTTCCAGCTGCTGGGGGTCAACGTGGACGAGGACCCGGCCGCGGCCGCGGCGCTGGCGCAAAAGCTGGGCGTGAAGTTCCCGGTGCTGCTGGACAGCGCCAAGCAGGTCAGCAAGCTCTACGAGCTGACCTCGATGCCGTCCACCGTGCTGATCGACCGTGACGGCAAGGTGCGCTTCCTGCACCGCGGCTACCGCGCCGGTGTCGAGCAGACCTACGACCAGCAGATCCGCACGCTGCTGAAGGAGTGACGCGATGACGAACCTCCTGCGCACCCTGCCCGCCCTGGCCCTGCTGGCCGCCACGCTGCTCGCCGGCTGCAGCACGCCGCAGCCCTGGGTCCAGCCCTATGAGCGCGAGCGCCTGGCCGACCCGATCATGCAGTTCTCGCGCGACAGCCTGGCCGAAAAGCACCGCGACCATGTCTACACCGTCCGCGAAGGCGGCCGCGGCGCCACCGGCGTGCAGGGAGGTGGCTGTGGCTGCAACTGAGATGCTTCGCCGCATCGGTGCCGCGCTCGGCTCCCTGGGCGCCGGCCTGGCTGCGCTGCTGGGCCACGGCGCCGCGCGCGCTGTGGACCTGCCGGCCGACACCGCTGAAGCGATGGTGCACATCTACGACGGTGGCGGCGTCAAAGCCGTCGGCCCCGCCTTGCTGATCCGCAAGAACATTGCCGACACCGTCTCGCTCAGCGGCACCTACTACGTGGACCTGGTGAGCAACGCCTCGATCGACGTGGTCACCACCGCCAGCGCTTACCACGAGATGCGCAACGAGCTCTCCCTGAGTCTGGCCTATGCCACGCGCGACAGCCTGATCACGCTCGGCGGCTCGCACAGCCAGGAGCCGGACTACGTCGCCAACAGCTTCTCGGTCGACGTGTCGCAGGAGATCCTCAGCGGCCTGAGCACCATCTCGCTGGGCTTCACGCGCGGGCAGGACCAGGTCGGCATGCACGACAACCCGAGCTTCTCCGACAGCGCCAGCCACTGGCAGTACCGCGTCGGCGGCAGCCTGATCCTCAGCCCGCGCTGGGTCGCCAGCGCCAACCTCGAAGCCATTGCCGATGACGGCTACCTCGGCAGCCCCTACCGGCTGGCGCGTGTCTTCGGCTCCTTCATCCACGAGAACAACCCGCGCACCCGCTCCAGCCGGGCGGTCAAGTTCCGCGTGATTGGCGACGTGGGCGAGGCCGGTGCCCGCAGCGCCTTGCATGCCGAATACAGGTACTTCTGGGACAACTGGGCGATCCGCGCCAACACACTGGAGGCTGGCTACACCCGCTACCTGGGCGATGCTTTCCTGGTCGACGGCTTCGGCCGCTACAACCACCAGACCAAGGCCTTGTTCTACAGCGACAACGCGCCCACCGAAACCACCTACTTCAGCCGCAACCGCCAGCTCGGCACCTTCAACAGCATGTCGCTGGGTGCGCACCTGAGCTGGAACGCGGCCAACGTGCCAGGCAAGTACGACGTCAAGCTGCACGGCTCCTGGGAAATCGTGCGCTTCGACTACCAGGACTTCACCGACATCCGCACCGGCAAACCCTACGCCTTCACCGGCCATGTGGTGCAGCTCTACATGACCGCGAGCTTCTGATGATGCCCATGACCTTCCCCCAAGCGCTGCGCAAGGCATTGGCTGCCGCCGGCTGCCTGCTGGCCCTGGCCGCACCGCTCACCAGCTGGTCGCAAGCCACCGCGCCCGAGGCGGCGGCTTCTGCTCCTGCTGTGGACCCTGCTGCTGCCGCTGTGCCCGCGACCGCCGCATCCGCCCCGTCCGACCCGGTGGCGCTGGACGCGCGCGTCGAAAGCCTGAAGTCCGACGTGATCCAGCTCAACCGCGACCTGCTGCTGCTGGAAGAAGAGCTGTTGTTCCCGGCCAGCACGCAGGTGGCCGTGTTCGTCTCCAGCGACGTCGGCGACCTGTTCCTGCTGGACTCGGTGCAGGTGCTGCTGGACGGCAAGGAAGTCGGCAACCACCTCTACACCGAGCGCGAGTTGGTGGCGCTGCGGCGCGGTGGCGTGCAACGCCTCTATCTGGGCAACCTGCGCAGCGGCGAGCACACGCTGGTGGCCATCTTCGTCGGCAAGGGCCCGCACGAACGCGACTACAGGCGCGGCACCACGCTGAAGTTCGAGAAGGGCAGCGAGCCCAAGTACGTCGAGCTGCAGATCAAGGACTCGGCGCGCACGCTGCAGCCGGTGTTCGACGTCAAAGTCTGGCAGTGACGGCGGTCGTGAAATCTCTCTTGCTGCGCCGCTGGGCGGCGGCCGCGGCCTGCAGCGCGTCGCTGGGCGGCATGCTGCCGTGCGGCTCGCTGGCCGCCGAAGCGCCATCGCCCACCGTCACCGTGCAGGCCCCGCACTATGGCGACGCACTGTTCTACTTTTTCCAGGACCAGTACTTCACCGCCGTCACCGGCCTGATGGTCTCGCAGACGCTGCACCGCGTCGCCCCGCATGACGACGAGGCCGAAGTGCTGCGCGGCGGGCTGCTGCTGTCCTACGGCCTGCACCGCCAGGCCGCCCAGGTCTTCGAGCGGCTGGTCGAGCGCGGCACCGATCCGGCCACGCGTCGCCGCGCCTGGTACTTCCTGGCCAAGATCCGCTACCAGCGCGGCCTGGTCCAGCCGGCGGCCGATGCACTGGCCCGCATCGACGGCCCGCTGCCGCCGCAGCTGGCAGACGACCACGCGCTGCTGCAGGCCCAGGTGCAGATGGCGCTGGGCCAGTACGGCCCCGCCGCCGACGCGCTGCGTGGCCTGGCCGAACGCAAGCCTGCCGCCCGGGCGTCCGGCTGGGCGTCTGTCTGGACACTGGGCTGGTTCGGCCAGCAGTACGCCGACGACGAGACCGACCGCGCCACCCGCTATGCCCGCTTCAACCTGGGCGTGGCGCTGATCCGCAGCGGCCAGCGCGACACCGGCGTGAAGATCCTCGACGAACTCGGCCAGCAAGCCGCCGGCAACGAGGAAATGCGCGCACTGCGCGACCAGGCCAACGTCGCGCTGGGCTACAGCGCACTGCAGGCCGAGGAACCGGAAAACGCCCGCAAATGGCTGGAGCGCGTGCGCCTGAACGGCCCGGCCTCGAACAAGGCGCTGCTGGGCTTCGGCTGGGCCGCGCTGTCGCTCAAGCAGCCCAAGCTGGCGCTGGTGCCCTGGACCGAACTCGCCAAGCGCGACAGCGACGACGCCGCGGTGCTGGAAGCCCGCCTGGCCATGCCGTACGCACTGACCGAACTCGGCGCCATCGCGCCGGCGGCCGCGCAATACGAGCAGACCTTGGGCCAGTATGCCCAGTCCGACCAGCAGCTCGACGAGTCGATCACCGCACTGCGCAATCCCGGCTGGCTGGACGCGCTGCTGACGCTGAACCCCGGCGAGGAGATGGGCGCACTGCGCCAGATCTCTCGCCTGCCGCAGATGCCGGCCGCCGGCCACCTGCGCCTGGTGATGGCGCAGAACGATTTCCAGGAAGCCTTCAAGAACCACCGCGACCTGCGCTTCCTGCAGGCCAACCTGGCCGACTGGCACAGCAAGCTGGCCAGCTACCGTGCGATGCTGGAGCACCGCCGCGAGTTCTTCGACAAACGCCTGCCGGTGCTGCACGCGCAGACCGGTGGCATTGACCTCGCCCCGCGCAAGCAAATGCGCGACCAGCTCGGCTCAGAGCTGGCCCAGGCCACCACCGATGGCGACGGCCTGGCCTTCGCCGACGCTCGACAGCGCAGCCTGCTGGGCCGCGCCGGCACCGCCCGTGACACGCTGGATCGTCTTGCCGCCGCACCGGATGCGCCCGACACGGCAGCCCAGCGCGAGCGCCTGCGCCTGCTCTCGGGCGTGCTGAGCTGGGAGCTGGCCGAGGCCTACCCCGAGCGCGCCTGGCAGGCCCGCAAAGGCCTGCAGCAGCTGGGCAAGGAACTGGACACCGCCGGCCGCCGGCTGGAGGAACTGCTGCAAGCCGAAGGCAGCGAACGCCAGCGCCTGGACTCGCTGGGCCAGCGGCTGGAGGTGATGGCCCGCCGCGTCGAACAACTCGCGCCGCAGGTCGCGGCCCTCAGCGGCGTGCAGCAGCAGGCCTTGCAGACCATGGCGATTGCCTCGCTGCAGCAGCAGAAGGAACGCCTGGCCGGCTACACCACCCAGGCCCGCTTTGCGCTTGCCCAACTGCACGACCAGGCACTGGAACGCACCCCCGGCACCGGCGACGGCCCTGCCAAGCCCGAAGGTGCCAATGCCAAGCCCTGACGCCATGAAACTCCTGCGCACGCCCCTGGGGGCCGCCGTTTTGGCCGCGCTCGCCGTGCTGCTGAGTGCCTGCGGCACCAAGCCCAGCTCGCCCGACAACGAACCCACGCTGAAGGCGCTGGCCGGCCGCACGGTGGATGTGCCGGTGGGTGGCCAGCCGATGAAGAGCAGCGAGTCGCAGGCGATCGCCGCCTACACCGCGCTGCTGGCCGCCGGCCCCACGCCCAAGCAGCGCGCCGAAGCGCTGCGCCGCCTGGGCGACCTGGAAATGGACCGCAGCGACCGCGCCGCGGCCGCCGCCAGCGGCCCCGAAGCGACCCAGGAATACAAGGCCGCCATCACCCGCTACCAGGACTACCTGCGCGCCTACCCACAGGACCCCGGCAACGACAAGGTGCTGTACCAGCTGGCCCGCGCGCATGAGCAGGCAGGCGACCTCGAATCCGCGCAAAAGGTGCTGGACCGGCTGGTCGCCCAGTACCCGCAGACCCGCTACCGCGACGAGGCCGAGTTCCGCCGCGGCGAGCAGTTGTTCACCGCGCGCCAGTACCCGGCCGCCGAGACCGCCTATGCCACGGTGCTGGCCGGTGCCAAGGACAACCCGTACCGCGAGCGCGCGCTCTACATGCAGGGCTGGGCCCAGTTCAAGCAGGGCCGGCTGGACCAGGCCCTGGCCTCCTTCCTCGGCGTGCTGGACGGCAGCCTCGCCGGCAAGCCCGACGACGTGCCGCTGGAAAAACTGCCCGACCTGACCCGCGCCGACCGCGAACTGGTCGAAGACAGCTTCCGCGTCACCAGCCTGGCGCTGCAGAACCTGCAGGGCGCTGAGAGCATCCCGGCGCTGATTCAAAGCGACGCACGCCGCAGCTACGAGGTGCGGCTGTACCAGCAACTGGCCGCGCTGTACCTGAAGCAGGAGCGCCCCAAGGACGCCGCCGACACCTACCTCGCCTTCGCCCGCCTGCACCCGCAGCACGGCCAGGCACCGGTGCTGCAGGCCCGGGTGATCGAGATCTACGAAAAAGCCGGCTTCGCGCAGCAGGCCCTGGCCGAGAAGAAGGCCTTTGTCGGCCTGTACGGCCCGGGCGGCGCCTTCGAGAAGGCCAACCCCATCGCGTGGAAGCAGGCCCAGCCGCTGGTCAAGACCCACCTGGCCGCGCTGGCCGCTCACTACCATGCGCTGGCCCAGGCCAAGCCAGCCCCCGTCACCGCCGCCAACCGCGGCCCGACCGACGCCGAGCTGGCGGCGCAGCACACCGCCGCCGTCACCGAAGCCGTGCAGTGGTACCGCGCGCTGCTGGCCGCCTTCCCGGACGACGCCGAAGCCGCGCGCAACCGCTTCCTGCTCGCCGAGCTGCTGTTCGAGAACAAGCGCTTCGCCGAAGCTGCGACCGAATACGAGCGCGTGGCCTATGCCGCAGCGCCTGCGCCCGCCGCCGCTGCCTCGGCGCCCGCTGCCTCGCCAGCCGGCAATGCGGATGCCGGCTATGCCGGCCTGCTGGCCCACGCCGAGCAGGCCAAGCTTGCGGGCGACGAGCAACGCACCACGCTGCAGCGCGATACCGTCGCCAGCGGCCTGCGTTTTGCCAAGCGCTACCCGGCCGACTCGCGCACGCCGGCCGTGCTGGCGAACGCCGCCGACACGCTGCTGCGCCTGGGCGACGCCCCCGCCGCTGCCGACGCCGCCCGCCAGTTGCTCGCGCTGCAACCCGCCGCACCCGCCGCACAGCGCCGCGTCGCCTTCACCGTGCTCGGCCAGACAGCGTTCGACGCCAAGGACTACGCCACTTCCGAGAAGGCCTACCGCGACAGCCTGGCGCTCACTGCCGCCAATGCCGCAGAACGCAGCGGCCTGGCCGAACGCCTGGCTGCCGCGATCTACCAGCAAGGCGACCAGGCCCGCGCCGCCGGCCGCAGCGCCGAGGCCGCCAACCACTTCGAGCGCGTGGCCGAAGCCGCGCCGTCGTCCAGCGTGCGCGTGAATGCGCAGTACGACGCTGCCGCCGCGCGCCTGGCGCAAAAGGACTGGGCAGGTGCCGTGCGCCTGCTGGAAGACTTCCGCCAGCGCTACCCGAACCATGCGCTGCAGAAGGACTTGCCGCCCAAGCTGGCGCTGGCCTACACCGAGCTGGGCCGCTGGGCCGAAGCAGCCGCCGAGACCGAGCGCGTGGCCGCCGCCACGCCGGACGCCGAGCTGGCCCGCGCCGCGCGCTGGCAGGCCGCCGAGCTGTACGAGAAGGCCAATGCCACGCCGCAGGCCGCTGCAGCCTGGGAGCGTTATGTGCGCCAGTACCCCGCGCCGCTGGACGCGGCCATCGAAGCCCGCGCGCACCTGGTCAAGCTGAACGCCGGCAACCCGACGCGCGCACTGGCCTGGCAGCAGGAGATCCTGCAGGCCGACCGCGCCGGCGGCAGCGCGCGCACGCCACGCACCCGCGCGCTGGCCGCGCAAGCGGCGCTGGCACTGGCCGAGCCGGTGGCGGCGCGCTACCGGCAAGTCGCACTGGTCGAGCCGCTGCAGGCCGCGCTGAAGCTGAAGAAGAGCCGGTTCGACGAAGCGCTCAAGGCTTATGCCCTGGCGACCGAAGACGGGGTGGCCGACACCGTGACTGCCGCGACCTACCAGACCGCCATGCTCTACCAGGACTTCGGCCAGGCCATGCTCAGCTCCGAGCGGCCCAAGAAGCTCTCGAAGACCGAGCGCGAACAGTACGACGTGCTGCTGGAGGAGCAGGCCTTCCCGTTCGAGGAAAAGGCCGCCGAGTTGCACACACTCAACGTCCAGCGCAGCACGCAAGGCTTGTACGACGACAGCGTCAAGCGCAGCTTTGCCGCGCTGCGCACGCTGCGCCCGGCCCGCTACGGCAAGGCAGAACGCAGCAACGACGATCTCAGCGCACTGCCGCCCCAGGCAGCCGAGGCCGCACGGCAGCGCGAGGCCGGCCAACTGGCCGAGGCACTCGCCAGTGGGGATGCTGCCTTGACCGCCAAGCCCGACAGCGCGACCCTGCACGCGCAGCGCGGCCTCACGCTGCGGCTGATGGGCCGCTTTGCCGACGCGCGCGCCGCCTACGAAAAAGCCCTGGCGTTGGATGCCAACCATGCCAACGCCGCGCTGAACCTGGGCGTGCTGCTGGACCTGTACCTGGACGATGCCGCCGGCGCCCTCGCCCAGTACCAGCGTTACCTGGCGCTGACCCCCGCCGGCGACCCGGCGGTGGCCAAGTGGGTCACCGAGCTGAAGAACCGCAAGCCGGCGCCTGGCGCCGCAAAGAAGGAGGCCACCTGATGCACCCTGCCCGCTGCCTCACCTTGTTGAGCCTGGCCGCCGCGTGCGCCATGCCGGCGTGGTCCCAAACCAGGTCCGCGAAACCCGCTGCCGCGCCCGCTGCATCTGCTTCAGCCGCCGCGCCGGCCGACAGTGGCAACACCGACCACGCCGACCTGGAGACGACCCAGATCATCGGCAACCGCGAGTTGCCCAAGGTGCTCTACATCGTGCCGTGGAAGCGCCCGGTGCCGACCTCGCTGTCCGGCAAGCCGCCCGGCAGCGTGCTGGACGAAGCGCTGGCGCCGCTGGACCGCGACGTGTTCCGCCGCGAGGTGGCCTACGGCGCCAACGCGCCGGACGCCAAGGCAGCTGCAAAACCAGACGCCACCAAGTGACGCCGCACCGAGCCGACCCGATTCAGATTCCTCTTTTCTTCCCGACTTTGCCTGTACCCGGAGCCTCCCGATGAATGCCATCAGTATCGCCATCAAGTTCATCCAGGACTGCGGCCTGTTCATCTACCCCAGCCTGCTGATCATGGCGCTGGGCGTGTCGATCGCGATCGAACGTTTCATCTTCCTGCGCCGCGCGCGCAGCGAGAACCGCAAGCTGTGGGAGAAGGTGCAGCCGCTGCTGCAGGGCGGCCAGTGGAAGGAAGTCAACAGCCTGGCCGCCAAGAGCGACGCGGCCATCGGCAAGCTGGTGCACAACGGCCTGGCCCGCATGCAAAGCTCGCGCAAGCGCGACGACATCGACGCCGCGATGGAAGAAGGCATGATGGAAATCGTGCCGCGCCTGGAAAAGCGCACCCACTACATCGCCACCTTCGCCAACGTCATCACGCTGGTCGGCCTGCTCGGTACCATCATGGGCCTGATCAAGGCCTTCACCGCCGTGGCGCAAGTGAATCCGGCCGAGAAGGCCGAGCTGCTGTCCGCCTCGATTTCCATCGCGATGAACAACACCGCCGTCGCGCTGATGGTGGCCATTCCCTTCCTGCTGATCCACGCCTTCCTGCAGGCCCGCACCGCCGAAATCGTCGACGGCCTGGAAGCCGCCAAGATCAGCTTCCTGAATGTCGTGCAGCGCCTGGCGCCCGAAGGCAGCGCCAACCGCCCCGCCACCGCTGACAGCGCAGGTCGGCCGGCATGAGGGTGCGCCGACTCCGCAAGGAAACGGCGCACCTGGAAGTCACCGCGTTCATCAACCTGATCGTGGTGCTGGTGCCCTTCCTGCTGTCCACCGCCGTCTTCACCAAGCTGGCGGTGATGGACCTGTCGCTGCCCGCGCCGGCTGCCGGCGTGATGCAGTTGCAGGTCGACAAGCTGCAACTCGAGGTGGTGATCCGCCCGGACGCGCTGGACGTGGGCGACCGCGTGGGCGGCCTGATCCTGCACATCCCGAACACGGCAGACGGTGCCTACGACTTCAAGGCGCTGAACGCCGAGATGCTGGTCATCAAGCAGCGCTTCCCGGACGAAAAGGCCGCCAGCGTGCTGGCCCAGGCCAACACGCCTTACGAGACGCTGGTACAGGCCATGGACGCGATGCGTGCCACGCCCACGCCAGACCCGGCCCACCCCGGCCGCACGGTCAGCACCGAGCTGTTCCCGGCACTGGCCATTGGCGATGCGCCGGTGAAGTCAGCCGGCGCCGCAGCGCCTGCGCCAGCCACCGCGCAAAAAGGCAAGTGAGGACCGCATGAAACTCACGCCGCTGCAAAAACGCGCCGCCCGCAAGGCACGCAACCAGACCGGGTTGGACATGAACCTGGTCTCGCTGATCGACGTCTTCACCATCCTGATCTTCTTCCTGCTGTCCAACTCGACCGAGATCGACATCCTGCCGAGCCACAAGGCTGTGATGCTGCCCGAATCGGCGGCCGAGACCTCGCCGCGAGAGACGCTGATGGTGCTGGTCAGCGCCAGCGAGATCATCGTCGGCAGCAAGGTCGTCGCCTCGGTGTCCGAGGTGATGGCGTCCAACGAGGACCTGATCGCCCCGCTGCATGCCGAGCTGGTCGAACAGCAGGCCAATCACAAGCCGGTGCAGACAGACGACCCGGTGAAGCTGGCCCAGTCCCAGGCCATCACCATCCTGGGCGACAAGGCCATCCCCTACCAACTGCTGCGCAAGGTGATGACCACCTGCGCCAGCGCGAACTTCACCAACGTGTCGTTTGCGGTGCGGCAGAAAGTGGGGAGTGCGTCATGAGCGCGGTCCTGTCTTTCCGTTCAGGCGTCCTGGCTTGGGACCATGCGCCGGATGACCTGAGCCGCTACCGGCGCACCCAGGCCACGGTGCTGGCCATCGTCGCGCTGGTGCTGCTGCTGGCCCAGGTGCTGCCGCCGCCGGAGATCCTGCGCGAGCCCACGCCTGCGCCGCTGCCGGCGCCCATGGCCAAGCTGATCCTGGAAAAGCCGGTGCCGCTGGTCTTGCCGGCGGTCAAACCCAAGGTCGAAGCGCCGGTCGCCAAGGCCGAGGTGAAGCCCGTGGAACCAGTGGTGCCGCCGAAGGCCCCCCCGAAGCCGCAGGTCGCCAGCCAGCATGATGGCGGCAAGCCCATCATTGCCGAGGCCCGCAACCCGGTGCCGGACAAGCCGCCGGGCGAGGCCATTGACGCGGCGCGCCGCAAGGCCACCGGCGTGGGCCTGCTGGCGATGAAGGACACGCTGGCCGAGATGCATGGTGCGCCGACTGCCGTGCAGCTGAACCAGAACATCAAGCCTGGCGCGGGCGTGGGCAGTGGCACCGGCCCCGGCGTGGGCGCCGGCACCGAGCCCGGCCTGCCGACCCGGGCGATGATCACCGCCAATGCCGGCCAGGGCAGCGGCGGCATCAACACCGGCAGCCTGAGCCGCGACAGTGGCGGCGGCGGCCTGGCCGGCCGTTCGACCACGCTGGTTGCGGGTGTGGCGGGCGGCGGTGGCGGGGGTGGCGCCGGTGTGGGCGGCAAGGGCGGCAGCGGGGGTGGCACCGGCAGCGGCGTGGGCACCGGGTCCGGCAACGGCCAGGGCGGCACGGTGCAGCGCGGTGGCGGCGGCAAGGCGGCGCGGTCGCTGGAAGACGTGCGCCTGGTGTTCGAGCGCAACAAGGGGGCGATCTACGCGATCTACAACCGGGCGCTGCGCGAAGACCCTTCGCTGCAGGGCAAGGTGGTGCTGGAGCTGAAGATCGCGCCGAGCGGCCAGGTCGAAGGCCTGCGCATCGTCTCCACCGAGCTGAAGGCGCCGGAGCTGGAAGCCAAGCTGCTGGCCCGCATCCGCCAGTTCGACTTCGGCGCCAAGGACGTGGAGCCGATGAGCGTCAACTACCCGCTGGACTTCCTGCCGTCGTGAAGGCAGCCGCCCGCTGGCGGTTTCAGCCTTCGCGGCGGCTCAGCAGTTTGTCGCGCTTGAGCAGGGCCATCAACGGCCGGTCCGCCTGGGCACGCAGCACCGGCGCCACCCGCTTGAGGATGCTGCGGGCGCTGTTGCGGTCCCCGGCGGCATTGAGCGCGATGGCCTGGTCGCAGGCACACAGCGCCAGCGCAGTCCACACGGCTGGCTGCTCGCTCTGGCGCAGGAACTCGGCCAGGGCCTGGTTCAGCACGTGGATGGCGTCGGCGCTGCCACGGCGCATCGCGATCAGCCCTTGTGTCCACAGCACCTTGCCTTCGCTCTGCGGCGGCAGCACCGGTGCGGCGTCCACGCGCGCCATCAAGGCCTCGGCCTCGGCCAGCTCGCCAAAGCGGGCCTGTGCCAGCGCGTGGTCCAGCACCCGCGAGGCCTCGTCACCCGAAGCCGCCTGGGCCTTGCCCATCAGGCGCACGAAGCCCGTGCGGTTGCCAGCGGCGGCATGCACCCCCGCCACCCGCGCCTCGTACGAGCCCGCGCGCTCGGTTTGCTGGCTGCGCCACGGGGCCAGGTCTTCCAGCGCGCCGTCCAGGTCGCCCTGGCGCGCACGCAAGGTGGCCAGGCGCACTTCCAGGTCAAAGTCCAGCTGGCTGGTGAAGCGGCCACTGGCGCGCAACTGTCCGGCCAGGCCCACCATCTCGGACCAGCGGCCCAGCGCGTCGGCCTTGAGCAATTGCTGGTAGCGGTCCGCGCGGCGGTGGCGCCAGGCGGCCTGCGCAAACGGCAGCGTTGCAAGCCCAAGTGCAAGCGCCGTCAGCCAGGGGCGGTCGCTCCAGACCCCATAGGCCGCCAGCCCGGCCACCGGCACCCACACAGGCCAGCTGCGCCTGGCGGCAGCCTGCAGCACCGGCACCAGGCCAAGCCGCTCGCGCCAGCGCAAGCCCAGGCGCACCAGGTCGGCCTTTATTGCAGGGTCCAGCCCCGCTGCACCGGCTTTTGCCGCAACAGGTGCCGGGTCCACCGGAAGATCCTGGCCGAAGACGATCTCTGCCGGCCCGTCGATGTCCACCCAATCACTGGCATGGCGATCACTGACCGCCTCGACAAATCCTTGTTGAGCGCGAGCGTCGGACATCTTGGGGCGAAACATCGAAGAAGCCATGGATCGTGAGGTGGGCGCAAAAGAGCTGACCAAACAGGGGCGGCAAGCGCCGTTTGCCCGTCATCAGCAGATCGCGTACCTGACACAAACTGTCACCTTCGGCGCGGCCGCCACCCGGCCCTTCCACCCCTTCACATCGGATTCAACGGTTTCGACAAACCCGCGCCGTTCGGGCGCGGACTTGGCGCAGCGAGCAGGCTACCTGCCGGACTCGCCCGCCATGAAGTCGCGCCGGAGCACGGCCAGCAGTGGCGCGTCGGCATGGGCGCGCAGCACCGGCATGACGTTTTTCAGCGTTGCCTTGGCTTGGGCCTTCTGGCCGGCGGCGTGCAGGGCCATGGCCTGGTCGCAGCTGCAAAAGGCCAGCGCGGTCCACACGGCAGGCGAGTCGCCACGCTGCAGGAAGGCCGCCACGGCCCGGCTGAGCAGTGCCAATGCACCGGGCCTGCCGCGGCGCATCGCGATCAGCCCCTGGGTCCAGGCGACAAAACCTTCTGCCATCGGCGGCAGCAGCGAGAGGTCCAGGCCGGCCATCAAGGCCTCTGCACGCGCCAGGTCGCCAAAGCGGGCCTGGGCCAGCGCATGGTCCAGCACGCGGGCTGGCTCGTCGCCGGACAAGGCCTGCGCCTGGCCCATGGCCTGCACAAACCCCGCACGGTCGCCACCGGCGGCGTACACAGCTGCCAGCCGGGTCTCATACAGCCCGGGGTGGATGACCAGCCGAGGCTGCCAGTCGGCCAGGTCCTCCAGCGCGCCGGGCAGGTCGCCCTGGCGGGCACGCACCGACGCGATCCGCACGTCCAGGTCGAAGTCAAGGTTCTCGGCCAAATCAACGGCGCTGCGCAGCCGGCCCGCCAGGCCCACCATCTCAGGCCAGCGGCCGAGTGCATGGGCCTTCAGCAGCTGCTGGTAACGGTCGGCATGGCGGTAGCGCCACAAGGCCGGGGCGAACGGCAGCGCCAGCAAGGCCACGGCGATCAGCATCAACGCCGGGCTGCGGGCCAAGATGCCGCCCGCCAGCAGCAGGGCGTCCACCACCAGCCAGACGCGGTTCTTGCGGACCACGATCTGCAGCAAGGGCAGCAGGCCGGGCCGCTCGCGGAAGTGCAGGTGCAGCTTTGCGAGTTCTGCCTTGTCGGCCGCGCTCAGGCCCTGCAGGCTGGCCTCGTCCTGGCTGATCGCCACCTCCTGGTGCAGCACGACCTGCCGCAGCCCCTGGGCACGCAGCTGATCACGCGCCGCGCGTGCACTGTCGGCTTCGACAAAGCCTTGCCGGTCGCGGCCATCGGCCGTCTTGGCGCTGTAAAGCAGTTGAGCCATGGGTCGGGTCAGGAAGGTGGTCGTTCGCCGGACGATTGTCTGGCAGCACGCCGGCAGCGCATCCGCCATCCGGCCGCGCTTGGCTGCCGCTGGTCTGCCGTGATCCGCCGGGCAGGCATGGTTCAGACCGGCCCCTGCGTCACGGAGGGGAATGGAAGGCTGCCGCCGTCAATAACTGTATATTCATCCAGCATCCAAACACCCAACAGCTCCGTGGACCTGCAACGCAAACTCGCCATCCTGGCCGACGCCGCCAAGTACGACGCCTCCTGCGCCTCCAGCGGCAGCAAGCCGCGCGACTCGCTCGGCGGCCGCGGCATCGGCTCGACCGAAGGCGCCGGCATCTGCCACAGCTATGCGCCGGACGGCCGCTGCATCTCGCTGCTGAAGGTGCTGCTGACCAACTACTGCCTCTACGACTGCCTGTACTGCGTCAACCGCGTGACCAGCAACGTGCCACGCGCCCGCTTCACGGTGGACGAGGTGGTGCAGCTGACGCTGGACTTCTACCGGCGCAACTGCATCGAAGGCCTGTTCCTCAGCTCCGGCATCGTGCGCAGCGCGGACCACACGATGGCCGAGGTGGTCGAAGTGGCCAGGGTGCTGCGCGAGGAGCACGACTTTCGCGGCTACATCCACCTGAAGACCATTCCGGATGCCAGCCCCGGGCTGCTGGCGCTGGCCGGCCGCTACGCCGACCGGCTGAGCATCAACATCGAGCTGCCCACCAGCGAAAGCCTGGCCCAGCTGGCGCCGGAGAAGGACGGCCAGGCCATTCGCCGCTCGATGGCCAGGCTGCGCGTGCACATCGACGACGCCAGGGAGGCCGCCGCGCCGCCGCCAGCCGTCGTCTCGCTGGCCGGACTGAGGCCCAAACGCGCGGAACCGCCGGTCTTCGCGCCGGCCGGCCAGAGCACGCAGATGATCGTCGGCGCGGACGCGACCGATGACCGCGCCATCCTGGTCACCAGCGCCACGCTCTACGGTGCCTACCGGCTGCGCCGCGTGTACTACTCGGCCTTCAGCCCGATCCCCGACGCATCGCTCGCCCTGCCCTCGCAGGCGCCGCCGCTGGTACGCGAACACCGGCTCTACCAGGCCGACTGGCTGATGCGCTTCTACGGCTTTGCGCACGACGAGATCGTGCCCGCAGGCCAGGGCATGCTGGCGCTGGATGTGGACCCCAAGCTGGCCTGGGCGCTGGCGCACCGAGAGCGCTTCCCGGTCGACCTGAATCGCGCCCCCAGGGAGATGCTGCTGCGCGTGCCCGGCCTGGGGGTGAAGACGGTCGAAAAACTGCTGGCCGCCAGGCGCAGCCGGCTGGTCCGTGCCGATGACCTGCGCCGGCTGCGCGTGCCGTTGAAGAACGTGATGCCGTTTGTCGTGCTGCCGGACCATCATCCCGGCGCGCAGCTGGAGGCGCAGGACCTCGTGGCACGGCTGCGGCCGGCACCGCAACAGGCTTCGTTGTTCGACGCTGAAGCAGTCGTCTGAACGCCATGCCGCTTCATCACACCATGCAGCTCGCGCACGAGGCCGACCTGGCAGGTTTTCGTGCCGCGGCAAGGCGCCTGTGCCAGCAAGCCGTGCCGCCGGACAGCGTGCGCTGGCAGGTCGCGACCGCGGCCTCAGCTGACCTGTTTGCCCTGGCTGAACCGAGTGAGCCATTCGCGGTGAACCCGGCTGGAAAAAACGCCGCACCGCTCGCGGTGCCGGCCTTTTTCATCCCCCTCTGCGAGAGCGTGGCCCTGCATGCCGACAACGCCCGCTTCGCGCTGCTCTACCGGCTGCTGTGGCGCCTGCAGCGCGAACCCGGCCTGCGCAGCGACCCGCTGGACGCTGACCGCCTGCGCGCCGAGCAGATGGCCCGCGCGGTCACACGCGAGCAGCACAAGATGACGGCCTTCGTGCGCTTCCGGCCACTGGACGACCGCGCGCCTTCAGCCCAAGGCGACAGTCGCTGGCATGTCGCCTGGTTCGAGCCCGAGCACCACATCGTAGAAGCCACCGCGCCGTTTTTTGCGCGCCGCTTCGCGCAGATGCGTTGGGCCATCCTGACGCCTTCGCGCTGCGTGCGCTGGGACGGCCACGCCCTCGCGTTCGGCCCCGGCGCGCAGCGGGAAGATGCCCCCGCGGCCGACGCCGGCGAACAGCTCTGGCTCACGTACTACGAACACATCTTCAACCCCGCGCGGCTGAAGCTGAAGATGATGCAAAAGGAGATGCCGCGCCGGTACTGGCACAACCTGCCCGAGGCGGCGCTGATCCAGCCGCTGGTGGCCCAGGCCGAGGCGCGCAGCGGCCGCATGGTCGATCAAGGCGGCACGGTGCCCGCGCACCGTCGCCCGGCCGCCTCTTCGGCACTCGTGATCTCCCCGCACACCTGGCTGCACGAAGGCATTGCCGCCGGCACCTCCATCGACTGGGACCTCGTGCGCCATGGCCCCGAACGCTGCCGCGCCTGCCCCATCGGCGCCTGCGCCACCCAGGCCGTGCCTGGCGAAGGCTCGCGCGAGGCACGGCTGATGATCGTCGGCGAGCAACCCGGCGAGCAGGAAGACCTGCAAGGCCGCCCCTTTGTCGGCCCCGCCGGCCAGTTGCTGGACCGGGCTTTCGAAGCGCTGCACTGGCAGCGCGACGAGCTCTACCTCACCAACGCCGTCAAGCACTTCAAGTTCGAGCTGCGCGGCAAACGCCGCCTGCACAAGACGGCGGCGCTCAGCGAGGCCCAGGCCTGCCTGCACTGGCTGGAAGCCGAGATCGCCTTGCTGAAACCGCAAGCCGCCATCGCCCTTGGCGCCACCGCCACCCGCGCGCTGCTGGGCCCCGGCGTGAAGGTGATCGAAGCGCGCGGCCAGTGGTTCACCCGTGCTGACGGCCTGCGGGTGTTGGTCACGCTGCACCCTGCCGCCTTGCTGCGCATGCCTGCCCAACAACAGGCCGCCGCGTTCGAGGGCTGGCTGGCAGACCTGCGCATGGCGTCCGACTTGCGGCCCGGTGCCGCCAGCCTCACTCCAGCGTGATGCGCGCCTTGCTCACGTACGCATGCAGCAAAGGCAGTTCCTTGGCCAGGCGCGCGTCATAGGCGCTGGCGCCCTGGTAGGACACTTCCAGGCCAGCCTGCTCGAGCGCACCCTTGACGGATGGGGATGTCAGCACGACCGCCAGTGCCACGTTCAAGGTGTTGCGGGTCAGTGCGGGCAATCCGCGCGGCGCCACCACGGCCATCCACGACACCATCTCGTACTGCGGGAAACCGGCTTCCGCCACCGTGGGCACCTCCGGCAACTCGGTGGAGCGTCGAAAGCCCGTGGTGGCCAGCACCTTGACCTTGCCCGAACGCTGCATGGGCAAGGCCGCCACCAGCGTGTCCACGCTGAGGTCCACCTGGCCACCCAGCAGGTCGGCCATGGCCGGGCCGCTGCCCTTGTAGGGGATGTGCAGCAGGTCAATCCCGGCCATCACCTTCAACATCTCGCCTGCGAGGTGGGCCGTGGTGCCGGCGCCGAAGGAGGCATAGGTGAAATGGCCCGGCTTGGACTTGGCCTGCGTGATCAGTTCCTTCACGTTGCTGGCTGGGAAGCTGGGCTTGGCCATCAGCACCAGCGGCATGCTGCCGACAATGCCGACCGCCTCGAAGCTCTTGTCCGGCGAATACTGCAGCTGCGGTTTGATCGCCGGGTTGATGGTGAAAGTGCTGTTCGACGAGATCAGCAAGGTGTAGCCGTCTGCCGGCGAGCGGGCCACCGCCGCGGCGCCCACTTCGGTGCCGGCGCCCGGCTTGTTCTCGACCACCACGGTCTGCTTGAGTTGCTCGGCCAGCGCCTTGGCCAGGATGCGGCCCACCGTGTCCGTGGCACCACCGGCCGTGAAGGGCACGACCAGCGTGATGGGCTTGGACGGGAATCCCTCGGCGGCAAAGGCAGGCAAGGACAGCGCAGCGCTGGCCAAGGCGGCCAGCGCCAGGTGGTTCAGTTGACGACGGAACATTCAGACACTCCTGGAACTACATCCTGAAACGGCGGCGCATCGTAGGGAGCAGCACGCCTGTGCATCAACCCGCTGTTTCTGAATCCACCGTTGCAAAATCAGCAAACCTCCATCCCGTTTTGAAGATGTGCCCGCAACGGTGCTCCTCGCCATGTCACGCAAGATCGACCACCGCGCCCTGCAGGAAACCGCCCTGCGCCACTTCCTGGAAGTCACCCAGACCGGCTCCGTGACGGCCGCAGCCGAGCGGCTTCACGTGGCCCCTTCGGCGGTGAGCCGCAGCATTGCCCGGCTCGAACACGCGCTGGACACGCTGCTGTTCGAGCGCCGCGCGCGCGGCATGAAGCTGAATTCGGCGGGCGAGTTGCTGGCCGTGCATGCCCGGCGCGTCTGGCAGGACATTGAGCGCGTCGTGACCGACATCGAGTCCCTGCGCGGCTTGCGCTCGGGCATCGTGCGCGTGGCCAGCACCGAAGGCTTCGCCTCGGAATTCCTGCCCCAGCTGATCGCCGACTTCCAGCGTGAATACCAAGGCATCCGCTTTGTGCTGGAAGTCTGCGACCAGGCCCAGATCCCGCCACTGCTGCGGCATGGCGACATAGACATCGGCCTGACCTTCGGCACCAGCTCCGAGCGGGACATCCAGGTCGAGCGCCGCCACGCTGCGCCCATCCTTGCGGTGATGGCGCCCGACCATCCGCTGGCCAGCCGCCGGCAGCTCTCGCTGGCGCAGATCGTCGGTTATCCGCTGACCCTGCCCTCTCCTGCTTCCACGCTGCGGCAGCTGTTCGACATCAGTTGCGGCCGGCAGGGCCTGACGGCCGACGCCGCGCTGCTGGTCAACCGGCTGGACCCGGCGCTGGCCTTCGCAGAGGCCGGCGGCGGCATTGCGCTCAGCGGCGAACTTGCAGTGCGCTCGCGCCTGAAAGCCGGCAGCGTGGTGGCCATCGCATTACGCGACCGCGAGATGAACGAGCGCCACTTCGAGGTCCAGACCCTGGCCGGCCGCACCCTCCCCAGCGCCTGCCGCGGCTTCCTCGGCCATTTGCAGGAAGTGCTGCAGCAGGACGCCTGACCAGCGCCCCGGGGCGGATTGCGTTTCGCGCACTTCCTCAGCGCGTCTTCACCTTCTCAGGCAATTCCTTGGGTGCCAGCGCGCGCACCTGCTGCACCAGGTTGTTGTGCGCGTCCAGGAAGGCCGCGGCAATGACCTTGCCTTCGTTGGTATTGCTCCAGCCCATGCCGCCCAGGCCACCACCGCCGCCAAAGGCCAGGCCGCCAACGCCCAGGTCGGTGGTGCGCGCGGCGCCGGTGGCCGACGACAGCTGCTCGGTGGTCTCGTTGTCGGTCAGCAGCAGCACGACCTGAGCTTCCTTGGTCTTCACCTGCTCGGCCGCGCCAGCGAACTTGTTCAGCACCGGGATGGCCGCCATCACGCCGCCGAGCTGGCGGCCGGCGTCCTGCTCGGAGAAGGTCAGGCTGGGCACGATGCTGTATTGCGCCATGATGCCGCGGCCCTTCTTGACATTGCCGTCGGCGCGCAGCACGCCAGCGTCCTTCAGCTCCTGCTCCTGCACGGTGGACTTCAGCCCGGCATTGCGGTCCACGATGCGGAAGCAGCCGCTCTGCTGCATGATGACCCGCACCAGCGGCAGCGGCGATTCCGGCAGCCCACCGTGGCCAATGCCGGTGTAGCCACCCTGGTTCTCGACCAGCGAAACAACGGCCACCGGCGCGTCGCACTTCAGCAAGGCCTTGGCCGCATTGGTCGCGCCATTCGGCCCGCCACCGCCGCTCACCACCGAGCCGCCCTGGCCCAGCTCAACCCCTTGTTTGCCGCAACCGGCCAAGCCCAAGACCAGTCCTGCGGCCAGCAGGCCACCACGCGAAAGCAACATCGTTTCTCCTGCAACAACCCATCGGCGACAGCCGCCTCGCACGGGCGCAGGGACTCTAGCAGTGCCCGGCGATGCGCCTTCTCCCCACTAGGAGGGGACCGTGTATCAAGGTGTATCAACACACTAGGGGGAACCGGGCTCACGGCAGATCGAGGCCTTCAGAATCGCGATCCTCATATTCAAAGAACGAGGCTGCCATGTCCCAACGCCTGCTCCTGTCCGCCCTGCTGCTGTCCATCGGCGTCGGTTCCGCTTCAGCCCAAACCAGTCTCGCACCCAGCCTCGCGACCAACACGGCCTACGCCGCCAAGGACATCGGCACGCTGGGCGCCTACCCGGTCACGCCGGTCCAGCTCAATGACAAGGCCTGGGTCACCGGCCGTTCGCCCAAGGGTCAGAACCAGGCGATGCAGGGCTTCCTCACCGGCCCGAACGCCAACAAGATGCGCCCATTGCCACGGCTTGACGGCAAGGCCAACCAGCCCAACGCGCTGAACAATCACGGCGTCGTGGTCGGGCGAAGCAACATGGGCCAAGGCGGCATGCATGCCTTCATGACGGGCGCACAAGGCATGGGCATCCAGGATCTGGGTGCGCTGGGCGGCAACAAGAGCGAGGCCCTGGCCGTCAACAACCTGGGCCAGGTGGTCGGTTACGCCGAAACCTCGCCTGACTCGCCGAACGTGCGCGCCTTCCTGTACGACAGTGCCAGCCAAGCCATGCGCCCGCTGGGCCAATGCCTGTCAGACGCCAGCACCGCCAGGGTCATCAACGACCAGGGCGTGGTGGCCGGCACCTTCGCCTGCCAGCCCGACCCTTCGGTGCGCGTGTTCGTCGCCTCCCCGCCGGACTACGTCTTCGTGCCCTACGCGCTGGACGACCGCTTCGGCTACCAGGTCACCGGCATCGACCCGCAGGGCGTGGTGCTGGGCTATGTCTCCGACCACAAGTCCCGCACCCGCTCCTTCCTGGTCCGCCCCGGCATGGGCATGCAGGAACTCGCCACGCCCAGCAACTTCACCACCGTCGTCGCCTGGTCCCGCAACGAAGCCGGCACCATCGTCGGCCATTCTCTGGACGGCCACGACAACGCCGCCCGCGCCTTCGTCTGCAGCGGCGACTGCAGCGACCTCACCGACCTGAACAGCCTGGCCACGCTGCCCGAAGGCGTCAAGCTGACTGACGCCCGCAGCGTCAACCAAGCCGGCCAGATCCTGGCCAGCGGGTCGGATGGGCATGGTTACCTGCTCACGCCTGCGAACTGAGTCTCGCCAGGCCACCCCTTTCTCGAAAGCAGTACCCACCCTCCACCCACTGCAAACCAGCTTCATGCATCCAAACCCGTCTCTTCGCATCCTTGCCGCCAGCCTGCTGGCCTGCCTCGCGCAATCGACCGCGTTCGCCACGCCAAGCTACAGCGTCAAGGACGTCGGGCCGATCAATGGCTCATTCAAGGCGGCAGCCATGAACGACAAGGGCTGGATCACAGGCACGGCGCCCGTGGGACCGGATGGCGCTTATCTCCCGTTCATCACAGGCCCGAACGGCAACAAATCGCGGCCCCTGCCTGCGCCTGAAGGAAGCGGCGCGCGCCTGTACAGCATCAACAACCATGGCATGGTCGCCGGCACGCTGAGCTCGGCCGCCAATGTGCAGCATGCCTTCGTGACTGGCGAGCAGGGCTCCGCGATGCGCGACATCAGCACCAACATCGGCAGCGATGACGGCATGAAAAGCGGCGCCTGGGCCGTCAACAACCATGGCCAAGTGGCCGGCTACCTGGAAACCACGCCGAACTACATCCGCGGCTTTGTCTACGACAGCGCAACCGACAAGACAACGCTGCTCGGCGACTGTCCGGTGGATGCAAGCAATGCCCAGGCGATCAACGACAAAGGGGTGATCGCAGGCACCTTCATCTGCTCGGAGACCGACAAGATCCATGTATTCATTGCCAAGCCGCCAGGCTACGCCTTCGTGGCTTATGACGTGCCTAGCGGCCTCGGCTATCAGGTCACGGCCGTTTCCCAGAAAGGCTCGGTACTCGGCTTCATGGGCACGACAGACGGAACGCAGTCCTTCGTGATCCGCCCCGGCAAGGCCATGCAGCAACTCAAGAGCCCGAAAAACTTGCCCTTGGTTGTAGCCTTGGCACAAACCGATGAAGGCCGCATCGTCGGCAGCTTCGAGCCTGCCGAAACCAACGAACTGCGGGCATTCGTCTGCAACGGCGATTGCAGCGACCTGACTGATCTCAACAGCCTGGCGACGCTGCCGGCCGGTGTGCTGCTGACGCAGGCGCTGAGCATCAATGCCGGCGGCCAGATCCTGGCCTCGGGCTCCGATGGACACGGGTATTTGCTGACGCCCAGTCACTGATTGCACGGCGGTTACACGCCGGCCGCATGCTCAACACGGCTTCTCCATCACTGGATTCAAGGCAACCGTCCGTCATCTCGCTTGCGGATGCGGCCATTTCCCCGTGGATGGCATCGGCGACACTACGCTGAAATCAACGTTACCCACCCCAGATGACACCCACCGTCCGCCGCAGCCTCGCAATCGCCACGATGTGCCTTGGCCTGAATGCAGTTGCACAGACTCACTACTCCGTCCAACACATCAGCCAACCATCGGAGCTCAGCAACTGCTTCGTTACCTCTCTGGATTCGAAGGGCCGCGTAGGGGGTGGCGGAATCAACACGACGGCAGGCTCATACGACGGCTTCGTCACGAAATCGGCCGGAAAGGGCTTGAAACCCCTTCAAGAACCAGGGCCCTACGGAGAAGTGTTCGGCGTGTATATCAATGACAACGGCTTGGTCGCAGTGGGCGGCTATGCCTACAGCCACGCCTACCTTACCGATGTGAATGGGTCGTTCGTTACCGACTTGACATCTGTGCTCCACGACAACATGGCGACGCTCTATGCCGTCAACAACACCGGGCTGGTAGTCGGCTCCCGAGGTTCGGCCCAATCCCGGGGCACGGTGTTCTTGCTCGACGCGGCCACCATGGCCATCACTGAAATCGCTTCGATCGGCGTACCGTCTGCGATCAGCGACCATGGCGTGGTAGTCGGAACCGATTGGTACGCCCATCAAGCTTTCGTAGCCCCTCCGCCATATTCAACTGCCTACTCGATTCAGCCGATCTGGGCAGCGAGCAGCAAGGCGATGGCTGTAAACAAGAAGTCCGAGGTTGTTGGCAGCTATGTGGCTGCTTCCAGCGGTCAAACGCGACCCTTCATTGGGAAGGGGACACAGCTGTTTACGGAATTGCAGGTGCCAGGGGCCCTCGATGCAGAAGCAACGGGGATCAACATTGCAAGCACCATCGTTGGCAACTTTACAGACCCCATAACCGGCAACAAAGGCGCCTTCCGGTGCTCTGGCGACTGCAGCGACTTCGTGGATCTGGACACGCTCGCCACGCTTCCACATGACGCCCACATTGAGGCGGCCAAGGCCATCAACAAGGCAGGCCAGATCCTGGTCCAGGGCAGCAACGCCAAGTTCTATTTGCTCTCCCCGGAATCCTGAGCAAGTCCGGCAATCGCCAGGCATTCGACCACACACAACTGCCTCGGTTTCGGGTGAATGGTCATGGCGACTTCTTGCGGAAGAAGCGCATCTGACAACGCCGCCGGCGCGGCGTGTCGCTTTCCGCACCCCAATCTCGTTCTCCTCCATGACCAGGTCCATCGGACCCGGTCCACAGGGGAGCAGGAATGGACGGGATTTGCAAGGCGGTGCTGACGGCTGCCGTGGTGTGGCTGGTGATGGGCGCGGTGCGGCATGGTGGGCACCGGCTGGCGGGCGTTGCAGCAGCGCTGCCGACCATCACCGCACCGACGCTGGCCTGGCTGGCGCATGAGCAAGGCGTGGTGTTCGCGACCCAGGCGGCAGTGGCCAGCGTGGCCGCTTGCGCCATGCTGGCGGTGTTCGCCATGGTGTATGCGCTGCTCGCGCAGCGTGGCGGCGCGGGGCGGGCGCTGGTGGGCGGACTGGCCGCCGCGGCAGCGTTGGCCTGGCCGGTCTTCGCTGCCAGCGCGCAGCTGGCAGACGCGCTGGTGCTGGCGTTGGGCTGTTGCGCAGTGGCCTGGTACACGATCCGGCGGCATGGCGCGCACAAGGGCGCACAGCGGGGCTCACGCTGCAGCCGGGCCTGCGCTGCAACTGCGGTGGGCGGCATCACCGCATTGACGACCACGCTGGGCCCGCTGATCGGCAGTTTTGCCGCCGGGCTGATGGCCTCGCTACCGCTGATCAGCGGGGCGGTCGCGGTGGTCGAACACTCGGCCAGCGGCCCGGCCGCAGCGGCGCGCTTCCTGCACGGCTATGTCGGCGGCCTGTTTGGCAAGGCGGCTTTCGGCACGGTCTTCGCACTGCTGGCCGCCCCCATCGGCGCGCCGTGGGCCTTGCTGTGGGCCTGCGCCAGCGCCTGCGCAGTGCCACTGCTTTTCGCGCCCTCGCGGACTGCGGCCCACGCATGACCCTGGCTGGCACGACCGGGCAACCCTGCCTGAAACAGGGCCGGGTATCGTTTTCGATACCATGCGGCTTCCACAACCACAGGTGGAAGACACGCCGGCATGGGAGAAGTCACGCTTTTGATCGGACGCGCACGCGAAGGCGACCGCGCTGCCATCGACCGAATTTTCGAGCTGCTGTACCCGGAGTTGCGACAGATCGCCCACCGCCGTCTGTCTCGCGGCGCGCGGGACGGCCTGATCGAAACCACGGCACTGGTCAACGAGTGCTACATGAAATTCGTGCAGCGGGACCGACTGGCCCCCTCCGACCGCGCGCATTTCCTGGGCTATGCCGCGGCCGTGATGCGCTCCATCATCGTGGACGCCGCACGCGCCGCGCAGAGCGACCGGCGCGGCGGCGATGTGCAGCAGGTGACGCTCAACTCCGAGTTGCTGGGCAGCATTGCCGATCCGGCCGACGAGATCCTCGAAGTGCATGCCGCGCTGCAGGACCTGGACGCGGTGGATGCGCGGCTGGCCCGCGTCGTGGAGATGCGCTACTTCGGCGGCATGGAAGACGCCGAGATCGCCGAGGCGCTGGGGCTGTCGCGCCGTACCGTGAGCCGGGACTGGGACAAGGCCAGGCTGCTGCTGGCCCACGCGCTGCGGGGCTGAGCCCGGCCAAAACCGCCACATGAAGCCGCTCGCCCCGTTTGCGGCCCAGTGGTCCGCCATCAGCGCCCTGCTCGACGAAGCACTGAACCTGCCCGCGCCGCAGCGCGAGGCCTGGCTGGCAGGACTGAGCGGCGAGCAGGCCACGCACAGTGAGGCCTTGCGGGCACTGCTGGCCCGCCAGGCCGAGATCGAGACCGACGATTTCCTCGAAGCGCTGCCCCGGCTGGACCCGCCGCCCTCGGCGCCTGGTCAGGGCCTGGGCCCCGGCAGCAAGGTTGGCCCCTACCGCCTGATCGAGGCCATCGGCCAGGGCGGCATGGGCTCGGTCTGGCTGGCCGAGCGCTCCGACGGCCTGATGCAGCGCCAGGTCGCACTCAAGCTCCCTCGCGTGACCTGGGGCGACGCCTTCGCCGAGCGCCTGGACCGCGAACGCGAGATCCTGGCCTCGCTGACCCACCCGCACATCGCCCGGCTCTACGACGCGGGTGTGGACGCCCACGGCCGCCCCTACCTGGCGATGGAATACGTGCAGGGCGAGCCCATCGATGCCTACTGCCGCCACCACGCGCTGCCGCTGCGCGAACGCGTGGCGCTGCTGCTGCAGGTCATGGCCGCCGTCGCCCACGCGCATGCGCGGCTGGTGGTGCACCGCGACCTCAAGCCGAGCAACATCCTGGTCACATCCGAAGGCCAGGCCAGCCTGCTGGACTTCGGCATCGCCAAGCTGCTGGACGGCGAGCAGACCCAGGCCACCGCGCTGACCGAGCAATCCGGCCGCGCCTTGACGCTGGACTACGCCAGCCCCGAGCAGATCCGCGGCGAGCCGTTGGGCACGGCGAGCGACATCTACAGCATGGCCGTCGTCGCCTATGAAGTGCTGGCCGACGTGCGCCCCTACCGCCTCAAGCGCGGCAGCGCAGCCGAGCTGGAAGAAGTCATCGCCGGCGCGCAAGTGCCATTGGCGAGCAACGCCAGCACCGAGCCCGCGCTGCGCAAACAACTGCGCGGCGACCTGGATGCCATCCTCAACCATGCGCTGAAGAAATCCGCAGCGGAGCGCTACCCGACCATGGAAGCCTTCGCGCAGGACCTGCGGCGCTGGCTGGATGGCGAACCGGTGCTGGCCCGGCCAGACCGCTTCGCCTACCGCGCAGCGAAGTTCGTGGGGCGGCACCGGCTGCAAGTGGCTGCTGGCGCGGTTGTCGCCATAGCGCTGGTGGCTGGCAGTTCGGTCGCGCTATGGCAGGCCCACGAAGCCCGCCTCCATGCGCAGCGGGCCCAAACCGAAGCTGCCACGGCGCAGGCCGTGCAGGCCTTTCTCGAAGGTGTGTTCCTTACCAGCAGCGCCGATCAGATTGACCCGAAAAATGCACGCGACGTGACGGCACGTGAGTTGCTCGATAGGGGTGCAGAACGCATCGACGCCGAACTGGCCCACGCACCGCTGGCTCGGGAGCGGCTGCTGGACGTGCTTGCGTCGATCTACGGCAACATGGTGCTCACCGACAAAGAGATCGAACTGCGCCGTAAGGTCCTGGCTCAGAGTCGCTCGGTCCACGGTGCAGCAAGCGATGAGGCGGTGATCGCGATGGCAAAGCTGTCGCACGCGCTGACCCTCAACGACAAGCGCCCGGAAGCTGTGTCATTGTTGAAAGACGCTGCAACTCTGCTCGATGGGCGGCAGGAGCAAGGAACGCGCGCCCGCTTCGAGGTCGACGTGATGCAGGCCGCATTTGAGCGGCGCAGCAACCCGCGGCAGGGTCTGGTTTACGCGGATCGTGCAATCGAATACGCACGCCGCTTCGGGACAAACGACGATCTCGCCAATGCCTTGCAGATGAAGGCCGACAGTGCCCATTCACTGCACGACTATGCACAGGCGAGCGAGGTCTACGCCGAACTGATCCGCCTGTGCGAAGCCCATCCACCGCTGGGTGCCGGCGGCCTGGCCATCATGTACGAATCCCTGGGCGATGCGCAAACCGAACTGGGCCAATACGCAGAAGCGGAGCGCAACATCCGCAAGGGTATCGAGCGCGATGAAAAGCGCGGGGCCGAGGTGACCGTGCATGCCGGCCATGCATACTTGTCCATCTTCCTGCGCAGGACAGGACGCCCGCGCGAAAGCATCGACGTCATCACAGGGGCTCTGCGCTGGGCCAGGAGCCCCGCATCGGAGTCGCAGCAGTCCCTGGCGCACGCCGTGCGCGTCCGTTACGCCATGGCGCTACTGGCATATGGTCGAGCCCAAGATGCGCTGCGCGAATCGGATGACGACGTCGCGCTAACGGTGGACGCAAAGTCCGTGACGGCACTGGACTTTGGGGTGCTTGCCATGCGCGCTCTCGCCTTGATCCAACTCGGCCGCCTGGCCGAGGCGCATGAGCTACTGGACCGTGCTCGTTCCTTGAAGAAGGACATGGTTGGAAAGGTGCCCAGCGCGTCAGTCGACCAAGCCGAGCGCGCCTGGCTCGTGGCGAATGGCCGAGGGGCAGAGGCGCTCGCCGACGCCAAAGCAAAACGCGTGGCTGAAAAGCTGGCGCCGGAGCCAGGCCTGGACGCTCCGGTGGGAGAACTTGTCGAATGGGCGGGCTACGAGTTGGCTGCGGGCCACTTCGAAGCGGCACGAAGCCGGGCGGACCGAGCCCTTGAGTCCATTGCTCGGGGTGGGCAAGTCAACTATCAACGTGACAAAGAGGCGCGTGCAACGCTGATCGTTGGAAGAGCGCTGCTGGGCAATGGACAGGTGAAAGATGCCGTGCCAGTGCTGGAGCGTGCCGTTGCGATGTACAGCGCGCTGTTCGATCCGGCAAGTCCGGAGCTGGCCGAGGCGGCGCGCATTCTTGCTCAGAGCCGGCGTTGATGGATCAGACCAGCAGCTCCATGCCAGCCGTCTTGGCCGCGCCCACGTCAAAAGTCATCGTGCGCCCGCAGCCTGCAGCATTGGCCATGTGCTCGATCAGGCAGTCGGCCAAGTCGGCGTTGCCTGCGCGGTAGACCTGCAAGGCACGCACCACCTGATCGGCTCTGTCCACCATCAGTTGCGGGGAGCGCAGCAGGACGTCCAGCACCCAACCACAACCGGCGAACGGCAGATTGCGCCGTGCCAATGTCGCTTTCACCCGCCGCACTCCGTATGGGAAGACAAGGACCCTCGCCTTTGCGCAGGGGCCCGCCACTTCCACACGGAGCTGCGATGAACCGACTCGACAGGCGCTGGGCCAAAAGCCTCCGCCACGCCGTCCCAACCGCCATTGCCGCGAGCGCCATGCTCGCTTGCAGCCTGACCACCCACGCCCAGACCCGGGACTTCGATTTTTCCCCGGAGGCCAACGGCAGCGCGGCAGCGGGCCGGCAATTCAGCCTCGGCTTCGGCGCAGGCTTGGACCGTGGCAAGACCGATTGCGTGGACGGCTACAGCTGCGACCGCAGCAGTGCCCACGGCAAGCTGTTCCTGAACTACCGGCTGGACGAGGCCTGGGACCTGCAGGCGCTGGGCTTTGCTGGCAGCCGCTTCAAGGGCGGCGACACGACCGACGACGGCACCACTTTTGGTGGCAGCTTCCGCGTCGACGCGCTGGGGCTGGCCGCGGGTTACCGGGTGCCGCTGGCGCCGGACTGGTGGCTGCGCGGGCAGCTGGGCGTGGCGGCGGTGCGCACGCGGTTCAGCTACGCAGCGCCGTTCGAGGGCGATGTGAGCAAGACGCAGGCGCAGCCGCTGGCGGGCCTGAGCGCCGGCTACGCCATTGCGCCCGGCTGGCTGCTCTCGCTGGACTACGACTTCACCCGCTTCAAGGTGCACAGCACCCGCGGTTCGCTGCACCTGCTGGGCCTGAGCGCCCAGATGGCCTTCTGATGCCGAGGAACCCCATGTTCGACACGCTCCGCCTCGCGCTCATCATCGCCCACGCGCTGCGCCGCTTCGCCGCAGCCAGCGCCAGCCTGCTGCTGGCCAGCTTCTTCGCGCTGTTCCTCGCCGCCTGCGGCGGCAGCGCGGACGCGCCACCGCCCGGCTCCAGCCCGGCCGGCGGCCCGCAGCCACCCCAGATCACGCAGCAGCCAGCCGACCTGAGCGTGACCGCCGGCCAGCCCGCCAGCTTCACCGTCGCCGCCACCGGCAGCGACCCGCTGAGCTACCAGTGGCAGCGCGACGGCAGCGACATCGTGGGGGCGACCTCTGCAACGTATTCACTCGCGACCACCGCGACCACCGACACCGGCGCGGTCTTCCGTGCGGTCGTCAGCAACGTCGCCGGCAGCGCCACCAGCAACAACGCCGCGCTGACCGTGACCGGCGTGCCGCCGGTGCTGACGATCACGCAGCAACCCGCCGATGCCAGCGTGGTCGCCGGCAGTTCGGCCAGCTTCACGGTCGGCGCCACCTGCAGCAGCGGCACTTTGGGGGTTCAATGGGAACGCGCCAGCGGATCGGGCTTTGCCGCCATCGCGGGTGCAACGGCGCTGACCTACACCTTCACGAGCGCCACGGCAGACAACGGCGCGCAGTTCCGCACCACGCTGGATTGCAGTGGCCAGTCGGCGACAGCCAGCAATGCCGCCACGCTCAGCGTCGGCACTGCCGGCGGCATCACCGTGGGCCTCTTGAACATCGCCAATCGGGCCGCTCAGGCCGGGGTCAGTCAATTGCGCGGCGTCGACGCCCTGCCTGATGGATCGACCGTCTACACCAGCGCCAACAACATCATCAAACTGTCAGCCGACCGGGCCAGCATCACCGTGGTGGCGGGCACCCAGGGCACGCTCGGGAGTACCGACGGGCCGGGCGCGACGGCATTGTTCAGCACCCCGACCAGCATCGTGCACGATGCATCAGGCGCACTGTGGGTCCTCGACACCGGCAATTCGGCGGTTCGTCGCATCGCGACCGACGGCACGGTGACCACCGTCGCCCGTGGATTGACCAGCCCTTCGGCAATGGCGCTCGGGCCGGATGGCAACTTCTACATTTCGGTCCAGGGCTTCATCGTTCGCATGACACCCGCCGGCGTCGTTTCGAACTATGCGGGTTCGGGCAACTACGGATACCTCGATGGACCTGCGGCGACCGCCGACATCGGCGACGTCCGCGGCATGGCGATCGCGGCAAACGGGGACCTGTATTTCAGCCAATGGAGTTCGAGCGTGGTCCGGCGCGTGGTGCGCAGCGGCAACGTCGCCGGCAATGTCGAGACCGTCGCCGGCATTCGCAATGACACCACGGTGCCCGGTGTCGATGGCGTTGGCACCGCGGCCGGCATTCCGGGGCCGACAGGCCTCGCGATCTCGGGCACCAAGCTGTATGTACGGGACACCAGCCTGATCCGCGCCATTGACCTCGGCACGTTTGCGGTGACCACCTTCAGCGGCAACCGGACCGGCCCGCTGAGGCTCAAGGATGGCCCGGCAGCAGAGTCGAACTTCGATGCGCCGGCCAACGGTGGAGCCAATGTGCTGGTTGCGCTGCCCGCGGGCGGATTCATGCTCGGCGACGGGCTGGCCATCCGCACATCCGATGCCGCAGGCACCATCACGACCATTGCGAGTTCCTTCAACCAGATCATCGCCCCGGGTGGCACTGCCGTGACCGACAAGCTGCCGTTCGCCGCAGGCAACCTCCCCGTCAGCCTCGCGGTCGACGGCCAGCACCGCGTCGTCGTCGGCACCGACCTGGGGCTGTTCGTGCGCCGCATCGACACCGCCGGCAACCTGGAGATCCTGGCCGGCAACCCGGCTTCCGACGACGACTTCCCTGCCGACGGCGTCGGCAATGCGGCAGCGCTGAGAACGCCCGGCACCTCGATCGCGGCAGCGCCCGACGGGACGGTCTACTTCTCGGACTACCTGAGCGTGCGTCGCATCGCAGCAGACAAGACGGTGAAGACGATCGCGGGCGGCTACTACCAGGGTACGGCTGCCAATGTGGACGGACCGATCGGGACATCGCGCCTGACACGGGTCCCGACCAGCATGACGATGGGCATCGATGGCAGTGTCTATTTCTCCAGCGGAGGCTCCAGCATCCGGCGTGTCGATGCCGCCGGCAACACCACGAGCTTCGCCGGCAGGGAAGGCACCACGACTTCGGTCGACGGCCCATTGGCCACCGCGACCTTCGCAGGCGTGGGCGCCATGGTGACCGCGCCGGACGGCACGATGTACGTCGCCGACGGGCCGGTGATCCGCAAGATCACCCCGGCCGGCATCGTCTCCACGCTGCACAGCGCCGCGCTGGTGAAGGCCATGGCGCTGGACCCTTCGACCGGGCTGCTGTACGTCACGCTGGTGCAAGGTGACGGCATCTCGGTCGTGGACCCGGTCGCCGACACGGCCCACGTGTTGATCCGCTCGGGCAGTGCCCTTGTGACGGGCAATGTCGAACCGCGCGTGGGCGCGGTGCGGACACTGGCGATGTTGGGACCCAAACAGATCGTGATCTGCACCGACATCGACGTGCTGGCGGTGGTCACGCTACCTTGATGCGGGCGGGCGGCCTACACTGGGTTCAACCCAAGCCGCCGCACGCCCCCATGACCGAACCGCTGGACCTCGACCGCTACAGCCTGCAGATCCTCTCCGAGCTGCAGCGGGACGCGCGCCAGACGGTGCAGCAGCTGTCCGAGGCGGTCGGCCTGTCGGCCACGCCGTGCTGGAAGCGCGTCAAGGACATGGAGGCCGCGGGCGTGATCCGCGGCTACACCGCACTGGTGGACCGCGAGAAGGTCGGGCTCAAGCTGGCCGTCATCGTCGAGGCCAACCTGAGCCAGCACAACGAGGACCTGGTGGCCCGCTTCGAGCAGGCGGTGGCGGCCAGCCCGCAGATCGTGCGCTGCCTGTCCACCACCGGCCAGGCCGACTACCTGCTCACCGTGCTGGTCGAAGACATCAAGCACTACGAGCAGTTCCTGCACGACACCATCTTCAAGCTGCCCGGCGTCACGCATGTGCGCTCCAGCATCGTGCTGAAGGAAATCAAGTCCGAGGTGCGGCTGCCGGTGGGCGACCCGGCCAGCCCGGCCGCCACGCGCCCCGCACGTGTGTCGCGCAGCAAAGGCTGAGCTTCAGCCCGTGGTAGCCTTCGATGATGATCACGTCCGCCGTCGACACCGGCTTGCGCAGCGCCAGCGCCCGCTGGTACTCCGGCGAATCCCAGCAGGCCAAGGCCTGCTCGTAGCTGGCGAACTCGATCACCACGTTGCGCGCCCGGTTGGCCCCCTCCACGCAGGCGAACTGCCCGCCCCGCACCAGGAAGCGCCCACCGTACTTGGCAAACGCCTCGGCATTCGCGGCCACGTAGTCCTTGTACTTTTCCGGATCCGCGCACGTCCACGTGCGCGATCCAATATCCCTTGGGCATGCGACTGTCTCCGGTGTCAAAGGGCAAAACAGCCATTCTGCCGCGTGGCGGCCAGCCCCGTGTCGCCGGCAGGGCAAGCAGGTCACGCAAGGTGCAAGGGAACTTGGCCCGGACATAATCGGTCGCACCCCAGTGGGCGGTTTGTGCCCAGGAGAAGCTGTTTGCCCTTGCCTTTGCTCATGCCCGACGCTGCCCTTTCCTGCCGCCCAGCCAAGGCTGCGGTCTCGCGCGCGGCTGCGTGCGGGCTGTTGATGCTGGCAGTGGCCGGGGGGCTGGCGGGCTGTGAGACGGTGATTCCGCGCAAGACTTCGGTCTACCAGAACGAGCAGTTCAAGTCGGACGAGACGTTTTCGCGGCTGTTCGACGCCGAGCCGGACGACACCTGCGAAGCGGCGCGCCGTGCGCTGCTGAGCCAGGGGTATGTGATCAATACGCTGAAGCCGGACCTGGTCAACGGCAGCAAGCGCTTCCAGCCCGAGGGCGAGGTGCACGTCGAGATCTCGTTCACCGTGGTCTGTACGCCGGAAGGCCGTTCGGGCAAGGTGTCGACCGCCTATGTCAGCGCCATGCAGGATCGCTACGCGCTGAAGAAGAGTGCCAATTCGGCCAGCCTGGGGCTGCCGGCGCTGGGCTCGCTGTCCATTCCACTGTCGGCCAGCGACGACTCACTGGTCAAGGTCGCCAGCGAGACGATTCCCGCCGGCCAGTTCTACGACCGCTTTTTCACGCTGATGCACCGCTACCTGCGGGAGTCGGTGGGCGACAGCCGGCAGCAGCAGCGCGCCACCACGGCTGCCCTGGTGCCGCAACCCGTGCCCGCCCCGCCGCTTCCGGCCGCAGCCGCCTCGGTGCCTGCCGCCGCTGGACCCGCCGCCGCAGCGGCATCCACCCCCGGCGCCACGGACCACTGAGCCGTCCGGTCAAGCGGCTGCCGGCGCCACCGCGCCGGCAGCGCGTTGCGCAGCCAACCAAACAACACCAGGAAGATCGCCGGCCGCAGCCGTGGCCGTTCGGGAAGGCGTGACAGCTTGGGCATCTGCCGGCGGCTGCGCAAAACCATTGCACGCGCGGAACCGTCAAGTCCGCACCGGAAGCGCCGAAGACATGCAGCGATGCAAGCTTTCTTGCGCCCGCCTGCCCACCAGGCGACCTTCCCGGACGATCCAGATGTTCAGACCTTCAAAGGCCGCCGCCACGACTCACGCGACTCGCCTTCCCCGCAGTGCCGCGGCGCTGGCCTGCAGCCTGCTGCTGGCCGCCGCGCAGCCGGCGCGTGCCGAGCTGCAGCCGCTGTCGGAAGCCGCGCTGCGCGCGCAGGTTGCCCAGGCCACCCTGCCGCCGGTGCTGGAAGCCTTGTGGCAGCGCCTGCAGCAGCAAGCCCAGGTCAGCACGCTGAGCGCCGAAAGCTTTGCCGCGGACCTGGCCGCACACGGCCTGCCGGCCGGCTTCCCCGCTGCTTTGTACGACGGCCGCCCCGTCACCCGCATGACGCTGCAGGGCGAGCCCTTCACCCTCGGCATGGACGCCGGTGCGCTGCTCGGCGCCCCCGCCCAGCCCGGTGCCGCCTCCATGGGCAGGATCAGCTTCAACAACCTCGACGCCCGCGGCACCACGCTGTGGACGTGGGGCCATTGAGACCCATGCCGTGAAGCCTTTTCCACGATCTCCCAGCCTGGCAGCCTGGCTGATCCTGATGGTGATGAGCTCGGTGCTGCTGGCCCTGGCCGGCACCACGGTGCTGATCGACCGCTTTGCGCGCAAGCACGCTGAAGAGCGGGCCCACCAACACCTGGACCAGGTGGCCGACAAGTTCCGAGATGCACTGGACCACGGCATGGCCCGCCAGGTCGCCGCGGTGCAACTGCTGGCCGAGTTGCCTGCCTTGCTGCGGGCCGACGACCCGGCCCGCGCCCGCGCCGCGCTGGATGCCATGCGCCGCCGCGAACCGGAAATTGCCTGGATCGGCCTGGCCGCTGCCGATGGCAAGGTGCTGGCAGCCAACGACGGTCTGCTCGAAGGCGCGGACGTCTCCAAGCGCCCCTGGTTCCAGGGCGGCAAGTCCACGCTGTTCCTGGGCGATGTGCACGCTGCCGTGCTGCTGGCCAAGCTGCTGCCGCAAGCGCCCGAGCCCTGGCGTTTCGTCGACATCTCGCTGCCGGTCGCCGCGAACCCCGGCTCGGTGCTGGGCGTGCACCTGAGCTGGACCTGGGCCGCGGCGCTCAAGCGCGACTTGCTGGACCCGACCCTGCGCAACGACGGTGCCCAGGCCTTTGTGCTGGACCGCCAGGGCGCGGTGCTGCTGGGCCCGCCGGACGTGAAGGCGCCCGACGGTGCGGCAGCGGACCAGTTCACCGCCGTCTCGCCCAGCCGCGGCCACGGCGGCTTCAGCGGCCTGGGCTGGCAGGTGGTGGTGCAACAGCCACGCGAAGTCGCGATGGCCGACTACCTGCTGCTGCGCCGCCAGCTGATGGGCGTGGCCGGCGCGGTGCTGCTGCTGTTCGTGCCGCTGGCCTGGGCGCTGGCACGCAAGCTGGCCCGGCCGCTCACGGTGCTGGCAGACAGCATCGGCCAGAACCAGCACCTCGGCGACCGCCCGCTGCCACGGCTGGCCGGCTTCGCCGAAGCCGAGGTGCTGTCCACCGCGCTGAACGAGCTGGTCGAGCGCCAGCGCGAGCACAACAACACCTTGCAGGAGCTCAATGCCTCGCTGGACCAGCGTGTGCGCGACCGCACCGCGGCACTGAACCTGGCGCTGCAGGGTGAAGCGCTGAACCTGCAGCGCATGCAGAACATCGCCAACAGCGTGCCGGCGCAGATCGCGCATTTCGATGCCGACGGCCACTGCCTGTTCGCCAACCAGGCCGCCCTGCGCCTGGCGGGCCTGCCACCCGAGCGCAGCGGCATGCTGCGCCTGGTCGACCTGCTCGGCGACCCGGTGCCACCCGCGCTGCTGCCCATGGCCAGCAGCGCCACCACGCTGCCGCAGACGCTGCGCTTCCAGCATGCCCGCGTGGTCGGCGACGACACCTGGCACAGCGAGGTGCACTGGCTGCCAGACGGCGAACACGGCGTCGGCGCCGCCGGCGGCCGTCCCGGCCACTACCTGGTCAGCTTCGATGTCAGCCAGCTGAAGGAAGTCGAACTGAGGCTGCAGCAGCTTTCCCGTGCCGACGCGCTCACCGGCCTGCCCAATCGCCGCCAGTTCGACGAACACATGCGCGCCTCGCTGGCCCGCGAACGCCGCACCGGCCGCGGCCTGGGCGTGGTCTACCTGGACCTGGACCATTTCAAGCGCATCAACGACACCCTGGGCCACGCCGGTGGCGACGAAGTGCTGAAGACCTTCGCCCAGCGCGTGGGCAGCGTGATCCGCGCCACCGACCTGCTGGCCCGCGTCGGCGGCGACGAATTCGTGCTCGTCTGCGAAGGCGTGGCCAACCCCGAGCAGATGCAGGTGCTGGCCGACAAGGTGCTCACCGCAGTTCGCGCCCCGCTGCGGCTGCAGAACCAGCAAGTGCTGCTCAGCACCAGCATGGGCTCGGCCCTGATGCAAGACGGCGAAAGCGTGGACCACCTGCTGGCCCGCGCCGACGCCGCGCTCTACCGCGCCAAGCAGGCCGGCCGCAACGGCCACCAGTTCGCGGCCGCCGACGAACCCGTCACGCCCACCGCCCCGCCGGTGGCGCAATGGGCCGCGACGCAGGTGATGACGCTGGCGGCTTGAAGCCTGTTCAGCGCGCCAGCTGCGGCAACCGCAGCTCGCTCAGGCGCCAGTCGGCAAAGCCTTGGCGCGCCAGCACGAAGGCCGTGGCCTGCTCGCGCGGCGTGCCGGGCTTGAGGGCGTAGGCGACGAAGCGGTCGGCGCCTTCGCGTTCGGTCTGCCACTGCAGGCGCTCGCCTGCGGGCGGTGGCGCGGTGCCATCTGGCGACGAGGCCGGGGGCTTGCGGTGATGCAGCGAAGGCAGCAGCTTGCCGTCCTGCATCGCGCGCATCACGGTCTCGGGGCGGACAAAGGCGTCGATGGCCTTGTCGGCGACGAACATGCCCAGCAGGCCGCCAATGGCCGAACCGACGTTGTTGCCGTCCGAGCCGCCCATCTGGTCGGCCAGCAGCGTCGAGACCTGGCCTTTCAGGCTTTCGCGCAAGCGCGGGTAGTCGACATGCGCATTGAAGCTGGCCGCATCACCGGACTTGGCGGCAGACTGCATCTGCCACAGCGTGAGCCAGGGCGATTCGTACCAGTAGACGGCCAGCGCGGCGGCAAACACCAGCGCCAGCGCGGCCCAGGTCTTGGTCTTCATGTCCAGGCCTGTTCCCTGCGAGCGCTCAGCGCCGCCCGCCACGGTTGCCACCACCACCGCCGCCGCCGCCCCCACGGGCCTGCCACAGCGGCTTCTTGCCTTTGAGCTGGCGCTCGATGCCGTCGTTCAGCTCGCTGCGCAGCGCCACCACCTCTTCCAGGTGGCCGTAGATGCCGGGGAAGCGCAGGTCCAGCCACAGCCACAGCGTGCAGGCGCGCAGCGTCTGCTCCATGCGGTCCAGCCGGCTGAAACCGTCGACCTGGCCGAGGAAGTCCGGCCGGCCGGCCTGGCCGGTGCGAGCGTGTTGCCAGGCCCAGCCGAAGAACTCCTGCACCAGCGATTCGGTGCGCGTGTCCACGGGCGCCTGGGCGTAGATGAAACGCTCCTTCAGGCTCAGCGTGCCGGCGTTGTGGTCCAGCTCGGCGGCCAGCGCCAGCATCTGCTCCAGCTCGGCCACCTGGAAGTGCGCGTTGTCCAGCTCCAGCTGGGCCATGAACACGCTCAGCACCTCGTGCAGCTTCTGCTTGCCCAGGCGCTGCGAGATGGTGCTGACGTGCCACCAGTTCGGCGCCACCGGTGCCTTGAAGTGCAGCGGCGCACGCGGCGTGCGGGGCAGCAGTTCCTTCAGCGAACGCGCCGCACCCGGCTCGGCTTCGTGCAGCACACCGGTGAAGCCTTCTTCGTGGATGCCGTAGCGGCCCGCGCGGCCGGCGATCTGGTGCACCTCGGACTCGCTGAGCACCCGGTCGCCCACGCCATCGAACTTGGTCATGGTGGAGAACAGCACGCGGCGGATCGGCAGGTTCAGGCCCATGCCAATCGCGTCCGTGGCCACCAGGATGTGCGACTCGCCAGTGGCGAAGCGCTCGGCCTCGCGGCGCCGCACCTCGGGCGGCAGCGCGCCGTAGATCACCGAGACCGGGTGGCCGTTGGCGCCGATCTGGTCGCGCAGCATCAGCACCTCGCGGCGGCTGAAGGCCACCACCGCATCGCCCTTCTTCAGCGCCGGAATCGGCACCGGCGCCTTCAGCAGCTCCACGTGCTGCTTGCGCTCGAACTGCCGGATGACCGGGCTCTCTCCGCACAGGCCCAGCAGGCTCTCGATGGCCGGCACGGCATAGGCCGAGCAGATGATGATCAGCTCGCGCGCCGGCACGCCGACGATGGCCTGGGTCCAGGCCCAGCCGCGCGAGGCGTCGAAGATCATCTGCGCTTCGTCGATCACGGCCACGTCCACCGCGTCGCGCGTGCCGACCATCTCGATGGTGCTGGAGACCACGCGCGCGCCGTTGGCCGGCACGTTTTCCTCACCCGTCAGCAGCGAGCACGGCACGCCGCGCGCCACCAGCCGGTCGCGCCCTTCGAGCGCCAACAGGCGCAGCGGCGCGAGGTAGGCGCCGTCCAGCGCACCGGCCAAGCGCTCGAAGGCCGAGTAGGTCTTGCCGCTGTTGGGCGGGCCCACATAGAGCGAAACCTTGCGCTTCAGTTGCCGGGCCAGCGCGAAGCTGTCCGGGTAGCCCTGGAAGCCCAGCTCGCGGTTCAGGCCGACCAGCGTCTGCTGCTCATTGACCTGGTGTTCCCAGCGGTCCTGCGCACGGGTGCAGGCGGCCATCAACTCCTCAGGCCCTTGCGGGCGCGAGCATTCGGCCTGCAGCCGGGCCACCAGCGAGCCCATGCTGCGGCTGTCGCAGAGGTCGCTGCGCTCGGCCAGCGCGTCCAGGTGGCGGGCCAGCGCTTCGGCATGCGGCCAGGGCGCGGCCGGCCCGAGCGAACCCAGCAGCGCGCGCTCGTCGCCATTGCGGAAAAAAGACCACACCGGCTCGGCCGGCAATGGCGCCAGGTAGGCCACCTGCAGCGCCGTGCCATCGGGCCAGGTGTCGCTCTTCAGCGGCAGTGGCTGGCGCATCAGCCGCTCCCAGCCACTGCCCTGGCGGTGAATGCCCAGCACATCCAGCGCCGCGCTGCGCTCGATCAGCACCGCGCGCATTTCCTTGCCGGCACCCACCTCGTCCAGGTGGCGCAGCGCCGAGTCGATCAGCTCCGGCGCAATCCAGCGGCTGGGCCGGTGGCCAGGCACTGCCTTCTGCAGCTTGATCAGGCCCAGCGTCTCCAGGTGGTTTTCCAGCCCGGGCGCGTCTTCCGGCAGGTAGTCCGTCGGCTTGACCACCTGCGGCAGGTTGTAGGCCGCTTGCCGCACCCGCTCCATCGCCTCTGGCGTGACGTGTTCCGGCACGCGGTCCACGTGATGGCGCTGGGGCAGCCGGAGGGAAACGGGGATGGAATCAGGCATGCAGGAAGGAAAAACGAAACAGGAAATCGGAGGTGCCGCCGGATGAAACTGCCCGGCGGCGGCGCCTGGCATTGTGCCCCTGCGCCAGGCCAATGGCCCTGGCAGCCGCTATGCTCGCCCACGGCCGCCATGCGAAGCGGCAAGTCGCTGCAAAAAGAGGAGATCCACCATGCGCCCCACCCTGTCCCGCCGCCGCCTGCTGCAGGCCGCCCTGCCGCTGCTCGCCGTGCCCGCCTGGCCGCTGGCGCAAGCCCAAAGCACCTATGCCGGCGGCAAGCCGCTGCGCCTCTTGGTGGGCTTCCCCGCAGGCGGCGGCACCGATGCCATCGCCCGCATCCTGGCCGAGCAGCTGAAGGACGAGCTGGGCGTGCCGGTGGTCGTGGAGAACAAGCCCGGGGCCGGTGGCCAGCTCGCCGCGCAGTCGCTGAAAACCGCCGCGCCGGACGGCAGCACGCTGTTCCTCAGCCACGACCACACGATTTCCATCCTGCCGCAGGTCGTCAAGACCCCCGGCTTCGAGCCGGCCAGGGACTTCGTGCCCGCTGGCGGCTTCGCCACCTTCGTCAACGCCTTTGCCGTCTCGGGTGGTACGCCCGCGAAGAGCTTCAACGACTACGTCGCCTGGGCCAAGGCGCAAGGCGGCAAAGGCTCGGTCGGCATCCCGGCGCCGGCCTCGGTGCCCGAGTTCCTGGTCAAGGTCATCGGCCAGAAATACCAGCTGGACCTGGTGCCGGTGCCCTACCGCGGCAGCGCGCCGATGATGGCCGACATGCTGGGCAACCAGATCCCCGCCGGCACGGGCTCCATCCCAGATTTCATCGAGAACCACAAGAGCGGCAAGCTGCGCGTGGTCGCCGTGCTTGGCAACACCCGTCAGGCCGTGATGCCCGACGTGCCCACCTTCGCCGAACTCGGCCTGGCCGGCTTCGAGGACGTGCCCTACTACGGCATCTTTGCCCCCGCCGGCACGCCCAGGCCCACGCTGGACCAGTTCTCCGCAGCCCTCGCCAAGGTCATCGCCCAGCCCGCCGTGCACGAACGCCTCACCGCGATGGGCCTGACGGTCGGCCACATGAGCCCGGACGCACTTGGCGCCCGCGAGAGGGCCTACACGGCAAGCTGGACCCGCATCATCAAGGCGAGCGGCTTCCAGCCGCAATAGTCACCGAATGACTTCAACCCATTGGTAACATGCATTGGGCCAATCATTCGACGGGTGAATCCTGTTCATTTATTGCGTCTCGTGACATTCATCTATAAACCTGACATCAGGAGGACCGCTTTGAAAAATGTCCCAATTTCGCTCTTGCTAGCGATATCGGCGGCTTGCAGCTTGACTACATCGGCTTCCGGTGCTGATGTGGCCGCCACCGAACTCGCTACCATCTACAGTAATTTCGGTGATGAACCCGAGAGTTATGACTGCTATACTGGATGGGCGATTGCGGGCTCAGATCTCAATTCAGACGGCGCGTACAGTATGGCGATGCCATTCACTTCGTCTACGGATGCAGTCGTCAAAAAGATCAAGGTTCCGCTATTTCATATCTCGGGTACCAACACGGCTGTTATCAGCCTCAGGGCAGATCTCGACGGACTGCCTGGCGCCGTACTTGCAAAAGTTCAAATCGGCAAGATTCCCGATGGCGCAGATTGCCGCGAACCGAAAACGATGAAACTCGCGGAGGGTATACCAATCAATGCGGGGAAACGGTATTGGGTCGCAGTTTCAACACCTAAGAGCGCTACTGACACGTACGAGGGCTGGAACTTTAGCGGTTACAGTACAAGCGGACCCATCGCATATGCTTATAATGGCGCCTGGAGTCGCTACACCGATTATCCCAGCGCTTTCAAAGTACTAGGAACGCTATCTGTGCCTGATTGACCGGCAGCGTTCAACGCTTCGCAAGCGTTCCCACACAAAGCGGGCAAAGAGCGGCCAGAGCCGGTCAGATGCACTCATCCTTTAATACCCGCAATGCGTCAAGACACTTCATCCTGCGGCATCGCCCTGTTCGACACGCCCGTCGGCGCCTGCGGCCTGGCCTGGGGTGACGACGGGCGGCTGAGAGGGTGCCACCTGCCAGAAGCCGATCGGGCCCACACGGCGCGCCGCCTGCGCCACCAGTTTCCGGAGCTGCCGTGGCATGACACGCTGCCGCCGGCGATGGCGGTGGTCGCCCGGCGCTGGGTGGCGGTGCTGACCGAAGGCAGCCGGGACACGCTGGCGGATGTGGCCTTGAACTTCGACGGGCATGCGCCGTTCCATGTCCAGGTGTGGCAGCTCGCCAGGCAGATTCCGCCGGGGCAGACGCGCAGCTACGGCGAGATGGCCAGGTTGCTGGATCAGCCGCCGGCCATGGCGCGTGCGGTGGGTCAGGCGCTGGGCCGCAATCCGTTTGCGCCCATCGTGCCGTGCCATCGCATCCTGGCCGCAGGCGGGCTGGCTGGCGGTTTCTCGGCCAGCGGCGGCGTGCCGCTGAAGCTGCAGTTGCTGCAGTTGGAAGGTGCTGGTCTCGGGGCAGCGGCTTCACCGGACCAGCCGGGGCTTTTCTGAGCGCTGCCGGGCCGGCAGACCCGCTTCAATCCACCGATTCTTCGGCCTCGATCACCAGCTTCTGCCGGCGGGTGCCGGGGCCGATCTGCGTGACGGCGCGGATGCGCAGGGCCTGGCCGGCGGGCAGTTCGCGGCGGCAGTGGTAGTCCAGCGAATCGGTGCTGGTGCCTGGGTGGGTGGGCAGGCGGCGGGACCATTCGCGTTTGCCGTCCAGCTCCACGCTGAGGGCGTGCCAGGCTTGGGCATCTTGGGCCGGGTTGCGCACGACGAAGCGCACGTCGATCTCGAACACGCGGTGCTGCAGCAGCACGGCCGGGATGGTGAGCACGGCGACATCGCCGTCGCCGGCATCGAGCGCCCAGCGCTCGGGTCGGTTGGCAGGCATGCAGGGGCTCAGCGTGGCTGACGGGGCAACACGGGGGCGTTCGCGTCGACAGCCGCCGGCACCTCGCGGGCCTGGATGTCGACCACCTCGGCGCTGTTTGCGGACGGCTGGCGGCCGGTGGCCCAGCCGGGCATGCCACGGGCACCGCGGCCCCAGCGCAGGTTCATCGGCGATGGGCGCCGGCCGCGCAGCAATGCCCACAGCAGCAGGACCAGGCCCAGCGTGAGGCCCACGAGCAGCAGCACCGCCACAAACACCAGGCCGGCCAGCGCCAGCACCACACGCCGGATGGCCAGCGCCACGCGGGCCAGGAAGAGAGACAAGGAGGACATGGGACGGGATTTTGAAGCCTGCGCGGCCTTGCGCCGTGCAATGGCCGCAAAAACCGTCCGCCAGCCAAGGGCAGGCCGACAGGGCCAAGATGGGCGCCATGATTCCTCTGTCCGTACTCGACCTCGCCCCCATTGCCGAAGGCAGCAGCGCCCGCGAAGCGCTGCAGCACAGCCTGGACCTGGCCCAGCATGCCGAAGCCTGGGGCTACAAGCGCTACTGGCTGGCCGAACACCACAACATGGACGGCGTGGCCTGCTCGGCCACTGCGGTGCTGATCGGCCACGTGGCCGGCGGCACCACGCGCATCCGCGTAGGCTCCGGCGGCGTGATGCTGCCCAACCATGCGCCGCTGGTGATTGCCGAGCAGTTCGGCACGCTGGCCACGCTGTATCCGGGTCGCATTGACCTCGGGCTGGGCCGTGCGCCGGGGACCGATGGCCCGACCGCCCGCGCGCTGCGGCGCGGGCCGATGGCCACCAGCGAAGACGATTTCCCGCGCGAGGTGCAGGAGCTGATGGCCTACCTGGACGACGCCAAGCCGGGCCAGGCGGTGCGCGCCATTCCCGGCATGGGCACGCAGGTGCCGGTGTGGCTGCTGGGCTCCAGCCTGTTCAGCGCGCAGCTCGCCGCCTGGCTGGGCCGGCCGTTCGCGTTTGCCTCGCATTTCGCGCCAGACATGCTGCTGCAGGCACTGGACATCTACCGCGACAGCTACAAGCCCTCGGCCGAATGGCCAAAGCCACATGCGATGGTGGGCGTCAACGTGATCGCGGCCGACACGGATGCCGAGGCGGCGCGGTTGTTCACCTCGATCCAGCAGCGCTTCCTGGGCATGCAGCGCGGCCAACGCGGCCCGCTGCCGCCGCCCATCGATCCAGCCGAGATGGAAGCCATGTGGCAGCCGCACGAGAAGCACAGCGTGCAGCGCATGCTGGCGGCCAGTGCGGTGGGCAGCGCAGAGACGGTGCGCGAGAAGCTGCTGGCCTTGCAGAAGGAAACCCGGGCCGACGAGTTCATCGTCGCCGGGGCCTTGCATGCGCACAGCGCGCGGCTGCGTTCCTACGAGCTGCTGGCGCAGGCCTGGCGCTGAGGGCACAGGCCTGCACCAGCCGGTGCTGGCTTACAGCGTGTTGGCGATGAGCAGGTTGTCCTGCGTGCTGCCATGGCGCACGTCGAGCAGCTGCACGTTCAGGCCGTCGTCGCTGGGCAGGCTGATCAGCAGTTCGTCGTCGTCATCGCCCACGGTCATGCTGGCGCTGTAGAACGCCGTCTTCGAGCCGGCGGGCGTCAAGCGGACCTGGTAAGTGCCGCTGCCGATGAAGACCGAGTTGGCGCCTGAGGCCGGCACTGCGGCCTGGCTGGCCACCGAAGCCATGTTCGGCGAAACGGTGGCGAGGTCGGTGCCGGGCGGCGTGATGTAGACGTCATAGGTACCCGTCAGCGGCGAGCCGTTCAGGATGCGCACGCGGGCACGGTTGGAGTCCACCGGCTTGTCATACGGGTCCGAGATCGTCATCAGCTTGTAGCCGGTGCCGTCAGGCAGCGCGACCAGTGTGTAGTTGGTGGCGTTTTCGGTGTTCAGCGAGGTCGTCGCCAGCACGGTGCCGACAGTCGAGTCGTGGATCGCCCAGTCGGAGGTCACGCTGGGGGTGTCGTAATACTTGGAGGTACCTTCATAGGCCTGAACGCCAGCACTGGTCTCGTAGTTGCCCTTGCGATAGAGGGTGAGGCTCGGGCTGCCAGGCGCAGCGTTGATGAAACGGGCCTGGGCCGAGCCCAGGTTCAGCGAATCGGCGGTGTCACCGCCGCCGCAGGCGGACAGGGCAGACACGGCAAGCAGGGTGCAGCCCAGCAGGGCGAGTTTGGAGCGAATGGTCATGGGACAGCCTCTCGTTGTGATCACGGTTGAACAGCGCAGGCGCGGTGTTCGCAGTGCTGGAAGTAGACCGTTGACGCCACCCGCTGGCGTGTGAGCTGCTGCCGCGCAGCCTTGTAGGCGCAGGCCGGCAATCCGTGTTTCCGCTTGTGTCCTGCTGCGCCGCCGGCCAGCCGGTCCACTGCCTGGCAGTGCCCGGCTTCGGCTGGTGATGGTGCGTGCGGGCTACGTCGTCGTTCAATCTTCCAGGCCAGCACCCGAAGCTTCGCCAGGCCGGGCCTTCGAGGAATTTCTCGGCATCGCCGCCTCCATCACGGACCGAGCGCGCGTCCAGTTGGCCAAGCCAAACGCCGCCAGCCTCTGGCTCGCAGCGTCGGGCTGATCGGGCCGGTAGACATGGTGGTCGAGCGCAAACCGCAGCGGGAGCACATCCAAGGGGCAGTTGCCCGCGGGCCAGATCTCGACGCCCTCGGGCAAGAAGGGTTCGAAGTCCATCAGCGCTCGGCGGGTGATGTCATCCGCGAGGTGCAGCCGAACAGCCTGCGCACCCGACTGGATCGCCTGCAAAGCTTCTCGCAATGAATAGACCTGCGGCACCACGAAAAGGCGCAGGCGCAGCCCGAGCAGCAGCAACTCGGGCTCGAAGGCCTGCACCCCCACCACGCGCCCGCCCACGCGAGCGATGTCCCGCACCTGCGACGCATCATTGACACCGGTGGCGCCGACCACGCAATCGGCTGGCAAGGCACGGACCAATTGCTGCAGCGTGGCCAGCGTGGCCAGACCCGCCCATGGCACTGCCATCACGCGAAACCCGGCGGCGTACAGCGCCGCCCCGGTTCGAGCGGCGTCCTGGGCGCGCAGCCCGGGCAGCGTGACCAGCAGCGGCAGGCCCGAGGGCCAGGACTGCGGCGCCCACGGCGTCATCTCGTTCAACAGTCGGTCCAAGGTCTGCTCCTGCGTCACGGATTCACATGTGAAGGTGGGTCTGCGGCGCGGCGAGGGGCGCCACGCCGCCCACCGAGTGGGCGAGAACCTCGCCAGCAATGCGCTCGAAGGCGTGGCCCATGCTGTCGACCGATTCGCGCAGCGCGTTGCCCAGCGACTCGGCCTCCGGCCCGGGCAGCAGCAAGGCAAATCGAGCGGCCTCCGGGGCGACCGCGCCCAGGCGTTCGCACAAGGCATCACCAGGTGCATGCTCACCACGGGCTGCCATGCTGACGATGCAGACGGTGCCGATGGCCGAAGCCGGCGGCTGCGCCGTCTGCAGCGAGTGCAGGTCCGACGCGGTCAGGTGGTAGGCGTCCAGGCCGAGGTGGCGCAGGATGCGCACCAACAGCTCGGTGGCCAGCTCGTCACCTGGCAGACCCATGCCGACGCAAACGACGACGCGCGCCGCAGCCGACGCGGGTCCAGGGGCCCCCAGGGTCCGTGCGCGCTGGCGCGCCAGCCGTTTGTGACGCAGCAGCAGGCCCGAACTCAGGCCCTCCACCTCTGCCTCCGGCCTGGGTCGGCTGCCGGCCAGGCCAGGCTCGCGCCGCGCACCGTCCAGCGCCTCCACCACGTCGACCACGGCCGAACGAATCTTGGCCTGCTGGCGCAGGCTGATGGCGCCGGCTTCGAAGTCACGCCCGCCCAGCTGCATCGCGGGCATCAGCACCGCGTCGCAATAGACGGCCAGCGTGCGGCGCTTCATGAAGCCTTTTGCGTCGCCGATGATCTCGTCGGAGTCGCCGGACAGGGCCCGCTGGTAGAACTTCTGCGCCATCGTCAGCGCAGGGCCGTTGCCCAGCAGGATGTCCAGGAAGCCCAGCGAGCTGGCATGGCGCCCGGCCACGGCCAGGCACAGCGTCAGCGGTGTGGAGATGAGCACGCCGACAGGTCCCCAGAGCAGGCCCCAGAACAGCGTGGCCAGGACAATCGACAGCGGTGAAAGGCCGGTGGCCCGGCCATACAGCCGGGGCTCGATGAATTGCGAGGTGATGAGCTGGACGGCCGCAAAGGCTGCCCCGGTCATCAGCACCAGGTGCCAACCCGCGGAGGCGCCCAGCGCCAGTCCCATGGCCAGCAGCGCCGCCAAAGGCACGCCGGCGAACGGCACGAAGCGCAGCACCACGGTAGAGGCGGCGGCGAGGAAGGCGTCGGGCAGGCCGATGAGCGACAAGGCCACCCACACCACCCCACCGACCCCCAGGTTGACGACGAACAGCCGGGCCAGGTAGCGCGACAGCCGCTCCGTCGCATCGTCGATGGCCGCCGTGGTGACGCGCAGATCGGCCTGACCGATCAGGCGGATGAACCGGTCCCGCAGTGACTCCCGCTCAAGCAGCACGAAGACCATCACGATGCCCACCACCGCCGCGCTGACCAGCGGGCCCCACAGCCAAGACAGCAACTGCTGCAGGCGTCGAAGCGGCGTGCTTGTCGGAGGCGCCGCAGGGCCCCCGGCAGAAGCCTGGAAAGGCTGGCCCGTGCCGCTGTCCGCCTGCTGCGCGTCCAGCAGCGCGTCAGCCGCGTCCCAGGTCTTCTGCAGCGGCAGCAGCGCGCCCGAACGCAAGGCATCCAGGTTGGCGCTCAGGGTCGCCTGGTAGGCAGGCAGGCGCTCGGCCATGTGCAGGGCATGCGTGCCCATCAGCACCAGCAGCCACGACACCACCAGCACCACGGAAGCCACGGCCGCGAACACCGCCGATCGCGGCCCCAGGCGCCAACGCCGCAGGGTGCGCACCCAGGGTGTCACGGCGAAGCTGAGCACGACGGCCAGCGTCACCGGCACCAGGATTGCCCGGCCGAAGTGCAGCAGCGCCAGCGCCGCGGCGAGCGCCAGGATGACGACTGCAGTTTGCAGCACGGGCGGCACCGCGCGCGGGGTGGCGGCGGCAGGGTGGGACATGGTGCGCGGCCTCGCGGTTCATGCGGTTGCGGTGCGTCAGGCCTCGTTGGGAATCTCGGTGTTCGACTGGGTCTTGCCGGCCGGGATGTCCAGGATCTTGACCTCGCCGCTGGCGGCGCCTGGCAAGGTGATCAACAGCACGTCGTCGTCGTTGCCCAGCTTGACGGTGCCGGAGAAGAAGACGGACTTCGAACCTGCGCCGGTGAGGCGGATCTGGTATGTGCCGTTGCCGATCATGAAGGAATCTGCGCCCGAGGCAGGGCGGGGCATCTGGCCGGCGACGCCGGCCATGGCGGGCGTGGCGCTGCCAATGTCGGCGCCCACCGCGGTGATGTAGACGTCGAAGCTGCCAACCTCCGGCGTGCCGTTGACGATGCGCACGCGGGCCCGGTCGGAATCCAGCGGCTTGTTGTAGGGGTCGGAGATCTGCAGCAGCTTGTAGGCGCTGCCGGAACCCGGGAGGGCCACCAGCGTGTAGAGCGTGCCGTTCTCGACGCGCATGGACGTGACGCCGAGCTGCGTGCCCGTGATGGCGTCGCGCGCGCTCCAATCAGAGGTCACGTTGACGGTGTCGTAGTACTTCGATGCACCTTCATAGGCCTGCACACCGGCCTCGTTTTCCATGTCGTCCTTGCGATAGAGCGCAAGGCTGGGGCTGCCCGGCACGGCGTTCAAGAAACGCACCTGGCCGGGGCCGATGTTCAGGGATTCGGCGGTATCGCCACCGCCGCAGGCGGCAAGGGCGAGGACGGTGCCGCCGAACAGGGCGACTTTGGAGAGGAAGTTCATGCTGGTGTCCTTGAAATGAGGAGGCAATGCCAGGAAAGAGGTGCAGGAATCAGTTGTCCTGGAGGTAACTCACCAGTTCGTCTGCCCCGCTGCGGATGCCGGTCTTGGCGGCGTTCAAAGCCCCCATGCCCGCCTTGAGGTCCCAGGCTCCGGGGTATTGCTTGGAGACATAGGCCGCGAGCAGCACCTGGGTGTTGGCATCGAAGACCTCGACGGCATAGGTCACCGAGCCGGTGAACGCCCCCTCCTTGCCACGCGCGGCCTGCACCGCGTTGTAGGGGCCGCCTACCAGATCGAAGCGCGACAGCGTGCTCAGCACCGCGGTACTGCTCTTGGCGCCCGTGAGCGTCAGCTGGATGCGCAAGGCCTTGCCAGGCGCACCGGATGCATGGCGGGCGTAGTCATCGAGCCGGTCGGAAAACTGGCGTTGCATGTAGGCCGCCAGTTCGCGCCTGTCGGATTTGGCGATGTCTTCGAACTGGTTGTCGGCGCCGCGATAGATGACCACCGGATCCAGGCTGACGCTGCCGTAGCGCTTGAGCGCCACCCCGGACTGATAGGCCAGCGGGATGCGCCCCGTCTCATCGAGGATGTTGCGGCGCAGCTGTTCGGATGAGGCGATGCCGGCGTATGGCACCGGTTGGGTGCCGGCACAGGCCGTCAGCCCAACGCACAGCGCGAGCGCGGCGCCTGAAAACCAAGGGTTGGAAAGTGACATGGCGGTTCCTGGGTGAGGTCGCATTGAGGGAGCGGTCAACGGAAGACAAGACCACGAAGCTGCGGAGTCGACCTGTTGGCTGCTCGCCAGCGCTGCCAGCCATTCACCGACGAAATCAAAACCGATCCGTACGGTTCATTATTGATTTGCTTTTCCGGCGCGTCAAGAAAAAAGTACCATCCGGTTCACTTTTGAGGAGCAAGGATGAAGGTACGCACGGAGGCGCGCCGCAGCGCCATCGTTCTGGCGGCGGCGGAGCTGTTCCAGGAGGTGGGCTACGAGCGGGCCTCGATGAATGAGCTGGCTCGCCGTTTTGGCGGCTCCAAGGCCACCTTGTATGGGTACTTCCCGTCCAAGGAAGCGCTGTTCGTGGCCGTGGTCGAGACCCTGGCCACTGCCAACCTGGCAGACGCGGTGGATGACCTGGCGCAGGTCGATGAAAAGTCCATCCCGCTGAAAGAGCAGCTCACGCGCTTTGGTGAACGCATGCTGCACGTGCTGGTCAACGACGAGAAGGCCATCGCCGTCTACCGCATGGTCGTCGCGGAATCCGGCCATTCGGTGGTGGGCCAGCTGTTCCACGAATCCGGCCCTGCGCAGAGCATCGAGGCCATTGCCAAGCTCGTCTCCGCGGCCATGGCACGCGAGGAATTGCGCCGGACCGACCCCAAGGTCATGGCCCAGCAGTTCTTTGCGCTGCTGACGGCCGAAATCAACAATCGGGTGTTCCAGAACCCGCCGCCACCGGTGTCCGAGACCGAGGTGCGCGCCAAGGTCCACCGGGCGGTGGAGATGTTCCTGATGGGCGCAGTTCCCCGCCAGGGCAAGGCCGAACAAGCGGGCCGGTAGCCGGCTGGCACAATTCGGGCGAACCGCAACTGCGGCCTGGTGACCTGGGCCACCCCCTCGTTGCCCTGTGCCCGCCCATGTCCGCCGCTTCCGAGTTCAAGGTGTTGAGCCTCATCCCGCCGATGACGCAGCTCAACACGCCCTACCCGTCCACCGCCTATCTAACCGGCTTCCTGCGCTCGCGCGAGATCGAGGCCGTGCAGGAAGACTTCGCGCTGGCGCTGGTGCTGCGGCTGTTTTCGCCCAGCGGGCTGGAGCAGGTGCTGGCCGCCTGCCAGGTGCTGCCCGAAGCGCGCCGCTCGGCGCAGGTGCGGCACTTCATCAACGAGTTCCGGCGCTACCGTGCCTGCATCGCATCGCTGATCCGCTTCCTGCAAGGGACGGACGCGACGCTGGCGCACCGCATCGTCACCCGCTTCTGGCTGCCCGAAGGTGCACGCTTCGCGAGCCTGGAACACTACATCGACGACGGCAGCGGCGACCCATTGCACTGGGCCTTCGGCGCGCTGGGCCTGCAGGACCGCGCCCGCCACCTGGCCACGCTGTGCCTGAACGACCTGGCCGACGTGCTGCGCGACGCGGTGGACCCACGCTTCGAGTTCGTGCGCTACGCCGAGCAGCTCGCCACCAGCCAGCCGCATTTCGACCCGCTGGCCGAAGCGCTGGCGCAGCCGCCCAACCTGCTGGACGACACGCTGGCCGCGCTCACGCGCGAAGCAATGACACGCCACCAGCCGCAGCTGGTGCTGCTCTCGGTGCCCTTCCCCGGCGCTGTATATGCCGCACTGCGCATTGCGCAGACCATCAAGCGCGAGTTCCCCGGCGTGGCCATTGCGCTGGGCGGCGGCTTCGTCAACACCGAGCTGCGCGAGCTGGGCGAGCCGCGGCTGTTCGACTTCGTCGACTTCGTGACGCTGGACGCCGGCGAGCGCCCGCTATTGGCCTTGATCGAGCATGTCAAAGGCCAGCGCTCGCGCCAGCGCCTGGTGCGCACCTTCGTGCGCGACGCAGACAGCGGCGAGGTCCGCTACGTCAACATGATGGAGGCCGACGTGGCCTTCGCCGAGGTCGGCACGCCCACCTGGGACGGGCTGCCGCTGGGCCAGTACCTGTCGCTGCTGGACATGCTCAACCCGATGAACCGGCTGTGGAGCGACGGCCGCTGGAACAAGCTCACCGTGGCCCACGGCTGCTACTGGAAGAAGTGCAGCTTCTGCGATGTGAGCCTGGACTACATCTCGCGCTACGAAGGGGCTTCGGCCAGCGTGCTGGCAGACCGCATCCAGCAGATCGTCGCCGAGACGGGCCAGACCGGCTTCCACTTCGTCGACGAAGCCGCGCCGCCCAAGGCCTTGAAGACGCTGGCGCAGGAGTTGATCCAGCGCGAGCTGGGCATCTCCTGGTGGGGCAACATCCGCTTCGAGAAGACCTTCACGCCAGACCTCTGCCAGCTGTTGGCCGACAGCGGCTGCGTGGCGATCTCGGGCGGCCTGGAAGTGGCCTCGGACCGGCTGCTGCAGCTGATGAAAAAAGGCGTGTCGGTCGAGCAGGTCGCGCGCGTGACCAAGGGCTTTGCCGATGCCGGCATCCTGGTGCACGCCTACCTGATGTACGGCTTCCCCACGCAAACGCTGCAGGACACGGTGGACGCGCTGGAATACGTGCGCCAGCTGTTCGAGAACGGCTGCATCCACAGCGGCTTTTTCCACCGCTTCGCCTGCACCGTGCATTCACCCGTTGGCCAGCAGCCGGCGGACTACGGCATCACGCTGCTGCCGCTGCCGGACGGCAAGTTCGCGAAGAACGACGTGGGGTTCCTGGACCCCACCGGCACCGACCACGACGCCCTCGGCCGCGGCCTGAAGAAGGCCATCTACAACTACATGCACGGCAACATGCTGGAAGAAGACGTGCGCGCCTGGTTCGACGAGGTCAAGGGCAAGGTGCCGCGGCCGACCGTGGGCCGGCAGCGCATTGCCAAGGCACTCGCCGAGCGGGCCTGAGAGCGCCCCCAGACCTGCCGCTTCGCGTCAGGCCCCCCGAGGAGGATGAGAAAACCTGGGGCGACCCTTCGTTTTCTCATGAGGCTGACACGGGAAGCGAAACGCCCTGGATGATCATCAAGGCGCGTAGACCGGGAACTGCTTGCCGGTCTCGATCTCCACGCCGGTCTGCAGCGGCACGTTCGGCACCACCACCACCTGCTTGTTCACGTCCGTCAGCCGGAAGTCGTACGGGCCGGGGCCCATGCCGTCCTGCTTGACGAAATAGTTGTAGTCGGTTCGCGCCACCGTGGTCCACGCGCCCCCTTGCGCGCTGAGGCGGTACTGCAGCTTGTTGATGCGGTAGCGATGGTGCCGCACCTGCACCGCCGTGTAGTACTGGCTGGAACCGTCGGCAATGAAAAGCTGCATGCTGGGCTGGTCGTACGGCACGTATTTCCAGCTGATGTTGATGATGCCCTGCGCCGGATCGGCGATCTGCTTGAAGGCTTCGGCAGAGAGGTCCAGGTTGCCCGCGGGACATCCGGGGCACTGGTCGTCGATCCGCACCTTCACCGTCTGCCCGGTGTCGCTGTTCTTCACCAGCACGTAGCCGCCACAGGCCTTGGAGCCCTGGTAATCGGTCCCGTTGATGGCAGCGGTGTACACGTCGCCTGGCACCGGCAGCATGCAGTTGCCCCCGCCGCTGTAGCCGTAAAAGGTGGCCTGCCCGGTCTTCGCCGCGCAGGCGGGTGCGGTCGCCAGGCCCAGCACGGCAAAGCCAGTCAGCAGACTGGCGCGAAACAGCGTCTTGGTGTTCATGTGATCCCTCCGGGCCATGGCCGGCACATGCGCGGCCCGGCGCGATGATCCGGGCGCAGACTCCGCGGCGTCAATCATCGCCACCCCAGCCTGCAGCCCGGCATTTCAGGCGCTGCCCCGTGCGCCGAAGCCGAGCGCTTACATTCATTCAATTCCTTACACCCTCCGTGTCGCAGAGCACACACTGCCCACCTGGATGCGCACCTCATGCACGACCTCCATTTCTACGAGACCGCCAAAGGCCACGGCCTGCCGCACGACCCGTTCAACGCCATCGTCGGTCCGCGGCCGATCGGCTGGATCTCCTCGATTTCCGCGGCCGGTGTGTTGAACCTGGCGCCCTACAGTTTCTTCAACGGCTTCAACTACACGCCGCCCATCGTCGGCTTTGCCAGCGTGGGCGAGAAGGACAGCCTGCGCAACATCCGCGCAACCGGCGAGTTCTGCTGGAACCTGGCGACCGAGCCGCTGGCCGAGGCGATGAATGCCTCGTCAGCCATGGTCGCGCCCGAGGTCGACGAGTTCGGCCTGGCGGGCTTGACGCCGCTGGCCTCGCGCCTGGTCAAGCCGCCACGCGTGGCCGAAAGCCCGGTCAGCTTCGAGTGCAAGCTGACGCAAATCGTCCAGCTGCAGAGCGCCGCGGGCGAACTGGTGCCGACCTGGCTGATCCTGGGCGAGGTGGTGGGCGTGCACATCGCGCAGCGCCTGCTGGTGAACGGCGTGTACGACACGGCGGCCGGCCAGCCCATCCTGCGTGGCGGCGGCCCGGCGGACTATTTCCGCATCGGGCCGGAGCAGAAGTTCAAGCTGCGGCGGCCGGGCTGACTGACCGATTGACGGCAGCGGGCGCTCAGCCGCGCTGCATCACCAGCTTGACCTTGCGGCCGGTCAGCCATTGCCAGGCCTTGCGGGCCACGCGACGCCAGGCCGGCGTCTGCAGGTCCCAGAGCGGGGCCCAGGCGTGAGTGTTGGAGACTTCGATGCCGGGCATCACGCCGTTCCATTCGCGCGGCTGCACCACGTGCCAGTCGCGGCCCAGGCGCACCGCGCCTTCGCGGTCCAGCAGCACCACCATCGAGCCCTTGATGGCCGGGGTGATCAGGCGGTTGAAGCCTTCGCTGCGCATCATGCTGGCCACTTGCGCATCGCTCAGGCCGTCGAACATGCAGGCCAGCATGCGGGCCAGCTCGGAGGTGTCGCTGCGGCGGGTGTCGGTGGGAGCCAGGTGTTCGATGCTGCCGTTGTGCATCAACATGAGGCCTTCGCGCACCTGGTAGGGGTGGGCCATCTCATGGTTGACATGGCCGTAGGTGGCCTTGCGCAGGTGCAGGTAGACCTCGCAGTCCAGCGGCAGGCCCTGGTTCAGCGCCAGCAACTCGTTGAGCTGCATGCCCTTGGTGGTGGCGAGGTGGCCGCTGCCGTCGAGGTAGAAGAAGCCCCAGCCGTCGTGGTTGCCACGCCAGGCGTTTTCAAGGAAGTCGGCGGTGATCTGCCGGCCCCGGGGCTTTTTGATGATCAGGCACATGGCGGTTCAGGCGGAAGCTCGGTCCAATGCTGACATTGAAGCAGGGCAAGCGAGCGTGCACACACCGAAAAAGCTAGCAAGTTCGGGGCCGACAATTGCTTTTGGGCAACAGTCTGCTGGCCGACCCCCCGTGCTGCGAAAAGCCTCATCGGTGCACCGAGGCAAATCGCTTTCCACATTTGGAGCAGCCTTTGCACGGCTGCTCGCGGCAACCCCAGCCTGGCGAGGCCTAATCGGGTTGCCATGCGGTGGCCTTGAAATTGGCGTCCAATGACGCACTTTCCGGGCAAGCTGCCATCCCAGTGCAACGCGACAGCGGCCGACTGGATGACCGCCAAGTCGGCTTTGAACTAGAAAATCTGCCGAGGAGGCATCGGTGAGCTTTGAATCCCTGCAACTGAAACTGCAAGCGCTGAGCGCGGCCCGCCTGGCCGGCATGCGCCGCGGCATTGAAAAAGAGAGCCTGCGCACCCAGGCCGATGGCCAGCTCGCCGCCACGCCGCACCCTGCCGCTTTGGGCGCCGCGCTCACGCACCCGCACATCACGACCGACTTCAGCGAGTCGCAGGTCGAACTGGTGACCGGTGCCAACACCACCGTGGGCCAGACGCTGGACGAGCTCGCCACGCTGCACCAGCTGAGCTACCGCGCCATTGGCGACGAGCGCCTGTGGGTGGCCAGCATGCCCGGCCGGCTGCCGCCGGATGCGCAGATTCCCATCGGCCAGTACGGCCGCTCGAACGTCGGCCAGGCCAAGACCGTCTACCGCCACGGCCTGAGCCACCGCTATGGCCGCCGCATGCAGACGATCTCCGGCATCCACTACAACTGGTCGCTGCCAGGGCTGTCGAACGACGAATACTTCGGCCTGATCCGCAATTTCCGCCGCCATTCCTTCCTGCTGCTGTGGCTGTTCGGCGCCTCGCCCGCCACCAGCACCGACTTCGGCGCCGGCCTGCAGCATGGCCTGGATGCGATGGGCACCGACACGCTGTACCTGCCCTACGCCACCTCGCTGCGCATGGGCCGCCTGGGCTACCAGAGCGATGCCCAGGCCAGCCTGCGCGTCAGCTACAACCACCTGGCCGGCTACGGCGCCTCGCTGCAGGACGCGCTGACCCAGCCCTACCCGGCCTACGAAGCGCTGGGCGTCAAGAGCGCCGACGGCCGCTACCAGCAGCTCTCGACCTCGCTGCTGCAGATCGAAAACGAGTTCTACGGCACGATCCGCCCCAAGCGCACGATCCAGAGCGGCGAACGCCCGCTGCATGCGCTGCGCCAGCGCGGCGTGGAATACGTCGAAGTGCGCTGCATGGACCTGGACCCCTTCGAGCCGGCCGGCATTGGCGCGCAGACCTCGCATTTCCTCGACGCCTTCCTGCTGCACTGCCTGCTCAGCGACAGCCCGCAGGACACACCCGAGGAAGTCGCGGCGCTGGCCCGCAACCAGCACCGCACGGCGGCCCGCGGCCGTGAACCCGGCCTGCTGCTGGAACGCGGCGAACAGACGCTGACGCTGACCGACTGGGCCGCCGAGCTGCTCACGCAGATGGGCCCGATCGCCGATCTGCTGGACCAGCGACTGGCCGGCGACGGCAGGCCGCACCAGGCCGCGCTGGCCGCCGCCCGGCAGATGCTGGGCAACCCGGCGCTGACGCCTTCGGCCCGCGTGCTGGCGGCCATCCAGGCCCGGCCGGACGCATCGTTCGTCGGCTGGGTGCGCGAGCGCTCGGACGCCGTTCGCACCCATTTCCTGGCCCAGCCGCTGCCCGCCACTGCGGCCGACCGCTGGGCCGCGATGGCCCGCGAGTCGCTGGCCGAGCAGGCCCGCATCGAAGCCGCCGAAACCCAGAATTTCGACGACTTCCTGAAGGACTACCTGTCGCCCAGCCAGCTCGGCTGAGCGGGGCTGGGCGAGCCTGCAGGCTTTTGCCGGTCAGCCGGCTTGCACCTGGATGCGCCGGGGCTGCGCATGCTCGGCCTTGGGAATGCGCAGGCGCAGCACGCCGTTGGACAGGTCGGCGGCAATCTTGCCGGTGTCCAGTTCCTTGCTGAGCGTGAACACCCGGTGATAGCGGCCCAGACTGACCTCGCTGTGACTGGACCGCAGGCCTTCGGGCACCGTCAGGCCGGATTCGGCCTCGATGGTCAGCGTGTCGGCCGTGACCTGCAGGTTCAGCTTGTCACGCGACACGCCGGGCAAGTCCGCATACAGCGTGATGCCCTGCGAGTCCTCGATGACATCCACCGGCGGAGTCAGCGCGGCGTCGCTGTAGTTCGCCTTGCCTTGAGACTGGTCCTGCGGCCTGTCCACCGCCTGGTTGCCGGGGCGGGTTGCAAGCGACGAGCTGTTGGGCGTTTTGGACGAAAGATTGAAGCTGTTCATGATGGTCAATCTCCTGGATGCTGAAGTTCAGGAAAGACGGCTCACTGCACCGTGATGCGGCGCGGCTGCGAGGCCGCACGGCGCTGCACCGTGATGTGCAGCACACCGTCCTTGCAACGCGCCTGCACGGCTTCCGGATCGGCATCTTCCGGCAGGGTCAACACGCGCCGGAAGCTGCCGGCAAAGCGCTCGTTGATGTGGACCGCGGACTTGCTGTCACCGGCCTCGGCCAGTGAGTTCTTGCGCTCGCCAGCAATCGTCAGCAGCCCGCGCTCGAGTTGCACCTCCAGTGTGGCCGGGTCCAGGCCCGGGGCGAATGCATAGATCTCGACGGTCTGCGGCGTGCCGCCGACGTTCAAGGCCGGGAAACTCTGGCGGCCGAAGCCGCGGATGCTGGGAGACAGGTCGAAGGCCTGCTGCATGTCGCGTTGCAGGCGATCCAGCTCGGCGAACATGTCGCGGGGAAACAGGGATCGATACATGGCGAAACCTCCATTCGTTCTTGCGTCAAACAAGGGTGGAACGAAGCGCCGAAGACTGGCCCCCAGCGCTTCTGGCTCCAAAACTAGGAGCGCCGCGCCAGGTTTTCAAGAGACTTTTTTCGAGATTTTTTCAGTCGTCGGATTCGGCCAGCGTGACCGTCAACTTGCGGGTCGCGCCGCTTCGCCAGACGCTCAGCGTGCAGCTGTCGCCGGGCTGCAGGCGCTCCAGCGCGGTCAGCATGTCGTCCTGCGTCTCGACCGGCTCGCCATCGACCGCGGTGATCACGTCGCCGGCCAGGATGCCGCCGTCGCCCCGGCTGAAGGCCTTGAGCCCGGCCTTGGCAGCCGGGCCGTTGCGCTGCACCCGCACCAGCGCCACGCCCTTGGGCAGGCCCAGCGCACGGTTGATCTCCGGCCCGCCGCCGGTCACGCCCAGCGAAGGCCGCACCATGCGGCCGTCGCGGATCAGCCGCGGCACGATGCGGTTGACCTCGTCCACCGGGATGGCAAAGCCGATGCCGGCGCTGCCGCCGGACGGGCTGTAGATCGCCGTGTTGACGCCGATCAGCCGGCCGGCGGAATCCAGCAGCGGGCCGCCGGAGTTGCCGGGGTTGATGGCCGCATCGGTCTGGATCGCGCCCTTGATCGTGCGATGCGTGACCGACTCGATCTCGCGGTTCAGTGCGCTGACGATGCCGGTGGTCAGCGTCTGGTCCAGGCCGAATGGATTGCCGATGGCATAGACCTTCTGGCCAACCTGCAGGTCGCGGCTGGTGCCCACGGTCACCGGCTTGAACTTGGCCACAGGCGCCGGGATCTTCAGCACCGCGATGTCCCGGTCCGGGAAGGCGCCTACCAGCTCGGCCTTGTAGCTGGACTGGTCCGCCAGCGTGACCCGCGCGCCGCTGGCGCCCTGGATCACGTGGAAGTTGGTGACGACGTGGCCCTGCGTGTCCCACACAAAGCCGGTGCCAGTGCCCTGTGGCACCTGCTGGACGTTGAGCGAGAAGAAATCGCGCTCCAGCCCCAGCGCGGTGATGTTCACCACCGAGGGCGACACGGCCTTGAAGACCGCGATGTTGTTCAGTTCGTCGGCACCGAGCACGCCGCGCGGCGTCACCGGCCGGGGTGGTGCGTCAGGCTTCGCGTGAGCCGGCGAGGTGGCGAGTGGCAGCGCCAGTGCGGCAGCGTAAGCAAGGCAGGCGAAGCGATTCGGGCGCATGGCAGACAGCGGTTGTGGCAATGGCCCGGGATGTTAGGCAAGCCCACGCTGATTTCAATCCTCCGCGGGCCCGCCGAACACCGCCAGGAAGGCCTCGGCGAAACGCGCTGAAACCGCCAGCGTCAGCGTCACCGCATGCCACTGCCCTTCGACGCTGACCTGCAGGTCCTCGTCCCAGTCCATGCCGTCGTCCAGCGGGCCATGGCCGTGCGGGAAATGCTGGCGGGCCCAGTCCAGCACCTGCCGCACCTCGGCCAGCACGGCGGCGTGCTGCGCGGCCGAGGTGGACGCCAACGCTTCCAGCGTGCTCACGCCTTCATCGTTGTCGCTGAGGTCGAAGCTCAGGTAACGCAACGCGGGCATCAGAACGGCGACGAGGTGTCGCCGCCGTTTTGGGCAGCGTATTGCAGCTGCGAGTGCAGCTCCGCGACCTGCTGGCGCAGCGCGGCGTTTTCCGCGGTCAGCGCGGCCACGCGCTGGCGCAGCGAGTCGACGTTGTCGTCGGTGTCGTCCGCGGGCAGCGTGGGTGCTGCGGCTGCCGGCATCACTGCCACCTCGACGGGTGTCTTGCGCTTGGCATCGCGCACGCGCTTGGCGGCCTGCTTCAGCTCGTCCTTGCCTGCATTGGCCGCGGCGACCTGTTCCTCGGCCGGCAGGCTGGCCACTGCCGCCGCGGCGCTGAGCGACAGCGTGCCGGCGCGCACCGCAGCGACCAGCTCGGGCGCCGCCTGCTTCTGGATCTTCTCGATCATCACCACCTGGCTGCTGCTCAGGCGCGCGGCCTTGGCCAGCGCCTCGCGGGTCTCCAGCGTGTCGGCGGGCTTGGGCGTGGGCACGCTTTCGGGCGGCACGAAGCGCTCGTCGCCCACCGGAGCCTTGAATTCCGCCGCCGGCTCGGCCTGCTTGCGCAGCCGCCGGACGGCGACGATCTCGCGCTTGCGCAGCGCCAGCACGCCGCGCTGGAAGTCCGAAACGCTGCGCCGGCCCAGGTGCTGGTCAATCATCCACAGGTGCACGTCTTCCAGGCTCTGGAAACGCGTGTTCTGCACCGTCTGGAACGGCACGCCGTGCTGCTGGCAGATGCCGTAGCGGTTGTGCCCGTCCACCAGCACATTGCCCCACAGCACCAGTGCGTCCCGGCAGCCTTCGGCCAGGATGCTGCGTTCCAGCGCTTCATGTTCTTCCGCAGTCAACGGGTCGATGTAAGCCTTGAGTTCTTCGTTGACGACGATGTCCATGTGCGCGATGTGAGGGAAAACAGGGAAAAGGGGCGCGATTGTAGGGAGGCCGGCCGCAATGCCCGCAAGGGATGGAGAGCAGCTTACAAGGACATTGACGGCCGCAGCGCCATCGCTGCCCGCCAGCGCAGCAGGTGCGGGTGCTGCTCGCCGGGCTTGTGCTTCACGACCCGCGCGAAGTCCACGGCGACGACCGCGGTGATGTCGGCCAGGCTGAAGCGCTCGGTCGCGATGAACTCGCGCCCGGCCAGGCGCTGGTCCAGGTCCACGAAGAACTGCTGCACCCGGGCCAGGCCGCGCGTCGCCAGTTCGGGGATCTGCGCATGGTCCACCGGGCCCGGCAGCGCGCGGTTGACCATGGCCGGCGAGCTGTTGCGAAAGGCCTCGGCAATCGCCATCAGCCCCTCGAACTCGATGCGCCACTGCCAGCTGGCAATCTCGGCCTTCTCCTGCGGCGTTCTGCCCAGCAGCGGCGGCTGCGGAAACGCGGCTTCGACCCACGCGGCGATGGCCGCATTGTCGGTCAGCAGCGGGCCGCCTTCCTCGGTGCGCAGCGCCGGCACGGTGCACTGCGGATTGATGCGGCGATAGGCCTCGCCCATCTGCTCGTTGGCCCGCAGGTCAACCTGCACCGTCTCGTGGGCCACGCCCTTCTCGGCGAGCAGGATGCGCGCGCGGCGCGGGCTGGGGGCGGTGGCGCAGTCGTAGAGCGTGATCATGCGGCGCCCAGCTTGTCTTGTGTCCTGGTGTCGAAGTCGCTGGCTTCGTGCCGTTCGTGCAGCTGGCTGGACGGCTGGCCCCAGGTGCGGTTGACCATGCGGCCGCGCTGCACGGCCTGGCGCAGCGCAATCTCGTCGGTCCAGCGCAGCACATGCCTGTATTCGTGCACCTGAAGGAACTCGCCGGCCTCGTAGAGCTGGCCCTTGACCAGCGTGCCGTACCAGGGCCACACGGCCATGTCGGCAATCGTGTAGTCGTCGCCCGCCAGGTAGTGGTGCTCGGCCAGGTGGCGGTCCAGCACGTCGAGCTGGCGCTTGACTTCCATCGCGTAGCGGTCGATCGGGTATTCGAACTTGGCCGGCGCGTAGGCATAAAAATGCCCAAAGCCGCCGCCGAGGAAGGGCGCACTGCCCATCTGCCAGAACAGCCAGGACAGGCACTCGGCCCGCGCGCTGCCGCCAGCCGGCAGGAACGCGCCAAACTTCTCGGCCAGGTACTGCAGGATGGCGCCGGACTCGAACACACGAACAGGCTCAGGCCCGCTGCGGTCCATCAGCGCCGGGATCTTGGAATTCGGGTTGACTTCGACAAAGCCGCTGCCGAACTGCGCGCCTTCGTTGATCGGGATCAGCCAGGCGTCGTACTCCGCGCCGGCATGCCCCAGCGCCAGCAGCTCCTCCAGCATCACCGTGACCTTCACGCCATTCGGCGTGGCCAGCGAATACAGCTGCAGCGGATGCCGTCCCACGGGCAGCGGCTTGTCATGCGTCGGCCCCGCAATGGGTCGGTTGATGCCGGCGAACTTGCCGCCGTTCTCGCGCTGCCAGGTCCAGATGGCGGGTGGGGTGTAGTTGGACGAATCGGCCATGCAGCAAGCTCCGGGAGAAGGCTTTGAATCCGGCGCAGTGTATGCAGCCGCCCTGCCGCCTGCTGCTGCCCGGTCTTCGCCCCCACCGCAGGGCCAGCCTTTACCGCAGTACGTCGCATCAGCCCTCAATGGGCAGCGCACGCTCGCTTAAAGTCCGACTTTTGAATGTTTTGTGAAGAAGGCGGAGGGCGGGTTGCAGGACTTGGATGGGTTGACCGAAGCCGCGCCCGCATCGCCGCCCAACGCCGTCTGGCGCATCGGGCATTTCGTGTTCGACCCGGCCGCGCGCACGCTGACGGCCGATGGTGCCGATGCCCACAGCGAGCGCATTTCCGGCAAGGCCGCTGCGGTGCTGCTGAGGCTGGCGGAGCACGCCGGCAGGGTGGTCAGCCGCGAGCAGTTGATCGCCGAAGTCTGGGCCGGCAACAGCTACACCGGCTCCAGCGGCCTGACGCACACCGTCTCGCAGCTGCGGCGCAGCCTGCGCAAGGCGCCGGCGGCCGAACCGGTACGACTAGACGGCGAGGCCGACGAAGACACCGGCCCGATCGAGACGATTTCCAAGTCCGGCTACCGACTGCTGTGGCCGGCGGTTCAGGTCACCGGGGAAGAAGCGGAAGCGCCGGCGCCCGCCCGCAAGTCGAAGCTGCCCTGGCTGGCCGGTGGAGTCTCTGTGCTGCTGGTCATGGCCCTGGCGCTGGCCTGGCAGGCTCGCCACGGCGCGAACACCGTCGCGCAGCGCTCGCTGAGCGCCATCACCACGCTGGAAGGCATCGAGGAGTCGCCCGCTTATTCACCGGATGGGCACTCGCTGGCCTATGTGTGGCGGCGCACCGGCGTACCGCCGCGGCTGCGCGTGGTCGACCTGCAGCGGCCCGAGGCGCCTGCGCGTGAGCTGACCGATCCGCAGGACCGCCTCTACCGGCCGGTCTGGGTGGACACCCATCACCTGGCCTACCTGCAAGGCCAGCACGGTGAAAGCTGCCGCGTGATGCTGGTGGACCTGCGCGACGACAGCCGGCGCGACCTGGCCGAGTGCCACTACCTCACCGGCGCCGCCACGCTGGCCGCTTCGCCGGACGGCCAGTGGCTGGCCTTCTCGCGCCGCTCCTCCAGCGCACCTGGCGGCCTGGCGCTGATGCTGCACCACATGGCGGACGGCCAGGAACGCGTGCTGGCGCAGGCCGGCGAAGGCCTGGGTTATGGCGAGATGGCCTGGTCCCACGACGGCCGCCACCTCGCGGTGCTGCAGCTGAAGGACACCGTGGGCGACCTGGTGCGCTTGGACGTGCGCAGCGGCGAGGCGCTGCGGCTCACGCGCGAAACGGCGCCGATCTGGGCGCTGGCCTGGCGGCAGGGCGACCGAGACCTGGTCTTCTCGGCCGGGCTGGCCGGCGACTTCGCGCTCTGGCGCGTGGACGCCGACGGCGGCACGCCCAGCCGCTTCGCGCGCATCGACAACGTCGGCAGCCTGGCCGCGATCCCCGACGGTTCCGGCGACGTGGCCGCCAGCGTGCTGCGCTACGACGACCACATCGAGCTCTACACGCTGGCCGACGGCGCGCTGCGCAGCAGCATCCGCTCCAGCGGCCGCGACCTGTATGCCGACGCCTGCCAGGACGCCGAACACCCGATCTTCGTGTCCTTCCGGGCGCGGCGCATCGGCGTCTGGTACCGCGACGGCGCCAACGCCGAGGCCCGCGAGCTGCCCTTGCCCGCCGGCACGCCCGAGCCGCCCGCCTGCAGCCCCGATGGCCGCCGCTACGCCACCGTGCTGAGCCCGAGCGACGGACCGAACCAGCTGGTGATCGGCGACTTGAACGGCGGCGCAGCACCGACCGTGATCCCCGTGCAGGCCGAGGTCGCCAGCCCGAGCTGGGGCCTGGACGGCCGCACGCTCATCGTCTACAGCACCCGCGAGAACCACCCCGAACTCTGGCGCTTCGACCCCGCCACGCAAACCTTCAGCCGGCTGACCGACGACCACGCCCACTTCGGCCGCGAAGTGATGCTCGGCACGCAGCGCTGGCTGTACTACGCCAGGGAAGAACAGCGCGGCCTGTGGCGCCGCCGGCTGGACGACAAGGGCCGCCCCGTCGGCCCAAGCGAGCTGGTGCTGGACGACCTGGCGCAACAGGACTGGGGCAACTGGGCCTGGCACGACGGCGAACTCTGGCGCATCTCGCGCAGCGCCGCTGGCGACCAGCTCATCCGCCGCGACGCCACCGGCCACGACCACGCCCTGCTCACCCTGCCCAGCGCCTCCATCGGCCCGTTCCGCTCACTGGCCATCGACAAGGCCGGACTGGCCTTGGTGACCCGCCACGGACCGACGCAAGGCGACCTGGTGCGCGTGCCGGCGGACGGACAGTGAAACTCAGGTCACCGGCGCCGGATTGAACAGCACCAGCGAGTTGTGCAGCTTCCAGTGTTCAGCCCAGGTCTTCTTGCCGCTGGCCACGTCCAGCATCAGCTGGAACAGCGCCCAGCCGGCTTCCTCGATGGTCTGCTCGCCGTCGGCGATGCGGCCAGCGTTGACGTCCATGATGTCGTGCCAGCGGCGCGCCAGATCGCTACGGGTGGCGACCTTGATGACCGGGCATTCGGCCAGGCCGTAAGGCGTGCCGCGGCCGGTGGTGAAGATGTGCAGGTTCATGCCGGCGGCCAGCTGCAGCGTGCCGCAGATGAAGTCGCTGGCCGGCGTCGCGGCGAAGACCAGGCCGCGCTGGTCACGGCGCAGCTTCTCGCCGGGCGGCAGCACATGCGAGATGGCTGAGCTGCCGCTCTTGATGATGGAGCCCATCGCCTTTTCGGTGATGTTGGACAGGCCGCCGGCCTTGTTGCCCGGCGTGGTGTTGGCCGAACGGTCCACGCGGCCGCGGTCCAGGTAGCGGTCGTACCAGCCCAGTTCACGCTTGATCGCCTCGGCCACTTCGGGCGTGGCGGCGCGGCTGGTCAGCTGGTCCACCGCGTCACGCACCTCGGTGTTCTCGCTGAACATGATGGTGGCGCCGGCGCGCACCAGCAGGTCGGCCGCGAAGCCCACGGTCGGGTTGGCCGTCACACCGGAAAACGCATCGCTGCCGCCGCACTGCACGCCCACCACCAGCTCGCTGGCCGGCACGGTCTCGCGCTGGCGGGCGTTGAGTCGCGCCAGGTGCGGCTTGGCGCTCTGCACGATGTCGTCCAGCATGGACATCAGGCCCACATGCGCCTCGGCCTGCAGGCAGACCACGTCCAGCCCGGCTTCGCTGCCATCGTCGGCCGGCTGGATCGCGAAGCTGCCGGGCGGCAGCAGGCGCTCGGGCTGCAGCTTCTCGCAACCCAGGCTGACGACCATCACCTCGCCACCGAAATTCGGGTTCAGCGAGATGTGCTTCAGGGTGCGGATCGGGATGATCGCGTCCGGCGCGTCAATGGCCACGCCGCAGCCATAGGTGTGCTCCAAGCCGACCACGCCGTCCACGTTCGGGTACAGCGGCAGCAGTTCGCTGCGGATGCGCGCCACCGCCAGCGCCACCACACCGGCCACGCACTGCACGGTCGTCGTGATGGCCAGCAGGTTGCGCGTGCCGACCGAGCCGTCGGCATTGCGATAGCCCTGGAAGCTGTGGCCGACCAGCGGGTCCTGGTGCGGCGGCTTGACGGTGGCAATCGGCAGCGTGTCGTCCAGCTCGCGCGCGGCCGGCATCTTCAGCAGCCGCTCGTGCACCCAGCTGCCGGCCGGAATGTCCTTCACCGCGTAGCCGATGGGCACGTTGTAGCGCCGCACCACCGCGCCTTCGGCAATGTCCTCCAGCGCCACCTTGTGACCCTGTGGCACCTTCTCGCGCAGCGCCAGGCCGGCGCCGGGCAGGCCGGGCGGCAGCTCGGTGCCGGCAGGCAGGCCGCCGTCGTTGGCGACGATGGCGACGTTGTCGGCCGGGTGCATGCTGAGCGTCAGCGGCGGCCTGGCGGTCAGCGAGGCGATGGAAGGGGCAGCCACGGGGGCTGCGGTCGGGGCGGCGGCGTTGGTCAAGGCAAACTCGCTCAGGTCAGGAACTGAAAAGCTGGCTCTGGCGCTGTTGCGCTGCGGGTCTTTGCTGACTTGCGCAGGCATCACAGCCCGGAGATGATAGTTGTATGTCGTCGTACAACATAACCAGGAACGGCACTTTAGCGCGTTGAAGCCAGCGCCCGACCTGGGATTCCACCGATCCGACGAGGGACAATACCCCGCATGCAGCCTGTTGCACCGAATTCCACGCTTCCCGCCCGCCGGCGGCCCCGCACCCTTGCCCTGGAGCTGGTTGACTCCCTGGGCGACCGCATCCGGGATGGCCGGTTGGCACCCGGTGACAAGCTGCCGACCGAAGCGGCCATCATGGCCGAATTCGAGGTCAGCCGCACCGTCGTGCGCGAGGCCATCTCCAAGCTGCAGGCGGCCGGCATGGTCGAGACGCGGCACGGCATCGGCACCTTCGTGATCGGTTTTTCCGAGGGCACCGGCTTTCGCATCTCGCCAGAGCAGTTCAGTACGCTGAACGACGTGATCGCGGTGCTGGAGCTGCGCATCGGCCTCGAGACCGAAGCCGCCGCGCTGGCCGCCGTGCGACGCAGCCCCACCAACCTGCAGGCCATGCGCCAGGCACTCGACGCGGTGACCCAGGCGGTGGCCAACGGTGGCGATGCGATTGCACCGGACTTCCAGTTCCACCTGGAAATCGCCCGTGCCACGCAGAACCATCACTTCGCCGACCTGATGCAGACGCTGGGCAGCATGATCATCCCGCGCGCCCGCCTGCAGCCGACCACCGCGCTCAGCGACGCCCTGACCGAAGAGCGCAGCCTCTACCTGCGGCGCGTCAACGGCGAACACGAAAGCATCTTCGACGCCATCGCCAGCCAGGACCCTGACGCCGCCCGCGCCGCGATGCGCACCCACCTGGCCAACAGCCGCGAACGCCGCCGCCGCGCGCAGCAGGGCTGAGCTGCCTCAAGCCGCTGGCGCGCCGCTTGCACCTGCCGCCATCAGCTTGACCAGCAGCGCCAGCGTCGCCTCGGTGGCCGCCGCTTCGCCGCCGGGCTTCACACCCCATTGCGGCAGGTGCCCGTCCAGCTGCATGCGCGCCAGGCCATAGACGGTCGCGCGCGACAGCAGCGCCAGCGCCGCCGCGTCGTGTGCCAAGCTCACTTCACCCACCGCCTGCGCTTCGTGCAGCGTCTGCTCGGTCAGCGCGCGCACCGCCTGCATGCTGGCCTGCAGCCCAGCTGAGCCGGCGAGGTCAATCTGGTCCCGTGCCGAGACGATGCGGAAATGCGCCTCGTGCGCCCTGGCCCACTGCAGGTAGCCGCGACCCAGCGCACGCAGCCGCGCCAGCGGTGTCTTGTCCCGCGGGCGAATGGCCTTGCGCACCTCGATCTGCAACCGCGCGCTGGCCTCCTCGGCCATCGCCGTCATCAGCGCCCGCCGGTTCGGGAAATGCCGGAACGGCGCGCCGGGCGACACGCCCAGCTGCCGCGCCGCCTCGCGCACGCTCACGCCTTCCGGCCCGCGCTGCTGCGCCAGCACCAGCGCAGCCTCCAGCAAGGCCTGGCGCAGGTTGCCGTGGTGGTAGGCACGCGCTGCGGGCGCGGCGTGGGAAGCAGAAGCCTTGGCTGGCTTGACCATGTAAGCACCTTGTGTGGCGCCTGGACCGGCGCCTGGGCCGAAATGTAATCTCCGATCACATTGAAGTCACCGGCCACCCCCATGCACACTCGCCCCCTGCCCGACCCGACCCGCGCCAGGCTGCTCGAAGGGCCACGCCTGCTGGCCTGCCTGTCGCTGGCGCTGCTGCTGATGGCGGCGACTCCCTTGCTGGTGCTGCCGGACCTGGTGCCTGCGCTGCGCCTGGCCATTCGCCTGACCGCGCGCAGCTCGTGGCTGTTGTTTCTCCTGGTCTTCACCGCCTCGGCCGCCGCCCGCCACTGGCCCGGCGCCCTGACCCGCTGGCAGCTGCGCAACCGCCGCCACCTGGGCCTGGCCTTCGCGGTTTCGCACACCGTCCACCTGGCCGCCATCCTCGGCTTCGCCAACCTCGATCCCGCCGGCTTCCACCAGGCCAGCAGCCTGGGCAACCAGATCACCGGTGGCATTGCCTACGGCTTCATCGCGCTGATGGCGCTGAGCTCGTCCGACACGGTTGCCGCCTGGCTCGGCCGCAAGACCTGGGGCCGGCTGCACACGGCCGGCATCTACTACCTGTGGATCAGCTTCATGGTGACCTTCGGCAAGCGCATCCCGACGTCTGCCAGCTACGCCGTGCCAGTCGTCATCCTGCTGCTGGCGCTCGCCTTCCGGCTCTGGCCCCAGCGCAAGACCAGGCTCACGTCATGAGCCAGCCACGGGCCTAGACTTCGGCGATGCACCAGCCATCGCTGTTCGAACCCGCCGAGATGCTGCCTTCGCGGCTCCCGCCGGGTTTGAGCTACCAGCCTGAGTTCCTCACCGAAGCCGAAGAGGCCGGGTTGATCGAATTGATCCGCAGCCTGCCGCTGGCCGCCGCGAAGTACAAGCAATACACCGCCCGCCGCCGCGTCGTCAGCTACGGCGGCAGCTACGACTACGACGCCAACCGCCTGCTGCCCGCCGCCCCGCTTGTCGACGAACTCAAGCCGCTGCGCGAGCGCGTCGCCGCCTGGGCCGGCGTGGCGCCGGAAGACCTGGTGCATGCGCTGGTTGCCGAATACGCACCGGGCACACCACTGGGTTGGCACCGCGACGTGCCGAACTTCGAGCACGTCTTCGGCGTCTCGCTGGGCAGCGAGGCCCTACTGCGCTTCCGGCCGCATCCACCGGAGACGGCCAGGCGCGAAGACGTGTTGCGCGTGCCGGTGGCGCCGCGGTCGATCTACGCGATGCGTGGGCCGGCGCGATGGGACTGGCAGCACAGCGTGGCGCCGGTGGCGGAACTGCGCTGGTCGGTCACGTTTCGCACACGGCGGGACCACCACCAAGGACCAAGGTCGCGAGCAAACAAATGGGGTCAGCAAACAAATGGGGTCAGAGTCAATTTATCTCACTGAAGATCGAGCGATAGCCATCCCCATCTCCAGATAAATTGACTCTGACCCCATTTGTTTGAACGACGGTGGGACTGATCGTTGCTGGTGGCCTCGGTGCGGAACCCAAACAAGCCACTGCCGCGTCAGTGGAATCACCAAGTCTCAATCGGCTTTGGTGTTGTACGATGACTGACAACACCTCGAAGCCAGGCCCTTGTTCGCTGTTCTGCCTGGCTGTTCTGTTCACTTCCAGTCCTTCGCTGCCAGGAGCCCTCATGTCCCCCCAAGAACTCAAAGCCGTCTTGCAATCCGGCCTGCTCTCGTTCCCGCTGACCGATTTCGACAGCGAGCTGAACTTCGCGCCCAAGGCCTATGCCGACCGGCTGGAATGGCTGCAGCCCTACGGCGCCTCGGCGCTGTTCGCGGCCGGCGGCACCGGTGAGATCTTCTCGCTGGAGCCGGTCGAGTTCAGCGCGGTGATGAAGGTGGCGCTGGAGACCTGCAAGGGCCGCACGCCCATCATCGCTGGCGCCGGTGGCGGCACCCGCCTGGCCATCCAGTACGCGCAAGAGGCCGAGCGCCTGGGCGCGCAAGGCATCCTGCTGATGCCGCCTTACCTGACCGAAACCAGCCAGGAGGGCCTGATTGCCCACGTGCAGGCGGTCTGCAAGAGCGTGAAGTTCGGTGTCATCGTCTACAACCGCGCCAACTGCCGCCTGACGCCCGCCAGCCTGCAAGTGCTGGCCGACACCTGCCCGAACCTGATCGGCTTCAAGGACGGCGTGGGCGACATCGAGAAGTTCGTCTCGGTGCGCCAGACCCTGGGCGAGCGCTTCGCCTACCTGGGTGGCCTGCCCACGGCCGAGCTGTTCGCCGGCGCCTACAAGGCCATGGGTTGCCCGGTGTATTCGTCGGCAGTCTTCAACTTCATTCCGAAGACGGCGATGGACTTCTACAACGCCCATGCCGCGAACGACACCGAGACCTGCGACCGCCTGATCCGCGACTTCTTCATCCCCTACATCGCGATCCGCAACAAGGGCGAAGGCTATGCGGTCTCGATCGTGAAGGCCGGCGCCACCATCATCGGCCACAGCGCCGGCCCGGTGCGCCCGCCCATCTCCGACCTGAAGCAGGCCGAGTACGACGAACTGGCCGCGCTGATGGCCAAGCTCGGCCCGCAGTAAGGCGCCAAGTTCCCCCGGGCGGCCCCGCGCCGCCTCCCATGCCATCGCCCCAACGGCCGCAGAGCCGGGGCGCGGCATGTTCCATGATCCCGACAGGAGACACCTGATGAAACTGATCCAACGCTCGCGCCGCGCTGCGCTTTCCGCACTGCTGACGCTTGCCGCCACGCTGCCCCTTGTCACCTTGCCGGAGGCCGCCATGGCGCAAAGCGATGAAGCCCGTGCCGTCGGCGCAGCCGTCGAAAAGCTGCGCACGCTGATGGTCGACCCCGACCGCGCCGCGCTCGAAGCCATCGTCGCCGACAACCTGACCTACGGCCATTCCGGCGGCAAGGTCGACACCAAGGCCAGCTTCATCAAGGACTTGCTGGAAGGCAATTCAGACTTCGTCAGCATCAGCCTGACCGAGCAGCAGGTCACCGTGACCGGCGACGTGGCCACCGTGCGCCATGTGCTGCAGGCCGCCACCAACGACGCCGGCAAAGGCCCGGGCACCGTGAAGCTGCATGTGCTGAGCGTGTGGACCCGCCAGGCCGGCGCGTGGACGCTGCTGGCCCGCCAGGCCGTTCGCCTCCCGACCTGAGCCGCACAGCGGCCTCAACCGAGCTTCTTCCCATGACCTCCTCTGCCACGCCCACCGTCCAGCAAGTGCGTGTCGTGCCCGTTGCGGGCCGCGACAGCATGCTGCTGAACCTGTCCGGCGCCCACGCGCCGTTCTTCACCCGCAACCTGCTGATCCTGACCGACAGCGCCGGCCGCACCGGCGTGGCCGAGGTGCCTGGCGGCGAGCCGATCCGCCAGACGCTGGAAGACGCCCGCGGCCTGCTGGTCGGCGCCAAGGTGGGCGACTGGCAGCGCGTGCTGAATGCGGTGCGCACCCAGTTCGCCGACCGCGACGCCGGTGGCCGCGGCCTGCAGACCTTCGACCTGCGCACCACCATCCACGCGGTCACCGCGGTGGAAACCGCGCTGCTGGACCTGCTGGGCCAGCACCTGGAAGTGCCCGTTTGCGCGCTGCTCGGTGAAGGCCAGCAGCGCGCCAGCGTGCCGATGCTGGGCTACCTCTTCTACGTGGGTGACCGCAGGAAGACCGACCTGCCTTACGACACCCAGCCGGACCAGGCCGACGACTGGCTGCGCCTGCGCCATGAAGAGGCGATGACGCCCGAAGCCATCGTCAAGCTGGCCGAAGCCTCGCAGGCGCGCTACGGTTTCCAGGACTTCAAGCTCAAGGGTGGCGTACTCAGCGGCGAGCAGGAAGTCGAAGCCATCAAGGCACTGAAGGCCCGCTTCCCCAAGGCCCGCATCACGCTGGACCCGAACGGCGGCTGGCTGCTGAAGGACGCGATCCGCCTGATGCGCGACATGCACGGCGTGCTGGCTTATGCCGAAGATCCGTGCGGGGCCGAAGCCGGCTTTTCCGGCCGCGAGGTGATGGCCGAATTCCGCCGCGCCACCGGCCTGCCCACGGCCACCAACATGGTCGCCACCGACTGGCGCCAGATGGTGCATTCGCTCTCACTCCAGTCGGTGGACATTCCCCTGGCCGACCCGCATTTCTGGACGCTGCAAGGCGCCGTGCGCGTCGGCCAGACCTGCCGCGATTTCGGCCTGACCTGGGGCTCGCATTCGAACAACCACTTCGACGTTTCGCTGGCCATGTTCACCCATGCCGCGGCCGCGGTGCCCGGCCGCGTCACCGCGATCGACACGCACTGGATCTGGCAGGAAGGCCAGGAGCTGACGAAGAACCCGTTGCAGATCGTCGGCGGCGAAGTCGCCGTGCCGACCGCGCCCGGCCTGGGCGTGACGCTGGACATGGCCGCCGTCGAAGCGGCGCACCAGCTCTACCTGCAGCACGGACTGGGCAGCCGCGACGACGCGACCGCGATGCAGTACCTGATCCCTGGCTGGAAGTTCGACAACAAGCGACCCTGCCTGGTGCGCTGAAGCGCGCGCCTTGAGCCTGGTTCCAAACCATCCCAAACGGAGACATCACCCCATGAACACGACTCGCCGTTCCGTGCTGGCCTCGGCCGCATCATTGGCTGCATTCGGCAGCGCTTTCCCGCTGCGCGCACTCGCCGCGGACGCCTACCCGTCCAAGCCCATCACCTACACCGTGGCCTTCCCGCCCGGCGGCACCTCGGACATCCTGGCCCGGCTGATCGCCGACAAGCTGGGCCCGGCCCTGAAGGGCACGGTCATCGTCGAGAACAAGGCAGGCGCCGGTGGCAGCGTGGGCTCGGAAATCGTCTCGCATGCGGCGCCGGACGGCTACACGCTGCTGGGCGGCACCATCAGCTCGCACGCGATCAACGTCAGCCTGTACCCCAAGCTCGGCTATGACCCGGTCAAGTCCTTTGTGCCGGTGACGCTGATCGGCACCAACCCGCTGGTGCTGCTGGTCAAGGCCGACAGCCCGTACAAGACCGCCAAGGACCTGGCCGCTGCCGCGAAGAGCAAGCCGCTGACGGCCGCTTCCGCCGGCAACGGCACCTCGCAGCACCTGGCGCTGGAGCTGTTCAAGTACAAGCTGGGCCTGAAGGACGTTGTGCACGTGCCGTACAAGGGCAGCGGCCCTGCGCTGCAGGACACGCTGGCCGGCCAGGTCGACATGATGTTCGACACCACGGTGGCCGCGGCGCAGTTCATCGAGTCCGGCAAGCTGCGCGCGCTGGCCGTCACCTCGGCCAAGCGCGTCAGCAGCCTGCCCGACGTGCCGACGATTGCCGAGACGGTGCTGCCTGGCTTCGAGGTCGTCTCGTGGCAGGCCATCTTCGCACCCGCCGGCACGCCCAAGCCGCTGGTGGACCGACTCAACAGCGAGATCGGCAAGATCCTGGCGACCGCCGACATGCAGGAGCGCCTGACCAAGCTGGGCATGCTGTCGCAGCCCATGACGTCCGACCAGATCCAGGCGTTCCAGAAGGCCGAAGTCACCAAGTGGGCCGAGGTCATCAAGGCGGCCAACATCAAGGTCGACTGAGCGCCATGACGGCTGCCGCCACCGTGCCTGCCAACGCTGCGCCTGCCCACGCGGACACGCCGCGCTCGCAGCGCGCGGCACGGCAGCAGCAGCGGCTGGCCCGGCGCTTCCTATCGCTGGATGACTTCGAGCCCGCCGCACAGCGCCGGCTGCCGCGCCCACTGTTCGGCTACGTGGCCGGCGCCACCGAAACCAACGCCTCGCTGCACGGCAACCGAGAGGCCTTTGCGCAGTGGCAGTTCGTGCCGCGGGTGCTGGTCAACGTGTCCGCGCGCGAACAGTCGGTCGAGCTGTTCGGCCGGCGCTACGAAGCGCCGTTCGGCATCGCGCCCATGGGCATCAGCGCGCTGACGGCCTACCGCGGCGACATCGTGCAGGCCCGCGCTGCCGCGCAAGCCGGCGTGCCGATGGTGCTCAGCAGCTCGGCGCTGATCCGCATGGAAGACGTGCTGGCCGAAGCGCCCGGCACCTGGTTCCAGGCCTACCTGGCGCGCGACCTCAACGCCGGCCTGGCGCTGGTGGACCGCGTGGCCAAGGCGGGCGTGGACGTGCTGGTCATCACCGTGGACTCGGCCGTGGTGCCCAACCGCGAGAACAACGCGCGCAACGGCTTCAAGACCCCGCTGCGGCCGGACCTGCGCCTCTTGTGGGACGGCCTCACCCATCCGCGCTGGGCGCTGGGCACCTTCCTGCGCACGCTGGTCATGCATGGCATGCCGCATTTCGAGAACGTCGAGGCTGGCCGCGGCGCGCCGCTGGTGGCCAAGGACGTGACGCGCGACTTTTCCGGCCGCGAGCACCTGGACTGGGACGCACTGAAGCTGATGCGCCAGCGCTGGCGCGGTGCGCTGGTGCTCAAGGGCATCTGCCACCCGCAAGACGCCCGCCGCGCCCGCGAGCTTGGCGCCGACGGCGTGATCGTCTCCAACCACGGCGGCCGCCAGCTGGACGGCACCGTCTCGCCGCTGCGCGTGTTGCCCGCGGTGGCCGAAGCGGCCGGCAGCATGACGGTGATGGCCGACAGCGGTTTTCGGCGCGGCACCGACGTGCTGAAGGCGCTGGCGCTGGGCGCCAAAAGCGTCTTCATCGGCCGGCCGATGAACCATGCCGCCGCGATTGGCGGCGAGGCCGGCGTGGCCCATGCCATTGCGCTGCTGAAAAGCGAGATCCGCGCCGACATGGGCCTGCTGGGCGTCAACCATCTGGCCGAGATCGGCCCCGAACTGTTGAGCCGGCGTCAAGACCGGTGCTTGTGGACAATACCGGAGACTCTTGGATGAAACGACTTCTCACCGCGCTGGCCTGTGTGGCCGCGCTCACCGCCTCGGCCGCGGCCAGCGCCCAGGCCTTCCCGGTCCGGCCGGTCACGCTGGTCGTGCCCTTCCCGCCCGGCGGCGGCACCGACACCACCGCCCGCCTGATCGCGCAGAAGCTCAGCGTGAAATGGGGCCAGCAGATGGTGGTCGAAAACAAGGGTGGCGCAGCCGGGCAGATCGGCGCGGACTCGGTCGCCAAGGCCAAGCCCGACGGCTACACGCTGCTGATGGGCAACCTCGGCACCCAGGCCATCAACCCTTCGCTCTACGCCAAGCTGCCCTACAACGCCGACACAGCGTTCGCCCCCATCGCGCTGGTGGCCGACCTGCCGCTGGTGATGCTGGTCAACCCCGGCGTGCCGGCGAAGACGGCGAAGGAATTCGTCGCGCTGGCGCGCAGCAAGCCCGGCCAGCTGACCTTCAGCAGCTCGGGCGCCGGCGGCGCGCCGCACCTGGCCGGCGAAATCTTCAAGGCGACCACCGAAACCTTCATCGTGCACGTGCCCTACCGCGGCGGCGGCCCTGCCACCAGCGACCTGATCGCCGGCCACGTGCAGCTCTCGTTTGTCACCGCACTGGAAGCCAGCAGCTTCATCAAGACCGGCAAGCTGCGCGCGCTGGGCGTGAGCAGCCCCAAGCGGCTGAGCAACCTGCCCGATGTGCCCACGCTGGCCGAAGCCGGCGTGCCCGGCGTCAACGTCAGCAGCTGGGTCGGCATGCTGGCGCCGGCCGGCACGCCCAGGGACATCGTCGACAAGGTCGCCAGCGACCTGCGCGAAGTGCTGGCCTCCGATGACGTCAAGACCCGCATCACCGAGCTGGGCGGCCTGCCCGCCGGCAACACGCCCGCCCAGTTCACCAAGCTGATCGACGACGACCGCAAGCGCTACGCCGTGGTGATCCGTGATCGCAAGATCACCGTCGATTGATTTCCGTCCGCACAAGACGACCGCACCAGACGACCGCAAGGATTCACATGACCCGTTCCGTTCGCACCGAAAACCGCCTGTCCCGCCGCCAACTGCTGGCCGCTACCGGCCTGGGCGCCCTCGCGCTGGGCACGCTGCTGGCCCCGCAGCATGCCGCCGCGGCCGACGCCGCCTGGCCCAGCAAGCCGATCCGCCTGATCGTGCCGTACCCGCCCGGCGGCTCGTCGGACATCATTGCCCGCGCCATCAGCGTGCAGCTGGGCACTGCGCTCAAGCAGACCGTCATCGTCGACAACCGGCCCGGCGCCAGCGGCAACATGGGCGCCGACTTCGTCGCCAAGGCCAACGACGGCCACACGCTGCTGCTGTGCGACGTGGGCGCGCTGGCCATTGCGCCCTCGGTCTACACCAAGCTGGGCTTCGACCCGAGCAAGGACCTGCGTGGCGTGACCATGCTGGCCTACTCGCCGCACATGCTGGTGGTGCACCCCTCGGTGCCGGCCAACAACCTGCAGGAGCTGGTCGCGCTGTCCAAGACTAAGGAGCTGAACTTCGCCGTGACGGCGCTGGGCAGCGCGCCGCACCTGGCCGCCGTGGCGGTGCAGCAGGCCACCGGCGCCAAGTGGACCTACATCCCGTACAAGGGTGGCTCGCAATCCGTCGCCGACACCATTGCCGGCCAGACCGACCTGACCATGAACGGCATGCTGGCCACGCTGCCGCATGTGCAGTCCGGCAAGCTGAAGGTGCTGGCCCTCTCCAAGGGCACGCGCATGCCGCTGCTGGCCAACGTGCCCACGCTGGCCGAACAAGGCATGAAGGGCTTCGAGTCCGGCACCTGGCAAGGCGTGCTGATGCCGGTGGGCACGCCGCCGGCCGTCATCGCCAAGGTCAACGCAGTGCTGACCGGGATCATCCGCTCGCCCGAGGTGCGCGAGCGCCTGGTCTCGCAGGGCGCCGAGGTGCGCACGATGTCGCCAACCGAGTTCAGCAGCTTCTTCGAGACCGAGCGCAAGCGCTGGGCCGAGGTGGTCGTCAAGGGCAATGTCAAGCTCGACTGATTGATCGATTGAGGAACCTGATGACCACACCCCGCCTGCTGCTGGTCGGCAACCTGGTGCCCGTGCTGAACCGCGCGCTGGCCGAAAGCTTCGCCATCCATCGCCTGGTCGAGGAGGCCGACCCGGCCGCCTTCCTGGCCGCGCACGGCGGCGAGTTCGAGATCGCCGTCACCTCGGCCGCGGTCGGCATGAACGAGGCCCAGCTCGCCGCATTGACCAACCTGAAGCTGATCTCCAGCTTCGGCGTGGGCCTGGACAAGGTGCCGGTGGCCGCGGCGCAGGCACGCGGCATCAGCGTGGGCTACACGCCCGACGTGCTGAACGACTGCGTGGCCGACACTGCGCTGGCCCTGCTGCTGGACGTGGCCCGCCGCGTCTCCGAGGCCGATCGCTTCGTGCGCGCCGGCGGCTGGGCCAAGGGCGGGCTCAACAGCTTCGGCCTGTCGCGCAAGGTCAGCGGCGCCAAGCTCGGCGTGCTGGGCATGGGCCGCATCGGCCAGGCCATCGCCCGCCGCGGCGCGGGTTTCGACATGCAGGTGCGCTACCACACGCGCCGGCCGGTCGAAGGCCTGCCGTGGGCCCACGAGCCCTCGCTGCTGGAGCTTGCGCGCTGGTGCGACTACCTGGTCGTCATCACCGCAGGCGGCCCGTCCACCCAGCACCTGGTCAACGCCGAGGCGCTGAACGCGCTGGGCCCGCGCGGCTTTGTCATCAACGTTGCCCGCGGCTCGGTGATCGACGAAGACGCACTCGTCACCGCGCTGCAGGACAAGCGCATTGCCGGCGCCGGGCTGGACGTGTTCGCCAACGAGCCGCAGGTGCCCGAGGCCTTGCTGAAGCTGGACAACGTGGTGCTGCTGCCGCACATCGCCAGCGCGACCGAAGAAACCCGGCAGGCCATGGCGCAGCGTGTGCTCGACAACATCGCGGCCTTCCAGGCCGGCAAGCCGCTGGTCAGCGAAGCGCCGCGGGCCTGATGGTTTTCGCTGCCTCCGATTCCACCCATCCCAAACACTCCACGAGGTCTCACACCATGAAACTCAACCTGATTGCCGGCGCCTGGACCGAAGGCGTGCGCGCCTACCAGAACATCAACCCGTCGGACACCCGCGACACGATTGGCGACTACACGGTGGCCAGCCGCGCGCAGGCCGAAGAAGCCGTGGCCGCCGCTGCGGCCGCGTTCCCGGCCTGGAGCCTCAGCACGCCGCAGCAGCGCTTTGACGCTCTGGACTTCATCGGCAGCGAGATCATTGCCCGCAAGGCCGAGCTGGGCGACCTGCTGGCGCGCGAAGAAGGCAAGACCCTGCCCGAAGCCGTCGGCGAAGTCGCGCGTGCCGGCGCCATCTTCAAGTTCTTTGCCGGCGAGGCCCTGCGCCCGGGCGGCGAAATGATGCCTTCGGTGCGCCCTGGCGTCGGCGTGGAGATCACCCGCGAGCCGCTGGGCGTGATCGGCCTGATCACGCCTTGGAACTTCCCCATCGCGATTCCCGCCTGGAAGATCGCCCCGGCGCTGGCCTATGGCAACTGCGTGGTCTTCAAGCCGGCCGAAGTCGTGCCGGGCTCGGCCTGGGCCTTGTCGGACATCATCAGCCGCTCGGGCATTCCGGCCGGCGTGTTCAACCTGGTGATGGGCCGCGGCAGCGAAGTCGGTGCCGTGCTGCTGGAAGACCCGCGCATTGCCGGCATCAGCTTCACCGGCTCGGTGCCCACCGGCCAGAAGGTGGCCCAGGCCTGCGTGAGCCGCGGCGCCAAGTTCCAGCTGGAAATGGGCGGCAAGAACCCGTTCGTGGTGTTGGACGATGCGGACCTGAACGTGGCCGTGGGCGCCGCGATCAACTCCGGCTTCTTCTCCACCGGCCAGCGCTGCACCGCCTCGTCGCGCCTGATCGTCACCGAAGGCATCCATGACCGCTTCGTCGAAGCCATGGTCGCCAAGCTGAAGACGCTGAAGGTGGGCGACGCCCGCACCGCCGGCACCGACATCGGCCCGGTGGTGGACGACCGCCAACTCGCGCAAGACCTGGAATACGTGGGCATTGCCCAGTCCGAAGGTGCCAAGCTGGCCTGGGGCGGCGCGGCCATGCCGACCAACGCCGAAGGCGCGCCGGGCTACTACATGCAGCCGGCCCTGTTCACCGAAACCGCCGCGGCCATGCGCATCAACACCGAGGAAGTCTTCGGCCCGGTCGTCAGCGTGATCCGCGCCAAGGGCTACGACGAAGCCCTGCACCTGGCCAACGACACGCCCTTCGGCCTGGCCAGCGGCATCGCCACCACCAGCCTGAAGCACGCCACGCACTTCAAGCGCCACGCGCAAGCCGGCATGGTGATGGTCAACCTGCCGACCGCGGGTGTGGATTACCACGTGCCCTTCGGCGGCCGCAAGAGCAGCAGCTACGGCCCGCGCGAGCAAGGCCGCTACGCGGCGGAGTTCTACACCGTCGTCAAGACGGCCTACACGCAGGCCTGAGCACCAGCATCGAGTTTGGGATGCATGGCTGTACGCGCCATGTTTTCAAAGGGTGGCCCTGGCCACCCTTTTTTTGGCTTGAATATGGAATCGGTTCCATATCCAAGCCGCAGCAGCCTCGCCAAACCCCCTAGCTCGCATATGGGATCGGTTCCATACTGCACGGAGTTGGGCATTCCCCTCCCCGATTTCGCTCATCTTTCGCCATTTGTGCACCTATGAGGTTCATTTCCTTGTGGACAACGCTATCCCCCCAAACTTGAAGGCAGGTTTCTGAGGGTTAACGATTGATTACAGGGTAATCCGAAAATAGACTCAACTTTCGTTTCTTCCCTGGAGTCCCTTTCATGTCCTCCTTATTCACCATGTCGATCTGGACGCTGATCAGCGCGTCCGTGATCAGCGTCGGCCTGGGCACATCCGCCCATGCCGACAGCGACATTCCCGCGGCGCCCGCGTCCGCGTCGTCCACCGACGGCCTGCGCGTCAGCATCGACCCCGTCACCAAGCGCATCCGCCCGCTGACGCCCTCCGAGGCCGACGCGCTGGGCGCCGCTGCCGCCAGCGCCGCCAAGGCACCGCGCGCCGAAACCGTGCTGCAAGGCATCGTGTCCCGCACCACCGGTGCGCGCGGCATCGTCATGGGCCCGGAGCACATGTCGTATTCGCGCGCGGCCATCGGCGCCAACGGCAAGCTGGCGACCGACTGCGTCGACGGCGACGAAGCCGCCGATGTGCACGAACACCCGGTCCACACCGAAGGGAGCCTGAAATGAGCGGCATTCGCATGCACGGCCGCAGCCTGGTGGCCCTGGCTGCCTCCCTGGCCGCCTTCACGGCCTGGGGCGCCACGATCGAGATCCTGAACACCGACTCGCCCGGCGTCGGCTTCAATGACAAGACCGCCGTCGCGCCTGTGGGCGGCAACGAAGGCAGCACGCTCGGCGAACAGCGCATGAACGTGTACAAGAAGGTCGCCTCCGTCTGGGGCAAGCAGCTGCCGGCGGGCCCGGTGATCCAGATCTCGGCCAACTGGCCGGCGCTGGACTGCAACGCGTCGCAGGCCGTGCTCGGCCAGGCGGGCGCCGTGACCTCCTGGCACGACTTCCCGAACGCGCCCAAGACCGGCACCTGGTACCCAGCGGCCCTGGCCAACACCCTGGCCCAGGTCGACCTGGACGACGGCGCCAAGCCCGAGATCAGTTCCAGCTTCAACGTCAACCTGGGCAAGGCCAACTGCCTGGAAGGCACGCCCTGGTACCTGGGCCTGGACGGCAATGCGCCGGCCGGCAGCATCGACTTCGCCGTCGTGCTGACCCACGAGGTGGGCCACGGCCTGGGCTTCGCCACGCCGACCAACGGCAGCACCGGCCTGCAACCCCGCGACACCGACGGCACGCGCTACCCCACCGTGTGGGAAAGCATGATGTTCGACAACACCGCCGGCAAGACCTGGCTGGAGATGAGCGCTGCCGAGCGCCGCGCGTCGGCCATCAACCCGCGCGGGCTGGTGTGGACCGGTGCGAACGTCGTCGCGGACATGCCTTCGGTGCTCAAGAAGGGCACGCCGATGCTGACGGTCAAGTCCAAGCAGTTCCCGGACGTGGCCGGCGTCTACCAGGTCGGCCCGGCCGCGTTTGGCCCGCCGCTGAGCAGCACGGTGCTCAAGGGCGGCATGGCGCGTGTCATCGACCAGGCAGACGGCGTGATCGGCCTGGCCTGCGACCCGCTGAGCTCGGCCAATGCTGCGCTGGTGGCCGGCAGGGTGGCACTGCTGGACCGCGGCACCTGCAACTTCTCCGTCAAGGTGAAGAACGCGCAGGACGCAGGCGCCATCGGCGTGATCGTCGTCAACAACGTGGCCGGCGGCCCGCCCACCGGCCTGCCGGGCAGCGATGACACGGTGGTCATTCCTTCGGTCATGATCACCCAGGCCGACGGCGCCACGCTGAAGACCGCGCTGACCGGCAGCGTGCTGGCCACCGACAAGATCACCGCGGTGCTGGGCATCGACAAGACCCGCTACGCCGGTGCCGACGCGGCTGGCCGGGTCATGCTGTTCACGCCCAACCCGTTCCAGGGCGGTTCGTCCGTCTCGCACTGGGACACCTCGGCCACCCGCAACCTGCTGATGGAGCCGGCGATCAACGACGACCTGCCGACCTTCAAGGTCTCGGCCCCGAAGGACCTCACGCTGGAACTGCTGAAGGACATCGGCTGGTAAGCCGACCAGGCTGACGCCGCACAGGCCCGGTGGGTTCGCTCACCGGGCCTTTTTCATGCCGGGCGCCTCGCGATGCATCACCCAAGTCATCGTACAACATGGCCGAAAATGCACACACCAAACCCAGTGGGCCTGGTCTGAAGCCCTCCCGATGGATGCCTCAGAAGCCTCTCGCATGGCCGATTGACAGCAGCATCGGCAGCCGAAACCGGTTCACATTTACCTATGAAAATTACCCTTTTCCCAGGCCGTTGGCGGCGACCTGGCGAATCACCGAAGCCTGACAACTTTGCTCAGGGTTAAGTGGAAACCCTGAGTCATTTCGGCGAGAGAGTTATCGTACAACTCGCCGAACAACAGGGTTCGGCTGGCGAGCCAGCACACCGGCAGCGCGCCGGCTGGACTCGCCTCATCGCCGCCCATGTCCACCCCATTCAAGCCCACCCGCCGGACCGTGTTGATGGCCTCGGCTGCTGCAGTGCCCGTCGCCGCCATCCCGCTGTACGGCGCCCGAGCCGAAGGCCTGGAAGCCACCTCGCTGAGCCAGTACAAGCCGGTCTTCTTCTCCGCTGCCGAGTGGCAGTTCATCCTGGCCGCCTGTGACCGGCTGATCCCGGCCGAGGGCAAGGGCCCAGGCGCGATCGAGACCAACGTGCCGGTCTTCATCGACCAGCAGTTGCAGACCGGCCTGGGGGCTGACATCTACCTGCAGGGGCCGTACAAGAACGATGCGGTCGCCACGCTGGGCTTCCAGCTGCCATACGCGCCGCAGGACGTCTACCGCATCGGCATCAAGCTGGCCCAGCAGCACAGCCAGGCTCAGCACGGCAAGCCCTTCGAGCAACTGGACGCCAAGGCGCGCGACGCGCTGCTCACCGCGCTGCAGAAAAACGGCGTGGACTTTGCCGCGCTCGGCGAGCCGGTGCTGAAGGCCTCGCAGTTCTTCGGCCAGCTGCTGGACGACACCAAGAACGGCTACCTGGCGGACCCGATGTACGGCGGCAACAAGGACATGTTGGCCTGGGTCGCCATTGGCTTCCCCGGCGCGCGCGGTCAGTACGTCGAATGGGTGGACCAGCACAACGTGCCCTACCCGCTGGGCCCCGTGAGCGTCAGCGGCAAGCGCGCCTGACCCGCCTTCCGCCGCCCGCCTTCATCGTCATTCCCAGGCAGCGCCCGCAGGCTGCCACATACCCCTATCCCCATGCCCCAAATCACCAACGACGAAGTCGACGTCGTCATCGTCGGCCTTGGCTGGGCCGGCTCGCTCATGGCCATCGAACTCGCGAAGGAAGGCCTGAAGGTCCGCGCGCTGGAGCGCGGCCCGGATCGCCCGCCCGAGGACTTTGCCTATCCCAAGCCGGCCGACCAGTACGCCTACGCCACGCGCAACAAGGTCTTCGCCACGCCGCGCGATGCCGCGCTGACGGTGCGCTACGACGCCACGCAGACGGCGCTGCCCACGCGCAAGTGGGGCGCCTTCGCGCCCGGCACCGGCGTGGGTGGCTCGGGCCTGCACTGGACGGGCGTGCTGATCCGCCCCACGCCCACCGACCTGAAGCTCAAGACCTATGCCGACCAGGCCTACAAGCGTGGCAGCCTGGACCCGGAAATGCGCATCAAGGACTTCCCGTTCACGTGGGAAGAAATCGAGCCGCACTACGACTTCTTCGACAAGGTCTGCGGCCTGTCCGGCACCACCGGCAACCTGAAGGGCCAGGTCCAGCCAGGCGGCGACCCCTTCGAGGGCCCGCGCTCCAACCCCTATCCACTGCCGGCGCTGCAGGACACGCTGAACTGCTCGATGTTCGCCGAGACGGCGCGCGGCATGGGCTACCACCCCTTCCCCAACCCCTCGGCCAATGTCTCGCAGCCCTGGACCAACCCCTATGGCGCGCAGATCGCGCCTTGCAACTACTGCGGCTACTGCAGCAAGTACCCCTGCCTGAACGCCTCCAAGGCCTCCCCGCAGACGGCCGTGCTGGACGTGCTCAAGCGCCTGCCCAACTTCGACTACCGGGTCAACGCCAACGTCATCCGCGTGGACCTGCACGAGGACAAGAAGACCGCGCGTGGCGTGACCTACATCGACGAGCAAAAGCGCGAGGTCTTCCAGCCGGCGAAGATCGTCATCCTCGCCAGCTTCCAGTTCGCCAACGTGCGGCTGATGCTGCTCTCGGGCATCGGCAAGCCCTACGACCCGGTCAGCGAGACCGGCACCATCGGCCGCAACTACGCCTTCCTCAGCAACGGCAACGCCACGCTGTTCTTCAAGGACAAGCACTTCAATCCGTTTGCCACCGCCGGTGCCACCGGCGAGATGTTCAACGACATCTCGCCCGGCAACTTCGAGGACGGGCCGAAGCAGGGCTTCATCGGCGGCGCCAAGATCCACAGCTCGCAGTCCACCGGCGCGCCCATCGGCACCGCGCTGCCGCCCGGCACGCCCGGCTGGGGCAAGGGCTGGAAAGAAGCCATGATGGACTGGTATGGCCGCTCGATGACCATCGGCATCACGACCACCTGCATGTCCTACCGCGGCCACTTCCTGGACCTGGACCCGACCTACAAGGACCCCTGGGGCATGCCGCTGCTGCGCATGACCTTCGACTGGCGCCAGAACGAGCTGAAGCTGCAGCGCTACCTGCGCGAGATCGTGCTGAAGATCGCCAAGGAGATGAAGCCGGACGCGCTGTCCGAGAACTTCCTGGCACTGGATTCGCACTGGGACATCACCAAGTACGTCTCCACCCACAACGTAGGCGGCGCCATCATGGGCACCTCGCCCCGGGACTCGGCGCTGAACCGCTACCTGCAGTCCTGGGACGTGCACAACGTCTTCGTGCCGGGCGGCAACGCCTTCCCGCAGAACTTCCAGGCCAATCCGACGGCCACCATCGGCGCCATCACGCTGTTCGCCGCCGAGGCCATCAAGAAGCAGTACCTGAAGAACCCCGGGCCGCTGGTGCAGGCATGAGCATGAAGAACCAGAACACCTTCCTTCCGCGGCTCATCGGCGCGGCCGCGCTGTGCCTGGCGGCCCTGCAGGCTGCGCAGGCCGAAGTCGACCCGGCCCTGGTCAAGCGCGGCGAGTACCTGGCCCGCGTGGGCGACTGCGTGGCCTGCCACAGCGCGCCGGGCAAACCGGCCTTCAGCGGCGGCCTGGCGATCGACAGCGGCCACGGCGTCATCTACTCGACCAACATCACGCCCGACAAGCAGCACGGCATCGGCAACTACACCGAGCAGCAGTTTGCCGACGCCATGCGCAAGGGCCTGCGGGCCGACGGCACGCACCTCTACCCTGCGATGCCGTACCCGAACTACGCCAAGGTCTCCGACGCCGACACGCACGCCCTTTACGCCTACTTCATGAACGGCGTGAAGCCCAGCAGCGCGGTGCCGCCAGCCACCAACATGGCCTTCCCGTTCAACCTGCGCTGGGGCATGTCGCTGTGGAACTTCCTGTTCCTCTCCAGCAAGTCCTTCCAGCCGCAGCCGGACTGGAACGAGCAGGTCAAGCTCGGGGCCTACCTGGTCGAAGGCCTGGGTCATTGCAGCAGCTGCCACACGCCGCGCGGTTTCGCGATGAACGAGAAGGCCAGCGGCAGCGCGGACACCGCCTTCCTGGCCGGCGGCGAGCTCAACGGCTGGCCCACGCCCTCGCTGCGTGGCATGCCGCGCTGGAACAGCCAGGACATCGTCGACTACCTGCAGACCGGCCGCAACCGCAGCGCCGCCGTCGCCGGCGAGATGACCCAGGTCGTGCAGCACAGCACCGCCTACCTGCAGGACCCGGACCTGCAGGCCATCGCGGCTTACCTGAAGGCCCTGCCGCCGGGGCCGGACAAGGCCGCCGGCGTCACGCCGCAAGGCAAGGCCGAGACCATCCAGAAGCTCACCGCCGCGAAGGACCTGAGCCTGGGCGAGCGCCTGTACCTGGACAACTGCGCCGCCTGCCATTTCGTCACCGGCCAGGGCGCCACGCGCATCTTCCCGCAGCTGGACGGCGCCACCGTGATCAACGCCGAGAACCCGCACGGGCTGATCCAGGTGATCCTGGCCGGCGCCCGCACCCCGTCCACCGACAAAGCCCCATCGGTGCTGGTCATGCCCAGCTTCGCGCAGCGCCTGAGCGACAGCGAACTGGCCACCCTGGCCACCTTCCTGCGCCAGGGCTGGGGCAACCGGGCCAGCGCCGTCTCGGAACGCGAGGTGGCGGCCGTGCGTGCCAAGGGAGTCGCCGCGCGCTGATGTTCGCGGCGCAGGCGGTCCGGCACCGTCAACCAACCGTCACGTGAGTTTCAAACCGGCTCAGGACACTGGCTGGGCTCGACATCGCGTCGAGCCCGGCCGTGCCCGATGGCCGGTGCCCCCTCACATCCACCGTTGGGAGACTTTCCATGTCCACGAATCGCCCCTGGGCCGCGCTGTGCCTCGCCCCCTTGTTCGTGCTCGCGCAGGCCGCGCTGGCCGATGACTTCGCCAAGCTCGACGAAGCCCTGCCCAGCACCGAGAACGTGCTGGCCACCTACCCGGTGTTCGACTTCGACACCGACGGCTGCCTGCCCAGCGCCGGCATCAGCCGCGCTGGCGTGCAGAACGGTGGCCTCAAGCCCACCGGCAGCATCACCGGCAACTGCCGCTCCAGCAACTTCCTGGACAGCTCGAACACGCTGCACCGCCACGCCTGCCTCACCACCGGCGGCAACACCTACTGCGGCCACTTCTACGCGCTGTACTTCGAGAAGGACCAGACCACCGCACTCGGTGGCGGCCACCGCCACGACTGGGAACATGCGGCCGTCTGGACGACGAACGGCGTGGTCACCCACGGCGGCTACAGCGCCCACGGCGACCTCTACAACAAGCCGGTCGCCGAGATCGCGATGCAGGGCAACCATGTGAAGATCATTTATCACAAGGATGGCGGCCTGACCCATGCGATGCGCTTCGCCAGCGCCACCGAACCCGCCGAGAACCCCTACGGCCAGTTCGTCACGCCCACCATCACCAGCTGGTACGAACTGCACGGCGACGGCATCGACAACGCCACGATGCGCAGCAAGCTCAACAGCTTCGACTACGGCTCGGCCACCATCCCGCTGAAGGACAGCAACTTCCTCGGCAACCTCAACACCTACAAGCCGTCCGGCTACCCCACCTTCACGCAGGCCAGCGTGGACGCCGCCAAGCCCTGAGGCAAAGGGGCGCGTTGATCAGCTTGCAGCACTGACCAGCTCGCCGCCCCAGCTCGCAGGGTCCACGTCGCGCAAGGACTGGGAGAAGGTCCAGGCGTGGCCTGCGGGGTCGAGCGCCGAATACTGGCGCTCGCCATAGGGCTGGTCGGTGGGCTCACCAATGATGACGGCGCCTGCCGCGCGCGCGGCGGCGCAGTGCCGGTCGGCATCCCGCACCCGGACCATCACCGAGTGCCCGAAACCGGCCGGCGCCAGGTCCGGCCGCGCGGCCTGTGCCACGACGATCGCGCCATCACCCACCTGCAGTTGCACCCGGTGGCTGCCAATGCGCAAGCGCTCGGCGAACCCGAAAGCCTGGCACAGCCACTGCGCGGCGGCCGGGACGTCCGGGTAGAGCAGCACTGGCATCACCGCAGCGTCCGGCATGGACCGATTGGCCGGGCCGCTGGCAAACATGGCGCTTTCAGACATGGCGGACCTTTGTCGTTGAGGCCCACCATTGTGCTGAAACTGCCTGCGCGGCCCGCACGGCAGAAGGGCTAACGCGCGGCCTGCAGCAAGGTCTCGCTGTCCCGCTGCCGGGCCGGCGGCGGGGGGATGAACAGGTCCGCTGCGCTCAAGCGCCCGAGCGCGGGAACCGTGGCCGCTGCGGCCCCCTGCGAGCGCAGCGCCAGCACGCGCTGCTGCACCCGCGAGGCCTCGGCCTGGATGTCGGCATCGTCTTCCGGCAGGCGCGCCCGCAGCGCTTCGACCTCGCGCTGCGCCTCGTCCACCAGGCCGGCCTGGGCCATCGCGCCCAGCAGGCGCAGCTGCAGGGCATGCGTGATGCGGCGTTCGGCGTCTGCCGTGCGCTGGGCTTGCCTGGCCTCCCAGCCCAGCGCGCCGCAAAAGCCCAGGCCCATCAGCAGCAGCGCCAGGCCTGCGGACACCCGCCGCAGCTGCTCGCCCTGCCGCAGCGCATCGCGCCAGCGGGCCGCGCGCGGCGGGTTGTAGGGCCGGGCCGCGGCCGGCATGTCCTGCGGAACCTCCGGCGCCACGGCCACGGGTGCGTCCGTGTGCGGCGCCTCGGCGGGTTCTTCGGCCACAGACGGCCTGGCTTCTGCGACGGCCCCCTGGCGCTGCACCTCGGCCATCAGCCGGTAGCCCAGCTTGGGCACGGTGGAGATGCAGTTCACGCCGTCCGGCCCCAGCGCCTGGCGCAGCTTGCCCACCGCATTGGTGACGGCCTTGTCGACCACCGGCGTGCCGGGCCACAGCTCGGCCAGCAGGTCATCCCGGGTGACGACCTCGCCGGCACGGCGCAGCAGCATGCTGAGGATGCGCAGCGGCTTGGGCTCCAGGGCGACCGGTGCGCCGGCCACGCGCAAGCACCAGCGCACTTCATCGAACTCGACCTCGCCAAAGGTCCAGATGGACCCGGCGAGCGCTTGGGACAACCCAGCTTCTTGCATGAACACGATTCCTTGGAACGCACCGCGCTCCCGGGTTGGGAGCAATCGCTCCGCGCTGGCCAAAACCCGCTGGATGAGCGGGTCAGGCTGGCGCGGTGCATGGCCGGCGATGTGATGACACAGCGCAAAAACAATGCCTGACTGACGTCATACAACCGTCAACAGGCAAAGCTAGAAAAATTCAATAAGTCCGCCGAATTTCCACCCCGACACACCTTTTTACCGGGCAACCATGGCTTTTCCGTTGCCCTTTCATGGCGCAGCCGAGGCCCTGTTTCGGGGCACGCCACGCACACTGCGGCTCACTTCGGCGGGGCCGGTTGTTGTATGACCGACCCTTGCAGAAGCCGGCGCGCAACGGTCACAAGCCAGCACGACGGACCTCACTCCCCCTTATTCACAAGGTGTTCCATGAGACTCAAACAATGGGTTGCCCTGTCGCTGCTGGCCATCGCCACAAGCCATGTTGCAGCCGAAGCAATCGTCAAACAATCAGGCCCAGCCCGGACCCCGACCGCCGCGCCACCCGGGACCACCAAGATCTACAGCACGCTGAACACGGACGCGACCAACGTCTATGACTACGGCTGGGGCCCGGCCATCTTGGGGCCGCTGTGGCACATGCAGGGCGTGCCGGGCTCGCGCGGGCCGCAGCAGCATTTCGCGGTGCCGTTCAAGGCCAAGTCCAACATCAGCGTGACGCAGGTCATCGTGCCGCTCTCGCAGGACAGCGTCAAAGACGCCAGCACCCTGCTGATCTCGATCAACGCGGACGCCAAGGGCCTGCCCGGCGAAGCGATCTATACCTGGCAGGACATGCCGATCCAGAACACGCTGAACGCCGACAACACCGCGCGCCAGTGCTGCACCTATGTCGCCCCGAGCGCTGCAGCCGGCGAAGTGCCGCTGGTGGAAGGCAAGAAGTACTGGATCGTCGTCGCGACCACGCCCAAGAGCCGCATCACCGCGATGTGGTACTTCAACTCGCGCGGCCTGACCGGCACCGATGCCTACCTGGACGGCGGCGGCGTGTGGCAGAGCCAGAGCGAAGTGCTGCTGCCGGCCGTGGGCGTCTACGGCGTGCCGACCGAGTGAGCAAGCGCGTCTTCGCACTCGTCCCCGCCTTCACCCTCCCCGCTTTCCGTCATCCGACAAAGGTTTTCCCATGCGAATCCCGCAAACCCTGACAGCGCTGCTGTCGCTGCTCGCGCTCGCCGCCGCGACCACAGCCACCTCGGCCAGCGCCGAGCCCATCATCCGCCGAGTCGGTCCCGCACAGTCGGTCGCACCGACAGCGGATGCGAAGTCCCAGGCCAAGGCCAACACCCAGGTCCTGTACTCGACGATCACGTCGAACGTCGCGATGTACCAGGCCGACGCCGGGCTGAGCATCGCCGGTGACAGCGCGAGCGATCCGCTGCAGAACGCCGCGGTGCCGTTCACGCCCACCCTGAACGCCAACCTGACCAAGATGGTGCTGCCGGTGGCGCTGGGCGCCGGCAACCGCAGCACGCTGAACGTCGTGGTGTATGCCGACGCGAATGGCGTGCCGGGCGCGCCGCTGTTCACCTGGACCGATGTGACGCCTTTCGACTGGAAGACCGAGAAGGGCGCGATCTACCCCTGCTGCAGTTATGTGCAGGTCACCACGGCCGAGACCATCGCACTGACGGCAGGCGTGCAGTACTGGGTCGGCACGGTCACCACGGCAGGCAGCGACGTCAGCGCCATCTGGCTGAACAACGCCAACGGCACGACCGGCGGCTACGCCACCTACGGCACCAGCGGCAGCTGGATCAAGGCCGCCTCGGCCACGCTGCCGGCGCTGTCGGTCTACGGCGTGGCCCGCTGAAGCCGCAGGGCGCTGAACTCAGCGCTCGAACGGATTGCCCGCCGCACGCAGCCGGCGCAAGCCGCTGGCCAGGTGCGCGCGGGCACTGTCGGCATCGCCCAGCCGCATCTGCGCTGCAGTGCGCTGGGCGATCTCGCCTGGAATGAGCTGAAGCGGCTCGCCGGTGCTCATCGCCAGCAGTTGCACCTGGGCAGCACGCTCCAGGTAGTAAAGGTCGTCCCAGGCCTCTGCCACGCTGGCGCCGCAGACCAACACGCCGTGGTTCTTCAGGAACACGATGTCGGCAGTGCCGATGGCTTTGGCAATGCGGTCGCCCTCGGTGTTGTCCAGCGCCAGGCCGTTGTAGTGCGGGTCCACGGCGGTGCGGCCCAGGAACTTCAACGCGGTCTGGCCGGCCCAGCGCAGCGGCTCGCCCTGCAGCATGCTCAGGGCAGTGGCATGCGGCATGTGGGTGTGAAACGCCGCACGGATGCGTGGCTGCTGGCGATGCAGCCGGGCGTGGATGTAGAAGGCCGTGGCCTCGGGCTGCCCTTGGCCGGCCAGCACCTGCCCGTCCACATGGCAGATCAGCAGGCTGGAAGCGGTGACCTCGGCAAAGGCCAAGCCATAGGGATTGACCAGGAACAGCGTGTCACTGCCCGGCAGCAAGGCTGAGAAGTGATTGCAGATGCCCTCCTCCAGCCCGTGCTGAGCGGCCAGCTGGAAACAGGCGGCCAGTTCGATGCGGGCCTGGTGGATCGCTTCGTTGTCCAGCTCGGGCAGTTCGGCAGACGGGGCGACGGATGCGGCAAGGATGTGGGCCATGGCGAGATGATGCCTGTTCACCAGCCCGCCGCTGCCAGCAATTCCGGCACGCCCGCCAGCGTGGGCAGCGTCGCGTCAGGCGCGTAGTCGGGCAGCAGCCGGCGGCCGGTGCCGCGGTCGATCCACACGCAGCGGAAACCGACGTCCCGTGCCGCCGCATGGTCCAGGTGCGGGCTGGCGCAGATGTGCAGCACCTCGTCCTTCGTCACGCCCAGCGCCTCATGCGCATGGTCGAACAGCCGGCGGTTGGGCTTGTAGGCGCCCGCCTGCTGCGCGGTGATGACGCGGTCGATGTGGCCGCCCAGCTGCGCCACGTTGCCGGCAATGATGTCGTCGTCGGTGTTGGAGACGATGCACAGCCGCCAGCCCGCCGCCTTCAGCCGCGCCAGCGTGGTCACCACCTCGGGAAACGGCGGCATCGCCGAGATGCGTTTGGCCAGCGAGGCCATGTCACCGTCGCCCACCGGCAGGCCCAGCTCGCGCAAGGCCATCTGCAAGCCCTGGCCGGCCACCTCGCGGAACGAGCGGTGCGGCGGCGTCTGCTCCAGCGCGTGCTCGTGGTGGTCATACACCTGGATCAGTTTTTCGGGCGAGACATGGTCCGCCTGCTTGGCGGCCAGCAGCTCGCGCACGGCCGCCTGCAGGCCCTCGTCCCACTGGATGAGGGTGCCGTAGCAGTCGAAGGTGAGCCAGCGGGGACGGGAGCCGGAGAGGGACATGGCGATGGGCTTTCTGCAGTGCAAGACAAGGAATGGGTGGCATCGTAGGCAGCCATCCTGTAATTTGGAAATTCGATTTGATGTAACACATCAGTTGAATGTCTAATGACACCTTCAAAGTGGAAGGAGTGCCGAGGTGCTGGACCTGGAGTTGCTGCAGACCCTCGTCTGCGTGGTGGACGAGCGCAGCTTCACGCGGGCTGGAGAGCGGGTGCACCGCACCCAGTCCACCGTCAGCCAGCAGATCCGCAAGCTGGAAGAGCGCGTGGGCCGGCCGCTGCTGCTGCGCGACCGCACCGGCACGCAGATCACGCCCACCGCCCAGGGCGAGTTGCTGACGAACTACGCCCGCCGCCTGCTGGCACTGGCCCAGGAGGCCGAGGACGTGTTCGCGAGCGAAGGAGCCGTGCTGCCGGTGCGCGTGGGCGTGCCGGAAGATTTCGACGCGCGCCGCATGTCCGCCCTGCTCTCCGGCTTCAGCGCGCAGCAGCCCGGCCTGCGCCTGGCAACCATCAGCGGCATGAGCACGGACCTGAAACACAAACTCGCGCAGGGGGAGCTGGATCTGGCACTGGTCAAGCGCTCACCCGGCGAAGGCGAATGCCTGGCCGCCTGGCCTGAAACCCTGGTCTGGGTGCAAGGCCAGGGCTTTGCGCTGCCGCCCGGCGAGCCCATCCCGCTGGCGCTGTTCCCGCAAGGTTGCGTCTACCGCCAGCGCGCGTTGCGCGGCCTGGACAAGGCGCGCCGCCGCTGGCGCCAGGCCTTCGGCAGCCACAGCCTCACCGGCATCCAGGCCGTAGTCGCCTCGGGCCTGGCGATCAGCGTTTTGCCCACCACCGCGCTGCTGCCCGAGCACCAGCGCTGCGAAGGCTTGCCGGAACTGGCGCCCACCGAATTGGCGCTGGTGGCCGCCTCAGGTGCGGCGCTGACCGCGCCGCAGCGGGCCCTGGTCGATCACCTGCAGCAGGCGCTGGGCGTGTAGCAGGTTCAACGGGCTGCGGCAGATGGCGCGGCCTCCGCCACAGGGCTGGCCTTGACGCTCAGTCCCAATGCCACTTGCGGCGATGCATCTGCGCCCAGTCGCCTGGGCGCATCCACCAGCAGGTGGTCCAGCGAGACGTGGCGTGAAACCAGCCGACTGCTGACGGCCTCGGCGCGCGCCGCGGCCAATGCGGTGAGCTGGTCCTCGGTGACGGCGCTCTGCGCCATCAATTGCTGCTGCAGCGCGGCATGCAGCGGGAACTCGGGCGGCTTGGCCTCCGCGGTCTTGGCGGGCTCGACCGGCTTGGCACCGCCAGCCTTGATCTGCTGTCGCAAGGCCTCCAGGGCGGGCCCGCCCAGGCGCTGGGTGTAGATCGCTTCCAGTGCCTGGCGGACCTCGGGCTGGGTGAGGTTCACGGCGCCTGGCAGTTCGCCGGGGGCCACTTCCTGCTTGCGCTGGGCCGCCACGGCCTGGCGCAGCCAGAGGTCCTGCAGCGCGGCGGTGTCGGCCTGCAGGCTGTAGCCTGCGCTGATCTTCACGGCCAGGCCCGGGCGCTTGGCCAGGGCCTGGGCGAGCTGGTCCAGCTTCTCGCGCTCGGGCGGCGGCAGCTCGGCGTGGCCGGGGTCGAAGGCGATGCGGGGTGCGGCTTCGTCGTCGCCGCCGCCGAACAACGCGCCGATGGCGCGGAACGGCGCGGTGACGACCTTGGTCAGCACGTTGACGATGGCCTTCCAGACGATGCCGCCGTAGCTGAACTGCGGGTCGTCCAGGCTGCCGGAAATGGGCAGGCCCAGGTCGATGCGGCCGTCGCTGTCCTGCAGCAGCGCCAGTGCCAGGTCCAGCGGCAGGTTCACGGCGGTCGGGCTGTCGACCTTCTCGCCCAAGGTGAGCTTGTCCATCACGACCTGGTTCTCGCCCCTGAGCTGGCGCTTGGCTATCTTGTACGCCAGGTCCAGCGACAGCTTGCCCGAGGCGATGCGCCGGCCGGCAAAGGTCGCGGTGTAAGGCGTGAGCGAAGTCATCTCGACGTTCTTGAAGACCACGCCGATGTCCATCGCATTCGTCGGGTTGCCCAGCTCGACCTGGCCGGCCGCGCGGGCCAGGCCGTATTCGTCGACCTGCCCGCCCAGCTCGATCTGCGCCGAGCGGCCGGGCCGCGTGGACAGCCCCGCCAGCTGGCCTTGCAGGCCGTGGATGCGCGCGGCAAACGGCAGCGCCAGCGACAGGTCCGCAAAGTCCAGCTCGCTGTCGCGCACCCGCACGCGGCTCACGTCGACCAGGAAGGCCGGCGCAGCGGCGGGACTCGCCACCTTGGTGGCGGCCACGGCGCTGGCCGACGAAGCGGCGGGTGCCGCAGCCGCCACGGCCTGCGGCCGCAAGACCTTGGTCAGGTTGATCGAGCGATCCTTGAAGATCACCAGCTTGGTGTTCAGGCCGTCCAGGTCCACGTCACCGGCTTCCAGCGACTGCGGCGTGACGACCAGGCGCGGTGCGTTCAGTTGGCGCCAGGCCAGGAAACGCTCGCCGCTGACGGTCTCGTCAATGCGCAGCTCGCGCAGCGCCAGCTTGCCTTCATACCGCGGCTGGCCTTGCGAGAGGCGCAGCCGGCCTTCGGCATCGAGCAGCCCGCCCAGCAGCGTGAGCGCCGCCTGCTGGGCCAGGTAAGGCTTGGCAGGGGCCAGCGCCAGCCCGCGCAGCGACACGCGCAGGTCTGCCGCCTGGCTCGCGGGCTGCGCCTGCCCGTTGATGCTGAGGCGCCCGCCGTTGCCCTGCACCGCCAGCGCGAGTTGCACCGGCAGCCTGGCCTTGGGATCGTCGCTCAATTGCTCGACCTGGCCCTGGATGCCCTCCAGCACCAGCGGCTGGGTACCGGCCACCGCATCGTCGCGCAGCGTGGCCTGCCAATCGCTCGCGGCCACCTGGTCAATGCGGTAGTGCCAAGCCGGCGCACTGGCCGCTGGTGCTGGTGCGGCCACCGCAGCCTTGGCCGCCGCAGGCCTGAAGGCCGTGAGAAGGGAAAGCTCGCCCTGCGCATCACGCAGGGCCACCAGCTGCCCGCCGGCAAAGGCCACCCGGCCGATGCCCAGCGTGCGCTCGGCCAAATCCAGCTGTCCATCGCTCAGCGTGGCACCGGCCAGCTTGAACCAGGGCTCGGCAGCACCCGAGCGCAGCGCCAGCTCGCGGGCCGAGAGCTGCAGGCCTTGCAGCTTGAACTGGCCATCGCCGGCAGTGCTGGCCTCGGCCTGGAAGCCCAGCTTCAACTCGCCCAGCTCGGTCGTCAACGGCGTGGCCAGGCCGCGGTCTTCGAGGCGCAGGCCCAGGCCTTCAACGCTGGCCTTGGCGAGCTGGAGTGTCCATGGCTCGGCAGGTGCCGAAGCCGCAGGGGCAGGCGCCGGGGGTGCAGCGGCCGCCGGCGCGGCAGCAAACCAGTCCTGCAGGTCCAGCCGACCATCCACCGCGCGCACCAGGTGCAACGCACCTCCTTGCAGTGCCAGGCTTTCGACGCCGATGTGGCGGCTCGCCAGGTCCAGCGTACCGCCGCTCAGCGTCAACGCGCCCAGCGCCACGGCCGGCTCGGCCTGGCCAGTGCCGCGCAGCGCCACCTCGGCCAGCTTGGCATTCACCTGCGCCAGCTTCAGCGACAGCTGGCGCTGCGCATAGGCCGCTTCGTAGTGCAAGGACAGCGAAGCCAGGCCCTCGGGCGGTGCCATCTTCAGCCGCTGCTGCAGATAGGGCCAGAGCCGGCCCAGCGGCAGGCCCTGGATGGAAAACTCGCCACTGGAGACCAGTGGGTTCAGGCCGAAGCGGCCTTGCCAGTGCAGGTCGGCACCCAGGCCCAGGTGCGCGGTGACTTCGTGTTCGCCTTGCGCATTCGGCAAGGTCGAAACATCGTCGAGTTCCAGTGCCAGCGGCGCGAGCTGGGTGCTGAAACCACCTGCCACCTGCTGGTCGGAAAAGTCGATGCGGCCACCGCTGAGTGCGAGCCGCTGCACCAACAAGCGGGGCGGCTCGGCCGTTGGATCGGGTGGCGGCGCAGGCTGAGCCTTGTCGGCCAGCGCGTCCACGAACAGCTGCCAGTTCAGTCGCCCGTCGGCCAGCAGCGTCACCGCCACCGTGGGCTGCTCGATCAGCAGCTCGTTGAAGGTCCAGGCGCGGCGGAACAAGCTGCTGGCCTGGAAGTTCACGTAGAGCCGGCCCAGGCCCAGCAGCGGCTGGCCTTGCGGCGTCTTCAGCGACAGGCCTTGCAGCTCCAGCGACAAGGCCAGCGGATTGAAGTGCGCCTGCTCGATGGCCAGCGTGTAGCCGCCTCGCCCGGACAACCACTTCGGCGCCGCCCATTTCAACAAGGGCCCGACGGCCAGCCAGCCCAGCAGCAGGTACAGGGCCAACAGACCTCCGCCAAGCTGCACCCAACGGCGGCCCAGCCAGGGCCGCACTCGCATCCACCATGTCATGGCGGGCACGATAGCACCGCCATCCGCGCGGCAAGCGCACGCGTGGCGGGCTGTCGCGCGTCAGGGCAAACGCAGGAAGCCGAGGTAGGTGCTGCTGCCGGACTTCAAGCAGGTTCCGGCGACGACGCCCTGGTCATTGATGCTGCTGGGCGATGTGTAGAGCATCTTCGGCACCTTGAAGGTCGTGACCGCACCGTCTGCGGCGCGCACAAAACCGCTGGCGCCGCGCGAGGCGGTGTAGTCACCCACGATCTGGCCCGCATTGTTGATGCCCGCCACGTTCATGAGGCTGCGGGTGGCGCCCACCTTGAACAGCGTGATCTGGCCGCCTGCGCTGCGCACATAGCCTTGCGAGGACTTGGTGGCGCAGTTGAACGGGCACACCACGGTCCTGAACACGCCGGCCGCGGTGCCGGCGTTGTTCAGGCCTGCCACTTCGGTCTGCGGGATGCCGGCCGGGTCGCTCACGGTGCCAGCCTCGAAGCTGGTCAACACGCCGCTGGCCGTCTGCACGAAGCCAACGTACTTCAGCAAGGTGTTGAGGTAGAGCACCTCGAAATTGCCGGCGCTGTCGCCGCCATCGTTCAGCGCACTGGCCACCGAGCCGCTCATGCCGGCGGGCATGCTGATGCTGGTGAAGCCGCCGTTGGCGGTGGCCACGAAGCCGCGGTTGGCGAAGTCATCGTTCTGCTCGTTGCGGTAGAAGCCCGAAGTGCTGCCAAGGTTGTTGATGGCGTAGGCCACGCTGAAGGAGCCCGGCGTGACCAGGGACGTGATGACCCCCGCAGGGCTGCGCGTGAAGGCCTTCAGGCCGCCCCCGTCGGTGTAATAGCCGGCCACGGTGCCGTCGTCGCTGATGGACATCGCCGTGGTGCTCAGTCCATTGACGTCGAACCCGGTGATCTCGCCGGACGCGCTGCGCACGAAGCCGCGCGACTGGCCGCCGCTCGAGGTGTACGAGCCGGCGACCACGCCGCTGTTGTTGATCTTGGCCACCGAGAAGCTGGTGGCGCCCGGCACCTGGAACGTGACGAAGCTCTCGGCTGCGGCAGGCAATGCGGTAGCGAGCAGCGCGACGCTCAGCAGCGCGGAAGAGAACGTGAAGGGAATCGACATGACGAGCCTCTCTGACTTTGGTTGTAAGACGTGTGCAGCGCGGTGTCTCCGCCGCGCTGGCCATCGCTGGCGAGCGCGACGGTAGCAGCGCCTGGGTGTCCGCCGCACAACTCAAATTAGGGGAGGCATGGTGCGTTCTCGATCAACGGTCGCAGCCACTGGCTTACCGGATGAGCCTGCCACCGCAGGTGCCGTGCTGGCCGGCTTTGCTTCGCCGCTGTCGCGTCGTCGCCCGGCAAATGAATGGCCGTGGTTTGGCCGCCTTCTCTGCCGCTCACGCGAGGGTCGGGCCACTAACGTTCACCGCTCAAAGCGGCGTGTGCCGTCAAGAGGGAATACATGATCTCGAACTGGATTTACCGGCTTGCGGTGTCGCTGGGCGCTTGTGCCGCGCTGACCCTGACGGCCTGCGGCAGCGACGACACCGCGTCGACCTCGCCGCCTCCTGCCGTGGCCAAGGCCGGCACCGTCAGCGGCGTGCTGGTCGATGCCAGCAGCGGCCTGGTGCTGCCGGGCGTCACGGTGCAAAGCGCAGACCGCAGCGCCACCACGGCCGACGACGGGCACTACCAGCTCACGCAGGTGCCGGAATCGGCCGCTGCCTCGGTCCGCTTCACCCGCACCGGCTATGCACCCAGCGTGGCCGTGGTTGCCGTGGCCGACCAGACGACGGTGTCGCTCGACGCGCGCCTGACGCCGATCGACACCAGCGCGGCAGTGGACGCCTCGCAGCCAGCGACCGTCGCCTCGACCGTGTCTCCCGCCCAGGTCAGCCTGCAGGCGGCCAGCCTCACCGCTGTCGATGGCACCACTTTCACCGGCACCGCCACGGTCTCGGTCACGGCCATCGACGGCGGTGCGAACGCCGCCAACCTGCCGGGCACTTTCGTGGCCGCCGCCGTGGGCAGCGACCCCGCGCGCACGCTCGAAAGCCTGGGCGCCGTGAGCGTGAACCTGAGCGACGCTGCCGGCCAGCCGCTGCAGCTCGCCGCGGGCAAGCCAGCGGAACTGCGCATACCCGCCGTGGTAGGCAACACGCCCCCGGCCAATGCCGCGCTGTTCTACTTCAACGAGGCCACCGGCCTGTGGGTGGAAGAAGGCGCGGCCGTGCTGGTGGGTGACGCGCCGAACCAGTATTACCAGGGCACCGTTTCGCACTTCACCTACTGGATGGTGGCGCGCGCGGTGACCACCGTGGCCGTCACAGGCTGCGTGCAGGACGGCTCTGGCGCACGCCTGGCCGGCGCCAACGTGGTGGCCGGCGGCATCGACTACGTCGGCCGCACCACCGCCGTGACCGCCGCGGACGGCAGCTTCAGCCTCAGCGTGCGCAACGGCGGCCTGGCCTTGCTCACCGCCGACAGCAGCGCGGGCAGCTCCGACGGCCTGCGGGTCGGCCCCTCGGCCTCGGCCATCAACCTCGAAAACTGCCTGGTCGTCTCCAGCACTGTTGCACTGCCGACGCTGGTGCAATCGCCCTCGGCCCAGTCTGCCCAGCAGGCCGGCTTTGCGGTGTTCGACGTGGTGGCTGCCGGCCAGGGCCCGCTGCGCTACCAGTGGCTCAAGAATGGCGCGGCAATTGCCGGCGCCACCGGGCCGCACCTGCTGGTGAGCAACCTGCAGGCCAGCGACAATGGCGCGGCCTTCCGCGTGGCCGTGACCAATGCCGCCGGCACCGTGACCAGCGAGCCCGCCAGCCTGACGGTGACGCCGGTGGATTCGGGCACCGGCACCCCGCCGGTGACACCGCAGCCTCCGGTTGAAACGCCCACCCTGAGCATCTCGGCCCAGCCGGCCAGCGCCAGCGTGGCCATTGGCCAGACTGCCAGCTTCAGCGTCACCGCGGCCGGTGCCTCGGACCTGAGCTATCAATGGCGCCGCAACGGCGTGGCCATCGACGGTGCCACCGCTGCGAGCTACCAGACCGGTGCCGTGGCCTACGCCAACAACGGCGAGGTCTACTCGGTGCTGGTTTCCGGCGGCGGCACTTCGCTGGCCAGCGCATCGGCCAGCTTGAGCGTGGTGCTGCAGGTGGCCGCCAGCGGTGGCCACATCCTGGCCTCGATCGACAACTACGCGGCCTCAACCGTCCTGCATTTCGCCGACACCAACCGCAGCCGCACACCGGCGGCCATCGTGGCTGTCAGCACCGACACGCCGACGGCAGCCGCCCTGGCCATCGAGCCCGCCACCGGCGCCTACCCGCTGACCAACTACCAGCACAGCATCGAGTACAGCCTGAAGGACGGCAAGGTCAGCGCGCTGCGCAAGCGCTTCGACTTCTATGCCAAGAACGACCACTACTACGTGATCGATCACCTGGGCGCGACGGACGGCAGCGTCAGCTCGCGCCAGCTGTCCACGCTGGCCACGCAAGAGGTCTGCTCGCTGCAGTACATCACGCCGCAAGGCCAGGATGCAGCGGTGCCGTCCAGGGGCTGGCTGTTCATGCCGACGCCGGCTGCGGACGGCAAATGCCGCACCGCCGCGACGACGGAGAGCGCCAAGGCCGTGCGCATGGACATGAGCGCCACCGATGCGCCCGTCGCCATCGGCAAGCCCATGGCCCGAGTGTCGGATGCCTCCGGCGCCTTCCTCGGCCTGGTCGTGCTCGAAGGCAACCAGATCAGGCTGCTGGACGCCGACCTGAAGCCCAAGGCGGACCTCTACACCATTGCCGGTGACGGCAGCTTCCGCTACCGCGACACCATGCCGGCCCAGCCGGACCTGTGGCTGTTCAGCGATGTCGGCCAGGTGTGGGCGGTCAACCTGAAGAAGCCGTCCGTGCGGGTGCCGGTGACCACGCTGTCGTCCGGCGAGTTCATCACGCGCAATGCCAGCGACGGCACCACGGCCTACATCGGCATCACCGATGGCGTCACCACGCGCATCGTGAGCTTCAACGCCGACCTGAGCACCAGCACGCTGGCGACGATGAGCGGCCGCCTGACGCAGCTGCGCCTGACGCCGACCACGGTCGCCGCGGTGGTGCTGTCCACACCCGCCACCGACGACTACCTGTCCACCGCCGCGGGCCAGCTGGTCAGCGTGGCCAAGGCCAGCGGCGCCGTCACCGTGCTGCGCGCCTTGTCCGGTGGCGAGACGCAGGGCTACATGGTCGCCTCGGCCGAAACGCTGTACATGCCGCTCTACAGCAACGACTTCGCGACGGCGAACACGCTGGTCGTCGGCTCGGATGGCAGCAGCCCCGAAGTGCTGCCCTTCACCGACACCTACGACGAGATCGCCCCGGCGCTGGGCACGCCGGCCGAAGTCTTCGGCTCGAACGTGGGAGCGGTGATGCTGGTGCAAGGCCCCAACCAGGGCAGCACCGCCGCACCGCGCGTCCTCGTCGCCCAGGGTGCCACGCGCACGCTGACAAGCTATGCGGACCCGGCGCCGAACGACCCCGCCTGGTCGATGGAGCCCAACGCCTTCGACCGCGCCCTGCAACTCGGCCAGCCCGCCGTGCTGGTCCGCAGCAGCAACACCAGCACCGACCTGTACGCCTACCGCAGCGGCACCGCCGGCCTGACCAAGGTTGGCAGCACCGCCACCCCGCTGAAGATCCGCCCCGCAACGCGCAGCACCGCCAGCGCAGCCGCGCAGCGCAAAACCCAGGCCCGCACGCGGCTGGGTGCACAGTGAACTGAAGCGGGGGCTGGCCACCGCCCCTGCATCCACCTGAAGGCCCCCATCGCAAACGCCCCGCCGTCATCGGCGGGGCGTTTTTCATGGATGGCTTCAAGCGGGTGCCGGCACCACCCGCGGTCCCCAGCGCCAGGTGAGCAAGGTGCCCAGCGCGACGGCGACCACGGCGAAGGCCGGCGCGCCCAGCGCGCCCACATGGTCCACCAGCAAGCCGCCTCCGATGGCGCCCGACGCGATGGCGATCTGAAAAGCGGCCACGATCAGGCCGCCTGCCGCCTCAGCCTGGTCCGGCGCGGCGCGCACGATCCAGGTCTGGAAGCCGACCGGGAAGGCGCCGAAGGCAAAGCCCCACAGGCTGACGGCGACGGCGGTGACGACAGGCGAGCTGCCGGCCACCAGCAGGCTCGCGGCCAGCAGCACGATCAGCGCACCGCCTGCCGCGATCGCGTGGCGCTCGCTGCGCCCGGCCAGCCAGCCACCCGCGAAGTTGCCGAAGAAGCCGCCAATGCCATAGCCCAGCAGCACGGCCGAGATCGCCTCCACCGGCAGCCGCGTCACCTGCTCCATCACGGCGCGGATGTAGGTGAAACCGGCGAAGTGGCCCGAGATCACCAGCAGCACCGCCAGCAATGCAAAGCGCACGGCCGGCCGCGTGAACAGCTCGCCCATGGCCCGCAGGCTGGACTCGCCATGCGGCGGCAGGGCCGGCAGCGTGATCAGCTGCACTGCAAACGCCAGCACGCCAACCGCCCCGGCCGCGACGAAGGCGCTGCGCCAGCCCCACAGCTCGCCCATCCATGCGCCCACCGGCGCCGCGCACACCGTGGCGATGGACACGCCGGTCAACACCAAGGACATGGCGCGCGGAAACAGCGGCGCTGGCACCAGCCGCATGGTCAGCGCCGCGGCCATGGACCAGAAGCCGCCCAGGGCAATGCCCAGCACCACCCGCCCGGCCAGCAGCACGCCCAGCGATTGCGCGGTGGACGCCAGCACGTTGGACAGCAGCAGCAAGGCAGTGAGCGCCAGCAGCACCCAACGGCGGTCCAGGCGCCGCGTCAGCAGCGGCACGGCCGGTGCGGCCACGGCGCCGACCAGCGCGGTGGCCGTGACCGCCTGCCCGGCAGCGCCAACCGAGACATGCAGGTCGGCCGCCATCGCGGTGAGCAGGCTGGCAGGGAGGAACTCGGCGGTGACCAGGCCGAACACGCCCAGCGAGAGCGAAGCCACGGCAGGCCAGCGTGCGGCGTCTTGTTCGGGTGCTGCGGGGGGCGCGGCGGGAAGCTCGCTGGCGGCAGCCAGGCACGCGGAGCAGGAATTGGATGACACGGAATGCGAAGCCTTGTGGGTCCTGAGGTTGATCAGCTTAGGCCTAGCATCCAGTGCTTTCCATGCCGGAACAGCCCAAATGCTTGACCGTTTCTCCAGCCCGCCCACCGCCACGGCCGCCGCGGCCCTGGCCCCGACGTCCGGCCCGGACCCGCTGACGCAGATCCTGCTGGGCCTGAGGCTGGAAGGCGTGGAGTACGGCCGCTGCCTGATGCACGCCCCCTGGGCGATCTCCTTCCCGAAGCAACCCACGGCGCGCTTCCACTTCGTCGCCAGCGGCAGTTGCTGGCTGCGCGCAGGGGCCGAAGACTGGGTGCAGCTGAACGCTGGCGACGCAGTGCTGCTGCCGCGCGGCAGCGCCCATGTGCTGGCCAGTGCGCCCGAAGTGCAGGCCCTGGACATCGATTCGCTGGGACGCGACACGGTGGTCGACCAGCTCTACCTCGTGCGCGACGCCGCCGACGAAGCCGGGCCGCCCAGCCATGTGATGTTCTGCGGCAGCATGCAGTTCAACCTGGACCCCTTGCACCCGCTGCTGGCCATGATGCCGGACGTGATCCGCGCCGGCGACCTGGCCCAGCGCGACCCGACCGTGCCAGTGTTGCTGGAGGCGATGGAGCGCGAAGTGGCGCTGAACCGCATCGGCGCCTGTGGCATCCTGGCGCGCATGGCCGACGTGCTGGCCGCCAGCATCATCCGCGCCTGGGTCGAATGCGCCTGCAGCAACCCGACAGGCTGGATCGCCGCGCTGCGCTGCCCCGGCGTGGGCAAGGTGCTGGCCGCCATCCACACCGCGCCCGAGCGCGACTGGAGCGTGCCCGCGCTGGCCCATGTGATGGGCACCTCGCGCTCGCGCTTTGCCCAGGCCTTCAAGGACTCGGTCGGCGAAAGCCCGGCCCGCTACGTCGCCAAGATCAAGATGTTCCAGGCCCGCCGCTGGATCGCGCAGGACGGCATGCGCATCACCGTGGCCGCCGACCGGCTGGGCTACGACTCAGAAGCCTCTTTCAGCCGCGCCTTCAAGCGCGTGCTCGGCCACGCGCCCAGCCTGGCAAAGGCCTTGGCCGAGCAGCTGGACGGGCGCTGAACAAGTCATACGATGACCACCGATTCCGCCCGTCCCGCATCCGTGGAATCACGGTCATCTACCTGGTAGCCCAACGCGCACTCGACTTGTACGATGTCATAACACCAATGACATCGGAGACCTCTCATGCAAGACGACACCCGTGCAACCCTGCCCCGCCGCAGCCTGCTGCAAGCCGCGGCAGGAACCGCATTCGCCGCCGCAACCGGCAGCGCGCTGGCCCAGTCCTTCGACTTCAAGCCCAACCAGCGCTACCCGGACCCCGCCGTGATGGTGCTGGACCCGAGCTTTGCCAAGTACCGGCTCTACAGCAGCACGGTGGAGCAGATCGGCAGCGGCCTGCGCTGGGCCGAAGGGCCGGCGTATTTCCCGGAGAAGGGCTGGCTGCTGGTCAGCGACATCCCGAACAACCGGATCATGAAGTACGACGAGAAGGACGGCAGCTTCACTGTCTTCCGCAACCCGTCGAACTTCGCCAACGGCAATGTGTGTGACCGCCAGGGCCGGCTCGTCACCTGCGAGCATTCGGTGACCCGCCGCATCACCCGCACCGAGCGCGACGGCAAGGTCACCGTGCTCGCCGACAGCTTCGAAGGCAAGCGCCTGAACGCGCCCAACGACATCGTCGTCAAGTCCGACGACAGCATCTGGTTCACCGACCCGCTGTTCGGCATCAACGGCGAATGGGAAGGCAGCAAGGCCAAGCCCGAGCAGGCGACGACCAACGTCTACCGCCTGGGTACCGACGGCAAGCTCACCGCCGTGCTCACCGACTTGGTCAACCCCAACGGCCTGGCCTTCTCGCCGGACGAAAAGAAGCTCTACGTCGTCGAATGGAAGGGCACGCCGAACCGCAGCATCTGGCGCTACGACGTGGCCGCGGACGGCACGCTGAGCAACAAGTTCAAGTTCATCGACGCCGCCGACCAGGGTGCGCTGGACGGCTTCAAGGTGGACCGCGACGGCAACCTCTGGTGCGGCTGGGGCAGCAACGGCGCGCTGGCCGCCGAACCGGTCGACAACCCGCTGCTGCCGGGCCGCAAGGTCTACCCGCTGAAGGGCCGCTCGGAGGACCTGGACGGCGTGATGGTCTTCAACCCCGAGGGCAAGGCCATCGGCTTCATCCGCCTGCCCGAACGCTGCCCCAACCTGGTCTTCGGCGGCCCCAAGCGCAACCGCCTCTACATGACCAGCAGCCACTCGGTCTATGCGCTGTATGTGGAGGCGCACGGCGCGGTGTGAGTCCCTGCAGCGATCACGGCGGAGGGCACCCGCCCTCCTCGGCGCCATGGAACAAACGGCCAGCCCCCCTGTCTCATCTGCGGTGGCCCACCGACAAGAAAGGAAGCCGCCATGAACCTGCTGTCAGGACAATGCCTTTGCGGGCAGGTGCAGCTCACTGTTCGCGGTGAACCGCTTCGCGTGGGCATCTGCCACTGCATGGACTGCCGCAAGGAAAGCGGCTCGGCTTTCACCTTCTACGGCATCTGGCCCGTCCAACGCTTCGAACACGCGGGTGACACGTCCGAATTCCGAGGCCGCCACTTCTGCCCCCGCTGTGGCGCGCGGCTGTTCTCAGTGGACGACGAAGAGGCCGAGATCAAGCTCGGCATCCTGTCGCAAGCCCCCACCCCTCTGGTGCCGAGCTACGAGCTGTGGATCAAGCGCCGCGAACCGTGGCTGAGGCCGATCGACGGCGCCGAGCAGCACCTGGAAAACCGGAGGTGACGGGCGCAGGCCGGTAGGCCACTGCGCTAGCGTGCTGGCAAAGATGCGCATCGCTCAGCGCCCACCCGCCTGCTGCTTCTCCAGCTCCGCCAGCTTCTCCCGCATCCTCGCCCCCATCGCAATCTGCGGATTCGAATAGCCGTCGTCCTTGCCGGCTTCCTTCTCGCGCTGCGCAATGACCTCGCGCGCCTTCGCATGCGCCGCTTCGAACGGCATGCCGGCGCGGATGTTTTCGTCGTACATCGCGCGGCCGAAGAAGGTCAGCGGGGAGCGGCGGCCGCAGCCGTAGGAGGTGTGGTCGGCGTCGGCTGCCGTCATCACCAGCGTGTCGTCGTCGGCCAGCGGGGCGATCCAGCTGCCGGAGAAGCAGGCGGAGATCGAGATCACCGCGTGCTTGATGCCGGCTTCGTTCAGCCAGGACTTGAGGTCCTGCGGCGTCACCGAGTCCACGTCCAGCGGCCAGAACGAGGTCGCGAGTTCGCCGTCGCGGCCGCCGTGCGAGGTCAGGTGGATGAACAGCACGTCTTCGTCCACGTCCATCTGCTCGCCCGCACGCTGGATCGCGCGCTCCAGGTTGATCGGCGTGGCCCAGGGCCAGTCGGGTGTTTCCTCGCGCTGGTTGATCAGTTCCAGCGGCGCCGCGCCATAACGCTTCTGCATGACCTCGGCCACCATGTGGCTCTCGCGGCGGAACACTTCCTCGTCGGCATTCGGCGCGAAGGTGATGGCGTAGACATCGACCTTGCCGGGGTGCTGGGGCGGCACCGCGTCCAGCGCGTTCGCCAGCACATCGTCCTGCGCCTCGAAGACTTCCTGCGTGAGGCTGAACGGGGGCTCCTTGTCAGCCTCGGTCTCCGCGGGCGGGCGCTGCGGGTACCAGAAGTGCACCGGCTGGTAGAACTGCAGCAGCAGTTGCGAGCCGACCAGCAACAGCACCGCCGCAAAGCGTGAAAGCCCATTGGCCGTGCCACCCCGCCACAGCAGCCGGCCCTGCGCCGCGAAGACCCAGCCCATCCAGATCCAGCTGACCCACTGCACCAGCGCCACGGCCTGCTCGTCCTGGCTGTCCATGCCACGGATCAGCGGCACCAAGACCAGCGCGCTGCCCAACACCAGCGGCAACATCAAGGCACAGAGCAAGGCCAGCCGCGCGCCCGCCTGCCGCAGCACCTGGCCCGGCTCGGCCGCAGGGTCGCGCACCGCCAGCCAGGCCACCAGCGCAGACACCACCAGGGCCATCCACGGATTCATCAGCAGCGCCGGCCAGTAGAAGCGCGCCGGGCCGTCGATGAACAGGCGCGCCAGCCCCAGTTCCGCGCCCAGCCCGACCAGCCACAGCAGCAACAGCAGGGCCGCTGACAGCGGCAGGCCCTCGCCGTTGGCCCGCAGCAGCAAGGCCGCGCGCAGGCCTTGTGCCCACCAGGCGCCGAGTGCGCCACGGGGCAGCAAGGGCACCTTCGGCGCCACGGCAACGGGCATTGGTGCGCTTGTCTCTTCAGGCACTTCCGAGCCCTGCCCGGCCGATGCTTCATTCACCATCATCCACTCCCTCGATTGTTCTTGGCGACACAAGCCCGCCTTGTTTCAGCTGCCGGCCAAGGCCGATGGCGACCAGGCATCTGCATCCTGGTGACCGAAAAGTGCGCCAACGTAGCGCCCCAGGGACAGCTCGAAATGACGGGCCGCGGCCGCCTCGCCCGCATCTGCGCGCCGGGCATCCGCCACGAAAGCCTGGAACACGCTCCACTGGCCGGACAACTGCGACACCACCAGGCGCGCCAGGTCGTAGGACAGCAGGTTGCCGTCATCGGTCCTGCGAAAGGACTCCCCGGTCCAGAACTGCTGGATGGTCTCTTCGTTCCAGAAGCGCACATGCATGGCGTGCAAGGCATGCGGCGTGTGCAGGCTTGGCCGGGCGCCGGCCACCCGGTGCTCGGTGTTGACCGCCAGGCCTTCGTCCAGCCACACAGGCAGGCGCAAGTGGGCGAGCGCGCTGTGCGTCAACTCATGCGCGATCACCGGCTCGATGTCGCGAAGCTCAGCACGGCACAGCACGAAGTGCGGACAGCCAGCGTCAATGAACATGCCGCCACTGAAAGCGGCTTCGCCTTCTCCAGGGTCATGCGCGGCCACGTAGTGGTAGTAGTCGTCTTCATGGTCGAGCACCAGCACGACGCTCTTCATCCCGGCGGGAAAGCGCGCCAGCGGGCCCAGCACGCGCTCGATGCGCCCTCGCGTCCTGGCCACGTAGGCCGCCACGGCTTCAGCACTGGCGGGCTCCAGCGAGGACAGCACCCACGCGGCCTCGCTCTCACGCAGCGAAACATGCGCGCCCAGGGCGTCCCGCATGTGCAGCAGCCAGGCGCGGTGGGCGGCCAGCCGCAGGCCGGGCTGCGCGGCAGGCGACAGCGGCGCCAGCCAGGCCTCGAATGCGCGCCAATCCATCAGCGGATGGCCATGCACCAGCTGCAGGCCATGGGCCATCACCCAGTTCTCGGCGCCCGGCGCCTCGATCAGCGCTGGCGGCGTATCCAGCACGCCAGTGCGCACCGGAAGCTCGGCGCGAGCTGCCTGCTCGTGTGCCCGGGCCTGGGCATGGCCCATCAGGGCCCCCATGAATGGCACCATCCACACCATCGCGATGTGCATGTCCTTGTGGCCCATGGCATCGCCCAGACCGATGATCCGGCGCGTGATCCAGATGTTCAGGCCTACGAGGGCCAGCAAGACAATGAGCAGGGGCATGACGATGCGAGGCGCGCACAGTTGAAATCGAAGCCGAGAATCTACCTGCAACACCGTGCCCTCGGGCGCCAGCACCCCGAAACGCCAGCATGACGGACCGCGACAGCCCACCGCTTGAACCCGTGACCAAAGCCTCGACCGCGAACCAGCCCTCACGCGCCCCCTCTGCCTTCGTCCGCGTGCGCGGCGCCCGCGAACACAACCTGAAGAACATCGATGTGGACATCCCACGGGACGCATTGGTGGTGTTCAGCGGGGTGTCGGGTTCGGGCAAGTCTTCGCTGGCCTTCGGGACCTTGTATGCCGAGGCGCAGCGGCGCTATTTCGAGTCGGTGGCGCCCTATGCGCGGCGGCTGATCGATCAGGTGGGCGTGCCGGCGGTCGACTCGATCGACGGGCTGCCGCCGGCCGTGGCGTTGCAGCAGCAGCGCGGCACGCCGAGCACGCGCTCGTCCGTCGGCAGCGTGACCACGCTGGCCAGCCTGCTGCGCATGCTGTATTCGCGTGCCGGCAGCTACCCGCCTGGGCAGCCCATGCTGTACGCGGAAGACTTTTCGCCCAACACGCCGCAGGGCGCCTGCCCCACCTGCCACGGCCTGGGCCATGTCTATGACGTGACCGAAAAAAGCATGGTACCGGACGACACGCTGACGATCCGCGAGCGTGCCATTGCCGCGTGGCCACCGGCCTGGCACGGGCAAAACCTGCGCGACATCCTGGTCACGCTCGGCCACGACGTGGACAGGCCATGGCGCGATCTGCCGCGCAAGCTCAAGGACTGGATCCTCTACACAGAAGAGCAACCCACGGTGCCGGTCTATGCCGGCTTCACGCCCGCCGAAACCAAGGCTGCGCTGAAGCGCAAGCTGGAGCCCAGCTACCAGGGCACCTTCATGGGCGTGCGCAAATACGTGCTGCACACCTTTGCCACCACGCAGAGCGCGCTGATGAAGCGCCGCGTGGCACGTTTCCTGGTGGGCGGCCTGTGCCCGGCCTGCGCCGGCAAGCGGCTGAAACCCGAGGCGCTTTCTGTGCGTTTTGCCGGGCGGGACATCGGCGAGCTGATGCAGCTGCCACTGGCCGAACTGGCCGAGGTGCTGGCGCCTGCGGCCGCGCATGCCGAAGGCGCGCTGGCTGCGCAGGGCAAGGTGCTGAGCCGCAGCGCGGCCAAGGCCGACAACGCGCGCCGCGTGGCCGCTGGCGGCGCTGCACACACCGCCACGCCGGACGTTCGCCGCACCGCGGGGGACTCCGAGGAAAAGCGGCTGGCCGCGCAGCGCATCGCACAGGACGTGCTGAGCCGCGTGCACACCTTGACCGAGCTGGGCCTGGGCTACCTGTCGCCGGACCGCAGCACGCCCACGCTGTCTTCCGGTGAACTGCAGCGGCTGAGGCTGGCCACGCAGATCCGCTCCAACCTGTTTGGCGTGGTCTATGTGCTGGACGAGCCGACCGCCGGCCTGCACCCTGCGGACGGCGAAGCGCTGCTGACCGCGCTGCAGCAGCTGAAGGCGGCCGGGAATTCGCTGTTCGTCGTCGAGCATGACGTGGGGCTGATGCGGCAGGCGGACTGGCTGGTGGACGTGGGGCCGGATGCCGGCGAGCTGGGCGGCCAGGTGCTGTACAGCGGGCCACCGGCCGGGCTGGAAGCGGTGGCAGCTTCGCGAACTGCGCCCTATCTGTTCGGCCACCGCGCTGCGCCCACCAAGGCCGGCCGCGAAGTGCGCGGCTGGTTGAAGCTGGCCGGCGTGGGCCGCAACAACCTGCAGGCGGTGGACGTGGCCTTTCCGCTGGGCGCGATGACCGCCGTCACCGGCATCTCGGGCTCGGGCAAGTCCAGCCTGGTCAGCCAGGCGCTGGTGGAGCTGGTGAGCCGCCACCTGGGCCATGAAGAGGCACTTGTATCCGACGATTCGGCTGAGCTGCTGGACGAACCGCCGCTGGCCGTCACCACTGGCTGCATCGCCGAAGGTGCCGAGAAAATCCGCCGGCTGGTGCAGGTGGACCAGAAGCCCATCGGCCGCACGCCGCGCTCCAACCTGGCCACCTACACCGGCCTGTTCGACCAGGTGCGCAAGCTGTTCGCGGCGACACCGGCGGCGAAGAAGCGCCAGTTCGATGCTGGCCGCTTCTCGTTCAATGTCGCCAAGGGCCGCTGCGAGACCTGCGAGGGCGAAGGCTTCGTCAGCGTCGAGCTGCTGTTCCTGCCCAGCGTCTACGCGCCCTGCCCGGCCTGCCACGGCGCACGCTACAACGAGGCCACGCTGCAGGTGCGCTACCGCGAGCGCCACATTGCCGAGGTGCTGGGCATGACGGTGGACCAGGCGCTGGCCTTCTTCGCGGACCAGCCAGCGCTGGCGCGCCCGCTCACGCTGCTGCGCGACATCGGCCTGGGCTACCTGCGCCTGGGCCAGCCGGCCACCGAGCTGTCCGGCGGCGAGGCGCAGCGCATCAAGCTGGCCACCGAGCTGCAGCGCAGCCAGCGCGGCGACACGCTGTATGTGCTGGACGAGCCGACCACCGGGCTGCACCCGTCGGACGTGGACAAGCTGATGGCGCAGCTGCAGGGACTGGTGGACGCGGGCAACACCGTCGTGCTGGTCGAGCACGAGATGCGCGTGGTGGCGGCCAGTGACTGGGTGATCGACGTCGGCCCGGGCGCCGGCAGCGCGGGCGGCCGCATTGTCGTGGCCGGCCCGCCAGCCGAAGTCGCGCGGGCCGAAGGTTCGGCCACGGCGCCTTACCTGCTGCGCGAGCTGCCCGGCTTGGCGTAGTCGCTCTCGATCCAGGCGACCGCGCTGGCGGCCTTGAGCTTGAAGCTGGCCGCCACCTTGACGCTGGCCAGAGGCTCGCCGTAGGCGTCCTGCGCGGCCAGGATGGCGTGCGGTTCGTATTCGTCGGCCACCAGGTCCAGCGTCACGGTGATGCGCTCGCCGTTGACCTCGACCACCACGTTCTGGTGGTTGATCGCGTGCAGGTGCTGCTCGTGGCGTCGGATCACCTCGGAGGCGGTCTTCACCAGCACGTTGAAGGCAGCGGTGTCCAGCGGCTTGGGGTTGCGCTTGTCGCGGCCCATGGTCCACGGGCCGATCAGCGCCGGCTCGGGCTCGCCGTCCTTGATCATGGCCACGGCCCAGCCGTCGCCCTCCTCACTTTTGAGGACCTTTGCGGTCCAGCCGTTGTCGCGCCACAGGCCAGGTTGGTGGATGGTGTCGGGCGTGGTGCCCTCGGCGGCCTCGTCGGCGTCTTGCAAGCTCATGGGGGGGCATTTTAAGGAGTTGGCAGGGTCGTCGAATTCGGGTACATACAGGCGGTGTCCATCGACACCACTTCGGTGCTGTGTGGCCTGACGCAGTGACTTCGGCAGTAGGGATCACGCAACCTGAAAGCGGCTGTCGAACCGCGGCCCGTGCCAACCGCGGTCGTTCGGCCAACCTCGAATCGACCGGACGCACATGCGGACAGCACAACAACAGGACCCGCTGGCCTTTCTCGGCGATGGCGGCGAGATGGGCAAGTTGGTCCGCAGCATGGACTGGTCGGCCACGCCGCTGGGCCCGCCCGAGACCTGGCCGCAAAGCCTGCGCACGACCGTCGGCCTGTGCCTGGCATCGAACTTCCCGATCTCGCTGGCCTGGGGCCCGCAGCACGTCCAGATCTACAACGATGGCTACTGGCCGATCTGCGGCGGCAAGCATCCGCACTCGATGGGCCAGGACTTCCGCGCCTGCTGGGCCTCGGCCTGGCCGGTTGTCGGCGAGGCCTTTGATCGCGCGCTGCAGGGCGAGACCTCGTTCCTCGAAAACCAGCGCATGTTCCTGGACCGCAACGGCTACCTGGAGGAGACCTTCTTCACCTTCTCGTTCAGCCCGATCCGGGACGAATCCGGCCAGGTTGGCGGGCTGTTCCACCCGGTCACCGAAACCACCGCCCGCATGCTGGGCGAGCGCCGCGCCCGCGCACTGCGCGACCTGACCGCCCGCACCGGCGACGGCCACAGCATGGCCGAAGTCTTCGCCTGCGCCATCGAGGTCCTGGCCGAGCACAGCTTCGACCTGCCGTTTGCGCTGCTGTACGAGCTGGACGAGGCCGGTGACAGTGCACGCCTGCATGGCACGACCGGTGTGGTCGCCGGCACCCCGGCCACGCCCACGGTGCTGCTGCTGGACGACCCGGATGCGCCCTGGCCGCTGGCCCGGCTGCTGCCCGAAGGCCAGCCACTGCAGGTCGACGACGTGCCGGCCCGGCTGCGCGGTGTGCACGCCGGGCCCTATGACGAGCCGCCGCAGAGTGCGCTGCTGCTGCCCATCTCGCCGCCCGGCGCGGGCCGGCCGATGGCGGTGCTGGTGGCGGCACTGAGCCCCCGGCTGCCGCACAACGAGGTCTACCTCGGGCTGTGCGAGCAGTTCGCCGCCACCATCACCGCCGCGCTGGCGAATGCGCTGGCCTACGAAGAGGCGCAGCGGCGCGCCGAGGCGCTGGCAGAGATCGACCGCGCCAAGACCGCCTTCTTCAGCAACGTCAGCCACGAATTCCGCACCCCGCTGACGCTGATGCTGGGCCCGCTGGAAGACCTGCTGGCCCAGCCCGGCGGCCGCAAGCCCGCGGACCAGGCCACGCTCGCCCTGGTGCACCGCAATGCCTTGCGCCTGCTGCGCCTGGTCAACAGCCTGCTGGACTTCTCGCGCATCGAAGCCGGCCGGCTGCAGGCCAGCTTCGAGCCCACCGACCTGGCCGCGTTGACCACCGACCTGGCCAGCGTGTTCCGCGCCACCATCGAGCGCGCCGGGCTGGCGCTGCAGGTCGACTGCCCGCCGCTGCCGGCCGCCGTGCAGGTGGACCGCGAGATGTGGGAAAAAATCGTCCTGAACCTGCTGTCCAACGCTTTCAAGTTCACACACGCCGGGCAGATCCGCGTCGGCCTCGTGGCGCAGGACGGCATGGCGGTGCTGACGGTGGCGGACAGCGGCATCGGCATTGCGCCAGACGAGCTGCCGCGGGTCTTCGAGCGCTTTCACAGGGTGCGTGGCGCCCACGGCCGCAGCTTCGAGGGCACCGGCATCGGCCTGGCGCTGGTGCGTGAGCTGGCGCGCCAGCATGGCGGCGAGGTCGCGGTGCAAAGCCAGCCTGGCCGCGGCTCGACCTTCACCGTGCGCGTGCCGCTGGGCAATGCCCACCCGTCCGCCGAGCGCACTGGCGCCGCGCAACCCCTGGCCTCGACCGCGCTGGACGCCGCGCCGTTTGTCGAAGAGGCCATGCGCTGGCTGCCGGACGCGCCTGCGGACCCGGACGCATCAGTCGCCCCGGTCGCCCCGGACGCCCCGGTCATTGACCGCTCGCAACCGTTGCCGGCTTCGCTGGAACTGCAAGCCCGCGTGCTGCTGGCCGACGACAACGCCGACATGCGCGACTACCTTCGCCGCCTGCTGGCCGAGCACTACACGGTGCAAGCCGTGGGTGACGGCAGCGCCGCGCTGGCCGCCGCGCTGGCCCTGCCGCCAGACCTGATCCTGTCCGACGTGATGATGCCCGGGCTGGACGGCTTCGAGCTGCTGGCCGCTCTGCGCGCCGAACCGCGCACCGCGGCGATCCCGCTGATCCTGCTGTCGGCCCGGGCCGGCGAGGAAGCACGGGTCGAAGGCATGCAGGCCGGGGCCGACGATTACCTGACCAAGCCCTTCTCGGCCCGCGAGCTGCTGGCCCGCGTCAAGGCCCACCTGGCGCTGGCCCGCATGCGGCGCGAGGCCGACCAGATGCACCAGGCCGCGCTGGAGCGCGAAGGGGCGCTGGCCCAGGCCCGCGTGCTGCAAGCCAGCGAACAACGCCTGCACCTGGCGCTGGAAGCCGGCCAGATGGGGCTGTGGGAATGGAACATCGACACCCAACTGTCGATCTGGAACCCGCAGATGTACCAGCTGCTGGGCCTGCCACCGGGCGAAGGACCGGTTCCCACCGACTGTTTCTTCCGCCTCGTCCACCCGGATGACCGGGGCCGGCTGCAACTGCGGCTGAAGCCCTTGTTCGAGCCTCAGCCCGAGGCACCCACCAGCCCCTGGCAAGACGAATTCCGCATCGTCCGCCATGACGGCCAGACGCGCTGGCTGGCCGGCCAGGGGCAGCTCTACCGCCATGCGGACGGCCGCCCGGCCCGCATGATCGGCATCAACCACGACATCACCGAGCACCGGGCGCTGGTCGCCGAGCTGCAGGACCACCGGCACCGGCTGCAGCAGATGGTCGACACGCGCACCCAGGCGCTGGCGCAGGCCGTTGGCGAGCTGGCCACCGCGCGCGACCGCGCCGAGGCCGCGAACCGCTCGAAGAGCGAGTTCCTGGCGAACATGAGCCACGAGATCCGCACGCCGCTGAACGCCATCGTCGGGCTGACCCACCTGGTGCAGCGCGAGGCCCAGGAACCCGCCCAGCGCGACCGGCTGGGCAAGATCGCGCACTCGGCGCAGCACCTGCTGCAGGTCATCAACGACATCCTCGACCTCTCCAAGATCGAGGCCAACCGCCTGCAGCTCGAAGACATCGAGTTCTCGCTGGACGCGGTGCTGAGCCGCAGCTTCGAGATGGTGGCCGACCATGCGCAGGCCAAGGGCCTGGAGCTGATCGTCGACACCGATCACCTGCCCGACCGGCTGGTCGGCGACCCGACGCGCTTTTCGCAGGCGCTGCTGAACCTGGTCGGCAACGCAGTGAAGTTCACCGCGCAGGGCTTTGTGCGCCTGGGCGGCGAAGTGCTGGCCCGCAAAGGCGACCGCGCGTTGATGAAGTTCAGCGTGCGGGACACCGGCATCGGCATTGCGCCAGAGCGCATCGGCGCGCTGTTCCTTGCCTTCGAGCAGGCCGACAGTTCGACCACCCGCCGGCACGGCGGCACCGGCCTGGGCCTGGCGCTGACGCAGCGGCTGGCCAGGCTGATGGGTGGCGACGCCGGCGTGCGCAGCACGCCCGGCCAGGGCAGCGAGTTCTGGTTCAGCGCCTGGCTGCGCGTGGCAGCGCCGTCGACCCGTCACGCGCCACAGCTGGCCGGGCGCCGCGCCCTGCTGGTCGATGACCTGCCCGAAGCCCTGGCAGCACTCTCCGGACAGCTGCGCCGGCTCGGCTTGCTGGTCACCACCGCGGCCTCCGGCGAAGAAGCGCTGGCCTGTGTCGACGAAGCCGCGCGCCGCGGCGAGCCTTTCGAGCTGCTGCTGATCGACTGGCGCATGGCCCCGCTGGACGGCGTGCAGACCCTGGCGCTGTTGCGCCAGCGGCTCGGGGCCGGCCTGCCCCCGGCGGTGCTGGTCACGGCCGACGCCGATGCCGCCCTGCAACGCGAGGTGCGCGAAGCCAGGTTCAGCAGCGTGCTGGTCAAACCCGTCACCGCCTCTGCGCTGCACGACAGCTTGCTGCGGGTGCTGGGCCGGGCCCACCCCACGCCCCCTCGACAGCCCGCAGCCCCTGGCGGGCCCGAGGCCAGCCTGCGCCAACTGCATGCCGGCAGGCGAGTGCTGCTGGCCGAAGACGGCCTGGTCAACCAGGAGGTTGCCAAGGCGCTGCTGGAATCGGTCGGCCTGACCGTCGACGTGGCCGCAGACGGCGTGCGCACCGTGCAGATGGCGCTGGACCGGGCGGTCGACCAGCCCTACGCGCTGATCCTGATGGACGTGCAGATGCCGCGGATGGACGGCCTGGACGCCACCCGGGAACTGCGCAGCCGCGGCTACCAGGCCCCCATCATCGCGATGACGGCCAACGCCTTCACCGAAGACCGCGACGCCTGCCTGGCCGCCGGCATGGACGACCACCTGAGCAAACCGGTCAAGCCCGAGGAGCTGTACGCGAACCTGCTGAACTGGCTGTCCCGGCCAGCGGCAGGCTGAAGCTCAATCGCCCAGGTCGACCAGCGCCGCCAGCGGCAGGTCGGCCAGTGCCGCAGGGAGCGCGTAGTCGGCCAGCACCCAGGCGCGCCGGGTGTCGGTGGCCGCTTCGGCCAGCAGCGCCACCAGGCGGCGGCTGGAGCGGGCGTCCAGCGCTGCAAACGGCGTGTCCAGCAAGGTCAGCTGCGCGCCACTGGCTGCGGCGGCCACCAGGCCGACCTTGCGGCGGCTGCCGGTGGACAGCATGTGCATCGGCTTGTCCAGGTGCTCGGCCAGGCCGAAGTCCGCGACCAGGGCGTCGGCCAGCGCGGCTTGCCAGCTTGCAGCGAACACTTCGTGCCGCGCGGCCAGCCAGGCGCGGGCCGGCACCGGGTCGTGCACCTCGTCTGCCGGGCGCTCGAAGCTCAGGCCCCTGACCTGGCGGTGCAGGCGGCCGCTGCCGGGCTGAAGCTCACCGGCCAGCAGGCGCAGCAGCGTCGTCTTGCCACGCCCATCGCCGCCGCGCACCAGGCTCAGACCGGGGCGGATGGCGAAGTCCAGCGACTTCAACAGCGGCTGGCCGGCAATGGAAAAACCAAGCTGTTCGGCCTGGAGCAGGACTGGGTTCATGTCAAAGCTGTGTTCCGCGACAAGGGGCCGCCGATTGTGTTGGGAGCGCCCGGCACCAGCGACAACACAAACGCGTTCGCAAACCGCCCGTTCAGCTTGAGCCGGTTGCGCGCCAGGCATTCCCGCAGCGCGCCGGCGCGTTCCGCCACCGCCAGGCTGGGCGCGTTGTCCTCGGCAACAACGATCTCCACGCGGCCCAGGTGCAGCTCGTCAAACGCGAAGCGCGACAGGGCCCGGACGGCGGCGGAAGCGGCGCCGCGCCGCTGCCACGACTCGCGGACCCAGTAGCCCAGGTTGCAGAAGCCGTTGACGGTGTTGAACTGGTTCAACCCGCAGCCGCCGACCAGCGTGCCGGATGCAGCGTCGAAGATGCCGAACTCGTGGCCCGAGCCGTCTGCCCGCACCTGCTCGCAGTGCGCAAACCAGGTCAGCGCGTCGGCGTCCGCATAGCCCGCATGCGCCCAGGGCATCCACCGGCCGACGGTGGCGGTGGATTCGCGGACGGCAGCGGTGAACGCGGGCGCGTCGGCGGCCACGAAGGGCCGGAGAAGGAATGGCGAGTTCGGAAGGTTCACGGTGCAACCTGGGTGCAAGAAGCGGCGAAGCGGCGGCTTCGCCCGCTTCTGCATTCTCCACAAGCGGCGGCGACCTGCTGTTCGGGGGCGCACGCCACACCGACGGCCGCGGCTTCGACAAGGAAGAGAATCGGCCCACCCACCTGCAGATCCCGCTGCGGCGCCAGTGACCGCCTGGCGTCGGGCAAGCCCGAACCGATGCCGCTCATTGCTCCCTCCTCGCCAGAACCCGCCTGGCTGACGGCCGCCCGCGCCGAACTGGGCGTGTGCGCCGCGCCAGCGGGCCAGTCCAACCCGCGCATCACCGCGTACCACGCCGGCACCAACATCGAAGGCTACGACGACAAGGTCTCGTGGTGCAGCTCCTTCCTGCACTGGACACTGGCGCAAGCCGGCTTGCGCGGCACCGGCTCGGCGCTGGCGCGCTCGTGGCTGGACTGGGGCGTGGCGCTCGCGCAGCCGGTGCCTGGCTGCATCGCGGTGCTGTGGCGCGAAGACCCGGCCAGCTGGAAGGGCCACGTGGGCTTCTACCTGGCGCACGACGACCGCGAGGTGTGGCTGCTGGGTGGCAACCAGCTCGGCGCCGTACGAGCGCACAGCTACCCCGTCGACACGGTGCTGGCCTATCGTTGGCCAGAAGGCTGCCCGCTGCCGGACGCCTGAATGCCAAGCGTGGACGCGATGCGTGATGGCACGATCGGATGGCAGGCTGTCGTCGTTTGCCAGTGCGTGGCGCGATCCGAATTCCTACGATCACCTCATCGAAACCCACTCCTTGAGGACATCATGAACAAGCCATCCAACACCGCGCTGATCACCGGCGCATCCAGCGGCATCGGGCTGGAACTCGCGAAGATCCATGCACGGCAAGGCGGCGACCTGGTGCTGGTCGCAAGGTCCCGCGACAAGCTCGACGCGCTGAAACTGGCGTTGGAGGCCGCGCACGGCATCTCGGCGACCGTGATCGCCGAAGACCTCGCCAAGCCAGGTGCGGCGCAACGCATCTTCGAGCAGACGCAGGCCCAGGGCCTGGTGATCGATGTGCTGGTCAACAACGCCGGCTTTGGCGGCCACGGCCTGTTCCACGAACAGCGCCTGGCCGACGCGCAAGCGATGATGCAGGTCAACATGGCCGCGCTGACCGAGCTGACACACGCATTCCTCAAGGGCATGGTCCAGCGCCAGCGCGGCCGCATCCTCAACGTGTCGTCCACCGCCTCATTCATGCCCGGCCCGCTGCAGGCGGTGTACTACGCCACCAAGGCCTATGTGACCTCGTTCACCCAGGCGATTGCCGAAGAGGTGGCCGCCCATGGCGTGACGGCCACCGCGCTGTGCCCCGGTGCCGTGGCCACCGGCTTCGTGGCTGCCGGCAACCTCGAAGGCGTGGACCTGTGGAAACAGGCGAAGTCCGCGCAATCGGTGGCGCAGTTTGGCTACGATGCGATGCTGCGCGGCGAACTGGTCGCGTTCAACGAGGGCCGGCTGCGGTTCATGCTGAACTGGATCGTGCCGCTGCTGCCGCGCAAGGTGGTGCTCAAGATGTCCCGCCAGGCAATGGAGAAGGGAAATGACATGCCCGCCGGGCTGCGCTCAGGCGGCACGCGATGAAACGCGCCAGCCGGTTCGTCGTCGCCAGCAGCTGGAAGCTGATGCTGAGCGACATGCGGATCGATCCTGCCGCCGTGCTGGCCCACGCGGGGCTGCCGGCCGACCTGCTCCATCGCGGCGACGCTGCCTTGTCTCCGGCCGAATACTTTCGCTTCTGGCACGGCATCGAGCGGGCTGCGGGCGACCGCGAGGTGGGCTTGCTGCTGGCCGAGCATTTCAAGGCCGAAGCCTTTGACGCGCCGATCTTTGCCAGCCTCTGCAGCCCGAACTTCAACGTGGCCGCCAGGCGCCTGAGCAGCTACAAGCCCTTGATCGGCCCGCTGCTGCTGGACGTGGACCAGGGCCGGGACCTCACCCGCCTGAGCCTGGCCTGCTATGGCGCCGAAGGCCAAATGCCGCGCTCGCTCAGCCTGACCGAGCTGGTGTTCTTCTGCCAGCTGATCCGCTTCGGCACGCGCGAGCGCATCGTGCCGCGGGTCGTCCAGCTGGCGGAGTTGCCACTGGATGTCGCGCCCTATGCCGCCTACTTTGGTTGTGCATTGCGCCGGGCCGATCAAACCGAAATCCACTTCTCGGCGGCCGACGCCGCCAAGCCCTTCCTGACCTTCAACGCCGCGATGTGGGACTTCTTCGAAGGCAGGCTGAACCAGAAACTCGCCGACCTGGACGCCAGCGCCAGCACCGCGCAGCGGGTTCGCGCAGTGCTGCTGGAGGCGCTGCCCAGTGGCGAGGCCAGCATCGAGGCGGTGGCCGACCGGCTGGCGGTGAGCAAGCGGACCTTGCAGCGCAAGTTGACCGCCGAAGCCGAGGGCTTCCAGGACATCCTGGCGGCCACCCGCACCGAACTGGCCGACCACTACCTGAAGCAATCGAAACTGTCGCTGGGGGAGATCTCCTTCCTGCTGGGTTTCCAGGAACCCAACTCCTTCATCCGGGCGTACCAGGGCTGGAAGGGCGTGTCGCCGAGTGCTTTCAGAACGCAGGTCCATTGAGCTGCCCGCGCGGCGCCTGCATGCGATGGCGCAAACGACGCCTGGCAAACGCGGCCATACTTGGCCGCTGGCCGGCACCCCACTTGCCGGCCAGCCCGCATGCATGAGATCGAACTGAAGTTCCAGGTGCCCGAAGCCCGGCGGCGCGGGCTGCAACAGGCCTTCCGGCGCGGCCACGTCGCCGAGCAGCGGCTGCTCGCCGTCTACTTCGACACCGAAGACCGGCTGCTGGCCCGCCACGGCATGGCCCTGCGGCTGCGCCACGAACCCGGCGGCTGGGTGCAGACGCTGAAGGCCGGCAGCGGCCACGGCCCGCTGCGGCTGGAAGACAACGTGGCGCTTGGCACCGCCGAGGCCATGCCAGCGCCAGACCCCGCGCGCCACGCCGGAACGCCCGCGCACCAGCGCTTGCTGAAGGCCTTGGCGCCGGCAAAGCACACCACATTGGTCGAAGTCTTCCGCACCGACGTGACGCGCGAAGTGCGTTTGATGAAAGGGCCTGGCGGCCTGGTCGTCGAAGCGGCGCTGGACCGGGGCGAGCTGCAGGCAGGCCCGGCCCGCCATGCCCTGTGGGAGATCGAATTCGAGTGGAAGGCCGGGCCGCTGGCCGGGCTGTTCGCGCTGGCGGCCGACTGGGTCGCCCAGCACGGCCTGTGGCTGGACAGCGTCTCCAAGGCCGAGCGCGGGCACTGGCTGTCGCTGGGCAAAACCAGCGCGCCGCCGGTCAAGGCGCAGCCGCCTGAGCTTGACGAAAAACTCGGCGCCGCGGCCTTCGCGCGCGCCGCCGTCGCGGCCTGCCTGGCACAAGTGCTGCCCAACCTCAGCGCATTGGCGGGCCGCGACGGAAACGGCGCAGGCGACCCGGACCATGTGCACCAGCTGCGCGTGGGGCTGCGCCGGTTGCGCACCGTGCTGCGCGAAATGGCGCCGCTGGACGCCGGGCTGGATCCCGGCTGGGAAGCGCCACTGGCCGGCGTCTTCGGCGCGCTGGGCCGGCTGCGCGACCAGCAAGTGCTGGAGACACAAATCCGCGAGGCCTTGATCGCTGCGAGTGCGCCGCTGCTGAGTCGCCTGCAGCCGCCAAGCGAGGACCCGCCGCTGCCTTCGCTGCTGCAGGCCAGCGATTTCCAGCAGGTGCTGCTGGCCGCGCAGGCACTGGCGATGCAGGCGCCACCGGTCACCCCCGAGGCCTGCGACGGCCCGCCGCTGCCCGTGCTGGCCGAGCGGCTGGACCAGCTGCAACGCCAGCTGCGCCGCGACGCCAAGCATTTCGGGACACTGCCGCCCGAACACCAGCACCGCGCCCGCAAGCGGCTCAAGCGCCTGCGCTACCTGGCCGAATTCACCGCGCCGCTGTTCCGCCGCTCAGAGGTCAGCCGTTACTTCGAAGTGCTGGCACCCGCCCAGGACTGCCTGGGCAGGCTGACCGACCAGATGGCAGCGCAAGCCGCCTACCGCGAAGCGGCGGCGGCGCAACCGGAGGCCTGGTTCGCCGTCGGCTGGCTCAGCGCCGGCCATGCCGAGGCTGTGCGGGCGGCGCAAGAGGCCTTGACCCAGGCCGGCAAGGCCAGGCCCTTCTGGCACGGCCGGCTGCGGCGTCGTCACGGGCGCTGAAATCAGCGCCCGCGCCAGAAACCGGCCAGACCCAGGGCATGATGAGCGAACTTAGACCTTTGAGGAAAGCCCATGAAATCCCAGCGCAGCAACAAGGAAACCAAGAAGCCGAAGAAAGACGCGCCGGCGCCCAAGCCTTCCGGCACCGTGGCACCGCCACCGGCCGTGCCCATCATTCCGAAGGAACGCAAGAAGCCTTGAAGGCGTGAGGCGGACGGTTGTCCGCCTGGAAAGTCCTTGGCGAGCCGGGCGGCGCGTACACCGGCGCCAGCCCCTCGCCAGGCAGACCGGACCAGCTGCGCGCCGAGGCCATGCCGCCCCGGCTCAGGCGCGCCAGCCGCGCCGCAATCCACGGCGGCCCGTCGGGCGGCAGCGCCAGCATGCAGCGCAGCTCGCCGTACAGCGGCGCGCCATCACGAGCGGTGGCCAACGGGAAAGCCTGGTAGCGCGGCTGCACGATCCAGTGCGGCGCGTCCACCGTGGCAGCCAGCGCATCCAGCTCGGCCGCATCCACCTGCAGCCGCACGCCGGTGCCACCCCAGGAGCGCGCCGACTTCAGCACCAGCGCCTGCGCCGGCCGGCCCAAGGCTCGCCACTGCGCCAGCGGCGCGCAGCGCTCCTCGGCCGGCAGCGGCAGCTGGGGCAACAAACCCTTGTGGATGCGGTCAAACCAGGCCGGATGGCCCCGCCAGCGCACCGCGCGGGCCTGGGCCAGCAGCCGCGCCGTGGCCTCGCCCTGCGGGTCCTCGTGCAGGATCAACCGGTTCAGCACCTGCGGCACGTCCACCCATTCATCGCCCACCTGGCGCTGCAGCACACCTTGTTCGCTGCGCAGCTGATGCGGCTCGGCCAGCGTCAGGCCCAGCAGCGCCGCAGTCGGCAGCAGGTCAAACGCCGTGGTCTGGGCCAGCGGCGCATGCTCCAGCAGCACGCCGCCGGGCAGTGGTGCCAGCCAGTCATGCATGGCCTGGTGCCAGCTCGCCTGCCCGGCCGGCAGCTCGTGCGGCTGCAGGCCTTGCAACAGCCCGGGATGCAACGCCTGCCAGGCCAGGTGCAGCGCCTGGGCCGTCACCGTCACCGAATGGAAGGCCTGGAACTCGACCCAGCGCAATGCCCAGCCACCGGGCGCGCCCGGCGCCTGCACCACGGCCAGGTCGGCCGCCAGCACGTCGGGCCGGGTGATGCCTGGCCATTGCGCGTCATCGGCCCAGGCGCCGGCCTCCACCCGCGCTTGCAGCCAGCTGCACAACCCGCGCAGCCGCTGGCCGAGCTCGGCGTTCAGGCGCTCGGACATCACCAGCGGCGCTTCGCCCATGCTGTGCAAGGGCAGCGGCGCACGCGCATCGGCCAGGCCGCTGGCCAGCCAGGCGGCCTGCAGGCGCTCGCGCTGGCCGGCTGGCGGCGAATCGAAGACCGCGTCCAGGCGCTGCATGGGCGTCATGCGGCACCTCCGGGTTCGGCCAGCAGCCAGGGCGACAGCGGCTGCGCAGTCTCGTGCACCAGCCTGTCCACCAGGGCCGGCAGCTCGCCGCCGGCTTCGGCCAGCCAGTGGCGCTGCTGGTCGGCCGGCGTGCCCTGACGCAGTGCCTCAGCCATGACCAGCGGCAGGCGCCGGCCGAAGCCCAGCGCTGCGGCAGCGGGCGCCAGGCGGGCCAGCCAGCGCGCCATGCCCTGCGCAAAGGGCAGCGGCTCCTCGCTGCGCCAGTCCACCAACCGGGCCTGCTGGCCGTGGCGGCGGGCGCGCCATTTGTTGTCCTCGATCAGCGCGCGCGGCAGCGGCGGCGCGCACTGCCCCGCCGCCAGCTCGGCCTGCAGCGTGGCCACCTCGGCCTGCAGCAGCGCCACGATCAGCCAGACCCGGTCCAGCCCGTGCACCGCGTCGCACACGCGCACTTCCAGCGTGGCGTAGCGATGATGAATGCGCAGGTCTTCCCACAGGCCGTGGCCCTGCTCCACGCTGCCCACCGCCTGCAGCCGCCGCACATGGGCCCAGTAGTCGGCCTCGCTGGCCCAGACCTCGGGCACGCCCATGCGCGGATAGCGGCCCAGCAGGCTGTGGCGCCAGGTCTGCAGCCCGGTGTCCCGCCCCTCGAACAGCGGCGCGCTGGCCGACAGCGCCAGCAGCTCGGGCAGCACGTGGCGCAACCGGTTCATCACCGGCATGCGCCACTCGGGTTGGCCGACGCCCAGGTGCACATGCAGCGCAAACGACATCGCGCTGCGGGCAATGTCGCCGTATTCCTGCAGCAGGTGCACGTAGTGCGGATGGTGCAGCGGGTCCTCGTGCAGCGCCTGGGCCTGCCAGCGCGAAAACGGGTGCAGGGCCGCGGCCAGCACGCGCTGGCCCTGGGCCCGGGCACGTGCCGCCGCCGTCTGCCGCAGCACCGCCAGCGCGGCCACGATCTCGTCCGGCGAGCCGCAGACGGGCGTCTGCATTTCCAGCACGCAGCGGTGGATCTCGCCGCAGGAGCTGCCCAGCGGCTCCGGGAAATCGCGCTGGCCGCTCGCCACGTCGTGCGCCGCCAGCCCGCCGTCGGGCCCGACCACCTGCAGCTCTTCCTCGACCCCCAGCGTGATCGCCCCGGCCGGCATGACCCGCCCGGGTTCGTGGTCAAGCGCCATGCGCTACCACCCAGTTGTGAAACATTCAACGACTTCCGGTTTTCGTGAAAGGCCGGCTCGGCCGCCGCGAATTGTGCTGCAGTGCCGCTGGCCCGCGATAAAGGAAGCCACGCATCCCGCGCATGGCAGCAGCGCACTCAAGCCCTGTCCGCGGCAGCCGATAGCGTCACAGTGCCAGCGGCCAACCAGGTCACCGCGGTGCGTTGCAATGCCCATGAAATCCCTGCTGTCGTCCCGAGTCCTTCGTGCGCTGATCTGGTCCGTCGCCTTTGTCGCCGCGATCGGCGGCGCAGCCATGCTGATGAGCCGCACCGCTGGGCGCCTGCTGATCGACGAAGCCGAACATGCCGCGCTGCAATATGCCGGCTTCATCGCCGGGGCCGTGCCCAAGCTGAACCTGCTGTTCGACCAAGGCAGCCTGGAACCCGAAACCCTCACCGAGCTGCGCCGGCTGCGTCGCATGGGCGACGTGTTCCGCTTCCAGCTGTTCGACCGCGATGGCCGGGCGCTGCTGAGCTCGGAAGACCTCGCGGCGCAGGAACCCCGCGTGGGCCAGGGCGGCCAGGCGCTGGGCCAGGAACATCCGAACACGCACGTCAGCGCCATCGTGCTGGGCGGACGCAATTTCATCGAGCTGCACGGTGCCGATGACGAAGATGACGACGATGCGCCAGGGGCAGGCGAAACCGCCCACCCACCGGTCTACAGCGAAGCCTATGTGCCGGTGATGGCAGGCGACCGGGTGCTGGGCGTGGTCGAGGTCTATGTGGACCAGACCGGGCATGCGGCCCGCATCCGCGCCGCGTTTGCCAAGGTCTCGGCCATCGTCGTGGCGCTGCTGCTGGCCATAGGCGGCGCGATGGGCGCGCAGGCCTGGCAGCGCCTGGCCGAACGCCGCCGCACCCAGCAGCGCATGCGCTACCTGGCCGAACACGACCCGCTCTCCGGCGCACTGAACCGGGCCAGCTTCCAGCAGGCGCTGGAACAGGCCGGCTGGCGCCATGGCAAGGGCGGGGCGGGCTTTGCGGTGCTGTGCATCGACCTGGACCACTTCAAGGAAATCAACGATGCACGTGGCCATGCCGCGGGCGACGAAGTGCTGCGCCAGGCCGCCGCGCGGCTGGCAGCGCTGGTCCGCCATGGCGACCTGGTGGCCCGGCTGGGCGGCGACGAATTCGCGATCCTGCAAAGCGCCGTCAACAGCCCGGAAGACGTGGGCCGGCTGGCCCAGCGCGTGGTCGATGCCATCGCCCTGCCCTTCGAGCTCAGCGGCCACACGGTGCTCTGCGGCGCCAGCGTCGGCGCAGCGCGCTTTGGCGTGGACGCCCAGGCGGTGGACGAACTGCTGCACAAGGCCGACGTCGCCATGTACCGCGCCAAGACCGGCGGCCGCAACTGTTTCAGCTTCTACGACCCCGCGCTGGACCGCGAGCTGGCCGAGCGCCGCTCGCTGGCGCAGGACCTGCGCTCGGCACTCGCAGACGGCCACCTGTCGCTGCACTACCAGCCGCTGTGGGCCAATGACGGCACAACGCTGCTCGGCTACGAAGCGCTGATGCGCTGGCGCCATCCGCAGCGCGGCATGGTGCCGCCGGCCGAATTCATTCCACTGGCCGAGCAGACCGGCCAGATCGAGGCGCTGGGCGCCTGGGCCCTGCAACGCGCCTGCCTCGAAGCCGCCAACTGGCCGGCACCGCTGCACGTGGCCGTGAACCTCTCGGCTGCGCAGTTCCGGCCCACGCACGACTTGGTGCGCGTCGTCGAGCGGGCACTGGAAGTGGCCGGCCTGTCCGCAGCCCGGCTGGAACTGGAGATCACCGAATCCCTGCTGATGAGCGGCACCGACGAAGTGCTGCGCACGCTGGGCGGGCTGTCGGCCATGGGCGTGCGCATCGCGATGGACGATTTCGGCACCGGCTACTCCAGCCTCGCCTACCTCTGGCGCTTCCCCTTCGACAAGATCAAGATCGACCGCGCCTTCACCAGCAGCCTGGTCCACGACGCCAAGGTCGCCCTCATCGTCCGCTCCATCGTCTCCCTCGCCCACGCAATGGGCATGCGCGTCAACGCCGAAGGCGTCGAAACCGAGCCGCAGATGGCGATGCTGCAGAGCCTGGGGTGCGATGAGTTGCAGGGCTACCTGCTGGGCCGGCCGGGGCCGGCGGAGGCGCTGGATCACCGCAAGGTTGAGGCGGTGAACACGGAGGCGTAACCACCAGCCGTGAATGGGTCAGCGACCCAGCTCGGCGGAGCCGAACAGCGACGCTAGTGCACGCAGGCGACGCGACAGCAACCGGGTTGTCGATCCGAGGTGAGCGCACCTTAGACAGATCGTGCTCTGGCGGAAAGCACGTACGAGAAAGACCAGGACCCAGCGCACAACGCTGCAATCACGCACGGCTTCAACGAAGAGATACCGATCGCCCCCCCAACTACAAGCCAATGCGTGGCGACTGCGGCTATAAATCCCAATAGAAAGCCGCATCCACAGCGAACCCATACTTGGCTCGAACTCGCGGGTCGTGAAGCCAACGGAAGCATGGTGAGCGAAGGGCCCACTGCAGCGGCCAGCGCCGGCCAAAGAAATGGGTCGTTGAACACCCCATACAACACCGGCAGGACGCTGAACCCGATGGAAGCAAATTGAAGTCTGCGCTGCGCGGGCGTTTGTATTGCTCGCCGGGTCTGCTGCCCGTGTAGTCCGGAATAGCGAACGATCAGTTTGTTGAATGCGTATATCCCGACACCCCAAACAGCACCGCCCACCATGCACAGCAAGAACACCAGTGCCAGGAGAAGGGCGTTCGCCTTCGATCCAGCCATGAACCAATAGACCACAAACATAGCGAGGCCCCAGGCGGCCGATGCAGTGGCAAGACGTTTTTTATTCATGAAGTCAAAATTTCAGCGAAAGGGCATCCGCCGAGGCTGGCTTGAACCACCGATGCGTCGAGCAGATCGACGCGAGCGCCTGACCGAACCCGAACCGAGTCCCAAGAATCCAGCCGTGCCTCGCATCGCTGCGCCCGGCCACCTGATCTCGATCTTGCGGTTCTAGGCAAGGCGATCCCTGGGATAGAGATTGGTCAGGCTCCGAGAAGGCGTGCCAGCTTCGCAGCCACACCTTTGAGGTACCCCACCACGTCCTGCGAGAGGCGCAGTGTGACCGGCCTTTTCAGCTTCGACGCATACGGATTGCGACGCGACTTCATCTTCGACAGGTCGTACTCGGCCTTCATGTCATTCACCCAACCAGACGACTATGCGTACGATGTCTTGATCTTCCTGATGGCCGAGATATCGCCAAGGAAAATCCGAAGGGAATCCTTGTCCTTCTGGGAAAGGGCCCGGTCTTCGAGCAGCTTGAGCTGGCCAATGACGACCTCCAGGGCTTCAGCCAAGTGGCCGATCTGCTTGCCGTAGCTACCCACCGTTTGCAGTGCCTCTTGCTCGACGGCGGCATTTGAAGACGCGCCAACGTTGACATTGAACAGATTGAACGACCAATTCGGCAGTATCGACTGGCTCAGACTGGATGGAGCCATCTGCAGTGGCAATTGCAGTGGCAGGTAGACGTTTTGCATGTTGAACCTCCTGATAGGTCAAACGAATTCGGCGCACTGCGATTGAGCCACATGCCGCGCACTTTGGGCGATGCCTGAGTGCAACCATGCGACGGCAGCATCGCCGCCTTGGGCGGGCTGGACTTCAAACAGAAGACCGCGGACGACGTGGCCAAGTTGCTCGAAAAGCCGCGCACTGCCGCCTGACCGGGCGATCGGTTCAGGACCGGCCGTCGTGCTCGCCCGTCCGCTGCCGAGCCGCCTATTCAATCTTCGCTTCGCGCACGGGCTGGTTCTGCGGGCACCCCAGCGCCATGAACACCGCCAGCGCCGCATGCGCATCGTCTGCCGCATATTGCAATTGACGAGGTGCCAGTTGCGGCAACGCCCAGTTGGAGGTCGTGGCCTTCCTGGACTTTTGCAGGCGCTGGCCGAGGGCGATGGCGACTGCGGTTTTCACGCCGACGGCCTCTCGATGGCCCAGCGGGCGGAATGCGCGGGCGACGTCGATGCAGTTTTGCAGTTCGATGCCCAGCTTCTCGTGCAGCGGCCCACGGTCCGAGTTCAGGCCGAAGCCGACCTTCAGGATGTGTGGCGACTCCAGGATCTCTTGCAGCACGGCCAGCGTGTCGCGGCGGAAGGTCTGGAAGATGAAGGCGTGGTCCAGGGTGGCGATCTGGATGACGTGCGGGCCGTCGGACTTCAGGCCTGCGCCGAAGATGGGCTTGGATTCGGTGTCGAAACCCACCATGCCGGCGCGCGCAACCTCCGCCGCCACAAAGGCCAGGTGCGAGGCCTCGGTGACCAGCAGGATGCGGCTCAGCGGCAGCGCCTGGTAGGGCGGCAGCAGCGCAATCTCCTCTTTTGAGGGCCTGGGCACCTGCATCTGCACCGGCGGCTTGTTGCATCGCTCGGCTGGCGGGCCGGCTGTGGGTGCGGCTTCAGGAAGCTTGTTCTTCACGCTTGACCTCCAGCAAGGCCAAGGCACGCTGGCTCAAGGCGATCCACTGGCGCTCGTGCGCAATGCCGGCCTGCAGCACCAGGTGCTGCAGCTGCGTCTCGCGGCTGGCATCCGGCTCGGCAAAGTCGGCCGCCTCGATCTGCAGGTACAGCGCCAGCTTCTGCTCGTGCAGCGCCAGGCGGCGGCGCAGCTCGGGCGCCAGCCCGGCCGGGCCGACGGCGGCTTCGGCGCGCAGCTTGACCATCAGCTCGTCGCGCTGGGGTTTCGGGTCTTCCGGCTCGGCGACCCAGCGCTTGAGTTCGCGCTTGCCGGCGGGCAACAGCTTGTAGTTGCGCTTGCGACCGCGGCTCTGGGCGACTGCGGTGGACAACACCCAGCCGGCTTCTTCCAGCCGGCCGAGTTCGCGGTAGATCTGCTGGTGCGTGGCGTGCCAGAAGTAGCCGATGGAGCGGTCGAACCGGCGGGCGAGTTCCAGGCCCGAGCAGGGGCGCTCGGCCAGCGCGGTCAACAAGGCATGCGGCAGGGACATGGCGACATCTTGCCCGAAGCGGCGCCCGATCTACGGAACTGGCAAATTTATGCAACCAGTTGCATTGAAAGGCGCGGCGCACTACATTGCGGTCCATCGAGTTTGCAACCCGTTGCATAAAGCCGCCACCCATGACCACCACCGCCTACCCTCACCTGCTTCAGCCCCTGGAACTGGGCTTCACCTCGCTGCGCAACCGCGTGCTGATGGGCTCGATGCACGTGGGCCTGGAGGAAGCGCCACAGGGATTCGAGCGCATGGCAGCGTTTTATGCCGAGCGGGCGCGCGGCGAGGTGGGGCTGATGGTGACCGGCGGCATTGCGCCGAACGAACGAGGCCGCCCGATGCGCGGTGGCTCGATGCTCACCACCGAAGAGGAAGCCGAGAAGCACCGACTCGTCACGCGAGCGGTGCATGCCGCAGGCGGGCGCATCGCGATGCAAATCCTGCATTTCGGGCGCTATGCCTACCACCCGACGCTGGTCGCACCCAGCGCGTTGCGGGCGCCGATCAATTCATTCACGCCGCATGCGCTGAGCAGCGAGGAAGTGACCGAAACGATTGACGACTTCGTGCGCTGCGCGGCGCTGGCCCAGCACGCCGGCTACGACGGCGTGGAGATCATGGGCAGCGAGGGCTACCTGATCAACGAGTTCGTCGCCGCCTGCACCAACCAGCGCGGCGACGAATGGGGCGGCAGCTACGAGCGCCGCATGCGCTTCCCGGTGGAGATCGTGCGCCGCGTGCGCGAACGGGTCGGCGCCAACTTCATCATCGTCTACCGGCTCTCGATGCTGGACCTGGTCGAAGGCGGCTCGTCGCTGGACCAAGTCATCCAGCTTGCCAAGGCCATCGAGGCGGCCGGCGCCACGATCCTGAACACCGGCATCGGCTGGCACGAGGCCCGTGTGCCGACCATCGCCACCAAGGTGCCGCGAGCCGCGTTTGCCTGGGTCACGCAGCGGCTGATGGGCCAGGTCAACATCCCGCTGGTGGCGACCAACCGCATCAACACGCCGGAAGTGGCCGAACAGCTGCTGGCCGACGGCTTCTGCAACATGGTCTCGATGGCCCGCCCGCTGCTGGCCGACCCGCATTTCGTGCGCAAGGCGCGCGAGGGCCGGGCCGACGAGATCAACACCTGCATCGGCTGCAACCAGGCCTGCCTGGACCACACCTTCGGCGGCAAGATCACCTCCTGCCTGGTCAACCCGCGTGCCTGCCACGAGACCGAGCTGATCGTCACGCCGACGGCAGCGCCGAAGCGCATCGCCATCGTCGGCGCCGGGCCGGCCGGGCTGGCCTGCGCCGTCACCGCGGCCGAGCGCGGCCATGCGGTCACGCTGTTCGAGGCCGGGCCGGAGATTGGCGGGCAGTTCAACATCGCCAAGCAGGTACCGGGCAAGGAGGAGTTCCACGAGACGCTGCGCTACTTCCGTCGCCAGATCGAACTGCAGGACGTGGCGCTGAAGCTGGACACCCGCGTGAGCGCAGCGCAGCTGGCTGCGGGCGGCTTCGACGAGGTGGTGCTGGCGACCGGCGTGACGCCGCGGGTGCCGGACATCGCCGGGCTGGACCATCCGAAGGCGCTGGGCTACCTGGACGTGTTGCGCGACCATGTGCCGGTTGGCAAGCGGGTCGCGGTGATCGGCGCGGGCGGCATCGGCTTCGACGTGGCCGAATACCTGGTGCACGAAGGCGACGGCGAAGCCCCGTCGCCACAGCGCTTCCTTGCCGAATGGGGCGTGGACACCGCCTACTCGCGGCCCGGCGGCCTGAAGGCACCGCAGGTGCCTGTGCCTGCGCACCAGGTCCACCTGCTGCAGCGCAAGGCCAGCAAGGTGGGCGAGCAACTGGGCAAGACCACCGGCTGGATCCACCGCGCCGGGCTGAAGGCGCGCGGCGTGGAGATGGCGGCGGGTGTGCAGTACGAGCGCATCGACGACGAGGGCCTGCACCTGCGCATGGACGGCGAACCGCGCCTGCTGCCGGTGGACCACGTGGTGATCTGCGCCGGCCAGGAGCCGCAGCGCGAGCTGCTGCCGGCGCTGCAGGCGCGCGGCGTCACGCCGCACCTGATCGGCGGTGCCGACGTGGCGGCCGAGTTGGACGCCAAACGCGCCATCCTGCAGGGCACGCAACTCGGCGCCGCCCTTTGAGCGCACTTTGAGGCATTTCAATCCAACAGGAGACAAGCGATGACAGCCCCCACCCATCTGCAAGCCGCAGCCGCCCGCTCGCTGGCACATTGGCACCGCATGATTGCGGCCCAGGACCTGAGCGGGCTGGACGAGATCGTGCACCCGCAGGCGGTGTTCCGCTCGCCGATGGCGCACCAGCCTTATGCCGGCGCACCGGCGCTGAAGCTGGTGCTGCGCACGGTGGTGCAGGTCTTCGAGGACTTCGAATACCACCGCCAGTTCGCCAGCGACGACGGGCTGGACGTGACGCTCGAATTCAGCGCCCGCGTGGGCGACAGGCAGCTCAAGGGCGTGGACCTGATCCGCTTCAACGCAGAAGGCCTGATCACCGAGTTCGAGGTGATGGTGCGCCCTGCGAGTGCACTCCAGGCGCTGGGCGCCGAGATGGGCGCGCGGCTGGGCCAGCACATGCCGGCCTTCAAGGCGCCGCGCTGAACTCAGGCTGTCAAACGCAGCCCAGGTTCTCCACCTGCTCGGTGAAACCGGCCACGATGTGCTCGACGTAGCCGTCGCGGGTCTCGAAGCGGGTGGCGTGCACGCCGTCCGGGTCCTGCACGGTCAGCGTCCAGTCCTTGCCGCCGCCGGTCTTGCTGGATTCGGTCTTCAGGCGTTCGCCATACAGCGCCTGCACTTTGGCCAGCGTGTCGCCTCGGCGAATGCCGTCTGCGGTGCTCATGCCGGGCTCACGTGTGTCGATGCGGCGCAGCGTGCCGCCTTCCATCAGGAAGCGCAGCTCGGGGTATTGCTGGGCGCGCAGGTAGAAGCATTGCGCGTCCGGCGCGTTGTCGGGCAGCTTGACGGTCTTCTCGCCGAGCGCGGCGCGAATCTGGAAGGTGTCCATGCCCACGCGCACCGGGCCGACGCCATCTGGCCGCAGCGTGGGCGGCGCGCCGGCCGCTCCGGCCAACGGCGCCATTGCCACCAAGGCGCCGAAGGCAAGCGCTGCCGCAGCAGCCTGGGTGACCGGGCGATGGGACTTGAAGGAAATCTTGTTCATGGGCGACTGCTCCTGTTGGCGCCAAGGCGCGGTCCCAGCAGGATGCGCGCCGCGCCCGCCCCCGCTGCGTAGGACTTGACCGCGTCGGCACCTTGGGCGATGGCCTACCAGGCCCCGGCATCGCTGTAACAAAGCTCAATGCTGCACCGCACCTGGCCGATCTTGCGCAGGACGGCAGGTCGCGAGTGCCCTGCTACGTCATCGCGCAGGCCAGGAGGCATGTGAGAGGGAGCGTGACCAGGGCGCCATGACCACGAAGACGCCCGGTCGCGCCTGCGCATTTGCCGCTGGCCTGCAGGCTTCACGCCTGCAGGCCCTGTTTTTCGGCCTCAGCCAAAAGTAGGGCCTCTCACCCCGCAGCCTGAGGGGTGCGCGCCGGCCGCGCGGCGCCGATCATGGGCCTGCCCACCGACTGGATTGCAGGAGCCCGCCGTGATCGCCTCATCGCTTGCTGTCAACGTTCCGAGTGCCATGCCAAACGCCTTGCTGGCTTTCGGCGGCGCGCCGCTGCCCGTCCCCAGGCCGCGGCCGGCCCTGCAGCTGGAAGACGCCAGCGGCACTTGCGAGGACAGCCAGTTCGTCGCGCTGCTGTCCGCCTACCGGCACTCCGGCGGCCTGGCACGGGAAACCCAGCTGAGGCCTGCCGTTGCCGGCAGCGCCGAGCTGGTCCGCTTCGACTGGTCAGGCTGGACCTGGCTGCCGATGTTCCAGTTCAGCGCCGGCGGCATTTCCCTGCGACCCGAAGTGCAGCGCATCCTGGCCGAGCTGCCCAGGGCACTGGACGGCTGGGGCCGGACCCAGTGGTTCGCCTCGCCCAACGCCTGGCTGCGCCATCGCCGGCCGGTGGACCTGCTGGACGGCCGGGCCGACCTGGTGGCCGAAGCTGCGCGCGTGGACCGCTTCATCGCGGGAAGCTGAGACAGCTCACCAGCACCAGACCAGGCCTACAGACACGCAAGACCAGGGACGACAGACGCCTCGCGGCCTCGGCGGCACAGTGAGCCCATGCGCTGCGAACCCCGCGGCGCCGACTCAAAGGAGATCATCATGAACAAGGACCAAGTGCAAGGCCGTGTCGAAGACGTCAAGGGCAAGATCAAGGAAGCCGCCGGCAAGGCCGTGGGCAATGATCGCCTGAAGAACGAAGGCCGCGTGGACCAGGTTGCCGGCAAGACCCAGGCCACCGTTGGCGACGCCAAGGAAAAGGTCAAGGACGCGATCGATCGCATCTGAGCGATTGACCTGACCCGCATTCGCTGGCCCTCGGCCGGCGCCTGACGGACTCGCCCCCGCGGCGAGCACAGGGCCCCCAGGCCATTGGCGTGGGGGCCCTGTTGCCTTGGGCCCTGTGGCCCTGTGCTACCTGCCGCCGCGAATTTCCTTCGCCAGCAGCGGCGCGCCATACACCGTCTCCAGCGCCTGCAGGATGGCATCGATGTGGACCGCCACGGCGCGGGCCGATTCGTCACGGTAGAGGTAGCGGCCGCCGAGCGAGGCGAGGTTGCCGTCGAAGATCAGGCCGACGAGTTCGCCCTTGGCGTTGACCACGGGCGAGCCGGAGTTGCCGCCGATGATGTCCGCGGTGCTGACGAAGTTCAGCGCAGTGCGGGGGTTGAGCTTGGCCCGGGCCGTGGCCACCGGAGTGGACAGCGTGAAGGGCATGCGGTCGTCGAAGCTGTCGGCGCGGTCCAGCAGGCCGGACCAGGTGGTCTTCCACGGGGTGCGGATGCCGCGTTCGCTGTAGCCCTTGACCGTGCCGTAGGACAGGCGCAGCGTGCCGGTGGCGTCCGGCGGGACGTTGGCGCCGCCCAATGCGTAGCGGGCCTGGCCGATCATCGCGGCAGCCTTTTCGGCCGGGGTGTCCAGCGCTTCTTCCTTGAAGTGGGCCAGCGCCAGCCTCTGCGGCGCCAGCGTGCGAGCCAGCACGATCATCGGGTCGGTCGAAGCTTCGATCGCCGCCTGGCCGCCACGCATCAGCGATTCGCGCACGGCTGGGTCGGCCAGCTGGGTGCCGCGCACCAGGCGCTGGGCGGCGGCCTCGGGCGTGTCGCTGCCCAGGGCAGTGGCCACGAAGGGATGGCTGTCGCCCAGCACCTTCTTCGCCTCGCCCAGCGCCCAGGCCAAGCGCACGGTTTCCAGCTCGGGGTAGAACGGCGCCTTGGCGCGCAGCTTGCGCTCGTTCTGCACCAGCTCGCTGTCGCGCCAGGCGGCCAGGCGCTGGTCCTCAGGCAGCGGGCGCTGCTGGGCCAGGTCCACCAGCAGGCCGGCCAGCGACAGCAGGCTGCCGTAGGTGTATTCGGTGGCGGTCAGTTCATCGAAGCGTTCGGCATGGCGGGCGACGCTGGCTTCGACCAGGGCCCACGGGTCGCCGGGCAGGTTGCGCTGGGTCCAGGCAGCGCGCAGCCGGGCTTCTTCGGCCTCCTTGCGGGCCATCACCTCCGGGTCGCGCAGGGCCGCGTATTCGCCGCGTTTGGCCTTCAGGCGGTTTTCGACGCCGGCAATCGCGTCCGCCGCCTGGCGCGCGGCCTCGGGCGAGCGCTTGGCGTACGCGTGCAGCAGCGCCTGCTGGGCTTCCAGGCGGGCCAGCGTGCGAGGGTAGTCCACGTCACGGGCAAAGCGCAGCTGGGCCTGCGTGCGCAGCCGGTCGGTGCTGCCGGGGTGGCCGGCAACGAAGACCAGGTCGCCCTCGGCCAGCGGCTTGCTGGCCAGCTTCAGCACGCCGCTGGGCTTGGCGGGCTTGCCGTTTTCATAAACGCGTGCCAGCGCGAAATCCAGTGCAAAGCGCGGATAGACGAAGTTGTCGTCGTCGCCGCCGAAGTTGGCGGCCTGGGCATCCGGCGCGAAGACCAGGCGCACGTCGTCCCATTCCTTGTAGCGGTACAGCGCGTAGCGCGCGCCGCCATAAAGCGCCACCACCTGGCAATGCAGCCGGGTGTTTTGCTGGCAGTCGCGCTCCAGCTTGGCAATGACGCGCTTGCGGGACTGGTTGCGGGTCGCGTCGTCGTCGGCCGCGGCAGAGGTGGCCAGGCGCAGGCTGTCGCTCACGTCGTCGCTGGATTGCAACACCTTCAGCACCGTGCCCGGGCAGCGCAGTTCCTCGGCCTGCGTGCGCGCCAGGAAGCCGTGGCCGTCCAGGTCGCGCTCGGGTGTGGAGAGCCGGGCGATGCAGCCGCGCGCCACATGGTGGTTGGTCAGCACCAGGCCTTGCGACGACACGAAAGAGGCCGAGGCCCCGCCGAAGTTGACCGCCGCCTTCTGCAGTTGCTGCAGCCAGCGGGCACTGAGCGCCACACCATGCTGCTGCTGGATCGCCGCCAGCGGCGGACTGTCGAAAGTCCACATGCCTTCGTCGGCAGCGGCGGCCAGGCTGGCCAGCGCCAGCAACGAAGCGACGGCGGCAGGCAGCAAGCGGGTTGAAAGAGAGCGGCGAGGCAACGAATGGGCAGCAAGAAGTCGGCTGGTCATGCGCAAAAGACTGTGGCAGCGGTCAAACGGTCAGTCTACGCCGGGCGCCGGATGCGGATAAGCTTGGCACATCCTCATGCCTGAACCCTTGCCCCCGCCCGCCCCGCTGGAACCGCCGCCCGAGCGGGATGCGCGCTTTCCGTCGGCCGTCGGTGCGGTCTGGTTGATGCTGGTGCTGATGCTGCTGCAGGCCCTGATCGGCGAGGCCTTGTACGGCGCCAGCCAGGACCTCGGGCTGGCGGAGCCTGAGGTCACGGCGCTGGTGCTGATCCTGTCCTACGGGCTGCTGTTCAGCGTGCTGCTGTACCGCAAGGGCATTGGCTACGGCGCGCTGTTCCATGCCGGCCCGAGCTCGGCGATGGCCACGCTGGGCGTCACCGCGGCACCGCTGCTGCTGATGACGCCGGGGCTGGTCATGGGCATCTCGACGCTGGACGACATCCTGGTCCGCCTGGTGCCGCTGTCCAGCCACGACACCGAATTGTTCAAGCGCATGAGCGACACCTCGCTGTCCACCGTGCTGACGGCCTGCCTGATCGCCCCGGTGCTCGAAGAGCTGCTGTACCGCGGCGTGATCCTGCGCAGCTTCCTGGCGCAGTACGCCGCCTGGCCGGCCATCGTCGGCTCGGCCGTGCTGTTTGGCGTGGCGCACCTGAACATCTACCAGTTCATGGTCGGCCTGCTGCTGGGCGTGTTGACCGGCTGGTTGTACGAGCGCACCCGCTCGGTCGGCCCCGGGCTGCTGCTGCACATCGCCTACAACAGCTTGATCACCTGGCTGGCCAGCGACAGCACGCCACCGCCGCCCGGCAGCGATGGCGACATCGGCATGGGCTGGTGGGTGCTGTCCTTGATCCTGATGGGGGTGGGCCTGCGCTGGCTGGTGCGGCTGCTGTCACCACCGGGCACGGCTCCTGCTCGCGATGTTGGCTAGCATGGTCCGAGGCTGCGGCCTCGCCGCATTCCCAGGACCTTGAAAGACATTCGCCCGATGACCACCCGCCCTTCGTTCCCCATGTTTTCCCAGCGCTTCCTCGCTGGCGCCAGCCTGATGGCCAGCTTGATGGCCGGCCTGATCGCCTGCCTCGGCAGCGCACGGGCCGCCGAGCCGGCACCGGTGATGGCCTGCGACCAGCAGGGCTCGCTGCCGGCCATGCCGCCCATCGCGCCCAAGCCGATCCAGATCCACGAATGCGCCAGCTTCAGCGGCGGCGCCATGGCCGCGCAGGTCGGCAAGAGCTGGTGCGAACAGGCCAGCCATGCGCCCTTCGAAGGCGCGGTGCCGCCCAAGGTCACGATGCTGGCCAGTTGCGCTCCGGGTGCGCTGGCCAAATGCGACGTGACGACGCCGGGCGGCGACGTGGTGATTTCGCGCCACTACTACCTGGCCGATGCAGGCGCCGGCGGGCTGGAAGGCCTGCGCAAGACCTGCGAAGGCTCGGGTCGTGCCGTGAAGGGCATGACCCCCGGCAAATGGACCCAGTTCTGATGCACCCGATCCTGATCACCTCTTGAAGGAGCCTCGCGGATGGTGGAAGCCCATGTGCTGGTCGGTAATCCCCACACCCGCAAGGCCACGCTGCTGCGCTGCCTGACCGGCTGTTTCAACCGCAACGTGCGCGACATCGCGCTGCACGGCGGCGGCCAGGTCAAGCTGTATGTGCGGGTGGCCGCGCTGCAGGACTCGCGCACCGATCCAGCCGAGTTCATCAACGAGGTGGCGCGCAGCCGCTGCCAGCAGGTGGCGTTTTCGCTGTGGCCCGAAGCCCATCCGCATGACAGCGAACGGCTGCCGGATGCGCAGGCCTACCTCGCGGCATTCCGCAGCGCTGGCTGGAAGATCAGCAAGGTCGCGGTGCTGGGCGCCCATCCGCTGCGGCTGGACCTGAAGAGCGGCGTGGCGCAGTTTCCCAATGTGCTGCACCAGCCGGTCAACAGCTCGGCCCAGCTGATCCGCCAGCACTTCGGCTGGCAGTGACGCCCGGCTGAGCCAAGAACGCCCGGGATGAACCGGGCCGACATCAAGGCGCCCAGGCGTTCTCCACCGCCCAGCGCGTGTCGTTCAGGTAGCTGCCCGAGGTGTTCCAGTCGCTGCCACCGGTGCCGTCAGCAATCCAGACTTCGGCAGCGTAGTGGCGCAGGTAGCGGTTCGGGAAGTTGCTGGCCGAGAAGCGCGTGCCGCTGCTGCCGTCCGGCGTGCCTTCGGCGCAGAAGGTCGCATCGGCGCGGTAGAGGTCCGAGTCCTCCAGCGGATCGCGGCGCACGCGCGAGTTGCTGTGGCGCAGGTACTCGCCAGGGAAGTTGCGGGACTCGAACGAGTAGCAGCTGCCATCGGCCAGGCCGGTCACGATGTGCCAGGTCGCGTCCAGCTTCAGCGTGTCGCTGCTGTCGGCAGCCACCACTTCGGTGAAGGCCAGCCCGTCCTGGTGCCGCACGTAGCGGTTGTCGTAGCCAGGCGTCAGCACCCGCAGCGAATGCATGTCGCCCGGATTGATCAGCACGCTGCTGCGCCACCAGCCGGTGGCCTGCGCCCAGGAGGCATCGGCGCGGAAGCTGCTGCTGTCCTCGAAGGCATTCAGCCAGAGCTCGGCATTCATGTGCCGCAGGTACTGCCCCGGCAGGTTCTTGGACTCCAGCGACAGCCCGCCGCCGCCATTGAGCGCCTTGCGCGGACAGAAGGTCGCGTCGCCGCGGAAGCCTTCGCTGTTGTCGCTGGCGTCGATGCGCAAGCGGTCAGCCGCGTGGCGCAGGAACTGGCCGGGCAGGTTCACCGCCTCGAAGGACAGGCAGCTGCTGTCGGCCAGTCCGTTGACCACCTTCCAGGAACTGTCCTGCTTCAGGCCGGCGGGGCTGCCGGCGTTGACCACGTCGGTCACGCCCAGGCCACTGTCGCCATGGCGCAGGTAGCGGTCGGTCACGCCGGGGCTCACGGTTCTGAACGAGTACGAGCTGCCCTTGCGCAGGTAAGGCACGCCGGCGATCAGCGCCTGGTGCGCTGCCTTGACGCGCGCGAAGTCCATTTTCTGGACCTGGCGGTCATAGGTCAGGAAGCCGTTGAGCTCGTCCTCCACGTCGGAGATCTCGGTGTAGACCGCCGCACTCAGGCCCTTGGACGCCGAGAGCTCCCGCAGGCTGTCGACCTGAGCCGCGTAGACATTGGTCAGCGTCGCCGAGTCTGGATAGAGGTTGTAGCAGCAGGTCGAATCCGGGTTCCACATGTGGCCGTCCACGCGCAGGCCGTTGCCACCGAACTCGCCCAGCACCGAGATCCGGTTGGCTTGCCAGGCCGGGGCAGACGGGCCGGGGTAGTCGTGCAGGTCGATCAGGTCGCCGGCACCCGAATCGCCTGGGGCGAAGTTGATGCCCGAGTGGGTGTTGATCAGCCGGCTCGGGTCCCAGGCCTTGAACATGTTGGCCATGCCCACCATGTCGAAGTCGCCCCAGCTTTCGTTGAAGATGACCCAGGTGACGACGGCCGGTGAAGAGCGGTGCTCGTCGACGATCTCCTTGTCCTCGGCCTTCACGCGAGCCTGCACGTCGGCATTGCTTTCGGCGTCCCAGGCGTGTGGCATGTCCTGCCAGACCATCAGGCCCAGCTTGTCGGCCCAGTAGAACCAGCGCTGCGGCTCGACCTTGATGTGCTTGCGCACCATGTTCATGCCGAGGTCCTTGATGGCCTGCAGGTCGGACTTCAGTGCGTCGTCGGTCGGCGCGGTGTAGAGCCCGTCGGGCCAGAAGCCCTGGTCCAGCGGGCCGTACTGGAAGACGTACTGGCCGTTGAGCAGCGGCCGTGGCACGCCGTCCACGGTGCCGATGCTGATCGAGCGCATGCCGAAGTAGCTGCTGACCTCGTCATGCACCTTGGCGCCGGCCTTCTTGCGCAGCCGCACCTTCAGGTCGTAGAGGAAAGGATCGCTGGGCGACCACAGGTGTGCGTTGGGCACCGGCACGGTGAATTCAACGTCGCCCACGCCGCTGCCAGTGCCGACCTTCTTGCCGCCGGAGGACGCCACGGCATCCACCACCAGGCCGTCCAGGTTGTCGCCGCGCACGATGATGCGCAGCTGCTTGTTCGGCAGGTCCGGCGTCATGTCCAGCCGGGTGATGTGGGCCTTGGTTACCGGCTCCAGCCACACCGTCTGCCAGATGCCGGAAGTGGGTGTGTAGAAGATGCCACCGGGGTTCAGCGTCTGCTTGCCCAGCATGTCGTCGCCGGTGGTCGGGTCGAAGGCGCCGACCACCAGTTCGTTGTCGCCGCTCTTCAGGTAGGGCGTGATGTCGAAGCTGAAGGCGTCGTAGCCGCCGCTGTGCTGGCCGACCTGCTGGCCGTTGACGTAGACGGTGGCCTTGCGGTCCACCGCGCCGAAGTTCAGCTTCACGTGCTTGCCGGCCCAGCCGGCCGGCACCGTGAAGCTGCGGCGGTACCAGAGGTTGCGCTCGTTCATGCGCTGGATGCCGGAGAGGTAGGACTCCACCGGGTACGGCACGCGGATCTGCTCGGGCTGGGCCGGGAAGGCCGGCGCGGTGGCGGGCGGGTTGTCGGCATCGGGCGCGGCGGCGCCGCCGGTATAGCTCCAGCTGCCGTTGAGGTTCAGCCAGTCGGTCCGCGCGACCTGCGGACGCGGGTATTCGGGCAGCGGAACCTCGGCCTGCTGCGCGGCGTCGGTCCACGGCGTGGTGAGGCGTGCAGTGGGCGCCTGTGGCGCAGAAGCGGTCTTGGCCGCCAGCGCCTGCATGCGCGACGCATCGGCGGCAGCGGCATCCTCGTCGTCGCCTGCTCCGCCACCGCAACCGGCGGCCAGCAGCGGCAGCGTCAAGGCGGCCAGCCAGTGTCTCAATCTCAGGTCCATCTTGTCTCCTGTCGTGTGCCGGACGACTCGCCCCATGCGGTCGTCACTAATAATTTGCTAATACTCAGATTATTAGTAAACGGGCGATGGCGACACCAGCGAAACGATGTAAGCGTTGGTATGTGGCGGTTTGCCGGCAGCGAGCTGCGGCCAGAGGCATTGGCATGACCCGCGCGGCAACGGGCACGCGCCGGCAGTCAGCCGATCAACGCGGCTTGGGCGGCGCCACAGTGGCGCGTGCCACCAGGCTGCCTTCGACCTTGTGCCGGCGCTTGCGGCGCGCCGGGTCTGCCACTTCGGCCAGCAGCATTTCCACCGCCAGCCGGCCCATCTCGTAGTCCGGCAGCACCAGCGTGCTCAGCGCCGGCTTGGTGTGGCGGGCAATCTCCTGGTCGTCGTAGCCCATCACCGAGACGTCTTGCGGCACGCGCAGGCCCAGCTCGTGCAGCGCCTCCAGGCAGCCCACGGCCATCAGGTCGTTGGCGCAGAAGATCGCCGTGGGCGGCGGCTCCTGGCGCATCAGCAGCAGCGTGCACTCGTGGCCGGAGGCGACGTGCCAGTCGCCCTCGCGCACCAGCTTGCGGTCGAAGGCAATGTCGGCACTGGCCAGCGCGCGGCGGTAGCCCAGCAGGCGGTCGTGCGCGGCGTCCATCCACGGCTCGCCGTTGATGAAACCAATGCGGCGGTGGCCGGCATCGATCAGGCATTCGGTCGCCACCTGGCCGCCGGTCACCTCTGAGGGTTCGACCGACGAGATCGTCAGCGCCGCCGGCGGCGTGCCCTCGTCCACCGGGTGGCAGTTCAGCAGCACCGTGGGCACGCCGGCCAGCGGCGCCGGCAGCGTCACCGCGCGGGTGAAGATGGTCGAGTAGACGACGCCCAGCAGCTGCGGGTTGGCCAGCATGGTGGCCAGCACCGCGGCCTCGACCGCGCTGCTCGAGCGCGTGGCGAACACGCAGACCAGCGCGCCCTGGCGCCAGGCCTCGTCCTTCGCACCGTCGATGGACAGCGCCGCATGCGGACTGGTCGAGACCTCGTCGACCAGGTAGAGGATCAGCCCGGCTCCGGCCCCCGCGCTCGCCGGCACGCGCCTGGCCGCAGCGGCCCGCCGCTCGGGCTTGCGCTCAGGCAACTGGTAGCCCAGCTCGGCAGCCACGCGAGCCACACGGGCCCGGGTTTCCTCGGCGAGCTGCGTGCCGGTCATGCCGTTGAGCACCAGCGAGACGGTGGACTGCGACACGCCGGCCTGCGTCGCGACATCGGTCATCGTGACGCGCCTGGCGGCACCGCGCCTGGCAGGCGTTTCGGGACGGGGCGCGCCAGCGCGGGCGGCTTTGGCTGGCATGGCGATGTGGGGCGATGAGACCGCGCGTATGTTACGGGCAGCTGGCGCGCCAGCTGTTCAGCCCGCCCGCCTCAGCGTGCGCAGCACCTCGGCATGCAGCGCATCCACCGCGCCCGAACCCGCCGACGCGCGGCTGCGCACCACCGCCACTTCCACTGAAGGCAGCGCCGGCAGGCCGTGCTTGTCCTGCAGCAACTGCAAGCCGGGCGGCAGGCAGCAACGCGTCAGCACGGCCACCGCGAGCCCGCTTTCCACGGCGGCCAGCTGCCCGGCCAGGCTGGCGCTGTTGTAGGCCACGCGGTAGGCGCGGCGCTGGGCGTCCAGCGCGGCCAGCGCATGCTTGCGCACGAGGCTGCCGACCTCGTAGGTGGCCACCGGCAGCGGGTCGCGCCGCCAGGCTTCGTGCTGCGGCGCGCCCACCCACACCAGCGGCTCGCGGAACAGCGGCGTGCCGCGGTTGGCCCGGTCGCGCGAGACCAGCGCCAGGTCGATCTCGCCGCGCGAAATCTTCGGCAGCAGCGAGGTGGACTGCTCGCAGACCAGCGTGATCTCCACGCCGGCATGCCGCGTGGCAAAGCTGCGCAGCACCGGCGTAAGGTAGGTGGCGGCATAGTCGTCAGGCACGCCCAGGCTGACGCGGCCGCTCAGCGCCGGGCCGTGCAGCGCCGCCTGGGCCTGCGCATGCACTTCCAGCAGCCGCCGCGCATGGCCCAGCAGTTCGAGGCCGGTGGGCGTGAGTTCGATGTGGCGCGGCCCACGGTTGAGCACCGGCCGGCCCACGGCGTCTTCCAGCTTCTTCAGCTGCATGCTCAGCGCCGACTGCGAGCGGTGCACCAGTGGCGCCGCGGCGGTCAGGGAGCCGGCGTCCACCACCGCGACAAAGGCGCGCATCCAGTCGAGTTGAAGGTCGGCGGCAGGCATGCGGGGCAAGCTCATGTATTCGGTTTTCGAATGCTAGCAGCCAAAACAATGCGCTTGTTGGCTGGCTGGCAGGGCCGAACAATGGCTCTCACCATGCGCTCATCGAACCCCGGCACCGCTGTTTCACCTTTGCCGAACCCGGCCCTTCCCCAGGCCTTGCAGCGCGAGCGCCAAGGCGTGCTGCTGATGGTGGCCGGCGGGCTGCTGCTGGGCAGCATTGGCGGCTTTGTCGAAGAGGCCGGCCAGGACCCGTTGACCACCGTGTGGTTTCGCTGTGCGTTCGGCATGCTGGCGCTGCTGGCCTGGGGCGCGGCCAGCAGTCGGCTGGCGGAACTGCGGCTGCGAGGCACGGCGCTCGCAGTCGCGCTGGCCGCCAGTGCGCTGATGCTGGGCAACTGGGCGCTGTTCTTCGCGTCCATCACGCGCACCTCCATCGGCGTGGCCACCGTGGTGTTCCACGTGCAGCCGCTGTGGGTGCTGGCGCTGGGCGCATGGTGGCTGCGCGAGCCGGTGTCATGGCGCCAGGCTGCTGCCGCGCTGGCGGCACTGGCCGGGCTGGCGCTGGCCACCGGGCTGCTGGACGCTGGCGCCACCGGCCACCTGCAGCAGCCGGGCTACTTGAGCGGCCTGGCCATGTGCCTGGGCGCGTCGCTCTGCTACGCCGGTGTGACGCTGATCGCCAAGCAGGTGCGCGGCATCAGCTCGTTTGCGCTGGCATGGTGGCAATGCGCGCTGGGCACGCTGGCGCTGCTGGCCTGGCCCGTCCTGCACGGCTGGCCGGCGTTTGGCCGCAGCTGGGCCTGGCTGGCTGGCCTGGGCGTGATCCACACCGGGCTGGCCTACGTGCTGCTCTACGCCGGCATGGCGCGCCTGGCCACCAGCCGCATCGCACTGCTGCAGTTCGTGTACCCGGCTGCGGCCATCGTGATGGACTGGGCCGTGTACGGGCACGCGCTCAGCGCGGTGCAGCTGGCGGGCGTGGCGCTGATGGCGGCCGCGTTGACCGCTGCGCGGCCCGGCGTCATGCGCGCCTTTTGCGCTCGACCGAAACCGGCAACCCCAGCAGTTGAGAAACAAGCAATCTCGCGTTCGACTGCATCGCGGCAATCGCCTTGCGGTCGCCAGACAGGTGCTTGATCAGGCACTGCTGGAAAATCCCGTCGAACATCGCGTAGGCCACGTTGCTGGGAGCGCGCAACGGCGCGCCGGCAAGGCTCGACATGCGCGTGAGGACGCGCCAGATCATCTTCTCCAGGCTCGCTTCAATCGCCGCCACATCGGCGCGAAAGGCCTCTTCAAACAGCGACTGCGAACGCAGGTCATACCAAAGCCGGTGCATCGGCGCCTCGTCGCGCACGGTCTGGCCGAGCGCAGCGACAAAGCCATCGAGCAACTGCTCGAAGGTGGTCGAGGTGGTGGTGACCGCGTCGTAGCGGGTCACGCAACGCGCCTTGTATTGGCGAACGCTGCAAAGGATCAGGTCGACCTTGTCGGTGAAATAGTAGTGCAGCACGCCGTGCGAGAACTCGGAGTTCTGCGCAATCTCGCGCAGGCTCGTGCGCGCGTAGCCGAGTTCGGCCAACGTCTGCAGCGCCGCCTCGCCGAGCTGCGCACGGCGTTCGGTGAACTTTTCGTCGCGCGGTTTCGCGCGGGGGGCTGCGAGTTTCTCCATGCCATGAATTGTAGGAAGGAAGCGCGCCGAAAGGCCAGCACCTCTCGGTGCAAACCCGCGATCTTGACAACTGTCAAGGATAAATCTTGACACTCGTCAAGGCCACTCCTAGCATCGAATCGCGCTCTTTGACGAGCGTCCAAAAACAGCAGGAGACAAGGCAATGACGAAGTTCGACTTGACCGGCCGCAAGGCCCTGGTCACCGGAGGCGCGCGCGGCCTCGGTGAAGGCATGGCACAGGCACTGGCCGCCGCCGGTGCTTCGGTGATGATCGGTGACGTGCTCACCTCGCTCGGCCGCGATACCGCCGGCAAACTGACCGCGGACGGTGCGAAGGTCGGCTTCGTGAAGCTCGACGTGACGCAGGAGGCCGACTGGGAAGCCGCCGTGAAGACCACCATCGACACGCTTGGCGGCTTCGACATCCTGATCAACAACGCAGGCATCGAGGTCACGGCGCTGGTCTCGGAGATCGATCCGGATCAACTGCGCAAGATGCTGGACGTCAACATCGTCGGCACCGCTCTCGGCTTGAAACACGCGTTCCGCGCGATGCGGCCGAACGGCTCGGCTGGCAAGGGCGGCGCGGTCGTCAACCTCTCGTCGGTCGCCGCGACGATCGCGTTCCCGGCCATCGCCGGCTACTCGGCGACCAAGTCGGCCGTCGACCGCCTGACGCGCGTGGCCGCGATGGAGGCCGGCAAGCTGGGCTACGGCGTCCGCGTGAACTGCATCTATCCGGGGCTGGTGCCCACCGAGATGGGCATGAAGCTCGCCGCCGATGTGGTCGCGGCAGGCCTGTTCTCTTCGCCCGAGGCTGCGGTGGGCGCGATCATCGAACAGACGCCCTCGGGCCGCCTCGGTGAGGTTGCCGACATGGCCGATGCGGTCGTGTTCCTGTGCTCGGATGCGGCGCGCTTCATCACCGGCGCAGGGCTGCCGGTCGACGGCGGCATGGGCATGTAAGCCTCACAAACAAAGGACGAGAAAACCATGAGCAAGAACAAGAAACCCGTGGTCGTGTACGGCGCTTCCGGCTACACCGGCCGGCTGGTGTGCGAGTACCTTCGCGAGTACGGCGTGCCGTTCATCGCAGCGGGGCGCAGCGGCGAGAAGATCCAGGCAGCAATGAAGTCGAACGTCGCGGGCATCGAGACGGCCGACTACGAAGTCGTCGAGGTGATCCACACCGCCGAGGCGCTAACCGAGCTGTTCCGCGGCGCCTCCGTCGTGCTGAACACCGTCGGCCCGTTCTCGAAGTACGGCCACGAGGTCGTGCAGGCCTGCCTGGCCGCGAAGTGCCACTACACCGACACAACCGGCGAACAGGACTGGCTGATCACGCTGGACGACGAATACGGCGCCAGGTTCGCCGCCGCCGGCCTGCTGCTTTCGCCCGGCCTCGCCCAGATGTACACGACCGGCGAGATCGCCGCACAACTGTGCCTCGAAACGCCCGGCCTCGACACTTTGGACATTGCGGTCTTCTGGGGCGGCAGCCCGACGATCGCGTCGACGCAGACCATCCTCGTCAACGCGGCCACCTCGAAGGCCTTCTTCCTGGAGCAGAACAAGCTCGTCGAGTGGCAGCCGGATGCGGGCCTCTACAACGTCACGATCCCCGGCCAGCACGAAGCGGCGCTCGCATTGCCGTGGGGTGGCACCTCGCACCCGGTCTGGTTCCGCAAGGATCCCCGCGTCTCCAACGTCAAGGTGCTCGGCGGCGTCTTCAACAAGCCCTTGATGCTGGGGGTGCCGCAGATCGTCGCGGCGGCGTTGAAGGCGACCGAAGGCATGAACGACGAGGACCGCTACGTCGCCCTTTCGAAAACCGCCGCGAGCGTGATGAACACGATGCCGCCGCGCGAGAACCCACGCATCAACAAGTCGGTCGACTCGGTGCACGCACAGGGGCCGCTGGCACGCGCGCACTGCGTGATCTACGGCAACTGCAACTACAAGCAGACGGGGCTGCTGCAGGCCTTCGCCGCGGCCTCGCTGCTGCAGCAGGCGCCGAAGCGGGTTGGTTTTGCGTCGGGCTGCCAGGCGTTCGGGCACCGCGAGTTGCTCGGCGCGCTGCGCAGCTTCGGGCTGGTGCAGGCGCCCATACTGACCGTGCACAAGTGATGCATCAGGTCGCGGCTGGCCGATTGCCGGGCCGCCCCACGCCGGCCCGCATCCCCTCGGGGGATCGGCCGGTGTACTCACCGGACAAGGGGCTCCATTGAGACTGATCGACTACCTGGACAAGGGCGCATCGCTCGGCGAGGGCGCGCCGTGCCTGACGATGGGCACCACCGACCTCTCGTACGGCGACGTGCAGCGCTTCAGCCACCGCGTCGCGCGCGCGCTGCAGCGCTCGGGCATTCACGCAGGCGACAAGGTTGCCGTGCTGGCCAGCAACGACGCGACCGCGTTCGCCTGCGTGTTCGGCATCTCGCGCGCCGCTGCGGTGTGGTGCCCCGTCAACCCGCGCAACGAGGCCGCCGAGAACAGCTTCGTGCTCGACGCGTTCGACTGCAGCTGCCTGATCTTCGCCAGCGCCTACGCACCCATGGTCGAGCAGATGCGCGCGAAGCTGCCGAAGGTGAAGCTGTTCGTCTGCCTCGATCAGCCGTGGCCGTTCGCGGTCTCGCTGGCGCAGTGGCTGGAAGGCATGAGCGACGAGGCGCTCGATGTGCCGGTGGTCGACGATGTCGCGATGATCGCCGGCACCGGCGGCACGACGGGCCAGCCCAAGGGCGTGATGCTCTCAGGGCGCAACCTCGAGACCATGAGCGCGCTGACGCTGATGGGCTACCCGTTCGACGGCCGCCCGACTTACCTCGCGCTTGCGCCGCTGACGCATGCGGCCGGCGTGCTCACCTTCCCGGTGATGGCGCTGGGCGGCCGCGTCGTGATCATGCCGAAGCCCGATCTCACCGACTTCCTCGCGCTGGTGGAGAAGCACCGCGTCACGCACACCTTCCTGCCGCCAACGCTGATCTACATGCTGCTGCAGCACGAGAAGCTGGCGGTGACCCAACTCGATTCGCTGCAGTGCTTTTGGTACGGCGCTGCGCCGATCTCGGCCGCGCGGCTCGAAGAAGCGCTGGCGAAGATCGGCCCGGTGATGGCACAGCTCTTCGGCCAGACCGAGGCGCCAATGATGATCTCGATGATGGCGCCGAAGGACCACTTCAACGCCGACGGCTCGGTCGCGCAGGCGCGCCTGTCGTCGGCCGGACGCCCCGGCCCGCTGGTGCAGGTTGCGACCATGAACAGCGAGGGCGAGCTGCTGAAGACGGGCGAGACCGGCGAGATCGTGATCCGCAGCTCGCTCGTGATGCTGGGCTACTACCGGGACGCGAAGGCCACCGAAGAGGTCGGCCGCTTCGGCTGGCACCACACCGGCGACATCGGCCGGCTCGACGCTGACGGCTTCTTGTACATCGTCGACCGCGCCAAGGACATGATCATCACCGGCGGCTTCAACGTCTACTCGGTCGAGGTCGAGCAGGCGCTAATGCAACACCCCGATGTGCAGGACAGCGCGGTGATCGGCCTGCCCGACGACAAGTGGGGCGAGAAGGTCGTTGCGGTGCTGCAGCTGCATGCAGGCCGCAGCGTGCAGCCCGAAGAGATCGTCGCGTTCGTGAAGGCCCGCATCGGCAGCGTGAAGGCGCCGAAGCTGGTCGAGATCTGGCCCGACCTGCCGCGCTCGAAGGTCGGCAAGGTGATGAAGAAAGACATTCGCGCCGAGATGCTGCAACGCATGCCGGAGCCACATTGAAGGACGCCATGTCGAACAAGGCATTCATCGCAGGGATCGGCATGATCCCGTTCGTCAAGCCCGGCGCGAACGAGCCGTATCCCCAGATGGCAGCAAAAGCGGGCCGACTTGCGCTGGCCGACGCCGGTGTCGAGTTCGGCGCCTTGCAGCAGGCCTACGTTGGCTACGTGTACGGCGACTCCACCGCGGGCCAGAAGGCGGTCTACTCGCTGGGCATGACCGGCATTCCAATCTTCAACGTCAACAACAACTGCTCGACCGGGTCGACCGCGCTGTTCCTTGCGCGGCAGGCCATCGAGTCGGGTGCGGCCGAATGCGTGCTGGCGCTTGGCTTCGAGCAGATGAACCCCGGCGCCATCGGCACCGTGTTCAACGACCGGCCAAGCCCATTCGAGGATTTCGACCGCGAGGCCGCAGAACTCGTCGGCATGCCCGATCTGCCGCTCGCACTGCGCTACTTCGGCGGTGCCGGCCAAGCGCACATGCGCAAGCACGGCACGCCGCTCGAAGCTTTCGCGAAGGTGCGCGCGAAAGCCAGCCGCCATGCGGCGCGCAACCCGCTCGCGCTGCTGCGCAAGGAACTTTCGGTGGACGATGTGATGAACGCACCGATGCTCTGGCCCGGCGTGCTGACACGCCTGATGGCCTGCCCGCCGACCTGCGGCGCAGCGGCGGCGGTGCTGGTGTCGGAAGCCTTCGCCAAGCGCAATGGCCTGCGCACCGACGTGTTCATCGCGGCGCAGGCCATGACCACCGACCGGCCCGACTCGTTCGAGAGCCACGACATGATGAAGCTGGTCGGGTACGGCATGAGCCAGGCTGCAGCGAAGCAGGTCTACGAACAGGCCGGCATCGGTGCCGAAGACCTTGACGTGGTCGAGCTGCATGACTGTTTCGCGCAGAACGAGCTGATCACCTACGAAGCGCTCGGCCTGTGCCGCGAAGGCGAGGCCGCTGCGTTCATCGACGCAGGCGACAACACTCATGGCGGCAAGGTCGTGACCAACCCGTCGGGTGGACTGCTGTCGAAGGGACATCCGCTCGGTGCGACAGGGCTGGCGCAGTGCTACGAGCTGACCCACCAACTGCGGGGCACGGCCGAGCAGCGCCAGGTACCGCTGGCACGCACCGCGCTTCAACACAATCTAGGCCTGGGCGGGGCCTGCGTCGTCACGCTCTATCAGTCGGCGTGATGCCCGCCCCCCGCGCCAGCTCGAAGCCCTCGTCCAGCCAGCCGGTGATGCCGCCGATCATCATCTTCACCGGCCGGCCCAGCTTCGCCAGCCGGGCCGCGCCGCGATGTGCGCCGTTGCAATGCGGGCCGGCGCAATAGGTGACGAACAAGGTGCCCGCCGGATAGCCCGCCAGCTTGCCTTCGGTCAGCTTGCCGTGCGGCCAATGCAGCGCGCCAGGCACATGGCCGGCGGCATACAGCTCGGCGTTGCGCACGTCCAGCAGCACGAAGCCGGGCTCGGGCCGAGACAGTGCGCCGTGCACGTCCCAGCAGTCTGTCTCGAAGCGCAAGGCGGCTTCGAAGTGGCGCAACGCTTCGTCTGAAGCGGCCGCGGGGATGGCGGTCACAGGGTTGGTCATTGCCAGGTTCCGGGTTGGTTGAAGACAGTCTCAGTGTGCGCAGCAGATGGCTTCCGGCCCAGTGGCGCCTGCGACAGTCTCCGGCAACAATGCGCCAATGCAGGACCACCTCGTCGCCGCCCTCGCCTACGACCAGCTGTGCACCTTCGAGTTCGGCTGCACGGTGGAGCTGTTTGCACTGCGGCGTCCGGAGCTGGGCGTGCCCTGGTACGACTTCAAGGTCTGTGCGGCCGAGCCTGGCCCGCTGCGCGCGGCCGGCGGCATCCAGGTGCTGGCGCCGCATGGGCTGCGCACGCTGGCCCGCGCCGACACCATCGTCATCCCCGGCTGGCGCGGTGCGGACCAAGCACCACCCGAGCCGCTGCTGCGTGCACTGCGCCGCGCCCATGCACGCGGCGCGCGGCTGTGCAGCATCTGCTCGGGTGTGTTCGTGCTGGCCGCAGCCGGCCTGCTGGACGGGCTGACCGTCAGCACCCACTGGCGCTACGCCGAGAAGCTCGCCGCGCGCTACCCGGCGCTGAAGGTGGACGCCAATGCGCTGTACGTGGACCAGGGCCGGATCCTCACCTCGGCCGGCTCTGCCGCAGGGCTGGACATGCTGCTGCACCTGGTGCGGCGCGACCACGGCGTGCGCGTGGCCAACCAGGTGGCGCAGCGCCTGGTGCTGCCGCCGCACCGCGATGGCGGCCAGGCCCAGTTCGTGCCCCGGCCGCTGCCCAGCGACGAAGGCAGCCGCGTGGCCAGGCTGATGGACTGGCTGCGCGCCAACCCGCGCCTGCCGCACACGCTGGCCAGCATGGCGGCCGAGGCGTCGATGAGCCCGCGCAGCCTGCAGCGCCAGTTCCAGGCGGCCAGCGGGCTGGGGCCGGTGGACTGGCTGATCCGCGAGCGCGTGGGCCTGGCCAAGGAGCTGCTGGAGACGCACCCGGAACGCGCGCTGGCCGAAGTCGCCGAACTGGCCGGCTTTGGCGCCGAAGAATCCATGCGCCGGCACTTCCGCCGGCTGGCGCAGGTCAGCCCGGCCGCTTACCGGCGGCAGTTCGCCAAGCCACCCTAAGGTGCCGCGCTGCGGCGCATCACACGCACCGGCTGGGCCTGGCTGCCATCGGCCGCGCGGGCGCGCAGCTGGCCGCAGCCACCGTCCACGTCCTGCCCGGCCGAGTGGCGCAGCTTGGTCAGCACGCCGCGCTGGTGCAGCTGGCGCGCCATCGCCGCGGCCTTGTCCCAGGCCGGCCGGCGGTACGGCAGCTCGGGCACGGTGTTGTAGGGGATCAGGTTCATCAGCGCGTACTTGCCCTGCAGCAGCCGCACGATGCCATCCATCTCCTCCTCGCTGTCGTTGACGCCGTCCAGCAGCGTCCACTGGTACTGGATGGGGTAGCCGGTGGCCCGCGCGTAGCGCTCGCCCGCGTCCACCAGGTCAGCCGGCGCGATGCGCGGTGCGCGTGGCAGCAGCTCGGCGCGCAGGTCGGCCCGCGTGCTGTGCAGCGACAGCGCCAGCGCGGGCTTCACCGTGCCCTGCGGCAGGCGCTCGAAGACGCGCGCATCACCCACGGTCGAGAACACCAGGTTCTTGTGGCCGATGGCGCCGCCGGTGCCCAGCAGCTCGATGGCTTCGAGCACGTTGTCCAGGTTGTGCGCCGGCTCGCCCATGCCCATGAACACCACCTTCTTGACCACCCGCTGGCGCCGCGCCAGCGCCACCTGGGCGACGATCTCGGCACTGCCGACCTGACGGATCAGCCCTTCCTTGCCTGTCATGCAGAACACGCAGCCCACCGCACAGCCCACTTGCGTGGACACGCAAAGCCCGTCGCGCGGCAGCAGCACACTCTCCACCGCCTGGCCGTCCGCCAGGTCCACCAACAGCCGCGCCGAGCCGTCTTCGCCCGGGTGGCTGGAGCGCAGGCTGACAAGGCCGTCCAGCTGCCGCTGCAGCGCCGGCAGCGCCTCGCGCAGCGGCTTGGGCAGGAAGTCCTCCACGCGGCGCTTGCCGGCGTCCAGCGGCTGGGCCTGAGCCCAGTGGCGCAGCAGGCGCTGGGCGTGCGCCGGCTGTGCGCCCAAGGCGGCGAACTGCTGGCGCAGCGCGGCGATGGTGTTGGGCAGGGACTGAGGCGGCGCGGCGGCAGGGGCGGACATGGCAACGGAGCAGGCAGGAACAGCCGCAAGTGTAGGCAAGCGCCGCCAAAAGCCCCTGCCATGGCTGGCATGCGGCACTTGTCGGACACTCACGCCGCCCTCCGCTCCGATCACCCGACCCAAGGCGCCCCGACATGACCCTGAGCTTTCGCCCCGACCGCCGTGCCGCCAGCGTGCTGCTGCTGAGCCCGCTGCTGACCGCGCTGCCCTTGGCCGCACGAGCTGCCACCGCCACGCCGGCCGACGCCGATGGCGCGCTGCTGAAGGCCGTGATCGACGGACCGCAGCGCAGCGCCGCCAACCGCGCGCGCGACGTCTACCGCCACCCGTTCGAGACGCTGCGCTTCTTCGGCCTGAAGCCGGGGCAGACGGTGATCGAGATCGCGCCGGGCGGCGGCTGGTACACCGAGATCCTGGCGCCCTACCTGCGCGACCATGGCCACTATTACGCGGCGCACAACAGCGCCACCGGCGGCAGCGAGGGCGCGCGCAAGGGTCGCGCCCGCTTCGAGGCCAAGCTGGCCGCCGAGCCGGCGGTCTACGGCCATGCCAAGGTCGGCAGCATGCCCACGGCCGCGGGCTTCACCGACATCGCCCCGCCCGGCGGCGCCGACCTGGTGCTCACCTTCCGCAACATCCACAACTGGATAGAAGCCGGCAACCTGGACGACACGCTGCGCGCCTTCTACACGGTGCTGAAGCCGGGTGGCGTGCTAGGCGTGGAGGAACACCGCGCCACGCCAGGCACGCCGCTGGCCAAGGTGATAGCCACCGGCTACGTGCCGGTGGACTTCGTCGTGGCCCGCGCCCGTGCCGCCGGCTTCGAACCGGCCGGCAGCAGCGAAGTCAATGCCAACCCCAAGGACATGCACGAGCACCCGAACGGCGTCTGGTCGCTGCCGCCCACGCTGCAAGGCGGCGAGGTGGGCAAGGCCGAGTTCCTGGCCATTGGCGAGTCCGACCGCATGACGCTGAAGTTCGTCAAACCGCGCTGAAGTCGCCGGGGCGCGCATCGGCTGGCCCATTGACGAGATCGACGCGCCGCGCCCTCTGCCTTGAGGACGGATGGCCGCTGCGTCGCATCTTTGCGGCACGAACCACGCGAAATCAGGGGTATCGGCGGCAAGGCCTTGGCCGTACCATCGCCGCGCTCTTGAGGAAACTCAAGCGCCGTCCCGCGGTTCAGGGGGCATTCTTTCCCGCAACCCGAGGGAGGACCCATGTCGAACGTGGCAGGCAAGGCCTACGCGATGAACGTGCTCACGCCGATACGCTGGTACACGGCGTGGCTGAACAAGCTGATTTTCTGGGTCGCGCTGAAGATCCCGTCCACCCTCAAGGGCCTGATCACGCTGTCGCTGATCCACTATGCGCGCTGGGTGATCATCGGACCCAAGCAGTTCCCGCACCTGTCGCCGCAGCAGCCCAGGGAGGAACTGAAGTACGCCTACATGCTGTTCTTCAGCAACTTCAATGGCAGCTGGGACCAGTACGTCGACTCGTTCTCCTTCGCTATTCCCGCTGGCCTGGACATGTTCTGGAAGTGGAACCTGCGCTACCCGCGCTCCATCGCGTTGACGCCGTTCCACCAGTACATCCGCTTCAACCAGATCGAGACGATCCACTACTACAACGCCTACCCGCTGGCGACCTCCAACGACGTGAAGAGCGCGCATGCGGTGCGTAACGCCTTGCTGGCTTTCCAGCAAGGTTCGGACGTCAGCGACGAGGCTTTCATGACCCGCTACAAGGCCTTGCTGCGCTCACTGCAGCATGACCTGGGCGACATGGCGCCCACGCCCATCGTCAGCATGTCGGCCTACCAGGTGGAGCGCCGCGAACGCTGGCATGCCAGCCTGCCAGAGGAAGGCAAACCGCCGGCACCCACCGCTGGCCAGGAGGCAAGCCATGCCAGCTAACGTGAGCGGCCGGGCTTACGCCCTGACGGCCCTGTCCCCCATCCGCGAAGGCTGGACCTCGGACGGCATTGCCTACGCCGACGTCGTGCGGGACCGCCTGCAAGGCTGGAACACCGAGCCCAACAGCCCGATGACAGGCGTGCCCAACACCTACCTGTGCCGCTTCTTCGTGCTGGACGACGTCTACCACCAGTCGCTGCCCGGTGCCGGTGTGCTGGACACGCTGTCGGACCTGCTGCCGGTGCTGCCCAACGCCTTGCGCAAAAGCGTGCTGCCGGCCGAGGATCACCTGAAGAGCCGCTACCTGGTCTTTTCGTCGGAGCTGCATGGCGGGGTGGACGGCGACGTGGATGCCTACCTGCGCGGCATGTGGGGCGCCATCGAAAGCCGCATCCGCGAAGTCTGGGGTTGGTGCCACGGCTTCGAGCAGGTCACCGACGGTGCAGGCTTTGCTGCCTACATCCGCAAGTGCCAGCTGCCGGCTGCGCTGTTCTTCAACGGCAGCAACGACGACCCGCTGGCCGAGCAGCTCAAGGCGCTCTACCTGAAGCAGGAGTTCACCCGCTTCGCGGTCGACAGCCAGGGCCAGGACGCAGCGACCCTGCGCCGGCGCATGGCCGAATTCATGCAGCGCGTGGACCCGCCCAACATCGCCGGGCCGACCTGGTCGCCCGGCCGCTACCGCCTTTGAATGCCTTTGATCGCCGCTGATCCCCACCGGAGCAAGCCATGACCAAGCAATTGGACCTGTTGGACATCCAGGGCAACCTGGTGCGGGCCTATGGCCGCTTCGGCTACCCGCTCGCCCGCTACGTGTTCCTGGCCGTTCACCACCCGGCCGCCGGCCGGGCGCTGGTGGGCGACCTGACCCGCTACGTCACCGGCTCGCTGGACTGGGGCACCGGCCCGGGCCAGATGCCGCGCCCGGACTGGACCCTGAACCTCGCCTTCACCTACCCCGGGCTGGCCCAGCTCGGCCTGCCCACCGCCTCGCTGATGAGCTTCTCGCCCGAGTTCGCCGCCGGCATGCGCGAGCGCCGCGACATCCTCGGCGACACCGGCAGCAGCGCGCCGCAGCACTGGGACCCGATCTGGCGCAAGCATCGTGACACGCAGGACGTGCACGTCTTCGTCTCGCTGAACGCCGTCAGCCCCGAGGCACTGGCAAAGGGCTACGCGAAGCTGCAGTCCATCGTCGAAACCTACGGCGATGGCGCGCAAATCCTCGGCGGCAACGTGGGCGACGATGGCGAGTTGCTGGACTACCAGGACGCCCACGCGCTGGTGGAGAACGGGCAAGTGGTCGCCAAGGAACACTTCGGCTACACCGACGGCATCAGCGACCCGGTGTTCGAGGGCATGCCGCCGTCCGCGCAAAGCACCAGGGGCCGCGGCAAACCGATGCCCGGCGGCACCTGGGCACCGCTGGCCACCGGCGAGTTCCTGCTCGGCCATCCGGACGAGGCGCACGAATACCCGCCCGGCCCGAAGCCGGGGCTGCTGGCGCGCAATGGCAGCTACCTGATCTACCGCAAGCTGCACCAGAACGTGGGCACCTTCGAGGCCTACCTGGAGCAGCAGGGCCGCGCCTATCCCGGCGGCAAGGAGCTGCTGGCCGCCAAGTTCGCCGGCCGCTGGCGCGACAACGGCGCACCACTGGCCCGCGCGCCAGACGCCGCGTCCAAGCAGCGCTTTGACGCCGAGTTCTCCGCAGCCCTGAAAGACGGCGACATGGCCAAGGTCGACGACCTGCTGAGCGACTTCGACTACAACCAGGACATGAGCGGCGCCAAGTGCCCGTTCAGCGCCCACATCCGCCGCTGCAACCCGCGTGGCTCGCTGCAGATGATCCACGAGCCGGGCGACCTGCCAGGCTCGTTGAAGCAGAGCGTGGACGCCTTCGACACCCCCGGCGCACTGTCCAACCGCCGCCGCATGCTGCGGCGCGGCCTGCCCTATGGCCAGGTGAAGGACCGCAGCCGCGACGACGGCAACCACGGCATCGTCATCATGCTGGTGAATGCCGACATCAACCGCCAGTTCGAATTCGTCCAGCAGCAATGGATGAACTACGGCAACGACTTCAAGGCCGGCAACGACAAGGACATCCTGCTGGGCAACCACAGCGAAGACCCGACCCAGCCCAGCAAGGCCGTGCTGCAGACCGACCCCGCCGGCCACGACGCCCCGCACTTCCTGCCCCGCATCCCGCGCTTCGTCGAGACCCGCGGCGGCGACTATTTCTTCGTGCCCAGCCTCACGGCGCTGCGTATGATCGCGGCCGGCGTCATCGACCCGACCTGATCACGGCGGGCGCTCAGCCGTCCCAGCCCTGCGGCTCGCGCCGCGGCTGCTGGTTGCAGGCGTGGCGGTACTTCGAGATGGCCGCATAGACGACCCTGCGCGCCCGGTTCACGCCGCCCAGCGGCCGGTGCGCGGGCAAGGCGTGCCAGGGTGTGAACGACAGGTTCTCGCCCAGCTCGCGCTGCGCCTCGGTGTCGAACACCTGCGCTGGAATCACGATGCTGGCCACCTTGCGAAACGGTGACAGGGCCTGCGACCACTCATGGCCCGGGTCTTCGATCGGCATGGCCTGCGCGTCTACCTGCAGCTGCACCGCGAAGTCGAAGCGCGCCTCGCCGACCGTGAGTTGCTGGCGCATCGCCAGGCGCAGGTAGTCGTCATCCGGCCGGTCCGGGATGCGGTCCGGCGCGCTCACATGCGGAATGGCCGAATACTTCACCGCCGTGTTGCCGAACAGGTAGGGCGTGGTGCTGAAGTAGCGGATCTGCAGCGGGTTGGCAAAGCGCACCATCGAACGCAGCAGGTTCCAGGTGACCCGCCAATGCATCAGGAAAAAGACCAGCTTGGCCCAGCCGCTGCCGGTCAGGCTGGCCAGCAGCGCATCGAACTCGGCTGCATCGCGCGTCACGAAAACAGGCGTGCTGATCAGGATGAAGTCCTGCGTGGGCGCATCGCGCTCCTCGTCCAGCAGCTTCGCGCCCGGCACGCCCATCAACTTGATGGCCATGCCGCGGATGTCGCGTCCCTTGTCCGGGTTCAGGCTGCCGTCCTGGTTGGAAAAGCGTATCCACGCGGGATAGCTGCGCGGCTCGGCGAACACGCCCACCCGCAGCTCCGGCGGCAGCTCCGGCTCAACGATGAACTCCGCCCTCACCAGCCCATGCATCTTCGGATGCGCATCCCGCCGCATCGGCCCACCCGCGTTGTCCCGCGTGATCTTGGCCTGCAGCCGCGCCACCAGGTCCTCGATGACCTGTGCCTCACCGCTGGGGATGGTTTCCTCGGCAAGCTTCATGGTGCACAGTCCGCGGCAAGGGTTGCAGGGCGGGTGCAAGCCTACACCTCGCAGCGGTGATCAGGTATAGCGGCACGCCGCATACCCCGCCCCTTCATCCAGCACGAACTGCCTGAACGCCGCGTTCACACCCGTCAGCTGGCTGTCCCTGCGCTGCAGGAAACACCAGTCGATGTGCTTGGGCATGCCGCGCACGTCCAGCACGGCCAGGCGCCCGGTTTCGGCTTCGACCTGGAAGCTGTGGGCCGACAGGAAGCTGATGCCCATGCCGCACATCACCGCCTGCTTGATGGTCTCGTTGCCGGCCAGCTCCAGGCCGGCGCGCACCTGGATGGACTGCTGCTGCAGCAGGTGTTCGAGGAACTGCCGGGTGGCGGAACCGGGCTCGCGGAAGATGAAGTTCTCCTCACGCAGCTCGGCCCAGCTCAGGCCGCGCTGGCCGGCCAGCGGATGGTTCGGCGCGGCGACGATGCAGTGTGGGTGACGCGCGAAGCGGGTCGCTTCCAGGTCGGCTTCCGAAGGCGGATGGCCGGCGATGGCGATGTCCATGCGGTGCTCCTGCAGCATGGCCAGCACCTCGCTGCGCTTGGCCACCGTGAGCTTCAGCCGCACCTGCGGGTGGCGCTGGCAGAAGGCGTGCAGCAGGCGCGGCGCGAAGTAGTGGGCGGTGGACACCACGCCCAGGTGCAGCAGGCCGCGCGGGCTGCCCTGCTCCGCCGGGTCGGCGCGCAGCTGCGCCAGCGCCTGGTCGGCCGCCCGTGCCTGGGCCAGCATCAGCCGGGCGTGCTGCAGCAGTTCCTGGCCGGCGTCGGTCAGGCGCTGGCGGCGCGGGCCGTCGAACAGCTTCAGGCCCAGGTCGGTTTCCAGCTGGCGCATCTGCATGGACACCGCCGACGGCGTCATCGCCAGCGACTCGGCCGCGCGCGAGAAGCTGCCGCCGCTGGCAATGGCCTCGAACAGGTGCAGGTGGCGCAGGTTGAAGGTCTTCATGTCCAGATGAAAAGACGGTTGGGGGTTTCCCGGCATGTCGACGGCCGGATCGAGCAGTTTTGCGCGGGCTAACCCCGAGAAACAGGCCCGGGCGAAGGTCGGAGCGCTGCAGCATCAGTATTGCCTGAACTTCATCATCAGGCTTCATCAATTGATGCTGAAGGACTTGGCTTCTAACCTTCGGCTCATTCCCGCTCAAGCCCTCACGCACACACCGCCATGGCCCCCACGCCGATCAAGCCCTTCCCCCGCTGGGACGACACCCGCGCCGCCACGCTGGACGAACCCGGCCTGCTGCTCTACCGCTCCAACCTGCTGGGCTCGGACCTGCGCATCACCAACTACGGCGGTGGCAACACCTCGGCCAAGCTCACCCAGCCGGACCCGCTGACCGGCCGGCCGGTCGAGGTGCTGTGGGTCAAGGGCTCTGGCGGCGACGTGGGCTCGATGAAGCTGGACGGCTTCTCCACCCTCTACATGGACAAGCTGCGCGCGCTCAGCAGCCTGTACCGCGGCCTTGAGCATGAAGACGAGATGGTGGGCTACCTGCCGCACTGCACCTTCAACCTGAACAGCCGCGCTGCGTCCATCGACACCCCCCTGCACTCGCTGCTGCCTTACGCGCATGTGGACCACATGCACCCGGACGCGGTCATCGCCATCGCGGCCATGGCCAACTCCGAGGCGCTGACCAAGCAGGTCTTCGAAGGCACCGTGGGCTGGCTGCCCTGGCTGCGGCCCGGCTACGAGCTGGGCCGGCGCCTGGCCGAGTACAACGCCCAGCACCCGGGCCTGCGTGGCATCGTGCTGGCCGGCCATGGCCTCTTCAGCTGGGGTGATACCGCCAAGAGCTGCTACGAGAACACCGTGGACCTGATCCAGCGCGCCCAGGGCTGGCTGGCGCGCGAGCGCTCGGCCCGCCAGGCCCAGGCCTTCGGTGGCGTGCAGTTCAGCTCGCTGCCGGAGGACCAGCGCAACCAGGCCCTGGCGCGGCTGCTGCCGGTGCTGCGCGGTCTCAGCGCCGAGGGCGCGCCGAAGCTGCTGCACCTGAACACCTCGCCCGAGGTGCTGGAGTTCGTCAACTCGGTGGATCTGGCGCCGCTGGCCGCGCTGGGCACCTCCTGCCCAGACCACTTCCTGCGCACCAAGATCCGCCCGCTGGTCGTGCCCGAAGCCGTCTACACGCTGCAGGGCGACGCGCTGCGCGACCGCCTGGGCGAACTGCTGGCCGACTACCGTGCCGACTACGCCGCCTACTACGAACGCTGCAAGCGCCCGAGCAGCCCGCCGCTGCGCGACCCCAACCCCGTCGTGATCCTGCTGCCGCGCATCGGCATGGTGACGATTGCCAAGGACAAGGCCACCGCCCGCATTGCCGGCGAGTTCTACGTCAACGCCATCAACGTGATGCGCGAGGCCAATGCGGTGGACCGCTACGTCGGCCTGCCCGAGCAGGAGGCCTTCGACATCGAATACTGGCTGCTCGAAGAAGCCAAGCTGCAGCGCATGCCCCGCCCCAAGCCGCTGGTCGGCAAGGTGGCTTTGGTGACCGGCGGCGCCGGCGGCATCGGCCAGGCAATCGCCCGGCGCATGTTGAGCGAGGGCGCCTGCGTGGTGCTGGCCGACATCGACCAGGAAGCGCTGGACGAAGTGGAAGCCTCGCTGGCCAAGGGCTTTGGCCGGGACGCCGTGCGCGGTCTGCGCTGCGACGTGACCGACGAAGCCAGCGTAATCGCCGCGCTGGACCGCACCGCGCTGGAATTCGGCGGCGTGGACATCCTCGTCAGCAATGCCGGCATCGCCTCGGCCGCGCCCATCGAGGACACGACATTGGCGCTGTGGAAGCGCAACCAGGACATCCTCGCCACCGGCTACTTCCTGGTCGGCCGCGAAGCCTTCCGGCAGATGAAGGCGCAAGGCACAGGCGGCTGCATGATCATCATCGCCAGCAAGAACGGCATGGTGGCCAGCAACCAGGCCAGCGCCTACTGCGCCGCCAAGGCCGCCGAGATCCAGCTCAGCCGCAGCTTCGCGCTGGAAGGCGCGCCACTGGGCATCCGCTCCAACGTGGTCAACCCCGACGCGGTCATCCGCGGCTCCAAGATCTGGACCGGCAAGTGGAGCGAGGAACGCGCCGCGGCCAACAAGATCAGCGAGGCCGACCTCGAAGCCTTCTACCGCGACCGCTCCATGCTCAAGCGCAGCGTCTACCCCGAGGACATTGCCGAAGCCGCTTATTTCTTCGCCTCCGAGCAACTCTCGGCCAAGAGCACCGGCAACATCCTGAACGTTGACGCCGGCAATCTGGCAGCGTTCACGAGATGAGACCCCAGAAATGGTCCCCCTCAGGCGCCTGGCGGCGCCTCCCCCCAGGGGGCGCCACCAGCGGCCTGGCAGAGCCAGTTCCGCGGCGGCTGCTGGATTTGAACCTGCGCTTCGCGCGGTTCCTGGAAGGAGACACAAGACATGAAGACGATTGATCCATCGCTGATTGCGGCGCAGAACGACAAGCTGGCGCGGCATGTGCACCATGACTACGAGCACCTGGGCGAGCAGTTGGCGCGGCGGGACATTGACATCGAGACGGTTCGCGCGCGGGTCGCCGCGTTTGGCGTGGCCATCCCGAGCTGGGGCGTGGGCACGGGCGGCACGCGCTTCGCGCGCTTTCCGGGCCAGGGCGAGCCGCGGCACGTGTTCGACAAGCTGCAGGACTGCGCCGTCATCCAGCAGCTGGGCCGGGCCACGCCCACCGTCTCGCTGCACATTCCCTGGGACCGCTGCAGTGACTGGAGCGAGCTGCGCCAGGCGGCCGAGGCCGGCGGGCTGGCGTTCGACGCGATGAACTCAAACACCTTCTCGGACCAACCCGGCCAGCCGCTGAGCTACAAGTTCGGCAGCCTCACGCATGTGGACGCTGCCGTGCGCGAGCAGGCGGTGGCCCACAACCTGGACTGCATAGCGATCGGCCGCCAGCTGGGCTCCAAGGCGCTCACGGTGTGGATTGGCGACGGCAGCAACTTCCCCGGCCAGCAGCACTTCCGCCGCGCCTTCGACCGCTACCTGGACAGCACGCGCCAGATCTACGCCGCGCTGCCGGGCGACTGGCGCATGTTCCTGGAACACAAGATCTGCGAGCCCGCGTTCTACGCCACCGTCATCCAGGACTGGGGCTCCAGCTTCCTGGCGGCCAGCGCGCTGGGCCCGCAGGCGCAGTGCCTGGTGGACCTGGGCCACCACGCGCCCAACGTGAACATCGAGCTGATCGTCGCCAGGCTGATCGCCGCCGGCAAGCTGGCCGGTTTCCATTTCAACGACAGCAAGTACGGCGACGACGACCTGGACGCCGGCAGCGTCTCGCCTTACCGGCTGTTCCTGGTTTTCAACGAACTGGTGGCCGCAGCGCACGAGCAAGTGCCTGGGTTCGACCCGGCCTACATGCTGGACCAGAGCCACAACGTGACCGACCCCATCGAGAGCCTGATCAACAGCGCCGTGCAGGTGCAGCGCACCTATGCGCAGGCCTTGCTGGTGGAGCGCGCCGCGCTGGACGCGGCCCAGCAAGCCAATGACGCCCTCACCGCCACGGGTCTGCTGCAAAAGGCCTTCCAGACCGACGTGACGCCGCTGCTGCAGCGCGTGCGCATGGACGCCGGCGGCGCGATCGACCCCATCGCCACCTACCGCGCCAGCGCTTACCGTCAGCGCGTGGCCGGGGAGCGGCCAGCGGTGAAGGGTGGCAGCAGCGGGATCGTCTAGGTCCGTTCGGGCTGAGCCTGTCGAAGCCCCCTTTCATTGGGACTGAGCCCCTTCCCCGTTCAGGCTGAGCTTGTCGAAGCCCCCTTCGACAAGCTCAGGACGAACGGTTCAGGAACCAACCCTTCGACAGGCTCAGGGCGAACGGAATACGAGACAAACCAGGACACCCAAGACACCGAAGACACAAGAAAAGCCGCCCAACTTTGCGGCCCGTCCCCACCGGCCGATTCTTCATCCAAGGCCGGACACCACAGAAGAGAAAGCAGGAGACAAGACATGGAGATTCAATTCAAGCTCGCCGCGGTAGCGCTGTCCGCATTCCTCACGGCCCCGGCCTTCGCGGTCGACAAGATCGCGCTGGTCGTCAAGTCCATGGGCATCGGCTTCTTCGACGCGGCCCACCAGGGCGCGCTGGAAGCCGCCAAGGAGCTGAAGGACGTGGAGATCATCTACACCGGCCCGGCCAAGCCCACGGCCGAGGGCCAGATCGAGATCATCAACTCGCTGATCAACCAGAACGTCAAGGCCATCATCATCTCGGCCAACGACCCGGACGCGCTGGTGCCCGTCACCAAGAAGGCGATGCAGCGCGGCATCAAGGTCATCTCGTTCGACTCCGGCATCCGCAAGGACGGCCGGCTGATGCACCTGGCGCCGTCCAACAACGCGCTGATCGGCGAGAAGCTGGTCAAAATGGCCGAGCAGGTCACCGGCAGCGGCGGCGGCGAGATCGCGGTGCTGTCCGCCACCGCGCAGGCCACGAACCAGAACGTCTGGATCGCCGAGATGAAAAAGGTGCTGGCCCAGCCCTCGCATGCCAAGCTGAAGCTGGTCAACGTCGTCTATGGCGACGACCAGACCGACAAGAGCTACCGCGAGGCCCAAGGCCTGTTCAAGAGCTACCCCAATCTGAAGGCCATCGTCGCGCCCACCACCGTGGGCGTGGCCGCCGCGGGCAAGGCGGTGCAGGACGAGAAGAAGGTCGGCCAGGTGTTTGTCACCGGCCTGGGCCTGCCTTCGGAAATGGCCGGCCATGTGCACAGCGGCGCGGTCAAGTCGTTTGCGATCTGGAACCCGATCGACCTGGGCTATGCCAGCGTGCAGATCGCCGAGGCGCTGGTCAAGGGCGCCAAGGCCGAGCCAGGCGCCAAGCTGAGCATGGGCCGCGTGGGCACCGCCACGCTCGACAAGGACAACGAAGCCGCGATGGCCGAGCCCTTCACCTACGACGCCAGCAACGTGGACAGCTTTGCGAAGATTTTCTGAACTGACGCCTCATCCGTTCGCACCTCGCCCCACCCGGTTCGCCCCCCCCCACTCCGTTCGCCCTGAGCTTGTCGAAGGGTGGGGCCCTCCCCCGTTCTCCCTGAGCCTGTCGAAGGGTAGGCTTCGACAGGCTCAGCCCGAACGGGGGAAGGTATTCAGCCTGAAGGAGGCAGCGGCGCAGCCCGAACGGATGGGACGCCCCGCATCTGGAATAACTCAACAACCTCAACTCCGTTCGCCCTGAGCCTGTCGAAGGGTGGGCTTCGACAAGGCCTTCAGTCCTGAGCCCAGTCGAAGGGTCAGCCCGAACGGAGTAGCGGCTCAGCCCGAACGAAACAAGACGTTCCACATGACTTCAGCCTCCCCCCTGCTCTCGCTGCGGGGCCTTCACAAGCGCTTCGGGCCCACGCACGCGCTGCGCGGCGTGGACCTGGAGCTGGTGCCCGGCCAGGCGCTGGCCTTGATCGGCGAAAACGGCGCCGGCAAGTCCACGCTGGTCAAGCTGCTCACCGGCGTTTACGCACCTGACGAAGGCCAGATCCTGCTGGACGGCCAGCCGCTGCGCTTTGCCAACGCGCAGGCCGCGCAGGCGGCCGGCATCGTTGCGGTGCACCAGGAAACGGTGATGTTCGACGAGCTGAGCGCGGCCGAGAACATCTTCATCGGCCGCCAGCCGATGAAAGGCCCGCGCGGTTTCCGCGTCATCGACTGGGCGCGCATGAACCGCGAGGCCCAGCAGGCGCTGGACCAGGTGGGCGCCGGCTTTGCCGCCACCACGCCGGTGCGCCAGCTCAGCCTGGCGCAGCGCCACTTGATCGAGATCGCCCGTGCGCTGTCGCAGCAGGCCCGCGTGGTGATCCTGGACGAACCCACCGCCGCGCTCTCTCAGGCCGAGATCCGCGACTTCTACGGCATCGTGCACGGCCTTAAAAGCCGCGGCGTGGCCGTCCTGTTCATCACCCACAAGTTCGACGAGATATTCGCCGTGTGTGACCGCTACGTGGTGCTGCGGGACGGCGCCTCGGTCGGCAGCGGCGCGATGGACAAGGCCAACGAGCAACAACTCGTCGCGCTGATGGCCGGCCGCAAGATCGAGGACATCTACCCGCACGTGCCGGACCAGCGCGGCGAGGTGCTGCTGCAGGTGCGCGGCCTGTCCCACCCCACCGAGTTCGACGGGCTGGACTTCGAGCTGCACCGCGGCGAGATCCTGGGCTTTTACGGCCTGGTCGGCGCCGGCCGCAGCGAGGCCATGCTGGCGCTGATGGGGCTGAACCCGGGTGTCACCGGCAACGTCAAGCTGGACGGCAAGACGCTGAAGATCAACGAGCCGGCCGATGCGATCTGCGCTGGCCTGGCCTACGTGCCCGAAGAGCGCCAGCGCCAGGGCGGCATCCTAACGTTTTCGGTGATGCACAACATCAGCCTGGCTGCGCTGGCTGGCCCACTTGCCCGCACACCTGCCGCCGGCAACGAGCGCCTCTCGCGCGGCCCGTGGCTGTCCCATGCACGGGAGCACAGTCTGGCCGCCCGCATGATCGAGCGGCTGCGCATCAAGTGCGCCGGCGCGGACACGCCGCTGTCCGGCCTCTCGGGCGGCAACCAGCAGAAGGTGGTGATCGCCAAGTGGCTGGGGCTGAACCCGCGCATCGTGATCCTGGACGAGCCGACCAAGGGCATTGACGTGGGCGCCAAGCAGGCCGTCTACCAGCTGATCGCCGAGATGGTGGCGCAAGGCCTGGCGGTCATCCTGGTGTCCTCCGAGCTGCCCGAGGTGATGCACCTGGCGCACCGCACCATCGTCATGCGCCGCGGCCTGCAGGTGGCCGAATTCGCGCGCGGCGAGGCAGACGCCGAAGCCATCGTCGCGGCAGCCTCCGGGCTGGACGGCGGCCACGCGCCGCGCCAGGCGCTGTCCGCCAGCGCCCACGCGGGCAAGGCCTACACCCCGGAGCTGGCCGCATGAAGCACACCGCCGCTTTCATTTCCCGGCGCGACGGCGTGCTGCTCGCCATCATCGCGGTCGTCGCCATCGCGGTCGGCCTGCGCGCCCCCGTGTTCCTCACGCTGCGAAACGCGCTGGACATTGCCAACGACTCGGCCATCCTCGCCATTTTGGTGATGGGCCAGATGCTGGTGCTGCTCACGCGCGGCGTGGACCTTTCCGCAGCGTCCAACCTGGCGCTCACCGGCATGTTGTGCGCACTCGCGGCACGGGCCTGGCCTGGCATGCCGCTGCCGGTGCTGCTGCTGTTGGCGGCCGTCATCGGCGCGTTGCTGGGCGCCGGCAACGGCGTGCTGATCACCGCGTTTTCGCTGCCGCCCATCGTCGTCACGCTGGGCACGCTGTCGGCCTACCGCGGCGCCATCTTCCTGGCCAGCGGCGGCGCGTGGATTTCGGACCACCAGATCCACCCGCTGATCAAGGGCCTGCCGCGCGAAACCTGGCTGGGCCTGCCAGCCCTGCTGTGGCTGGCGCTGCTGGCCGTGGCCGCCACCGCCTGGCTGCTGCGCTGGCGCCGCGAGGGCCGCGAGTTGTACGCGCTGGGCGGCAACCCGTCTGCCGCCACCTATGCCGGCATCCCGGTGAACCGCCGCGTGATGATGGCCTACACGCTCTCGGGCCTGTTCGCCGGCATCGGCGGCCTGCTGTGGGTGGGCCGCTATTCCATCGCCTTCACCGAGCTGGCCGCAGGCTATGAGCTCACTGTCATCGCCGCCTGCGTGATCGGTGGCGTGAGCATTGCCGGCGGCATTGGCAGCGTGACCGGCGCGGTGCTGGGCGTGCTGTTCATCGGCGTGGTCAACGGCGCGCTGCCGGTGATCCAGGTCTCTCCGTTCTGGCAGCAGGCGATTGCCGGCGCCGTCATCCTGTTCTCTGTGGCGCTGAATGCGCGCAGCCAGGCCAGGGGCGTCCGGCAGATCCTTGAAACCAAGCACATGGCCACTGCAGGAGCCCCCGCATGAAAGCTTTCGACACCTGGGAGCGCGTGCTGCTCGCGCTCATCGTGCTGGTCTACCTGCTGTTCGGCCTCACGGTGGACAACTTCCTCTCACCCTATGCCCTGGCCGACAGCACCTACAACTTCTCCGAGAAGGGCCTGATCGCGCTCGCCATGGCGCTGCTGGTCGTCTCCGGCGAGATCGACCTTTCCGTTGCCGCCACGATGGCACTGTGTTCGCTCGCCATGGGCTTTGCGATGAAGGCCGGCGCGGGCCTGCCGCTGATGCTGCTGGCCGCACTCGCCACCGGCATTGCCTGCGGCGCGCTGAACGGCTGGCTGGTCACGCGCCTGCAGCTGCCGTCCATCGTCGTCACCATCGGCACGCTGTCGCTTTACCGCGGCCTCGCGCTGGTGTTGCTGGGCGACCAGGCCATCACCGGCTACCCCGAAACCCTGAGCACCTGGGGCAACGGCACGCTGGGCGACCTTCTGGGCGTGGAGAAGCTGATCGTGCCCATCGAGTTCGCGGTGCTGCTGCTGGCGGCCGTCGCGGTTGGCCTGCTGCTGCACCGCACGGTGCACGGCCGGCGCATCTACGCGATTGGCGCCAACGCGGTGGCCGCGCGCTTCTCCGGCGTGGCGGTCAACCGCTACCGCTTCGCGCTGTTTGTCTTCGTCGGCATCATGGCTGCGCTGGCCGCCGTGCTGCTCACCGGCCGCATTGGCAGCACCCGCCCCAACCTGGCCATGGGCTGGGAGCTGGACGCGGTGACCATCGTGATCCTCGGCGGCGTGGCCATTGAAGGCGGACGCGGCAGCGTGCTGGGCACCGTGCTCGCCGCCGTGCTGCTGGGCAGCTTCACCTTCGCGCTGGGCATGCTGAACGTGCCCGGCATCGTGATGTCCATGATCGTCGGCGTGCTGCTCATCGTCTCGATGGTGCTGCCGCGCCTGCTGCGCCGCCTGAAAGCGCCCACCGGCCTGCGTGTGCAAGGAGCATGAGGCGATGGCCGATGAAAAGCGCGCCTTCCGCATGTTCCTGAACCCCGGCCAGGCCGACGAATACCACCGCCGGCACGACGCCCTCTGGCCCGAGCTGGCCGCGCTGCTGCGCGAGAGTGGCGTGCACGACTACAGCATCTACCTGGACGCCGAACACCACCTGCTGTTCGCCGTGCAACGCCTGCGCCCCGGCCACACGACAGCCAGCCTGCCCGAGCACCCGGTGATGCGCCGCTGGTGGGCCCACATGGCCGACCTGATGCGGACGAACCAGGACGGCTCGCCGGTCGTCGAGCCCCTGCCCTGCATGTTTCACATGGACGAATGAGGTTTCTCTTATTCGAGACGTTTTGAATCCGTTCGACTGAGTTTTAGATCCGTTCGCACTGAGCCTTCGACAGGGCTCAGGACTGAAGGCTTTGTCGAAGTGCCTGTTCTTGATCTGTTCGCCCTGAGCTCGTCGAAGGGGCCGTTACTGAACCGTTCACCCTGAGCCTGTCGAAGGGTCTGTTCCTGATCCGTTCGCCCTGAGCCCGTTGAAGGGCCGGTTCCCGTACCGTTCGCCCTGAGCCTGTCGAAGGGTCAGGCTTCGACAAGCCCGAACAGAGGCAGTGCCGCGCGTTTTGAAAATTCCAACATGAGCAACACCCCGCCCCCCGACAACGACCTCACGCTGGTGCTGGACATCGGCAAGAGCCACGCCAAGCTGGTGCTGATCGACGCTGCCGGCGAGGTCGTGGCCCGCCAGGTCCAGCCCAACCAAAGCGCCCCCGGCCCCGGCTACACCGCCCTCGGCGTGACCGCCCTGGAAGCCTGGCTGCTCGGCACGATCCCCGAGCTGCCCCGCCGCCGCGCCATCCGCCGCCTGTCCATCACCACCCACGGTGCCGCCTTCTGCGGCATTGATGACGCCGAGGGCCTGGTGCTGCCGCCCATGGACTACGAATGGGACGGCTACGGTGACACCCGCGCCGAATGGCAGGCCCTGGCCGACCCCTTCGAAGAAACAGGCACCCCTTTCCTGCCCATGGGCCTGAACGCCGGCCTGCAACTGCACTGGCTGCAGCGCCACCACGGCGAAGCCTGCGCCCGCGTCCAACACTGGCTGCCCTACCCCCAATACTGGGCCTGGTGGTTCAGCGGCGTGGCCTGCAGCGAAGTCTCGTCCCTGGGCTGCCACACGGGCCTCTGGTCCCCCGCGAAGGCCGACTTCAGCCCCTGGGCCCGCCGCAGCGGCCTCGCCGCCCGCTTCGCCCCCATCCGCCGCGCCTGGGAAGCCATCGGCACCCTGCGCCCCGCCCTCGCCCAACGCCTGGACCTGCCCCCCGACATCCAAGTCATGGCCGGCTCCCACGACAGCAACGCCTGCCTCGCCCGCTACCTGCGCAGCGACCCGAACGCGCTGGTGCTGTCCACCGGCACCTGGTGCGTACTGATGGCGCCGGGGGCCTCGGCTGAAGACCTGGACGCGACACGCGATGAACTCGTGAACGTGGCAGTCGACGGCCGGCCGGTGCCGACTGCGCGGTTCATGGGCGGGCGGGAGTTTGCGGTGTTGTGTGGGGAGGCGTCGCCGGAGTTGGCCACGACTGAGGCGCTGGCGGAGGTGATGCGGGAGGGGTGGAAGGCCGAGCCGGCGTTCACGGAGGCTGGGGGGCCGTTTCCGGGGCAGCGGGGACAGGTGTTCAAGCGTGGAGTTGAAACCACCATCGACGCTGTGCCGCTCAAGCTTCGCCCTGCGCTGGCCTCGCTTTACTGCGCCGAAGTCATTGCTGCGATGGTTCAGAGGCTGGACCCGCGATCAGGCGCGGAGAGTTTGATTCTTGAGGGACCGTTGGCTGCCAATGCGGCGTTCTGTGCGGCCTTGACCATGCTCAGCGAGCCGAGAAAACTGAAGCACAGCCACGACGAGCTTGAAGGCACGGCGCGCGGGGCTTGGCTGTTGGCAAAGTGCTTACCCTATCAAGACAGCGAACGCTCAACTGGCCTATCAACCAACATACTTCCTGACGTGCGCCGTGACACCCGCCACCACCAGACAAAGCAGTTGTGATGATCGGTAATTGGAGACACCGCGCACTTGCCTTGCAGGGAAGTTCTTTTTCAGGCTGCGGCAACAACCTCGCCAGGTTCCAGTACGATGTCCTGGAATCCATAACGGGGGAGCGCGGTGAGAGACAGAGACCGGGAAGTCATTCGAACGATAGTTGCTCCGCTCGTAGGGCGAGGCGAGGCTTCGTTGCTACTTGGGGCCGGATTCTCCATAGTAAATAACTCAGCGTTGGGCCGCCTGCCTAGCGCCGATGGCCTTCGCGACATGATCTTGTCAGAGGCAGGTCGCTCAGCCGGCAAAAAGACTACGTTAAAGGATGCATACCTACTCGGAACCCGAGAAATCAACGACTTCAATGCATTTCTTTCGCGATGCTTCACCGTGTCGGCTGTTCACCCTTGGCAAGAGAATATCTTCGCTTACGCATGGACAAGAGTATACACGACAAACATCGACAATGTATTAAACGTTGCGCATGCCCAATGCGCAAGAAAAGGGCGAGTTAGCGGCGACTTTGTGTTCACAAACTACTCCGCCCCGGCCGCGCCCAGCAGCTTCATTGGGACAATGCCTGTGGTGACAATCCACGGTACTTGCCTGAATCTAGCAGATGGTTTCGTTTTCTCTTCGCTTGAGTACGCTAGAGCCTCAGCGAAGATGCTCGATTGGCATCGCGACTTGGCTGCTAGGGTTATGGCCGGCGGCCTAGTCGTCATCGGAAATCAATTAGACGAGTCGGACATCGACGCTCACCTCGCCATTAGAGAGATCGCGTACGGCAGTGGCCAGGCTCTGCAGAATTTCATCGTGACCCCAGGTCCCGATGAGATTAAAGCTTCCAATTATGAAGCCGCCGGATTTACGGTGATTGACTGCACGGCAGAGGAGTTCTTTCAGGAATTGTATTCAGTCATTCAACCGAAATCGGTCGCAGACATTGTCATCGATTCGACGCCGAGCATCAGGCGTGCGGTCACAAATATCAAAGCCATGACATGGTTCAAGGCCGCATTCAGATCATGCATCCTTGAAATCGACCGGGCAGCTAAGGAAACAGGCATTCTTCGGCATTTTGTTTCCGGCGCCGATCCAGATTGGTTCTACATAGTAAATGACGCATATGCGTCGACTTCCGTCATCGCGCGACTAACATCAAACGCAAATAGGTTGATGCAGTCAAATGCAAAAGGGATTGGTATTTTGCACGTCACCGGCCCGAGCGGATCCGGTAAGACCACGGCAATTAAAGGTGCCGTTCGGCAACTAGTTCGTACATATCCCTACATTTATGAGTTCGACGGCAGCAAGGAAGTTGATACCGATTTACTTCGGAGCATCATAGACGGCTTTTCTGAAAAGGTGATATTTGTTTTCTATTCTGCCGCCGAATATTACTATGCCGTCAATATAATCGCAGATCGCCTCAATAGCCACCCGAAGCCCTATACGCTGTTTATTCTCGAAGATCGAACGAATGAACACAAGCGGAACTACCGACAAATTGCCGACCCCAAAAGATCAAATTACTTTGAGATCCCTAGTATTGATTACGGGGATGCTTCGCTGATTGTCCAGAAGATGCAGGACAGCGGGCTAGAAGTTGAGAACTTTTCCAACCTACCTATCCCCAAGAGGGCTGGTATCCTTGTGGACAAGGAACGAGGATTTTCCGGTGACCTGCTGACAGCCCTGTTCTCTCTTACATCGCATGAGAATTTCGAGCGAAAAGTATTTGATGAGTACTACTCAACCCCTGAAGGGCTACCAAGGCGGATTTTTGACGTAGTTGCGATCCTTGGGGCGCAAGGTTTCTCGGTCCCGGTTGAGTATGTCGGCGGCTTCCTTGGTGAGCGGCCAGACACCATTTCTCAATGCCTTGGGACCGAGCTGGCGGGCGTACTGATACGCGACCAAAAGACGGCCAGTGTTAAGTGCAGGCACCGAATAATTGCACAGTATTATTTCAATACCTGTATCGCTGGAGCCGGAAGTGTCAACCTAATAGTAGGAATGCTGGAGTTCCTATCCAGAATGTTTGGCGTCGAAGACATCAAATTTCACCCGCTTCCCTACCGGATGTACAAAGAGGTTATCTCCTTTGAATTTTTGCATGACGCCTATTTTCCACAATCAACGAGATTAGCTGATACCGAGAGAACCTACCACGAAGCTCAGCGATTCTTTGGTCGCGATGGTATATTTTGGCTGCACTTCGGAAGATACTATCGCAAAACAAAGAGATGGGATGAAGCAATTGATTGCTTCAGATCAGGGCTAAAGTTCTTCGACTCTTTTCAGACTCGACATTCTCTGGGGACGGCCTTGCTCGAGAAATACTTGGCAGGAGGCTGCCAAGAGCTGCACCTTTATAACGAGGGTGTGCAATTACTTGAGTATGAAAGGCAAGAACGCGGATTAAGAGATCCGTACCCAACCACCACGCTGCTTGCTCTATTAATGCGAATAGTGGAGCGGAATTCACAGCATGCCGATGCGGCAAGCAGAGTGAAAGAATGCCTCAACTCTGGGCTAAAGCATTTCGCTGATGACGAATTCTTCAGGGACCTGCTGGCTCGGCATATGAAAGCTTCTGGATGAAATAGACACTGGCGTGGAGAGGCTCGGTGTTAGTGCCGTCAGTTTTATCGGTTCCGGCTTCGGGCCCTCAGACTCCGCGTCCAGCGCAGGGTTTCCTGTTTCCCCCTGCGGCAAGCTCCCAGTGCCGAGTTGCTGGGAAGCACGGTGACCTCAAGGCATTGCGCACAGGGCATGCGGGTGCAGGCTTTTGGGAAGCTGACTGCCGCGCCTGGGAAAGATGCGAATTGGAATGGGGACGATAGTTCTAAGACTACAAAGCCCCGCATTGCGGGGCTTCGAGTCGGAGCGCGAATCGGGTTCTGGCTGGCAGCTCAGACACGCTTGCCCGTCACGACAACGATCTGCAGCGGCGCCTCATCGGCCATGCGAGCCATCGCAACCAGGGCGGCATCGCTGCGGGCCTGCGCGAATTGGGCTTCCTTGACCTGAGCACCAGCGATATGGGTGACGCTGCCCAGTACAGCGAACGTCACCACCGCAGCCAAGCCGGCGAAGCTCAGGCGAGCGGTGCTGGAAACGGTGGCGAAGCGGGCGGCGGCGGTGGTCATTTGGGGCTCCAGTCAGTGGCTGTTGGGGTGTCGATGGATGGACTTTATGAAGACAGCCCAAGTGCCGCGAGCGGCTTGCGACGAGCTGCAGGGAACGCTGCGCAAAGCGCTGTCGGCAGGGATGAGCGGCGGCAATGGGAGCACCCCGATCCAGTCTGCTCAGGTGCGACGGAATGGCGGGCGCCACTGATCCGGGCACACGGCCCGTTTCGCGCTACTTCTGCTTCGTCCCCGAGTACGTATTCGACCCGCGAACCAGCGAGAACCCAGCCGCCGTGCCATCGCCCGTCAACTCGAAGCGAATCGTCATGTCCTGCGCCGTCATGAAGTAGGCAGCCTTGGACTCTGGGAAGAGTTCCATGCGCTTGGGGCCGAACAGGTCGCTCTGGAAGTAGAGGCGCTCGCCTTCAGCGGTGACCTGGGCGGGCTTGTCCAGCAGCATGTAGGTGCCAGCCACCGCCCTGTTCGCGGCGGCATCCGGCTTGGCGGCCAGTTTCTCGGTCACCTGGAATTCGGGCCAGCCGTATTCGGCGGCGATGCTGCACAGGATTTCGTCGATCAGGGCGGCGCCGTTCGCGCCGTTGGTCATCACCACGGCGCCTTGGCCAGACTTCGTATAGCCGTACAGCTGCGAGCGGAAACCTTCGGTGCCGCCGCTGTGGCTGAAGCTGGTGGTCTGACCCAGGTTTTCGACGAAGAAGCCCAGGCCGTATTCGCCCAGGCCGCGGGTCAGCATCGTGGAGGCCATGCCGCGCGACAGCAGCTTGTTGGACTGACCGGCCTCGGCGCGCTGGACTTCGGCGATGACACGCGCCAGGTCGGTGGGCGTGGCCCACAAGCCGGCGGCGGCGGATTCGGGGTATACGTGCCAGCCGCCTTTGACGGCCGTGCCGTCGGCGCCGTGGCCAGTCGCCGCCAGCTCACGCCAGCCGGGCGGCAGCGACTGCGCAAACGTGCTGTGGGTCATGCCCAAAGGGGTCAACACTGCCGCCTGCATGTACTGCCCGAACGGCTGCTGGCTGGCCTCGCTCACCATCAGCTGGACGATGCTGAAGCCGCCACCGGAATAGCGCCACGCGGTGCCGGGCACCGCCTCGACACGGACCGGGGCGGAGTTCGCAGGCGGCAGGCCGTCGAGCACCTGCGGCAGCGTCGGGATCTTCTGGCCCACTTCATAGCCATCGAAGCCGTGCACCGAGAGGCCCGCGCTATGGTTCAGCAGCATGCGCAGGCTGACCTCGTGGCCCGGGGTGAACGCATTGCCCGGAATCTGCCAGGCAGACAGCTGCCGATTCGCCGCCCCATCCAGCGAGAGCTTGCCCTGCTCGACCAGGCGCAACGCGCCGATGGCACTGACGGCCTTGCTGACGGACGCGGCCTGGAACAGCGTGGTGGTTGTCGCGGGCCGCTGGCTCGCTGCATCGAGCACGCCATAGGCACGCGCCCATGCGATCTGGCCCTTGTCGATCACGGCAATGCTGACGGCGGGCACCTGGTGGAACGCCATGCGCTCGGCGATGGCCATCTTGCGGTTCGGCGAATCCTTGACGACGACCCGCGTGGACAGGCCTTGCGCCACCCGTGAAATGCGCGCCTCGTCGGCCACCGATGCGGGCGGTTCGGAGACCGTGGGCTCGGCCGCCTGAACCTGCAGGCACAGCGCCAACAGAAGGAGCGCGCCGCACGACATGCGTTGTTGTTGGTGTTTCATCGAAGGAGCGTTTCGTCATGGGCAGCAAGCGCGGCGGCGTCCGCCTTGGCGACTTGCTCGGCGGGGAACAGCGCCCCGCCGCCGTGGGTTGTACCAAGAGACAGCGTCGACGCAGGCCGTGGCGCCCCAAAACGACAAAGCCCCGCCATGCGGGGCTTTGAGTCGGAGCGCGAATCGGGTGTTGGCTGATCAGGCACGCTTGCCCGTCACGACCACGGTCTGCAGCGGCGCTGCGTCAGCCTGGCGGGCCATCGCGACCAGGGCAGCATCACTGCGGGCCTGGGCAAGCTGGGCTTCCTTGACTTGCGCGCCGGCGATCTGCGTGACGCTGCCCAGGACAGCAAACGTGACCACCGCGGCCAAGCCGGCGAAGCTCAGGCGAGCGGTGCTGGAGACAGAGGCGAAGCGGGTGTTGGCGGTGGTCATTTGGGGGCTCCAGTCAGTGGCTGTGGGGGTGTCGATGGATGTACTTTATGAAGACCGCCCGGCCGCTGCGAGCGGCTTGCGACGAACTGCAGGGAAGGCGGCGCGGAGCGCTGTCAGCAGGGATGAGCGGCGGCGGCATCGATCGATGCGTGGCATTCCGGGCGATGATGGCGGCGCGCCCGAATTGCAGATGGCGAACCTCGTTCACCGGGAGAACCGGGCCGGCGTCCCCGCGAGCGCCCAAAGAAATCATGAACAAAAGATCGCTGACTGTTTTGGTGGTGGAAGATCATCCAACGATCGCTCGCCAGATCGTGGACTTCCTGGAGGGGCTGAAGTGGCAGGCCGACCATGCCGCCACCGGCGCAATGGCCATCCATCTCGCCATGAATGAGATCTACGATGTCGTGCTGCTCGATCTGAACCTGCCGGACATCGATGGGTTGGAGGTCTGCCGCACGATCAAGGCGCAGGCACCACGCAATGTGCCGGTACTGATGCTCACAGCTCGCGATGCTTTCGAAGACAAGGCTCGCGGTTTCCACGGTGGCGCAGACGATTACCTGACGAAACCATTCGACCTGCGAGAGCTTGCGCTGCGCTGCGAAGCGCTGGCAAGGCGTGGACAGTTGCACATCAGCCAGGAGATGCGTGTCGGTCCGTTGAGACTGCATGCAAGGGAGAAGCGCGCCTCGCACAACGGCACGCCGGTTGCGCTCACCCAGGCCTGCTTCAAGGTCCTGTTCATGCTCTGCACCGCCCATCCCCACGCCGTTTCCCGGTCCGCCTTGATGCACGACCTCTGGGGTGCCGATCCGCCCGATTCGGACGCCCTCAAATCGCACATCTACGCGCTGCGCAAGCAGCTCGAACAGGCCGGCGCGCCGAACATGATCGTCACCATTCCCCAGCTGGGCTATCGGCTCGCACTTGCCGCCGCGGACGATGTTTAGGTCCATCCGGCACGGCCTGTTTGCCGCGCTCGCAGGCTTCACGGTCCTGATCTGCGTCTTCTACACCGGGCTGGCCCTGGTCATTTCCTATGTGACCGAAGACATGCTGATCGACCGGCTGCTCGCGCGCGAGGCCGAGGCCATGGCCGCGCATTTCCGCCTGCATGGCGAGGTCGGGCCGCCCGGCAACGATTTGATCCAGGTGCACCGAAGCGTCGAATCACTGCCGCCTGTCGTGCGCGACAAGGTCTTGAGCGGTCACCCACGCGCGGAGATATTCACCGATACCGGCCAGCACTATCACCTCCGCAGCCTGGACCTCGGTGCGACCGGCGAGCCGCAACAGGCCTACCTGCTGGCGGACGTGGGCCCGCTCCTGGTGGTGTCCAAGCTGTTCCGTGAAGTCGGCGGGGGCCTGGTGGCCGCTGCAATGAGCTTGATTGCCTTGGCGCTGGTGCTGGCCTACCGGCTGTCCCGGCGGCTGGTACTTCCGCTCCAGGTGCTGGCAGACGAAGTGAGAGATTCGTCGCCGGATGCTTCGATCAACTTCAGCGCCAGGCAGCGGCCGGACGAAATCGGATACCTGGCAGAAAAGCTTGCCGAGACGCTTGCGGCATTGCATTCGGCGCTGCGCCGGGAGCATGCGTTCACGCGCGATGTCAGCCATGAACTGCGCACGCCGCTGACCGTCATGAACAACCTCCTCGGTCAGGCCACGTCGCGCACGCTGGCCAGGCAGGACGTGGCGCAACTGCAGGCGAGCCTGGACGACATGCGCGCCACCCTCGATGTTCTGTTTGCGCTGGCGCGCGCGACACACATTGCGACCGAGACCTTCGACCTGCGTGGCGGCATCGAGGAATGCCTGTTGCGGCTGCTGGAAAACGCCGACCATGGCGCCGAACGATTTGCACTCGACCTGCCGGAGCGAATCGACGTGGTCGGCAACCGCCATCTGGCCACGCTGCTGCTCCACAACTGCCTTGGCAACGCCCTGTTCCACGGCCAACCGGGCTCGCCTTTTCATATCTCGTTTGCAGACGGGGTCTTGTGCGTGGTCAACACAGTCGACCCTGACCGGGAGGGCGTGGTGCAAGGCTTCTCGCATGGCCAGAACCTGCTGTTGCGCATTGCCAAGGCCCTGCGCTGGGAGCTTGAAATTCATGCCGGCGTCAACGACCACCGGGTGCACATCGTGCCTTTGCGCGCCCACTGAAACCCGCCGGATTTCACCTGTTTTTCACCGCCAGCCTTCTATCCTGCGCAGCCGTTCACCGCCTGCGCATCATGAAAATCTGGATCAGCTTCGTCGTCCTTGCCTTCGCATCTCACACGGCATTTGCGCAGGTGAAATCCCTGCTTCACAAGGAAGAGAAGCGCCGCTATCTCGTCTACACGCCGGCCTCCTACGGCAGCCAGCCCGGCAAGGTCTTTCCGGTCGTCTTCAACTTCCACGGCGGCGGCATGACCATGGCCGAGCACATGCTCTACACGCAGATGAATCGCGCCGCGGACCGTCACCAGTTCATCGCCGTGTATCCGGCCGGCATTCAGCAGGACTGGAACGTCGGCTTTGGCATGCCCTACCTCGGGGGAACCGACGACATCGGCTTCACCGCAGCCGTCCTGGGCCAGCTTGGCAAGGACTACCGCGTGGATCCGCAACGTGTGTTCGCCACCGGGCTGTCGCGGGGCGGCTTCTTCGCGCTGCGCATCGCAGCCGAACTTCCCGAGCTGTTCGCGGCCGTGGCCTCTGTTGGCGGGCCCATGCCGGAACCCGTGGTCCAGCATCACACGAAGCCCGGCAAGGTTGGCGTGCTGCTGGTTCACGGCACTGCAGACCAGGTGGTCGCCTACGGCGGCAAGCCAACCGGCTATTTGTCGGCCGAAGCCTCCCATGCCCATTGGCTGAAGCACAACGGCGTCGCGTCAGCCGCCACGCGCCGTCGCCTCATCGACGCCGACACCAGCGACGGCACCGACGTGACCTGGACCGAACAAGGCGGCGATGGAGAGGCACACGTTGCACTCGTCACGATCAGGGAAGGCGGTCACACCTGGCCCGGCGCCGATCCTTTCAACGTCGGCCTGCCACTCGGAAAGACCACCCGCGACATCGACGCCAACGAGGTGATCTGGCAATTCTTCGATCAGCACCGCCGCGACTTGAAATGAAGACGTGGCCGGAGTGCCGCGCAGGCGCTCGGCAAGCCGTGGCCATCCAAAACAACAAAGCCCCGCAATGCGGGGCTCTGAGCGGGAGCGCGAATTGGGTGTTGGTTGATCAGGCACGCTTGCCCGTCACGACCACGATCTGAAGCGGCGCTGCGTCAGCCTGGCGGGCCATCGCGACCAGGGCAGCATCGCTGCGCGCCTGGGCCAGTTGCGCTTCCTTGACCTGAGCGCCTGCGATCTGCGTGACGCTGCCCAGGACAGCGAACGTGACCACCGCGGCCAGGCCGGCGAAGCTCAGGCGAGCGGTGCTGGAAACGGCAGAGAAGCGGGTGGCGGCGGTGGTCATTTGGTGGCTCCAGTCAGTGGCTGTTGGGGTGTCGATGGATGTACTTTATGAAGACACGCCAAGCGCTGCGAGCGGCTTGCGACGAACTGCAGGTAAGGCGGCGCGGAGCGCTGCCAGGACGGGATGAGCGGTGGCGAGGGGCACGCCAGCCATGGTCCGCGAGCTGGCCGCACTCAAATACCTCACCGGGCAGCCGATATCCCTGCATTGCAGCGCCATCCGAGGCCCGGCAACCACCACAGCGGCGCCATGGGCGCCGCCCTTCTGGAAGCATTGCATGAACTTCAGCTCTCGATTGTTCGTCTGCGCCGCGGTGCCGGCAGCCCTGTTCATCGCCGCACTCTCCACCGGTCTCTGGAGCCTGGTGCGCACGCAAAACGAGTTCGACCGATACATCAGCACCGAGCAGGCCGCCGCCAGTGGTTTGTCGGAGATGTATGCACAGGGCCTGCAGATGGGTCAGGCGCTGCGCAACATCGTGCTCGACCCCGCCAACAAGAAGGCCTACGACAACTTCACGAACGCCGAAGCCGGCTACGAAAAGGCCCGGGCCGAGACCGGGCAGGCCGTGCGCGGCACGCCGGCCCAAGCCAGCCTGGACAGGCTGGCGCCCTTGCGCGAGGGGCTGGCCGCCAAACAGAAGGAGGTGCTGGGATTGGTGACCACCGATCCAGCCTCGGCGGCCAAGGCCTTGACTGCCGGCGAGACCCCGGCCTGGCGCAGCCTGCGCGCCAAGCTGCTCGAGCAGATTGACGCCGGTCGCAAGACCGCCATCGAGACACATGCCAAAACGAAGCAGCGCGCCAACCAGATGACGGTGCTGACGCTTGCGCTGGCGGTGGTGGCGGCTGCGGTAGCGGTTGGCCTTTGCTGGGCGATGCGCCGCACGGTGGTGCGTGAACTCGGTGGCGATCCCGCTGGGGCCCGTGAGGCCTTGCGCCGCATGGCCGACGGCGACCTCAGCTTCAAGCTTGCGGTGCTGCCCCCGGCCGGCAGCCTGTTGGGCGAACTGCAGCGCACTCAGCACCGACTGCAGGAATTGGTGAGCCACGTCCACGCCAGCACCGAAAGCATCAACACCGCCAGCAGCGAAATCGCCACCGGCAACCACGACCTGAGCCTGCGCACCGAACAAACGGCCTCCAGCCTGCAGGAAACCGCCTCGTCGATGGAGCAGCTCACCAGCAACGTCAAACAGGCGGCCGACGCAGCCCACCAAGCCAACCAGTTGGCCACCTCGGCGGCCGAGGTGGCCCAGCGTGGTGGCAATGTGGTGGCACAGGTGGTCTCGACCATGGGCCAGATCAACACCAGCTCAAAGAAGATCGCTGACATCATTGGCGTCATCGACGGTATTGCGTTCCAGACCAACATCCTGGCGCTGAACGCCGCCGTCGAGGCCGCGCGTGCCGGTGAACAGGGCCGGGGTTTCGCCGTGGTTGCCAGCGAAGTGCGCAGCCTGGCGCAGCGCAGCGCCACCGCGGCGCGCGAGATCAAGTCCTTGATCGGCGCCTCTGTGGACAGCGTCGAAGGTGGCTCGCGCCTGGTGGCCGATGCCGGTCGCACGATGACGGAAATCGTCACCTCGGTGCAGCGGGTCGCCGACATCGTCGGCGAGATCACCAGCGCCGCGGGCGAACAGTCAGCGGGCATCGGCCAGATCAACCTGGCGGTGAACCAGCTCGACCAGATGACGCAGCAGAACGCTGCGCTCGTGGAGGAATCGGCCGCCGCCGCACAGTCGATGAAAGACCAGGTGGTGCGGCTTTCCGGCGTGGTGGGCACTTTCAGGCTGCGCGCCAAGGCCTGACCGACGCTTTCACATCCCGGCGGTCTGGACGCCGGGTCGGCCACCTCCATGCGCATCCCAAAGTGGGCGCGGGTCGCGCAAACAACAAAGCCCCGCAATGCGGGGCTTTGAGTGGGAGCGCGAATTGAGTGCTGGCTTTGGCTCAGGCACGCTTGCCCGTCACGACCACGATCTGCAGCGGGGCTGCGTCGGCCACGCGGGCCATCGCGACCAGCGCAGCATCGCTGCGCGCCTGGGCAAATTGTGCCTCCTTGACCTGGGCGCTCGCGATCTGCGTGACGCTGCCTAGGACCGCGAACGTGACCACCGCGGCCAGGCCGGCGAAGCTCAGGCGAGCGGTGCTGGAAACGGCAGAGAAGCGGGTGTTGGCGTTGGTCATTTGGGGCTCCAGTCAGTGGCTGTTGGGGTGTCGATGGATGTACTTTATGGAGCCAGCCCAAGCACTGCGAACGGCTTGCGACGAACTGCTGGAAAGGCGGCGCGGAGCGCTGTCTCGCGGGATGAGTGGCGGACGGACATGCTGCTTGGACCGTCACGGCTGGGACGGCCAATCCAAACGCCAAATCCGGCAGCCAACACAAGCTGTGTCGGTCACCCGATCCGCTCAATGGGCCAGAACGCACCGCCGAGCGGCCTTAGACGGCAGCGAGTCGCGATTCACTCAAGCCCGTTGGGGCTTCGCTGTCCCGCTGCTCGCAAGGTGTCTTCCAACTCGCGTCGCAGGGCTTCCCGGTCTGGCAAGTACAACTGGTACTTCTGGACAAAGAGTTGGCTGCTCATGCCGTAGGTCGCGTACTCGACCAGCAACTCGTCCTTTTGCCGGCTGAGGATGATGCCGATGGGCGGGTTGTCGCCTTCGACGTTCTCCTCGCTCGCGAAGTAGCCCAGATAGAGGTTCATCTGCCCGATGTCGTGATGCTGCACTTCGCCCAGCTTCAGGTCGATCAGCACGAAACAGCGCAGGATCCGATGGTAGAAAACCAGATCAACCCGGTGGTGTGTGCCGTTGATCGTCACCCGGTACTGTCGACCCACAAAGGTGAAGCCCTTGCCCAGTTCCAGCAGAAAGGGCTGCAGGTGGTCGCACAGCAAGGTTTCAAGCTGGGTCTCTGACACCTGATGGGGCTCGGGAATCTTCAAGAACTCGAACACATAGGGTTCGCGCAACAGATCGGCGGGTCGCTCGACGACCTGGCCTTGCTGGGCCAACTGCAATATTCCTGCCTTGTCCTGGCTGGCGGCCAGGCGCAGGAACAGGGCGGCAGCCTTCTGCCGCTTCAGCTCGGGCACCGACCAGCGTTCGGCCTGCGCCTGCTGTTCGTAGAAGCCTCGCTCCAGCGCATCTTCGATCTTCAGCAGTTCGACGTAATGCGACCAGCTCAATTGGTGAGAAGGCTTCTGACTTATTGGCGCGCTCGCTGGATAGCGCAGATAGAAGAGGCGCATGTACACCAGGTTGCTGCGACTGAAGCCCTTGCCGTGACGCAGGCCCAGGTCGATCGCAAGGCGCTGGATCAACGCCGTGCCGTACTCGGCCCGGGCTTGACCGGCCTGCTCGAATTCGACGATGTGGCAGCCAACATGCCAGTATGTGTCGATCAGTTGGGCATTGACCGCCTGTACCGCCCGCAGCCGACCTTGAGTGTAGGTGTCCGAAATCTCCTGCAAGAGCTGCAGGTAGCCGTCGGTGGTGCTCAATTCCATGCGAAGCCGCTCTCTCAAAGTGTTCATCGACATGGCGAACGGGACCGCCCAAATCAACCCAGTCGCAGCTTTGCGATGCGCGCGGGCCTTGCCAGCCGCTGGACAGCCCATTGTGCCAACGGCGACAGCTGGCCAAAGGCTTTCGTTCCACCAGCTCTGGACGCAAGGTCTCGCCTCCAGCGGCCCCGCTATAGTCCGCCCTCCTCGTTGTACCGCCCCTCGCAGCGCACCTTCCCCATGCCCCTCGCCGACCTCCGCACGGCCCTGAACGCCGAGCTGGCGGCCACGCCCGAGTATTACGACTTCAAGGTCCTGCGCAGCGAGCGCGAAGGCGCGCTGTGGCGGGTGACGCTGGCGCCGGGCTACGTATTCGCGGAGGGCCAGCGGCCGGGGCAGGCTTCGGCGCAGGCCTTGCTGGACGACAGCCTGGACGGGGCTTCGGCCTGGTGGGGCTCGCCGGAAAAAGGCGGGGCCAGCGTGCTGGCGGTGGTGGTGGAAGACGACCAGTTGGTGCTGCAAAACGCGAGTTCGCCGCCGCCGGGGACTGACCTGTTGATACGGCTGTACCCGCCGCGCTTCCTGACCGCGGTGGCGGATGCCTGGTGGGACACGGCCTGGGCCGAGCGGGCGCTGGGCTGTTTGCCGGACCTGGCGCGGCCGGAAGTGTTGGCCGACGGGCCGGTGCTGACCGGCGAGCCGTTTCGATGGCTGCGGCCGGCGCAGCGGCAGGCGCTGTCGCTGCTGCGGGCCAGCAGTGGCTTCCTGTGGGGGCCGCCGGGCACCGGCAAGACGACCACGCTGGGCGTGATGCTGGCTGAGTACCTGGAGCGGCGGCCAGAGGCGCGGGTGCTGCTACTGTCCACCACCAACCAGGCGGTGGACCTGGCGACACTCGCCGTGGACAAGGCGCTGCAGAAAGGTCGCAGGGAGACCTTGCGCGCCACCGTGCGCCGCCTGGGCACGCGCTTCGACGCGGCGGCCTATGCCGGCCGCGAACACCTGCTGCCCACCGATGACCACGACCTGATTGGCCGCCTGGCGCGGGCCGAGGCGGCGCGGCCGTCGTCGAGGGAAGCGGCGAAGCTGAAGGCCTGGGCCGACCGGCTGGCCACGCTGCGCGAAGAGCTGCGCGCGCAGTCGCTGAAGGTGTTGCGCAGCTGCCGGCTGGTGAGCATGACCACCACGCGCGCAGCCTTCACGCTGAAGACGCTGCGCGAGCTGGCGCCCGAGGAGGGCGAGCCACCGTTCGACCTGCTGGTCTTCGACGAGGCCAGCCAGGTGAGCCTGGCGCATGCGCTGGCGCTGATGCCGCTGGGCCGCGCACGGCTGTTCGCGGGTGACCCGCAGCAGCTCTCGCCGGTGCTGCGCAGCCCGGACCGACTGGCGCGCCGCTGGCTGGGCCGTTCGGCGTTTGGCGAGATGCCACCGCGTGGCGCTTCCGTGGCTTTGTTGGACGAACAGTCACGCATGGCCGGGCCGATCAGCGAGCTGGTCAGCGACCTGTTCTACGACGGCGCGCTGCGTGTGGCCGAAGACGCCTTGGCCTCGCCCGATTGGCTGGCCGCGCGGCAGCGCGCGCTGGGCGACGCGGACGCGGGCACGCATGTGCATGTGCATCGGCTGAAGACCGATGGCGCCTGGTCGGCCATGGAGCGCGGGCCGGTTCGCAGAGAGTCTGCCGAGCTGATTGCCGCGACCGTGGCCGCGGCGCTGGAAAGCGGGCATTGGCTGCCGCAGGAACTGATCGTGCTGACGCCGTTCCGCGCGCAGCGGGCGCTGATCCGCCAGCGGCTGTGGGCCCATGGCGTGCCGGAGACGGTGAAGGTCAGCACGGTGCACCGGGCGCAGGGCAGCGAAGCGCCGGCCGTGCTGTTCGACCCTGCCGATGGCGCGCAGCCTTTCCTTCAGACGGAAGAGGCGCAGCGCCTCTTGAACGTGGCGCTGAGCCGGGCGCAGGCCAAGGTGCTGGTCTACCTGTCGGCGGCCGACATCACGAACCCGATGCTGGCCGCGCTGGTGCAGCGGCTGAAGCTGGGCACCGACACGCGCGAGGCCGTGCCGCTGCTGGAGCTGGCGCGCCGGCCCGGCTTCCCGGCCAATGCGCTGGGCCAGCGCGTGAGCGCCGGGCGCCACACCGGCGAGGTTTCGCGCCTGAGCCCGGATGGGCGGCAGTTCTGGCTGGTGAATGAGCGCAGCGGCACCGAGCAGTTGTTCGACACTGAGTTCTGGCGCGCCAAGGCCCGCGGCTGAACTGCGACAGAATCGCCGCCCTCGCCTCCCGATCCTCATTTTCGATCTTGCGCGCCCCATGCAGCCCTTGTTAGACGCCATCGCCTCGACGGCCTTGCCCACAGACGCCCAGCGCATCTTCCACGGCCGCGGTGGCCTGCACCCGGGCTGCGAACACTGGTCGCTGGACTTCTTCCCGCCCGTGTGGGTGCTGACCAGCTTCCAGCCAGTGGCGGACGAGGAACTGGCCGCTGTTGGCGCGGCGCTGGCACAGCGCTGGGAGCAGCTCGCGCCGGGCCAGCCGCTGAATTGGGTCTTCCAGTGCCGGCACGAGGGCAAGAGCAGCACGCAGCTGATGGCCGGCGCCGTGCCGGACCCGCACTGGGTCAGCGAGGACGGGGCGCGCTTTCGCGTGCACGTGGGCAAGGGGCAGAACCACGGCCTTTTCCTGGACATGGCCGAGGGGCGGCGCTGGGTGCGCAAGCATGTGGCCGAGCACACCACCGAGGACCATCGCGTGCGGGTGCTGAACCTGTTCGCCTACACCTGCGCGTTTTCGGTGGTGGCCTTGCAGGCCGGCGCGCGGCAGGTGGTGAACCTGGACATGAGCCAGGGCGCGCTGGGCATTGGCCAGCAGAACCACCGTTTCAACGAGGTGTCGGCCAACGCCAGTTTCCTGCCGCATGACTTGTTCAGCTCCTGGGGCAAGGTGACGCGCAGCGGGCCTTACGGACTGATCATCGTGGACCCGCCCAGTTACCAGAAGGGCAGCTTCGTCGCGACCAAGGACTATGCCCGGCTGATCAAGCGCCTGCCGGACCTGCTGGCGCCCGACGGCCACGTCTTGCTGTGCCTCAATGCGCCGGAGCTGGGTCCGGCCTTCCTGCAGGACCAGGTGCGCGAACTGGCGCCGGAGCTGAGCTTCGTGGAACGCGTGGCCAACCCGCCGGCGTTTGCCGACGTGTCCGACCTGCGCTCGCTGAAGGTGCTGGTGTACCGCTCGCCGCCGCTGGAAAAGGCGCTCTAACTCGCCGCGGCCACGTGCGCCGCAAAAGCCTGCACCTTGGCCGACTGGCGGCGCTGCGGCGGGCTCACCAGGTGGATGGGCAGCGGCGGTGCGGGCCAATCGGGCAGCAGCCGCTGCACCTCGCCGGAAGCCAGTTCGGCTTCGAACAGCCAGGTGGGCGCCTGGCCGATGCCCATGCCGGACAGCACCGCCGCGCGGATGACCTCGCTGCTGTCCGTCTGCAGGTTGCCCTGTGCGCGCAGCGAGACCTGGGTGCCCACGGCCACAGGCGCACCGGGGCCGGCGGTGAAGGTCCAGTTGATGGCGCTGTTCAGTTCGGAGTAGACGATGCAGTTGTGCTGCAACACGTCTTCCGGCAGGCGCGGCGCCTGCAGGCCGGGCGCTAGCGCGCGCAGGTACTCGCGGCTGGCCAGCAGCACGCGATGGGTGCTGCCCACGCGGCGCGCCACCAGCGAGCTGTCGGCCAGCTCGCCGATGCGCACCGCCACGTCGATGCCCTGCTCCACCAGGTCCACGAAACCGTCGTTGAGCCGCAGCTCGATCTTCACGGCCGGGTGCGCAGCCAGGAAGCTGTTGACCAGCGGCAGCAGCTTCAGCCGGCCATAGGCGACCGACGAGGCCACGCGCAGCCAGCCGCTGAGCTGCTCCTCGCCTTCGCGTGCCGCGGCTTCTGCCTCGGCGATCTCGCCCACCAGCCGGCGCGCCTGCTCGAAGTAGCGCTGGCCGGCCTCCGTCAGCGCCAGCGCGCGCGTGGTGCGGCTGAGCAGCCTGGCGCCCAGCGTGCGCTCCAGCGCCGCCACCTGCTTGCTCACCGCACTCTGCGTGGACCGCGTCTCGCGCGCCACGGCCGAGAAGCTGCCGCTTTCGACCACGCGCACAAAGGTCTGCATCGCCGCCAGCCGGTCCATGTGTCTGCCCTCATTCATTCCAGATGGGACTGGATGTTAGGCGGACCGACTGGCTAGTGCGTTTGGCGGGCGTGAATCACAGTCCAACCCATCGATTCACCCCTTGAAGGAACCGCAGATGAACACCGCAACCCACACCCCCGTCGTGCTGATCACCGGCGCGCTGACCGGCATCGGCCGCGCCACGGCCCTGGCCTTTGCCCACGAAGGCGCCAGCGTGGTCGTCTCCGGCCGCCGCGACGAAGCCGGCCAGGCGCTGGCCACCGAGCTGCGTGCGCTGGGCGTGCAGGCCGAATACCTGCGGGCCGACGTGCGCGCGGAAGCGGACGTGCGCGGCCTGGTCGACCAGGTGGTCGAACGCTTCGGCCGGCTGGACGTGGCCGTGAACAACGCCGGCACCGAAGGCACGCTGGGCGCCGTCACCGAGCAGACCGCCGAAAACTACGAAGCCACCTTCAGCACCAACGTGCTGGGCACGCTGCTGGCACTGAAGCACCAGATGCGCGTGATGCTCAAGCAGGGCGCGGGCGCCATCGTCAATGTCTCGTCCATGGCCGGCCAGGTCGGCGTGCCGGGCGCTTCGGTCTACGTGGCCAGCAAGCACGCGGTGGAAGGCCTGACCAAGAGCGCCGCGCTGGAAGGCGCCGCGGCCGGCCTGCGGGTCAACGCGGTCGCCCCCGGCCCGGTGGCCACGCAGATGCTGGACCGCTTCGTCGGCCACAACGAGGCAAACAAAGCCGGCTTCCTGGCGACCATCCCGGCCCGCCGCGCGGCGCAGCCCGAAGAGATCGCGCAGACCATCGTCTTCCTGGCCAGCGACAAGGCGCGCTACCTGACCGGCCAGTCGCTGGCGGTGGACGGCGGCTACACGGCGCAGTGAGTTCAGCCGCGGCGCGGTTTGGCCGGCACGGCGCTTCTGCCGGCCTTGCCGCCACCGCGCCGCGCGCCGTTGCCCGACAGGCTGGCCGCGATCATGGCCGCCAGCAGCACCACCAGCCAGGAGAAGTACAGCCAGAGCAGGAACAGCGGGAAGGCCGCGAACGCGCCGTAGACGGCCTTGTAGGTGGGCAGCTTGACCAGGTAGGCCGCGAAGCCGCGTTTGCCCAGTTCCAGCGCGGTGCTGGCCAGCAGTGCGCCGAAAAAGGCATGGCCCAGCGGCACCTGGGTGTTGGGCACGAAGCGGAACAACGCCGTCAGCGCGGCCAGGAACAACAGCGCCGGCCCCAGGTCGAGCACGAAATGCAGCGACGGCGGCAGCGCACCGATCAGGCCCATGGAGGCGCCCAGCAGGTAGGAGCTGGCCCACAGGCTCAAGCCCAGCACCGGCGGGCCCACGGCCAGCATCAGCAGGTACAGCCCCACACGTTTGAAGAACGGCCGGTTGCGCTTGACCTGCCACATCTGGTTGAGCGCGTTTTCCACCGTGAGCAGCATCGCCACGGCCGTCACCAGCAGGAACAGCGAGCCCAGCCAGGTCAGGCTGCCGGCATTCGCGGCGAACTGATTCAGGTACTTCAACACCGTGCGCGAGATGTCCGCCGGCAGCAGGCCCTTGAGCACGTAGTCGTCGATCACGCCTTCGAGCCGGCCGAACATCGGCACCCGGGTGAACAGCGCAAAGCTCACGGCCAGCAGCGGCACGGCGGACAGCAGGCTGGTGAAGGTCAGGCTGCCAGCCACCTGCACCAGGCGCTCCTTGCGGGCGCGTTGAATCGTGAGTCGGATCAGGCTGAACATGCGGGGCGGAACACGCGGCGGAAGCTGGCGAAGCCGCAATTGTGCGGGCGCTTGCTGCGGGGGCTTCGCCGGCCGGGTCAGAATGCTTGCCGATGAAGCCGCTGAACTTCCTGGTGCCGTTCCTGGCCTTGCTGCTGTGCGAAGCGCATGCAGCCGGTGACCCCGTGGCCGGCAAGGCGGCCTTTGCGCCCTGCGCGTCCTGCCACCAGGTCGGCCCTTCGGCACGCGGCGGCTTCGGGCCGCAGCTCAACGGCATCATCGGCCGGCCGGCAGGCACCACCGCGGACTACACCTATTCGGCCGCGATGAAAAACTCGAGGATCGTCTGGACCGAGCAGACGCTGGCAGCCTTCATCAAGGACCAGGACAGCGTGGTGCCGGGCACCAGGATGCGCTTTGCCAGCTGGGGCTACGGCGACCAGAAGATCGCCGACCTGCTGGCCTACCTGCGCAGCTTCCCGCCGGCCAGGTAGCCCCGGTTCCGGCTGCGCCTGGCGGGTGCGGCGCAAGCTGTTAGAAACCTGTCGAAAGCCTGTCGTAGGTGGAAACCGACGCACGCTTCGGAGGGCAGCTTCCTACATTGGTGTACCGCAATTCAGCATTCCATGCGGACCCAACCCATGACAGACCAAAACCTAGCCCGCGGCGTGTTCCTGGCCGCCGTTTCGCTCGCCTTCGGGCTGGGCGCGTACATGCATTACCCCCTGGGAACCTTCAACCGCGCAGGCCCCGGTTTGTTCCCGCTGATGGTCAGCAGCCTGCTGCTGGTCATCGCGCTGGCGATGATCGTGCGCTCGCGTTTCGTCGCACCGATCGCCATGCACTTCAGCGTGAAGAACATCGGCCTGCTGATGGTAGCGCTGTGCGGCTTTGCCACCCTCTCCAAGCTGCTGGACATGGCGGTGGGCATCACCTTCATGGTCTTCGTGGCGGGCTTCGCGGCCACCTCGTATTCCTTCAAGCGCAACTGCATCATTTCCGCCAGCCTGATCGCCGTTGCGTTCGGCTTCCAGCACCTGCTCGGCCTCAACCTTCCGCTGTTCTGATGGACATCCTGCACAACCTCGCTTTCGGCTTCGGCCAGGCGCTGACCTTCCAGAACCTGATGTATTGCGCCATCGGGTGCACGGTCGGCACGCTGGTCGGCCTGCTGCCCGGCCTCGGCCCGCTGGCCACCATCAGCCTGCTGCTGCCGCTGACCTATTCCATCCCCACCGGCGGCGCGCTGATCATGCTGGCCGGCATCTACTACGGGGCCCAGTACGGGGACAGCGTGAGCGCGATCACGATGAAGATCCCGCACGCCAGCAGCATCGTGGCCTGCATCGACGGCTACGCGATGACGCTCAAGGGCAAGACCGGCCTGGCGCTGTTCACGGCCGGCGTGTCGAGCTTCATCGGCGGCACCGTGTCCATCATCGTCATCTCCTGCCTGGCGCCGGCGCTGGGTGAAGTGGCGCTGCTGTTCGGCCCGGCCGACTACTGCGCGCTGATGCTGGTGGGCTTTGTCTGCGTGAGCTTCGTGACCACTGGCAGCCTGCTCAACGGCCTGGCCATGTGCCTGATCGGCGTGCTGCTCGGCCAGGTGGGCACCGACGTGACCAGCGGCATGCCGCGCTACACCTTCGACCTGCCTTCGCTGGCAGACGGCGTGGGCCTGGTCAGCGTGGCGCTGGGCTGCTTCGGCATTGCCGAGATCACCAAGAACCTCGACGAGAAGCAGCAACGCACGCCGTTCAACGGCGCGATCAAGCTGATGCCGACCTGGCCGGAGTTCAAGCGCATCATCCCCAGCGCGCTGCGCGGCAGCATCGTGGGCTCGGCGCTGGGCATCCTGCCCGGCGGCGGCCCGGTGATCGCCCAGTTCGCGGCCTACGCGCTGGACAAGAAGGTCAGCAAGTACCGCCACGAGATTGGCGACGGCGCGATCGAAGGCGTGGCCGGCCAGGCCGCGGCAGACGAAGCGGCAGCCCGCACCAGCTTCATCCCGCTGATGAGCATCGGCATCCCGGAGAACCCGGTGATGGCGCTGATGATGGCCGCGTTCATCATCAAGGGCATCCAGCCGGGCCCGAACATGATCACCGAGCACGCCGACCTGTTCTGGGGCCTGGTGGCCAGCATGTGGATCGGCAACTGCTTCCTGCTGGTGCTGAACGTGCCGCTGGTGCGCTACTGGCTGTCGGTGTTCAAGATCCCGTACTACGCGCTGTTCCCGGCCATCCTGTTCTTCTGCTGCATCGGCACCTACAGCGTCAACAACAACCTGGACGACATCTTCATCACCTCGGCCTTCGGCCTGGGCGGCTATGTCTTCATGCGCCTTGGCATGGACGCTGCGCCGCTGATGCTGGGCTTCATCCTCGGCCCGATGCTGGAAGAGAACTTCCGCCGCGCGATGCTGATCAGCCGCGGGCACTTCGGGGTGTTCGTCGAGCGGCCCATCAGCGGCACGCTGATCGGGCTGATCGCAGCCTTCATCGTCTGGCAGCTGGTGGTGTTCTTCCGCAGCTCAGGAGGCGGCAAGCAGGCCGCGGCGGAAGCCGGTGGACACGGCCCGGCCGAAGAGATCAAGACGGCCTGAGCCAGGTCCCAGCGCCCCCGAAACTGCCCGCGCCTGCGGGCAGTTCCTTTTTCAGGACGGCACGGCGGCTGCGAACGGGAACATCAACAGCACGCGCATGCCGCGCTGCCCTTGCGCCGCGGGTTCGATCTTGGCCTCCGCGCCATGCAGGCGGGCAATGTCGGCCACGATGGCCAGGCCCAGGCCGCTGCCAGGGCTGCTGGCGTCCCGCCCGCGCCGGAAGCGCTGCCACAGCGCGTCCAGGTTGTCCTGCGGCACGCCGCGGCCGTCGTCCTCCACACTGAGCCAGCTGCGGCCTTCGCGGGTTTCAGTGCGCACGGTGATGCTGGTGCCTGCGCCGGCGTGGCTGATGGCGTTGTCGATCAGGTTGCCAATGGCTTCTTCGAGCAGCATGGCGTGCCCTTCGACCCAGGCCGGCTGCAGCTCGAAGCCCAGGTCCTGCCCGGCTTCCAGTGCCGGCCGCAACCAGCGCTCGGCCATGCCGGCCACCAGGGCCGCCAGGTCCAGGCGTTGCGCCTTCAGCCCCGGGTCCAGCGCGGCACCCTCGGCACGCGCCAGCGCCAGCAGTTGCTGCGCCAGCCGCGAGCCGCGCTCGGCACCGGCATGCAGGCGCTCCAGCACCGGGTGCAGGTCCGGCGAATGCGGCGTGGCCAGCGCCTGCGCGGTCTCCACGCGCATCACGCTCAAAGGGGTGCGCAGCTGGTGCGCCGCGTCGGCCACGAAGGCCCGCTGGGCCGCGGCGGCCTCGTGCAGGCGGGCCAGCAGCCGGTTCAGCGCATGGACAAAGCCCAGCACCTCCTGCGGCATGCCTTGCGCGTCGATGGGCGCCAGCCGGTGCGGCATCAGCGACTCCACGTCGGCCACCGCGCGGCGCAGCGGCCGCAGCGTGCGGCGGATCGCCAGCATCGAGAACAGCACCAGCGGCAGCGCCAGAACGGCGGCCCCCACGCCAGCGGCGAGCAAGGCGGCACGCTGCGCGGCGTTGCGCTTGCCCAGCGTCTCGGCCACCACGATGATGCAGACCTGGGCCTTCTGCGCGCCGCAGGCCGCACCATGCACCGCCAGGCGCACCGGCTTGCCGGTCAGCCAGGCCTGCTGGAAGTGCCACTCGTCGACCCGCACGGGCGGTGCCAGGGCGGCCAGGTCGAAGCTGCCGCCCAGCAGGCGGCCTTCCGGCGACTTCACCGCGAAAACGGTTTCGTCGACCACGTCGGCCGACAGTGCGCGCGCCGTCTGCGGGCTCAGCGGCAGCGTCACCTGCCCGTCCTTGAACTCGATGATCTCGGCCAGCGCCACGGTGGTGCCGGTCAGCGCACGGTCCAGCGCGTCCAGCGCCGGGCTGCGGGCCAGCAGGTAGATCAGCGCCGCCGTCAGCGGCACCAGCCCCACCAGCGGCGCCAGCAACCAGATCAACAGGGTGCGGCGCAGGCTGGGCGGCGCCGTGCCGTTGCCCTGGGTCATGGCGACGGCGCAGCGTCCAGCAGGTAGCCCAGGCCGCGCACCGTGCGCAGCCGCACGCCGCCGGGCTCAATCTTGGTCCGCAGCCGAGAGATCAGCAGCTCCAGCGCGTTGGCCGAGGTGGCGGCGTCCCAGCCGGGCACCAGCGCGGCCAGCTGGTCGCGCGGCACGATCTGGCCGGTCTTGAGCATCAGGTACTGCAGCACGATGCATTCGCGCGCCGACAGGTGCACCGGCTGCCCGTCCACATGGGCGCGCCGGGCGGCAGCGTCGAAGCTCAGCATGGACAGCACCAGCATCTCGCTGCGGCGCAGCTCGTGGCGGCGCACCAGCGCGCGCAGCCGGGCCAGCAGCTCGCTCAGCGCAAAGGGCTTGACGAGGTAATCGTCCGCGCCGCCTTCCAGCCCGCGCACGCGGTCGTCCACGCCGTCCCGCGCGGTGAGCATCAGCACCGGCAGGCTGGAGCCCTGCTCGCGCACGCGGCGCAGCGTTTCCAGCCCGTCGATGCCGGGCAGCTCGATGTCCAGCACCAGCACGTCGTAGGCGTCCTGCAGCAGCGAGGCCGGCACCGGCTCGCCGCGGTCGCTCACGTCGGCGCGCCAGCCTTGCGCGCGCATGGCCGCCGCGATGGATGCGGCGAGGGGGCTGTCGTCTTCGACCAGAAGGATGTGCATGCGTGTAACCCGGAGAACAGGCCGACACGATGCCACATCCTGGCCGGGTCAAACGATCGGCTCGGTTTCCGGGGCCGACTCGACAGTCACGCGCCAGCCAAGGCCCGCGCGTTCGCTGCTGCAGCGCACCGGCAGGAACCGCTGGATCACCTCGAAGTTGGTCTGCGCATGCAGCGTCAGCTCGGTGGCCGTGTAGCGACCCGCACGGCCACTGGCCCGCACCGCCAGCGCCAGCGGCAAGGTCAGCTGGTCGGCCAGGTACGGGCCGGCAGCGGCCGCGTCGTCGCCCTGCCGGCTGGCCTGGTAGCTGCGCACCTGCTGCACCAGCTTCTTCACGACCTGCTCGGCCGCCAGGCTGCGCTCGCCAAAGCTGGTGAAGACCTCGGTGACATGCGCGTGCACCAGCGTCGCCATCAGCGCATTGCCCGGGCCCTCGTTCTGCCGCGCAGTCGGCGTGCGCAACTGTTCGCCTTCCCAGCCCAACGCGGCGCCCAGCAGCTCCAGCTCGCGCGTGGCCACGCTGCGCGCCAGGCCAGGCGCCAGGCATTCGGCATAGGCCTCCTGCAAGGGCCCGCGCTGCAGCAGCTCGAACGGCTGCAGCGCACCCGCCGCCGCTGGCGTCACCTCGGCCGTCAGCTCCCCGCCACCGGCCGGGTAGAAGCCATGGCGGCGCAGTGTCACGTCCAGCCCCACGCCCATGCGGCGCAGCATCGGTGCAAACGAGCGCTCGATGAAATGGAAGTTCGGCGCCATCGGGTTGTGCGTGCCACCTTGCAGCGTCAGGCGGCTGGGCCCGTCCGCCAGCATCAATGCCGGCAGCACCGTCTGCAGCACCAGCATGCAGCTGCCCGCCGAGCCGACCGCAAAGCGGTACTCGCCCGCCTTCACCGCACCCGGCTCGAACACCAGCTCCCGCGAACCCAGCTCCGCACCCTGCACGGTTGCCCCACTCACCGCCTGCGCCGCATTCACGCAAGCCAGGTGCTGCCGCATCAAGCCCGGCTTGGGCCGGCGTCCGCGAATGTCGTGCAGCGCAAACGCCTGCCCGGTGCACATGGCCAGCGCCAACGCACTGCGCAGGATCTGGCCGCCGCCCTCACCCGCGGCGCCATCGAGTTCGATCATCTTGTTCATCACGTCTTGCATTGTTGTTCTCTCTTCCACTGCCGCGCCGCTCAACACCATCCTCTGGCGCGAGCCACCTCGGCCTGCCGGCGCTTCTCCAGCCCTTGTTGGTTTGCGGCCTCCAACTGCGCGTAGTCGGCATGCTTTGCAAAGTACGGCCCCAGCCACCCTTCTTCGTGGGTGAAGGCCATGTTCCAGGCCAGGTTCTCCGGAAATACGTTGTAGTCGCGCTCGGGCCAATTCACAGGCTTTCGATCGAGCAGAAAGACGGATTGCCGGTCATTCGACAGCAGGACGTAGCGCGCAGCGGCATGCCGCTCGTATTCCGCCCTCGCCTCCTCGCCCGCCACGCTTGGATACCTGGCGCCGCTGAAGATGTGCCAAAGAAATGCCTTGGCGTTGACGCCGTGCCGGTCCCGCCCAAAGACCGCCAACCAGCGCTGGCACCAGCCAGCCGCCACCGCAGGTGGACAAACGTGCACGACCCCAGGCACTTTTTTCCCCTTCGGAACGTCTCTCTTCGCCATGACCATTCCTCAGTCCAACACGCCGGCCGTCGCCAGGACAAAGCCCAGAGACGACTGCAGCGAACGCGGCAGGCGCGCAACCACCTGCAGCCAGGCCGCCTTGATGGCTTGCGCCTGTACAGGCTTCGGCGGCATGCAGATGTGCTGCATGTCCCGCTGCCAGCAAGCCACTGCATCAGCGACCTCTGCCTCACGGTCAGCCTCCAATGACAGGCCCATCGCCTGCAGCCAGAGCAGCAGCACCGCCCACGGCTCACCGTGCCGGAGAATCTCGCGCGCGCGGCGCAGTGCCAGGGCAGTCTGATGCTGAAAGGCCTGTTCCAGCACCCGTACCGAATCGGCGAGATACACGCCTTGCTGGACCTGCCGCGCCGCGTACTGCTGCAGCCGCGGCGCACTGTCGGCCCAGGCTGCCCATACCAAGGCCTCGACTTGTGCATCGTCGGCGTGCGCACGCAGCGCGGCCAGCAAAGCCACGCGCACCGAAGGCAAGGGCTCGGCACCCCAGGCCTGGCACAGCGGGCGCACGCACTCGAAGTCCGTCTCCGCCAACAGGCCCAGCGCAGCCACACGGTGGCGCGCAGACACGCTTGCGTCCACCACGCGCGCCATGGCTCGGGCCTTCACCTGGGCCTGCTGCGCCGCAGGCAGCATGGCCCACGCTGAGCGGCGCAGCGCCGCATGAGCGCTCAGCGCCAGATCCTGCAGCAGCTCGCTCGGCAGGCCTTCTGGCGCGTCCTTGCGCAAGCAGGCCAATGCCGAGAGCCGAATGCGCGAAAACGGGGACGTCATCGCCGCCGCCCACAGGCGAGCGCGGTCGGCCGCCTCCGCCAGCGACGAAACACTCGACAAGGCCCAGTGCGCCAACGGGATGTCGCGCCCGACCAGCGCGGCGTGCAGCCATGCCATGCGGTCGGCAGCATTGCTCGCCGCCTGCCACTCAAGGCGGCGCACATGGCGCCGCACCGTCAGCGGCGTGTCCGGCAACACCGCGGCCTGCAGGGCTGGCAGCACGGCGGGCGACGAGAGAAAGCTGTCGATCTCGTTCAACAGCTCGGCGTGGTCTGCTCGACCGGCGCGCGTGAGCGCCACAACCTCCGGCAGCGCCTGTGCCCAGGCGGCCGCGTCAGCAGGCCGCAGCAGCGCACGCACAGCCTCGCGCGCCGCAGCGCGAACCTGCGGCACCCAGTCGTTGACCCGCACCAGCAGGAGCGGCAAGGCCGCTGCCTGCGGCTGCCGCGTCAGCGTCTTGAGCGCGGCCTCCCGCTCCCAGCCGCTGTAAGAGGTCAGCCGATCGAGCAAGGCCAGCGTCTGGCTGGCCTGCGGATCTTCGGGCTGATGCCCCAGCACCTTGTTCATGAACTCGGCGAACGACATGTCGCCCTCCTTTCTTGTCTTTGTTGACCCGGCCGGGCATGCCGGCCCTGTCTACCCCTTCACGCACACCACCTGCTTCAACGTGTAGACCACTTCCACCAGGTCCGCCTGTGCGGCCATCACCGCGTCGATGTCCTTGTAGGCCATCGGGATCTCGTCGATGACGGCTTCGTCCTTGCGGCATTCCACGCCTTCGGTGGCCTTGATCTGGTCGGCCACGGTGAACAGTTTCTTGGCCTTGGTGCGGCTCATCACGCGGCCTGCCCCATGGCTGCAGCTCTCGAAGCTTTCCGGGTTCCCCAGGCCGCGCACGATGTAGCTGCGCGCACCCATCGAACCGGGAATGATCCCCAGCTGGCCCTTCTTCGCACTCACCGCGCCCTTGCGGGTCACGAACACGTCTTCCCCGAAGTGGCGTTCCTGCTGCACGTAGTTGTGGTGGCAGTTCACCGCTTCCACGTGAGCCTCGAACGGCTTGGTGATGACGTAGCGCACAGTGGCGATCAGGTTGGCCATCATCACTTCGCGGTTCTTCGCCGCGAACTTCTGCGCCCAGCCGACCGCACGCACGTAGTCGCCAAAGTACTGCGCGCCTTCCTCGAAGTACGCCAGGTCCTGGTCCGGCAGGTTGCGCTGATGCTGCTCCGCGTCCTTCTTGGCCAGCTCGATGAAGTGGGTGCCGATGGCGTTCCCCACCCCACGCGAGCCGGAGTGCAGCATGAACCAGACAGCGCCGGCTTCGTCCAGGCAGACCTCGATGAAGTGGTTCCCGGTGCCCAGCGTTCCCAGGTGCTTGCGGTTGTTGGTGTTCTTCAGGCGCGGGTGGTCTTCACACAGCGCTTCGAACTCGTCCACCAGCCCCGCCCAGGCCTGGTCCACCAGGTTGGGCGGGTTCTCCCAAGCGCCTTCGTCACGGCGCCAGCCCTTGGGCGAACGACCATGCGGCACAGCCTTCTCAATGGCCGAGCGCAGCGGGCCCAGGTTGTCCGGCAGGTCTTCGGCGCGCAGCGTGGTCTTGCAGGCCATCATCCCGCAGCCGATGTCCACCCCCACCGCAGCGGGAATGATGGCCTTCAGCGTCGGGATCACCGAACCCACGGTGGCGCCGATCCCCAGGTGCACGTCCGGCATGGCAGCCACGTGCTTGAAGACGATGGGCAGGCGCGCTGCATTGCTCAACTGCGCATGCGCCTCGGGCTCGACCGGCACGCCGCGGGTCCACATCTTGATGGGCACGCCGCCTTCGACTTGTTCTTCGTTGTAGTTCATGGTGTTCTCGTTCATTCGTTCATCTGGGCCCGGCGCGATGCCAGACGCTAGCAAGGGGTGCGGTGACAAGAGTCAATGAAATCTTCACTCCGCCATCCATTTCTGGACCGGGAGTTGAACCCGGGCGTCTCAAGATCACGCTTGAGACACGCAGCTTTCGCCACGTGCGTCTACCTGTAATTCCATCTGCATTCACCGCGAAAAAATTGGCGACAAGGGTTGGTGAAACGTCGTGCTCTATCCAACTGAGCTACGGTCAGCTCGGGAGCCGACCGGCGGGACTCGAACCCGCGACCACGAGATTAAGAGTCTGTAGTTCCACCGGCATTCGCCAAAAACTTCATGTTCAGTTCAGGGTGAGGTCGGGCCTCCCCGCGTGGCGACCAACAGTCGGAAAGACTGATGGGATGTAGTCCTTCCTGCATTCGCCACGCGACGACACCCTCCCTCGGGTTGATTCCTTCAATCCTTCTGCGCCACGTCCAGCGCCACATCCTCGATCACGCGCACCCAGTGCTCGGCACCGGTGGCGCCGTGCGCGAAGGCCGCGATCAGGCCGAACACCGCGTCCGAGAAACCGCCGACGTTCATCACGTCGGCCTGTTCCGCGGCCTGGGTGGTCGCGCCCGGCTGCAGGTCCACGCAGACCAGCCGCGCCTGCGGGCGACGCTGCTTCAGCGCGGCCCACTGGCGCATGGTCTCGGTGGCGCCGTGCCGCCGCGCATCGATCCACGACTCGTTGTCCGACACTATCACCACCAGGTCCACCTCGGCGCGCTGCTGGTTCAACAGCGCCAGCGGTGCGCTCACGTTGGTCCCGCCGCCACCTACGGCTGCCAGCCTGGCCGCGTTCGTCATCACCGAATCCCGAGGGTTCAGCGACAGCGACACGACCTTCTGCTCGAACGGCAGCACCACGGCACCGCTGTTCTTGCGCACCAGTGCTGCCGCCACCAGGGCAGCCACGTCGATGCAGCGCACCGTGGTGGTTGCCGAGCCGCGATGACCAGTCACCGGCGAGGCCATCGAGCCGGACACGTCCGGGCAGATGACGACACGGCCTGGCAGCGCCGGCACATTGGCCAGCGCTGCTTCCATCGCGTCCTGCAGCGCCTCGCCCAGCTCACCCGGCAAACCGGCCGCCGCCTTGTAAGCCGACAGCAGCTGGTACGGCAGCACCCGCGCCTTGGCGATGGCCCGCACGTCGCGCAGCTTCGCAGCCACAACTTCGACCATGCCGGGTTCCTCGAAGACACCGTGCCGGGCAAACGTGGCCAGGTTCTGCCGCACCATCTGCCACGAACCCTGGCGGGCGATCGCGCACCAGTGAGCGGTCGCCAGCGGCAAGGCCGTCAGCATCTGGAACGGCACGTCCGGCAACTCGCTGGCCGCTTCACCCGCAGCCAACGCACGCTTGAAGCGTTCGAAGGCTTGCGTGGCAGGAGGCAGCACCGCTTCGTCGAACGCACGGCCGATCAACCACGCGAACCAGGCGCCGCGCCAAGCCTCCGCCGGCTTCGGGTGAACCATCTTCACCACGTCCGCCAGCGAAGGCGTGGTGCCCACCGCAGCATGCAGCAACTGCGCTTCGGAAGCCGCCAGCAGCCATTGCTGCACCAGCTTCTTCGGACGCGAACCCAGCGACTTCCGGCCCACCGCGCCACTGCGCACGATCTGCACGAAGTTGCGCAGCATCTTGCCGTTGTCGATCACACGTGGGAACACCGCCTGCAGCAGGGCCACGTCACGCTGCGCCAGCACCGCCGCCAGCAACGCCGGCATGTCCTTCATGTAACCGGCCTGTCGGGCGTAGATCGCCGCCTTGGCCACGAACAGCGACGGCAGTTCGACAGCCAGTTGCTGCACGGCGTCCAGTTGCGCATCGGCAGAGGCGTAGAAGGTCTGGCCCAGGGAGCCGGTGGCCGCCAGTTGCGCCAGACGGTGCTTGGTGCTGTAGGCATAGGCCGGGGCCTGAGCCTGGTTCAGCGCGGTAGCGGCCGGCAGCTGCGGGCCGCGGGCGGTGGTGAAGAGCGTCTTCAACATGGCTTCTCTCCTCGGGCTTTCTTGTGTCTTGTTCCGTCAGTTCGTCTTGCTTGGTCTCTCTTATTGCAACGGGTGTGCCAAGCCTTTCTGAATAGCTTCAATCATTCATTAAGTGCTTGATATGACAGAAAAAATTCCCGAACCGGTCTACCGACCGACAATCCGAGCCGATCTCAAATTTCCGGATTGCTAGAATTTCAGCTAGCCAATTAGCCAGAAATGAAAACCTCCCAGAAGACCGTTGTCATCGGATTCCTCGGCACGCAGCTGGACTCGGGCCAGGGCGCAGGCCGCTGGGAGAAGTGGCGGCCGACGATTTCGCTGGTCCAGCACGAGGACACGGTGATCCACCGGCTGGAGTTGCTGTACACCAAGCCGCACCTGGCGCTGGCGCAACTGATGAAGGCGGACATTGCCAATGTCTCGCCCGAGACCACGGTGAACCTGGTGCCCATCGAGCTGGCCGACCCGTGGGACTTCGGCGAGGTCTACACCGCGCTGTACGACTGGGCCAAGGGCTACCGCTTCGATGCCGAGCGCGAGCGCTACTGGGCCCACATCACCACCGGCACGCATGTGGCGCAGATCTGCATGTTCCTGCTGGTCGAGTCGCGGCAGCTACCGGGCGTATTGCTGCAAAGCTCGCCGCCGCGGCGGCAGCGCGCGGGCGAGCCGGGCAACATCGCGCTGATCGACCTGGACCTGTCTCGCTACGACGGCATTGCCAAGCGCTTCCACCAGGAGCAGAGCGACGCGGTGGCTTTCCTGAAGAGCGGCATTGCCACGCGCAACCCGCGCTTCAATGCGCTGATTGCCGAGATCGAGCGCGTGGCGGTGCGCTCGAAGGCACCCATCCTGCTGGTGGGCCCCACGGGCGCCGGCAAGTCCTTCCTGGCACGGCGCATGTACGAGCTGAAGAAGGCGCGGCACCAGCTCGAAGGCAGCTTCGTCGAGGTGAATTGCGCCACGCTGCGTGGCGACGGTGCGGCTTCCGCGCTGTTCGGCCACAAGAAAGGCGCGTTCACCGGCGCTGCTGCCGAGCGCGCAGGCCTGCTGCGCACGGCGGACGGCGGGCTGCTGTTCCTCGACGAGATTGGCGAGCTGGGGCTGGACGAGCAGGCCATGCTGCTGAAGGCCATCGAGGAAAAACGCTTCTTCCCGATGGGCAGCGACCGCGAGGTGGCGAGCGACTTCCAGCTGCTGGCCGGCACCAACCGCGACCTGCGCGCCGAGGTGGCCGCCGGCCGCTTCCGCGACGACCTGTTCGCCCGCATCAACCTCTGGACCTACGACCTGCCGGGCCTCGCGCAGCGCACCGAAGACATCGAGCCCAACACCGAGCACCTGCTGGCCTTGAGCGCACAGGACACCGGCCGCGCCGTGCGCTTCAACGCCGAAGCCAAGGCCCGCTACCTGCGCTTCGCCCAGTCGCCGGAAGCCACCTGGAACGGCAACTTCCGCGACCTCAGCGCGTCCGTCACGCGGCTGGCCACGCTGGCCGAGGGCGGGCGCATCGGCGTGGACCTGGTGGACGCAGAGATCGCTCGGTTGCGCTGGCTGTGGAAGCGGCAGGACGAGCCGAGCAGCGGCGCCGAAACCGAGGTCGACCTGCACGCCCTGCTGGGCGACGAAACGGCGGACGCGCTGGACTTGTTCGACCGCCTGCAACTGCAATCGGTGCTGCGCGTGTGCCGCAGCGCCAAGAGCCTGTCGGACGCCGGCCGGCAGCTGTTCCACGTCAGCCGCAAGCAGCGCAGCGTGGTCAACGATGCCGACCGGCTGCGCAAGTACCTGCAGAAGTTCGGCCTGGGCTGGGAACGGATCAGCGAGGCCTGAGGGGCCAGCCGCCCGGGCCCTGAGCTGCGGCGGGGGGCAGCAGCTGAGCACTCAGGCTGTCGAACTGCAGACTCCAGGCCTGGCGCCAGGCCTGCCGCAGGTCGTCGTCCATCCAGGCGGCGTCCAGGCCATTGAGCATGAAGCCCTTCAAGGCCGGCAGGTCGAAGCCGAAGTCCCGGGCCATCATCAGCCAGGCGCGGGTGGGCGTGACGTGGTGCAGCGTCGGGTCGTCGGTGTTGGGGTGCACGCGCAGGCCCAGGCGCACCATCTCGCGGATCGGGTGGTCCAGCGCCCAGCGCTCCGGCGCCAGGGTGCGCAGGTAATAGGAGTTGGTGGGCACGACGGTGAAGACGAGGTTGCGCTCGATGCAGCGGCGCACCAGCGCCGGGTTGTCGATCACGGTGTAGCCATGGTCCACGCGGTCGACCTGCAACTGGTCGATGGCGGTCTCGACATGGGTCCAGGGCGTGCCGAATTCACCGGCATGCGCGGTGGTCTTGAGGCCGGCGCGGCGCGCGTCCCGATAAGCCTCCCAGAACAGCTCCGGTGGGTGGCCGACTTCGTTGTAGTCGATGCCAATGCCGAGGACCTCGGGCGCCCGATGGGCCGCAACCAGGCGCACCATCTCCACGGCGTCGTCCGTGGTGGCTTCGCGGTCGATGCTGGGCACCAGGCGGCCGATGATGCCCAGGTCGCGCTCGGCATCGCGAATGGCCTGCACGATGGCACTCTGCGCCGCCACATAGGGAATGCGGGAGACCTGCATCGTGCCGGTGGGGTTCCAGAAGAACTCGGCATACAACACGCCATGCTGGCGCGCGTCTTCGAGGTACTCGCGGGTGAGGCGGTACAGGTCGTCCGCGGCGACGATGAGCTCACGGTCCAGCGCACGCAGCACGCGCAACACGCCCACGGGCTTCTCGCCGCGAGTGTAGAAGGCCTCGATGGTGTCCTCGCTGATGGGTGCCTGGGCCTTCCTGGCCAGGGCCTGGAAGGTCTGCTGTCGCACGGTGCCGAACAGGTGGCAATGCAGCTCCACCTTGGGCATGGCGTGCAGGAATCTTTCGAGTGGCGACCGGGGGTCAGCCGCCTCGCGCGAGGGGCTCTGGAACATGTCTGTCTTCTTGTTCGTGAGGAAATGGCGGAGTGACGCCCCCTAGGGCCTGCTAACGCTACGGCAACGCGCTCCCTTGCCGTAGCGTTAGCAGGCCCTAGGGCGCTCAGCCCAGGCAATGGATCAAGCGCGCCATGAGGGCCGGCAGGGCCTGGCCAGCGTCAATGCGCATGGCCACCTGCACCGGTGGCTTGCGCTGGTGGGCCGGCCGGAATTCGCACACCGTCATGCCACGGGTGAAGCGGCCTTGCAGTTCGATGTCCACCTGCGCCGGCCGGAACTCGAAGTGCTCGGGGTTGCTGAGGTAGGCGGCCACGACCGGGTCGTACAGCGGCATGGGGACCGCGCCGTCGGCACTGCGAATGCGCTGGTAGGCGTCCAGGTAGCCCGCGAACCATTGCGCCCTTGGGCTGGCCAGCGCCTGCACCTGGCGAACCTCGGCCTGGGTGAGCGTGAGCTGGCGGCACAGGTTGAGGCCGAACATGCGCAGTGGAATGCCCGCGTTGAACACCTCGCTGGCCGCCTCGGGGTCGGCATGGATGTTGAACTCGGCGGCGGCGGTCTGGTTGCCGCCGTCGGTGGAGCCGCCCATCAGCAAAATTTCTGGGATGGACGCGGCGATGTCCGGCGCCTGGCGCAGCGCAGTGGCCAGGTTGGTCAGCGGCGCGATGGCCACGATGCTGAGCTCGCCCGGGTGGCGGCGCACCGCGTCGATCAAGGCTTGCACGGCATGCGGGCCGCTGCCAGCGGCCGTTGCAGCCACCGGTGGCAGCGGCTCGCCGGTGGTCTTCATGCCACTGGCGCCCAGCACATGCTGTGCGGTCTCGTTGCCACCCGCTAGGGCCTGGTCGCAGCCGCTGTAGAGCGGCGCGTTCAGGCCGTAGTGGGACTGGATGCGCTGCGCATTATCGAAGGTAGCGGCCAGGGGCGCGTTGCCCGCCACCACGCTGGTGCCCACCCAGTCCAGCGCCGGGTTGGCGGCCAGCAGCAGCATGGTGAACCAGTCGTCGAAGCCGGGGTCGGTGTCCAGCCAGATCTTGCGGGTGCTCATGGTGCGTCAGTCGCGCAGGCACACGGCCGCTGCGAGCGGCAGCGCGAAGTGCACGGTCTCGCCTTCGCGCCAGCGAGCCTCGGCGGCATCGCACAAGCCCTTGACCGGCCCCAGCGGCGAGTCCAGCAGGTATTCGACCTGGTCACCCAGGTAGCCGCGCGCCCGCACCGTGCCGGCGAGCTCGCCCTGCCCCACGCGCACCTGGCCCACGCGCCAGCCCACGCTGGCGGTGCCGGGCGGCAACGCGCCGGCCAGTGCCACCCGCTGGCCGGCCTCGCCGCAGAGGCAACCATCGCGGTAGGAGAAGAGATTCTCGAAGCCCATGAAGTCGGCCACGAAGCGATTGGCAGGCTGGTTGAACAGCAGCTCGGGCCGGTCGAACTGCTCGATCTTGCCGGCGTTCATGATGACGATGCGGTCCGACAGCGCCAGCGCCTCTTCCTGGTCGTGGGTCACATACAGCAAGGTGACGCCCAGCTCGCGCTGGATGCGGCGCAACTCGGCGCGCATCTGCACCCGCAGCTTGGCGTCCAGGTTGGACAGCGGCTCGTCCAGCAGCAGCAGCTTGGGCTCGATGACGATGGCGCGCGCCAGCGCCACGCGCTGCTGCTGCCCGCCAGACATCTGCGCCGGCAGCCGCTGCTCGAAGCCGGAGAGACCGGTGGCCGCCATCACCTTCTCCACCCGCTGGCGCAGCGCCGCTTCAGGCACCTTGCGCAAGCGCAGGCCGAAGGCAATGTTGTCGAACACGTTCAGGTGCGGGAACAGTGCATAGGACTGGAACACCAGCCCCATGTTGCGCTGGTGCGCAGGCCTGCGGCTGATGTCCTCGCCGTCGAGCACGATGCGCCCGGCGTGCAGCGGCTGCAGGCCGGCCACAGTGCGCATGGTGGTGGTCTTGCCGCAGCCGCTGGGGCCCAGCAGCGAGACCAGCTCGCCCTTCTCGACTGCAAGGTGCAGATCCTTCACCGCCGCTGCGCCGCGCACATAGCCGGTCGCCAGACCGTGAAGCTCCAGAAAACTCATGACCTGACCCTTGGCACTACATGTACTTGGAAAAGCCCAGCACCCGCTCGGCCGCGAACACCAGCAGCATCGAGAACACCACCAGCACGGTGGACAGGGCGGCGATGGACGGGTCGAAGGTGCTCTCCACGCGCCCCAGCATTTCGATGGGCAGCGTGCTGATGCCCGGCCCTGTCAGGAACAGCGAGACCGGCACCTGGTTGAACGAGGTGATGAAGGCCAGGAAGAAGGCGGCGATCAGCGCACCCCGGATGTTGGGCAGCACGATCATGAAGAAGGCCCGCAGCCGCGTGGCCCCCAGCGTGACGGCAGCGTCCTCGATGTCCACCCGCAGGTTGGACAAGCTGGCGTAGGACACCCGGATGGCATACGGGATGGACAGCGCCAGGTGGCCGATGAACAGGCCCAGGAAGACCGGCGCGTCGATGCGCAGCACCAGGTGGCGCAGCAGCGCCAGGCCCGCCACCATGCCGGGCACGATGAGCGGCGAGGTGATGACCAGCCGGATCACCCCCATGCCCGGCGGTGGCATGCGCGAGAAGACATAGGCCACCGGCACGCCCAGCAGCAGCGCCGCCACGGTGGCCAGCAAGGCGATCTCCAGGCTGGTGAGGAAGGCGCGCAGGAACTCGCCGTCCTGGAGCACCGCCAGCGTCCAGCGCCACGAATAGCTCCTGGGCGGAAAGGCCAGGGTTTCGGCGTCGCTGAAGCCGGCCATGCAGGTGATGACAAAAGGCCCCAGCAGGAACAGCAGCAGCAGCAACAGGGCTGCGCGAGAGAAGAGCGAGTCGCGTGTCATGGTCTGCGGGGGCTCCTTCGGTGGGCCAGGCGCTTGAGCAGCACGCTCATGGCCAGCGTCAGCACGATCAGGATCACGGCAATCACATTCGCCGCGCCCAGGTCGCTCTCCACATTGACCTTCTGGTAGAGCAGGGTTTCGAGCATCAGCACCTGCGGGCCACCCAGCAGCGCCGGCGTGACATAGGCGGTGACGCAGCCTGTGAACACAAGCGTGCCGCCCACCACCAGGCCCTCCTGCGTCAGCGGCAGGGTGACCCGCCAGAAGGCCTGCAAAGGCGTGGCGCCCAGGCTGCGCGCGGCGGCCTCCACGTCCCGCGGCATGTTTTCCATCGCACTGACCAGCGAGATCAGCATCAGCGGCGCGAACAACTGCAGCAGGCCGATGAACACCGCGCCTTCCGTGAAGAGCAGGCGCAGCGGCTCGGCGGAAAGCCCCAGCCACCCGATCACGTCATTGACAAAGCCGTTGCGGCCCAGCAGCACGATCCAGGCATAGGTGCGGGGCACCGGCGCGATCATCAGCGGCAGGATGGTCAGCGCCATCAACAGGCTGCGGTAGCGGCCGGACACCCGCACGATGGCCTGAGCCGGCGGGTAGCAGATCAGCGCAGACAGCAGCGTCACCAGCCCCGCAATGCGCAGCGTGCGCCAGAGGATCTGCCAGTTCAGCGCGGAGGCGAAGAACTCGGTGAAGTGGGCCAGTCCCCAGGCGCCGGCACCACTGCCCGCGCTCTCATTGCGGAAAGACGCCAGCAGCAACAGCAGCACCGGCAGCAGGAAGGCCAGCACGACGAAGGCCAGCGCCGGCGCAATGAGCAGCCAGCGCCATGGCGCTTGCGCAGGCTTGGCGGCGGAAGCAGGCGCGGGCATCGGCGAGGGCGGCGTCACGGCGAGGGCAGGCACGGCGGCTCAGCGGCTCAGCGCGCCATGCCCTTGTTCCAGGCGTCCACCCAGCCGGCGCGGTTGGCCAGGATGGTGTCGGGCTTGACGAACTTCAAGGACGCCATCTGCTCCTCGCCATAGGTGCTGACCTCGGCAATCTCCTTGGGCAGCGTCACGGACTTGTTGACAGGCGAGTCGATCATGTTGAGCGCCAGCGCCGTCTGCACTTCCTTTGACAGCCAGAAGTCCATCAGCTGGTAGGCCAGGTCGGCGTTCTTCGAGCCGGCCACGATGCCCATCACATTCAGCCCCGCGGCCTGTCCTTCCTTGGGCGAAGCCCACTTCAGCGGCATTCCGGACCTGGACATCTGGGCCCACACAAAACGCGGCACCGGCGCCAGCCAGATCTCGTCCTGGGCAAACAGCGCCGCCAGCTGCGCGCTGTTCTTGACGAAGGTGACCACGTTGCCGCGATTGGCCAGCACCTTGTCCATGCCGGTCGCATAGCTCGGGCTGGTGCCGCCCCACGAGAGCTCGGCCATGTGCAGCGTCAGCGGCCCCTGGGTGGTGGTGACGTCGGGCATCGCCACGCGGCCCTTCAGCGCCGGGCTCCACAAGTCCTTCCAGGAGGTCACCGCGGGCAGCTTGTCGCTGCGGTACACCAGCCCGACGGAGTAGGCGGTGTAGCCAACGGCGAACTTGCCGCCCACAGGGTCCCTGGCAAAAGATTCCAGGTCGTCGTAGTTCTTCAGGCGGCCGTAGTCCAGCGGCTGGACCAGGCCCTTGCGTGCGGCCTCCAGCATGCCGAAGTCGGAGAACAGCACCATGTCCACGACCTGGTTCTGGCGGCGCGCTTCCAGCTTGGCGATGCGGTCGGCGTTGTTGCCGGTTTCCACCACCAGGTTGCAGCCGCACTTGGCACGGAACGGGGCGTAGACGTACTTCTCGAAGCCGGGCTGCGAGACGGCGTAGGTCGAAAGCGTCAGCGTGCGCCTGTCTTCGGCGTGGACAGTGGCCACCAGGCCGGACAAGGCCAGCGCCAGCAGGCCCAGGCGTGAGGTCTTCTTCATGATGCTGCTGTAGGAGAGTTCGGTGAGGCCGCAAGAGCGGTAAAAGCCCCAGGGGCCAATGCCATCAGAACCGGTGGCGCATGCCCACGGTCAGCATGGTCTGCCGGCTGTCGCTCGAGGCACCATAGCCGAAGATGTGCGCCTGGGTGGCGTCGCCGCCGGCGCGCTGCTCGATCAGGTTCACGAACAGGTCGCTGCGCTTGGACAGCACATAGTTGGCCTGCAGGTTCACCTGGTCCCAGTGCGGCGCGGTGTCGATCACGTTGTACTTGCCGTTGGTGCGCGTGTAGGCCAGGCCGAGGATGACCTTGGGCAGCACGGTGTAGTTGATGTTCACATCGTAGTTCTGCATGTGCAGGTCGCTGCCATCCAGGTACTCGTACTTCACATCGCTGAAGTAGGCGCCGATCAAGGCAGGGCCCAGGGTGTACAGCCCGCCCGCACCGGCAATGGACTGCCGAGCGGTGCCATAGCTGTTGTTCACGGCGCTCTTGGTGAACAGCAGCAGGCTGCTGGCGTAGTCGTTGCCCACGGCACCGGCCGTGTTGCTGGCGCTGTTGGGGTTGTTCATGCGCGCAAACACGGCGCCCAGGTCCCAGGGCCCCTGCTTGTAGCCAACGCCCACGCTGTAGGCCTCGTTGTTCGAGCGGGTGGTGCTCTCGCTCAGGCCGTAGACGGCCGTCAGGTTCAGGCCGTTCCAGCGCGGGCTGATGTACTTGACCGAATTCTGGATGCGGATGTCGTTGTAGGCGTTGTCGTTGTCGCCAATCGCCACGCCATTGCTGGCGATCAGCACCGGGCCCAGGTAGTCGTGCACCGTGTCGTACTGGCGGCCCAGCGTGAGCGTGCCCAGCCGGTTGTCGCTCAGGCCCACATAGGCCTGCCGGCCAAAGGCGCGGCCGTTCTGGGACAGCGTGCCCGTCATCACGTTGAAGCCCTGCTCCAGCGTGAACACCGCGCTGGTGCCGCCGCCCAGGTCTTCCTTGCCCTTCAGGCCCCAGCGCGGGTTCTGGTTGGTGCCGCTCACCGCATGGCGGTTGCTTTTGCCGCCTTCGTCCGAGACGTAGCCCAGGCCGGCCGAAATCAGGCCGTAGATCGAGACCGTGGACTCGGCATGGGCCGTTCCGGTCGACATCACCGCGCAACCGAAGCACAGCGTCAGCACTTTTCTCATCGCAACCTCATCCAGGCGTTGTTGTGGCACCGCGGCGGCGACCAGGCACTTCGTGGTGGGGCCGGCCGGTGCATGGAAGGAAGGCTGCAATGTAGGACGAGGTAACAATAAGTGCAGATGATTATCTGTATGGTTCCATAGTCTCAAGTTATATTTTGGCGTGGACAACGACGCTGACAACCCTTCTGCCGACCGCCTGCCCGGCCTCACGCTGCGACAGTTGCGCCACCTCGTCACGCTGGCCGAACTGCGCAGCTTCACGCGCGCGGCGCAGGCCCTGTCCATCAGCCAGCCTGCGCTCACGGCCTCCATCCGGCAGGCCGAGTTCCTGCTGGGCGGGCAGTTGTTCGACCGCTCCTCCCATCGGCTCACCCTCACCGGCGCGGGCACCCTGGTGCTGCCGCTGGCCGAGCGCCTGCTGAATGTCGCCAGGCTCAGCTTCAACGACATGAGCCTGGCCGTGACGCAGGGCGTGCAGACGGTGCGCATCGGCCTGATCCCCTCGGTGGCCGAGAAGGTCACGGCCCACCTGATCGCGCTGCAGGCGCAGGAGCCCAGCGTGCGCTTCACGCTGCAGGACATGGCCAATTCAGACCTGATCGAAGCCGTTCAGGCCCGCAGGGTGGACTTCGGCATTGGCGCGCGCGAACGCCGGGCGGCCGATGCCGGCCTGGTCTGCGAGGACCTGTTCCGCGACGACATCGTCATCGTGATGCGGGCCGACGATTCCCTGGCCTCGCACGCGCAGCTGGCCTGGGCAGACCTGGTCGACCGGCCGCTGGCCGTCTTCGTGCGCGGCAATGTGGCCGACAGCCTGCTGCGAACGGCCGAGGAAATGGGCCTGGAGCTGAACGTGGCCTTCCGCATGGAATACACCGAGCCGATCTACGCGCTGGTGCGCAACCGGCTGGCCATGGCCATCATGCCGCGGCTCTACACCGAGCAGCTGCACGACCCCGGGCTGGTGGTGCGGGCCCTGCGGGCGCCGCATGTCAAACGCGGCATTGCACTGCTGGCCACCGCCGACGACGCGCGCAGCCCGCAGGTGATGCTGTGCCGTTCGTGGATCGTCAACGCGCTGCGGGTGGCCCCGTCGGCGGGCGAGGTGCCCGGCGAAACCTGATCCGCGGCCGCACCGCTCAGGGAAAGCCCCCTGATGCGGCCGGGCCGGCTCGTCGATAGTCCGCCAGTTGTACGACGACTGATGACATGACACCAACCATGAACACCAACTCACATACCCTCGCTCGCCACAGCCTGATGCGCCGCGGGCTGCTGGCCACCAGTGCCAGCCTCGCAGCGCTGTGCGCCAGCGCCGCGCACAGCGCCGAATACGCCTACATCGCCAATGCCGACAGCCAGGAAATCTCGGTGCTGGCGCTGGACTCGGCCAAGGGCACGCTGAGCACCATCGAGACCGTGCCGGTGGGCGGCACGGTGATGCCGCTGGCCGTCAGCCCGGACAAGAAGGTGCTCTACGCCGCGCTGCGCTCGCAGCCGTTTCGCGTGCTGAGCTTTGCCATCGACCCCGCCAGCGGCAAGCTGCGCAAGCTCGGCGAAGCGCCGCTGGCCGACAGCATGGCCAACATCGACACCGACCGCAGCGGCAAGTGGCTGTTCGCCGCCTCGTACCCGGGCCACAAGATCACCGTCAACAGCATTGGCAAGGACGGCGCCGTGGGCGCGATCCAGCAGCTGATCCCGACCGCGCCGAACGCGCACGCGATCCACGCGGATGCGACGAACCGCACCGTGTTCGCCACCAGCCTGGGTGGCGACCAGCTCTCGGCCTGGCGCTTCGACGAAGCCACCGGCCAGCTCAGTGCCAACAGCCCCGCGCTGACCGCGACCGACGCCAAGACCGGCCCGCGCCATTTCGTGTGGGACAAGGCGCAGAAGTTCATGTACGTGCTCTGCGAGGTGGACGCTTCGCTCTACACCTATGCCTACGACGCCGCGGCCGGCACGCTGCGCCAGCTGCAGCGCACCAGCGTGCTGCCGCCCGGCTTCACCGGCAAGCCCTGGGCGGCGGACCTGCACCTGGGCAACGACGGGCGCTTCCTCTATGCCTCGGAGCGCACCACCAGCACGCTGGCCACCTTCCAGGTCAACCCTGCGACCGGCCTGGTGCAACTGGTCAACCACGTGCCGACCGAAAAGACCCCGCGCGGTTTCGCGATCGATCCTTCTGGCCGCTGGCTGCTCGCCACCGGCCAGGACTCGCACGGCGTGGCGGTGCACGCCATCGACCCGGCCAACGGCACGCTGAGCCAGGTCCAGCGCTACCCGCTGGGCAAGAACCCGAACTGGGTGGAGATTGTCGAACTGCCCTGACCCAACTCAGGGCAACGCAGGGCCTCAGCGGTAGAACGCTTCGACCCTGCCCTTCAGCTTGATCTTCAGCGGCTGGCCCCTGCGGTCCTTGGCCTTGCCGGCGGCCACCGCGATCCAGCCTTCGCTGATGCAGTATTCCTCGACGTCGAAACGCTCCTTGTCATTGAAGCGGATGCCGATGTCGTGCTCGAAGACCTTGGCGTTGTAGTGCGGGCTGCGCGCGTCCGTCGAGAGGTGGTCGGGCAGCGCGGGGCGCTCGGCAGGCGTCGGGGCGGAAGCGGTCGTGCCGGTCGTGTCGGTGGTGTCGGTCATGGGAGCTGGATGATTCGGGGGTGAGGCTCAGCCGGCAAGACCCGCGAAGACGTTCTGCACGTCTTCGTTGGCGTCCAGCGCGGCGAGAAAGGTTTCGACTTCTTCGAGCTGCTCGGCGCTCAGCGTCGCCGGGTCGACCGGGTTCTTGGGCTTGTAGCCCAGCTTGGCCGACAGCACATTGAAGCCCTGGCCCTGCAGCGCGCGGCTGACCAGGTCCAGGTCGGTGGGGTCGGTGAGGAACACCGTCGCGCCGTCTTCGCCTGGCTCCAGGTCCTGCGCACCGGCTTCGATGGCGGCCATCTCGGGGTCGGCGCCCGGGGCCACCGGTTCGGCCTCGATCATGCCGACGTGGTCGAAGTCCCAAGCGACCGAGCCGGAGGTGCCGAGCTGGCCCTTGCGGAACAGCACCCGCATGTCGGAGGCGGCGCGGTTCACGTTGTCGGTCAGGCATTCGACCATCACCGGCACGCGGTGCGGCGCAAAGCCTTCATACAGCGCGTACTCGAAGTGCACCGCCTCACCGGTGAGGCCGGCGCCCTTCTTGATCGCGCGCTCCAGCGTGTCCTTGGGCATGGACACCTTGCGGGCCTGCTCCACCACGAGGCGCAGCCGCGAATTGGCGGCCGGGTCCGCGCCGTGGCGGGCGGCAATCATGATGTCCTTGGCCAACTTGCCGAACAGGCGCCCCTTGGCATTGGCCGCCAGGTCCTTGTGCTTTGCTTTCCACTGCGCGCCCATGGCTGCGGCTCTTTCTGCGAGTTGCGGTTGCCGCGACGACTGGCGCCCGGCGGAATGCACGGGCGCTTCAACAATGCTGGCGCGGCCTGCGCGCAGGCCGGCGGCGCACGCGAAGGGGGCGGATTTTACGGCCAGGCTGAACAAGCCCGGCGCCCCGAGCCCCGCACTTGCGCCTGCGCAAGCAACCGAGGCAGCCGCAGTCCAACAATTGGGCCAACCGTCACCAGCACCCCAATGCGGCATTTATGCGCCACGACCTACCCAGACAAGACAGGCAAGCCATGTTGGCCCCGGTCTTCCTGGCGCCTGTGCTGGCAGAAGCTGCGCGCCAGCGGGTCAGCGTCCACACGCTGACCCGCGGCCTGCAGATCACCGCAGAGGACCTCAACTCGCCTGGCACGGCGATATCGCACAGCGAAGCGCTCACCGTGGTGCGCCGCGCCGTGCAGGACCTGCGCATCGACGATGCCGGACTGGCCCTGGGCATGCGAGCCTGCGTCACGGAGCGCGGCATCCTGGCGCTGGGCATGTTGGCCGCCGCCACGCTCGGCGATGCGATCAAGCTGGCGCTGCGGTTCCCCGAAAGTGCAGGCTACCTGCTGAGCCTCTGGGAAACGCCTTCTGCCCAAGGCCCGCAACTGCACGCAGAACCGTTTCCCGACGACCTGGACCTGCAGGACTTTCTGGTCGACCTGACCTTCTCGTCCATGGTGGCTGTGTGCCGACAGGTCACGGCGGCGAACTACACGCCTGCTGGCGTGGAACTGGTCCGCAAAGCCCCCGCTGCGGGCCACGCCCATGAGCAGTTCTTCGGCTGCCCCGTGCGTTTCGGTTGCCCGAGAAACACGCTGACGACAGGGGCCGACTGGCACAACTTTCCCTTGCCCTGGGCCAACCGCCAGGCCTATCGGGTGTCCTCGCAATCGCTGGAGCAAGCCTGTGCGCAATGGCGCGCAATGACCGGCCTGGCCCCTCTGGTGACCCGTGCGCTGCACCGCAGCCTGCCACGCATCGCGAACCTCGCCGAGGTCGCGGCAACACTCCACCGCAGCGAACGCACCCTTCGCCGCCAATTGGCCCAGCACGGCCTGAGCTATCGCAGCCTGCTCGACGACAGCCGGAAGTCCCGGGCACTGGAGCTGATGACCAGCAAACGCTGGGGCCTGGCCCAGATCGCGGCCGAGGCCGGTTTCTCCGACACCCGCGCCTTCACCCGGGCCTTCAAGCGTTGGACCGGCCACTCGCCCACTGCTCTTCGCGACCGGCCCGCTGCCCCGACGACGCCCGCGGCCGAGGCCGAAGCTGGGACTGATTGATCAGTCGCCCAGCCCCGGGCTCAAGCATTCAGTCACGCAAGGCAATGCCGAGCCAGTCCGGCACGCCTTGGCTCGCTCACCTGTCGATTGGCCGAACAGGTCCATGGAATGGCCGAGCGGGCCCTGTCTGCCCGCAGGCCCGAACCGATAAGCAAGTGGTCGATGTCTGCATGGCCCGGCCCCCTTCGGCGAGATTGGCCATCGACTCCTGAACCAGACGACGGTTGCACCGCGCATTGTTTGACCAAAGACCCGACACCGCACTCAACTCACCCACCACCATGACCATCCTCAGCAATATAGGCATCGGAAAACGCCTTTACGCGGTTTCCCTCTTGTTGATCGTCGCGCTGTCTGCGCTGGCTGTCAGTTCCTGGTTTCAGTTGGTGCAGGTCGGGCAATTGGCCAATCGCGTGGGCATCGTGCGCGCACTGCAGCTCGAACTCATTGCCAGCACCGAGTTGGGGGTCACGCGCGCGTTGCTGGACCTTCGCCAGGCCATGCTGGTCAAGACGCCGCAGGAGGCCGAGGCCGCGCTGGGGGACATCGACGCCGTGCGCAAGCAGATCACCCACAACGACGACACCTACCTGCGCGAAGTCACGACGCAGGAGGGACGGGACGCGTTTGAGCGCGACTGGCTGCAACTGCAGAAAATCACCTGGCCGACCGCCGAAGCCACGGTCGCTTTGGTGCGCGAGGGCAAACGCGAGCAGGCCTTTGACACCTTGATGCAACGCACCATTCCGGCGTTTGCGCGCATGCAAGACTGGCTGAGCGCCGAGCGCGCCCGCCAAGGCAAGATGCTGGCCACCGAGGTGGGCGACATCTCGAAAGCCGCCGACGCGATTCGCATCCAGCTCGCGGGCTTGGTCGCTGCCATCGGCGTGGGCCTGATGGGCTTCTCCTGGTACATCGCACGCCTGCTGCGCCGGCGTGTCACCCAGGCGCAGCAAGTGGCAGAGCGAGCCCGCCAAGGCGACTTCACCGTTGCGGTCACCGATCACGCCAGCGATGAGTTCAGCCCCTTGCTGGGCAGCCTTTCCGCCATGCAGTCGTCGTTGATCGATGTGGTGGGCTCGGTCCGGCGCAATGCACAGGGCGTTGCCACCGCCAGTTCGGAGATTGCCAGTGGCAACAACGACCTGTCGCAACGCACCGAACAGCAGGCTTCGGCACTGGAGGAAACCGCCGCGTCAATGGAAGAACTGAGCTCGACCGTCAAACAGAATGCCGACAATGCTCGCCAGGCAGAGCAACTGGCAAAACTGGCCAGCGAAGTCGCCCGCAAGGGAGGCGATGTCGTGGCAGAAGTCATCCAGACGATGAAGGGCATCAACGACAGCGGCAAGAAGATCTCCGACATCATCGGTGTGATCGACGGCATTGCCTTTCAGACCAATATCCTGGCGCTGAACGCCGCCGTGGAGGCCGCCCGTGCCGGAGAACAGGGCCGAGGCTTCGCGGTGGTGGCCACCGAGGTGCGCAACCTGGCCGGCAGATCCGCCGAGGCTGCCAAGGAAATCAAGAGCCTGATCACAGCCAGCGTCGAGCGCGTCGAAGAGGGCACCACGTTGGTCGACAAGGCAGGGGCCACGATGTCCGAAGTGGTCTCTTCCATCCGGCGGGTGACCAACCTGATGAGCGAGATCAGCACCGCGAGCAACGAGCAGAGTGCCGGCGTCACGCAGGTGGGCGAAGCCGTCATGCAGATGGACCGCGCCACGCAACAGAACGCCGCGCTCGTGGAGCAAAGCGCCGCTGCCGCCGAGAGCCTGAAAACCCAGGCCCGGCAACTGGTGCAAGCCGTGGCGGTTTTCCAGCTCTCGCAAGACGCGGCTTCCGGTCCCCGGTGAACGCAAGGGTGGAGGCCCGCTGCTCCGGCAAGCCGTCAGCCAACCCGAAGGGACGGAATTCAGGCGCCTCCTCTTCCTCCTGGACTCATGCCGGCTGCACCTGCGGCGCAGGTTCGGCCAGCTGAGGCGCCAGCACCGAGATGACGGCCGCCAACGCCGCCAGCACCAGCAGCGCCAGACGCAGGCTGCCAAGGTGTGCGAGCCAGCCAATCATCGGCGGGCCGAGCAGGAAGCCGCCATAGCCCATGGTCGCCATCGCGGCAATGCCATGGCCCGGGCCGCGGTGCGAGCGCCGGGCCGCCGCGCCAAAGGCCAGCGGCGCCACCGTGGCCACCCCCAGCGCCACCGAAACAAAGGCCACCATCGTCAAGCCCAGCTGCTGGGCGGCCAGTGCGATGGTGAGTACCGCGGCGCCCAACGCATTGGCCAAGCGCAGCAAGGCGGGCGCCGGCCAGCGCAGCAGCAGCTTGTCGCCCGCCAGGCGCATGGCCATCATCGCGAAGGCAAACGCCGCGTAGCCCAGCGCGCCCACCGCTGCGGTGGTGCCCAGCGTGCCGGTCAGGTAGACGGCGCTCCAGTCGGCCATGGCACCTTCGATCAGGAAGGCACAAAAGACGATGGCGCCCAGGCCCAGCATGCCCGGTTCAGGGCGCGCGAAACGTGGGCCTTCGGGCATGGGAGCAGGCAGCGTGGCCGGCAGCCAGCGGCGCGCCAGCAGCGTGACCAGCGCGAGCAGCACCGCCACGCCGCTGAGGTGCCAGAACGGCGAAATGTCCGCATGCGCCATCGCACCGCCCAGCGCCGCCCCACACAGGCCGCCGGCACTCCACAGCCCGTGCAGGCCGGACATGATGGGCTTGCGCTGGCGGGTCTCGACCTCCACCGCCAGCGCGTTCATCGCCACGTCCATCGCCCCGTTGGCCGCGCCCAGCAGGAACAGCGAAAACGCCAGCGCCGGCAACGAGCCGACGATGACCGGATGCGGCAGCGCGTAGAAGAACATGAAGCCGGTGGCCAGCGTCAGCGCCCGCGCACCCAGGTGCGCAATGCCACGGCCGGCCAGCTGGAAGGCCAGCAGCGCGCCGGCGCCCATGGCCAGCAGCGCCAGGCTGAGCTGGCCTTCGCTGAGGTGCAGGCTGTCGCGCACGGCAGGAATGCGCGAAACCCAGCTGGCAAAGCCGGCGCCATTGGCGAAGAAGACCGCGGCCATCGCCAGGTGTTCGGCACGGGGCGCTGCAGCGCCTGCATCAAGGGTGGCGGCCATTCGGTCAAAGCTCCAGATTTGCGCTCAATCGAGCAAATTCACAATTAAACGAGCATACTTGAGCAATCAAGCCACCGCAAGCTGCCTAGAATTGCCGCATGGACCGCAAGACTTCTGCCCCGCCGCAGTTCAGCGAGGAACGCCGCGCCCGCATCCTGGAAGAGCTGCAGGCCAAAGGCCGCGTCGAAGTGCCGGGGCTGGCACGCCTGCTGGAAGTTTCCGAGCACACCATCCGCCGCGATCTGCTGGACCTGCAGGCCCAGGGCAAGCTGCACAAGACCCATGGCGGCGCCGTCAACCTGGACACCGCGCGGCTTGACTTCGCAGCACGCAGCAGCGTGCAGGTCAGCGCCAAGCAGGCCATTGGCCAGCTCGCCGCCACGCTGATCCAGCCGGGCCAGACGGTCATCATCGACGCCGGCTCCACCTCGCTGAGCCTGGCCCGCGCCCTCACCGCCCGTCCGCTGACGGTGATCACCAACGCACTGGACGTGGCCACGCTGTTCGACCGCGAACCGCAGGTGCAGCTGGTGCTGACCGGCGGCACCTGGCAGCCGCAGTCACGCGCGCTGTGGGGCCCGGCGGCCTGCGAAATGCTGGCCCGCTGCCGGGCCGACTGGGCGGTGCCCGGCGCCTGCTCGGTGGACCTGCGCATGGGCACCACCGTGACCGACGAGGCGGACGCTGCCACCAAGCAGGCGATGATCGCCGCGGCCGCGCGCACGCTGATCCTGGCCGACCACACCAAGCTGGACAAGGTCTCGCCTTTCGGCGTGGCGCAGTGGCACCAGGTGCACACCCTCGTGAGCGACCGCCCGTGGCCAGCGCTGGCTGCGCTGGGCGTGCAGGTGCTGGTCACACCGGCGGACTGATCAACCCACTCGCGCCGCCTCAAGGCACGAAGCGGTAGCCAATCCCCGTTTCGGTCAACAGGTGCCGCGGCTGCGCCGGGTCGTCCTCCAGCTTCTTGCGCAGCTGCGCCATGTAGACGCGCAGGTAATGCGTGTCGTCCGCATGGCTGGGGCCCCAGACCGAGCGCAGCAGCTGGCGGTGGGTCAGCACGCAGTGCGGGTGCGCGGCCAGATGCGTCAGCAGCCGGTACTCGATGGGCGTGATGTGCAGGGCCTCGCCGCCGCGCTCGACCGTGCGGCGGCCCAGGTCGATGCGCACCTCGCCGAACTCGATCGCGCTGCCAACCGCGTTCGCGCCTGCCGCGGCCGGCGTAGCGCGGCGGCGCAGGTGGGCGCGCACCCGCGCCAGCAGCTCGCCGGTGCTGAAGGGCTTGACGAGGTAGTCGTCGGCGCCGGCGTCCAGCGCCTCGATCTTGTCGGCCTCGCCGGTGCGGGCCGACAGCACCAGCACCGGCACGTCGGACCAGCCGCGCAGCTCGCGGATCAGGGCCACGCCGTCGCCGTCCGGCAGGCCCAGGTCCAGCACCACCATGTCGGGCCGGCGCGTGCCGGCTTCGATCAGGCCACGCTCCAGCGTCTCGGCCTGGTGCACCTCGAAGCCTTCGCGCTCCAGCGACAGGCTGACAAAGCGGCGGATCTCGGCCTCGTCCTCGACGATCAGCACGCGGGGCACGGGTTCACTCATGCGCTGGGTCCTTCTGTGATGTCTTGGTCGGGCCAGGCCTCGTCGGCCACCATCGGCGGCGGCTCACCGCGCGGCAGCTCGACGATGAAGCGCGCACCGCCCGCCGGCCGATTCTCGGCGCGGATGCGCCCGCCATGCGCCTCGACGATGGCCCGGCAGATCGCCAGCCCCAGGCCCACGCCCGGCGTGGCGCTCTCGCGCCGGCCGCGCTCGAACATCTCGAAGATGGCCTGCTCGCGGCCGGGCGGCAAGCCAGGGCCTTCATCGTCCAGCGTGATGCGCACCCAGTCGCCCACCACCTCGGCGCCGAAGCCCAGCGGGCTGCCCGGCGGCGTGTACTTGGCGGCGTTTTCCAGCAGGTTGCACAGCACCCGCTCGAACAGCGCCGGGTCCACCTGCAGCAGCGGCAGGTCGGCCGGAAGCTGCGCCTTCACGCGGCGCGCGTCCAGCGTGCCGTCCATCGCCCGCAAGGCACTGCCCAGCGCTTCTTCCAGTGGCAGCCACTGGCGGTGCAGATGCACCTGGCCGGACTGCAGCCGTGCCATGTCCAGCAGGTTGTGCACCTGCGAGCGCATGCGCAGCGCAGACTCGCGCATCGCATGCGCCAGCTCGGCCTGCCGCGCGGGCTCGGGCAGCGGCTGCATGGTCAGCGACTCGGCCATGCCGACCATGGCTGCCAACGGCGTGCGCAGGTCGTGCGAGATGGCCGCCAGCAGCGAGTTGCGCAGGCGCTCGGACTCGACCTGCACCGTCGTCTGCTGCGCCACCTCCACGTAATGGATGCGCTCCAGCGACAGCGCGAGCAGCGAAGCACAGGTGGCCAGCAGCCGCTGCTGCTCCGGGCCGACCAGCCGGGCAGGCTGCTGCGGCGCGACCGCCAGCACGCCGCGCATGCGCATCGGCGCCTTCAGCGGCAGGTACAGCATGGCCGCGGCCGGCAAGGTGTTGGTGCCCTGCCCGGCCGCTTCGGCATGGTCGTAGGCCCATTGCGCCACGCCGAGGTCGACAGCCTTTTCTGCTTCCGCACCTTGCGAGGCGACCAGCCGGTCATTCGCATCCGCCACCAGCAGCGTGCTGCGGGCATCGAACTGCGAGGCCAGGAAACGCGCGGCGATCTCGGCCACCTGCTCGGCCATCAACGCACCGGAAAGGTCCCGCGACATCGCGTACAACGCGCCCACCCGCGCCTCGCGCCGCGTGGCCACCAGGGCCTGGAACTTCAGGCCGGCCGTCATCTGGCCAATGACCAGCGCGACCACCAGCATCACCGCGAAGGTCAGCAGGTACTGCGCGTCGCTCACGCTGAACGAGAAGCGTGGCGCGACGTAGAGAAAATCGAAAGCCGCCACGCTGAGGAAGGCCGCCATCACGGCCGGGCCACGGCCGTAGCGCACGGCCGCCACCACCACGGCCAGCAGGAACAGCATCACGATGTTGGCCAGCTCGAAGACCGACTGCAGCGGCGCCGCCAGCACCGCGGCCACCGCGCAGCACAGCGCCGCCATTGCATACGGCCGCCAGCCCTGCATCTCGGGTGCCGGCGTGCCCCAGGCCCACCAGGGGCGCGCCCCGCGTTCGTCCTGGCGCGCAGGCAAAGCGATCTGGATCACGTCCAGGTCCGGCCCCATCGCGCCCACCGCTTCAGCCAGCGTCAGCCGCCAGGGGCGAGGCCAGCGGCGTGTGTCACGGCCCAGCAGCACGCGAGAGAGGTTGTGCGCCTGGGCGTAGCGCACCACCTCTTCCGGCAGCGAGCGGCCGGACAGCGTGGCGGTCGTCGCGCCGGCTTCCTCGGCCAATGTCAGCAGCCGCAGCGTGCGCTGGCGCACGGCGTCCGGCAGGCGCTGCAGGCGCGGCGTCTCCACGTACAGGCAGTGCCAGGGCACGCCCAGCTGCGCGGCCATGCGCGAGGCAGCGCGCACCAGCTTGTCGGCCCCCTCGCCGGGGCCGATGCACAGCAGCAGCGCCTCGCGCGTCTGCCAGACCGGCGCGACCGAGCGGGTGCGGCGGTACTGCAGCATCTCGTCATCGACCCGGTCCGCCGTGCGCCGCAGCGCCAGCTCGCGCAGCGCGATCAGGTTGCCCTTGCGGAAGAAGTTGCGCACCGCCGTGGCGGCCTGCTGCGGCAGGTAGACCTTGCCCTGCTTCAGGCGCAGCAGCAGCTCGTCCGGCGGCAGGTCGACGATGACGACCTCGTCGGCCTCATCGAAGATGCGGTCCGGCACCGTCTCCCAGACGCGGATGCCGGTGATGCCGGTGACCACGTCGTTGAGGCTTTCGAGGTGCTGGACGTTCATCGTCGTCCAGACGTCGATGCCGGCGTCCAGCAGCTCCTCCACGTCATGCCAGCGCTTGGGGTGGCGCGAGCCGGGCACGTTGGAATGCGCCAGCTCGTCCAGCAGCAGCAGGGCCGGCCGGCGCTGCAGCGCGGCGTCCAGGTCGAACTCCTGCAGCACGCGGCCCTTGTGCTCGACGCTGCGCAGCGGCAGCCGGTCCAGCCCCTGCACCAGGGCTTCGGTGTCGGCCCGGCCGTGGGTCTCGACCAGGCCCAGCAGCACCGGCACGCCCTGCCGGCGCAGGTCCTGCGCGCGCTGCAGCATCGCGAAGGTCTTGCCCACGCCGGCGCTGGCGCCGAAGAAGATCTTCAGCTTGCCGCGTGCGGCCTGGGCTTCGTCGGCCTGCAGGCGGGCCAGCAATTGGTCGGGGTCGGGTCGGGCATCAGTCACGATGCAAGCATAGGTGGCGCTGCATCAGGAACGCATCAGTGCTCAGCATCAGGATGCCGATTGCTGATCCAGTGCCAGGTTCAGCTGCAGGACATTGACCCGCGGCTCGCCCAGGAGGCCCAGCGTGCGGCCCTCGGTGTGCGCGGCGACCAGGGCCTGCACTGCCGCCAGCGGCAGCTTGCGCTCGCGGGCCACGCGCGCGGCCTGGTACTCGGCCGCGGCCGGGCTGATGTGCGGGTCCACGCCGCTGGCCGAGGTGGTCACCAGGTCCACCGGCACGGGTTGCGTGTTGCCCGGGTCGGCGGCCTGCAGCGCGGCCACGCGGGCCTTCACCGCGTCCACCAGCGCCGGGTTCAGCGGGCCGACGTTGGTGCCGGCCGAGTTGGCGGCGTTGTTGGCCATCGGGCTGGTGGCCGAGGGCCGGCCCCAGAAGTATTTCGGCTCGCTGAAGGCCTGGCCGATCAGCTTCGAACCCACCGGCTGGCCTGCGGCATTGCGCAGCAGGCTGCCGTGGGACTGTTCGGGAAAGGCCGTCTGCGCGACGGCGGTGACGACCAGCGGATACGCCAGGCCGGTGATCGCGGTGAGCACCACGAACAGGCTGAGGGCGGGGCGGATGAGGTTTTTCATGATGATGGCTTTCGAGTTCAGACCCAACCGGCGGCGCTGAGCAGCAGGTCGATGGCCTTGATGCCGATGAAGGGCACGATGACGCCGCCCAGGCCGTAGACCGCGAGGTTGCGGCGCAGCAGCACCGCGGCGCCCAGCGGCCGGTAGCGCACACCCTTGAGCGCCAGCGGGATCAGGAAGACGATGATCAGCGCGTTGAAGATGACGGCCGACATCACGGCAGAGTTCGGGCTGGCCAGCTGCATCACGTTCAGCGCGCCCAGCTGCGGATAGGTGCTGACGAATGCCGCCGGGATGATGGCGAAGTATTTGGCCAGGTCGTTGGCAATGCTGAAGGTGGTCAGCGAGCCGCGCGTCATCAGCATCTGCTTGCCGGTTTCCACCACCTCGATCAGCTTGGTGGGGTTGCTGTCCAGGTCCACCATGTTGCCGGCCTCCTTGGCGGCCTGGGTGCCGGAGTTCATGGCCACCGCCACGTCGGCCTGGGCCAGCGCGGGCGCGTCGTTGGTGCCGTCGCCCGTCATCGCCACCAGCCGGCCCTCGGCCTGGTGCTGGCGGATCAGCGCCAGCTTCTGCTCCGGCGTGGCCTCGGCGAGGAAGTCGTCCACGCCGGCTTCCGCGGCAATCGCCGCGGCAGTGAGCCGGTTGTCGCCGGTCACCATGATGGTCTTGATGCCCATGCGGCGCAGCTCGGCAAAGCGCTCCTTGATGCCGCCCTTGACCACGTCCTTCAGCTCGATGATGCCCAGCACGCGGGCGCCGTCCGACACCGCCAGCGGCGTGCTGCCGCGGCGGGCCACGTCTTCCACCGTGGCGGCCAGGTTGGGCGGGAAGCTGCCGCCGAGCGCCTCGACGTGGCGGCGCAGCGCATCGGCCGCGCCCTTGCGGATCTGCCGCGTGTTGCCACCAGCCGGCAGGTCCACGCCGCTCATGCGGGTCTGCGCGGTGAACTGCACGAAGCTCGCGCCTTCGGCCTGGAAGCCGGGGTCGCGCATCGGGTGCAGTTGCTTCGCGAGCACCACGATGCTGCGGCCCTCTGGCGTCTCGTCGGCCAGCGAGGCGAGCTGGGCCGCATCGGCGAGTTCCACGTCGCTCACACCGGGCGCCGGGATGAAGGCCGAGGCCTGGCGGTTGCCCAGCGTGATGGTGCCGGTCTTGTCCAGCAGCAGCACGTCCACGTCGCCCGCGGCTTCCACCGCGCGGCCGGAGGTGGCGATCACATTGGCCTGCATCATGCGGCTCATGCCGGCCACGCCGATGGCCGACAGCAGCCCGGCAATCGTGGTCGGGATCAGGCAGACCAGCAGCGCGATCAGCACGGTCACGCTGATGGGCGTGCCGGCGCCGGCCACCTGCACGCTGAAGACCGAGAACGGCAGCAGCGTGACGGTCACCGCCAGGAAGACGATGGTCAGCGCCACCAGCAGGATGGTCAGCGCGATCTCGTTGGGCGTCTTCTGGCGCTTGGCCCCTTCGACCATCGCGATCATGCGGTCGATGAAGGTTTCGCCGGGGTTGGCACTCACGCGCACCACAATCCAGTCCGACAGCACGCGGGTGCCACCGGTCACGGCGCTGAAGTCGCCGCCGGACTCGCGGATCACCGGGGCCGATTCGCCGGTGATGGCGCTCTCGTCCACCGAGGCCACGCCTTCGATGACCTCACCGTCGGCCGGCACCACGTCACCCGCCTCGACCAGCACTACCGCGCCCTTGCGCAGCTCGGTCGATTCCAGCGGATGCCAGGACGAGCCGTGGCGCGGCTCTTCCAGCTTCTTGGCCCAGGTCTGCTTCTTCAGCCCGCGCAGCGAGGCCGCCTGGGCCTTGCTGCGGCCCTCGGCCAGGGCCTCGGCGAAGTTGGCGAACAGCACGGTGAACCACAGCCACAGGGCGACAGCCAGCGTGAAGCCGGGCGAGCCCTGGGCTGCGCCGCCGCCGGAGTCCCGCACGGCCGCCCGAAGGGACTCGCTCCCGCCTGGCGGGATCGGCCCTTGGCCGTAGGGCGCACCAATCCAGGCCTGCAGCCACAGGCCGGTGGTCAGGATGCTGCCGACGTAGACGACGAACATCACCGGATTGCGCCACTGCACCCGTGGGCTCAGCTTGCGAAAGGCGTCGACCACGGCCGGCCTGGCCAGCGCGGGGTCGAACAATGAAAAGCTCTTGCGTGTCATGGGAACTCACTCACTTCCAGAGCACCAGGTGCTCAACGACCGGGCCGAGTGCCAGCGCCGGCACATAGTTCAGCAGGCCCACCAGCAGCACGATGCCGATCAGCAGGCCGCCGAACAGCAGGCCATGCGTGGGCAGGGTGCCGGATGTCGTGGCGATGCGCTTCTTCGCTGCCAGCGAGCCGGCAATCGCCAGCACCGGCACGATCACGCCGAAGCGGCCGAACCACATCGCAATGCCCAGCAGCACGTTGTAGAACGGCGTGTTGGCCGACAGCCCGCCGAACGCGCTGCCGTTGTTGTTGGCCGCCGAGGTGAAGGCGTAGAGGATCTCGGAGAAGCCATGCGCGCCGGGGTTGGCCACGCCCGCCTGCCCGGCAGGGCTCAGCACTGCAATGGCGGTGCCCAGCAGCACCAGCAGCGGCGTGACGAGGATGGCAATCGAGCTCATCTTCATCTCGTGCGCCTCGATCTTCTTGCCCAGGTATTCCGGCGTCCGGCCGATCATCAGCCCAGCGATGAAGACCGCCAGGATCGCGAAGATCAGCATGCCGTACAGCCCCGTGCCCACGCCGCCGAACACCACCTCGCCCAGCTGCATGTTGACCAGCGGCACCAGCCCGCCCAGCGGCGTGAACGAGTCGTGCCAGCCGTTGATCGCGCCACAGGAGGCGTCGGTGGTGATGGTGGCGAACAAGGCGGTGTCGGCAATGCCGAAGCGCGTCTCCTTGCCTTCCATGTTGCCGCCGGCCTGGGCCAGGCTCATGCCCTGGTCCACGCCCAGCGGCGCCAGCAGCGGGTTGCCCTGCTGCTCGAAGCTCATCGCGGCCACCGCGCCGACCAGGAACAGCACGCCCATTGCAGCCGCCACCGTCCAGCCCTGGCGCCTGTCCTGCACCATGCGGCCGAACGCAAAGCACAGCCCGGCCGGGATCAGGAAGATCGACAGCATCTGCACGAAGTTGGTCAGCGGCGTCGGGTTCTCGTACGGGTGCGCCGAGTTGGCGTTCAGGAAGCCGCCACCATTGGTGCCCAGCATCTTGATTGCCTCCTGCGAGGCGATCGGGCCCATCGCCAGCGTCTGCTCGCGGGTTTGCTGCGGCTCCGTCACCGGCTGGCCGTCAGCACCCTTGACCGGCTGGCCTTCGGCGTCCAGCTTCGGCGTTTCGTAGTGCTGCGTCTCGAGGGTCTGCACCACCGGGTAGGCATCGAAGTTCTGCACCACGCCTTGCTGCGCCAGGAACACCGCGTAGACGATGCACAGCGGCAGCAGCAGCCACAGCGTGGCCCGCGTCAGGTCCACCCACAGGTTGCCGATGGCCTTGGCCGAGTGCCGCGCGAAGCCGCGGATCAGCGCAATCACCACCACGATGCCGGTGGCCGCGGAGAAGAAGTTCTGCACCGCCAGGCCCAGCATCTGGGTCAGGTAGCTCATCGTGGTTTCGCCCACGTAGCCCTGCCAGTTGGTGTTGGTGGCGAAGCTGATCGCGGTGTTGAAAGACGAGTCGGGCGACACGTTGGCCATGCCCTGCGGGTTCAGCGGCAGCCACAGCTGCAGCCGCTGCAGCGCATACACCGCCAGCACGCCCAGGCCGTTGAACAGCAACAGCGCCAGCGCGTACTGCAGCCAGCCCATCTCCGCCTCGGGCTTGACGCCGCAGAGCCGGCACAGCCCGGCCTCGATGCGGCCCGCCCAGCGCAGCCGCCCTTCCATCACTGCGGCGATGTAGCGCCCCATCGGCATGGCCAGCAGCCACAGCACAACGCTGTAGACGGCCAGCAAAGTCCAGCCATGTGCATTCATGAAAACTTCTCCGGCTGCAGCAAGACCGCCACCAGGTAGACCAGCAGGCCTGCCGCGACGATGCCACTCAAGATGACCAGACCGCTCATTTCTCGGCCCCTCCCAGCTTTGCGCAACCCTGCGCCATGCCCACCAGCAACAGCCAGCACACGACGCTCAGCGCGATGTAAACGACATCCATGGGACGCCCTCCTTGAAACATGCGCTCATCGTAAAAATCGGGGCATCAAGACGGTGCCAAGACTCGGCAGCCGGGTATCAAGAAAGTATCAAGACGCCCTTTGCGGCGCCCGGTCAGGCCGGCAGCGTCAACAGCTTCCACACCTCGGCTGGCGTGCGGCTGCGCGCCAGCGCCAGGCGGAACATGCCCTCGCCGCAGCGGCTGGCCAGCCCGGCCAGGCGGATCAGCTGCGCCTGCGGCTCGCGCACTGGCAGCAGCAGCGCGATCAGCCAGCGCACCGGCTGCCCGTCCGCCTCGCCAAAGACCACCGGCGAGCGCAGGCCCACGCAGGCGCCCACCGGCGCGGCCAGACCGGCCAGTTGGGCATGCGGCAGCGCCAGGCCGTGCCCCAGTGCGGTAGAGGCCAGCGCCTCGCGCTGCACCAGGCGGCGCAGCACGGCTTCCTGCGGACAGACCAGCCGGCGCGACAGCAGCCGTGCCAGCACCTGCAGCGCCGCAGCGCCGTCCGGCGCCGCCACGTCCAGCAGGATGTCCTCGCAGGCCAGCCAGGGCTCGGCAGCGGGCGAGTCCTGGCGCGCACTGCGCGGCAGGGACGGAACACAGGGCGAGAGAACGCTCATGCCGACATTGCAGCAAGCAGCACCTCAAGCCGGGATCAAGAAAGCGGCGGCCGGCATCAAGCCGAAATCAAACGCGGGCGCTTGATGCGGGCTTGATGACGAGAGCCCGTCTCTTGATGCCGGGCTGAGGTCGCGCTGTCTAGAGTGGCTTCATCGTCACCACTGCGCGCCAAGCCGCGCCCTTGTATGAAACCGGTCGCCCTGCTGCAACACGACAAGACCCAACGCCCCGGCTTCCTGCTGGACTACCTCGAAGAGGTCGGCATCGAACACCGCCTGATCTGCCCCGAGCAAGGCGACAGCCTGCCGAGCGACCCGCGGGACTTCAGCGGCATCGTGATGCTGGGCAGCAATCGCAGCGTCAACGAGCCGCTGCCCTGGATCCACGACGAACTCGCGCTGGCCCAGGCCGCGCTGCGCGCCGACATTCCGCTGCTGGGCCACTGCTTCGGCGGGCAGATGATCGCCAAGGCCATGGGCGCGCGCGTCAGCACCAACGCCTGGGCCAACATCGGCTGGAACCACCTGCAGGTCACGCCCGCCGGCCGCCGGCTGTTTGGCGAGCAGCCGGTCGTCGCCTTCAACTGGCACTACGACACCTTCGAGATTCCCGCCGGTGCGCAGCGCCTGCTGTTTGGCCGACACTGCCTGAACAAGGCCTTCGGCATGGGCAAGCACCTGGCCTTCCAGTGCCACTTCGAGGTCACCGAGGCCATCGTGCGCGAGTGGTGCCACGAGTCGGCCCTGGAGCTGGCCCACGCGGCCGGGCCTGCCGCGCAATCGCGCGAAGAGATCTTGCGCCAGCTGAAAACCTGCCTGCCGCAGTTGCACGCCTCGGCCCGGCACATCTACAGGCACTGGGTGGCCTCGCTGCCACGCCCGGTGGTGGCCCACATGCGCGGCGGCTGGTGAGCGTTGAACGGCCGCGCTGTTTCAGCGCGCCAACGGGGGCGGCTGAAGCCGGCTGGCAAGGTGCGCCTGGAGGAATTCCACGCACACGCGCACCTTGGCCGAGGTGTCCAGCCGCGAAGGGTAGACGGCCCACACATCGGCCGCCTGACTGTGGTCCGGCAGGACCTGCACCAGCTTGCCTTCGGCGATCAGCGGGCCGACATCCCACAGCGAGCGCAGCGCGATGCCGCGGCCGTCCACGGCCCACTGCACCACCATCTCGCCGTTGTTGGACGAGAGCGGGCCGCGAACCTTGATGGTGCTTTCCTTGCGGCCGTGGCGCAGGCGCCAGACGCCAAACGGGTGGTCGCGTTCCTTGATGATCAGGCAGTCGTGCGTGGCCAGCTCGTCCAGCGTGCGCGGCGTGCCGCAGCGCGCCAGGTAGGCCGGCGAGGCGCACAGCACGCGATGGTTGGCTGCCAGCCGCTTGGCAATGAGGTGCGGGGCGATCTCGTCACCCACGCGCACGTCCAGGTCGAAGCCTTCGCTGGCCACGTCGACCAGCCGGTCGAACACCTCGAAGCGCACCTTCAGCGCCGGATGCTGCTCGACCAGGGCCGACAGCGCAGGCGCCACCACCCGCCGGCCGAAACCGAAGCTGCTGCACACGCGCAAGGTGCCACGAGGCGCCTGCCGCGTCACGCCAATCTCCTCGACCAGATGATCCAGGTCGTCCAGGATCTTCTGCGACCAGTGGCAGATGCGCTCGCCGGCCTCGGTCACCACCACCCGGCGCGTGGTGCGGTGGAACAGCGGGGTGCCCAGCGTGGCCTCCAGGATCTGGATGCGCTTGGTGACGTAGGACGGCGAAACGCCCAGCTCCTCGGCAGCGCCGGAGAAGCTGGCCTTGCGCACCACCGCGTTGAAAACGCGCAGGTCTTCGGCGAGCGGATCATTGTTCACGATGTGTGCATGGCGGATTCACAAGAGCTCCGATTGTAGAAAGCCCCAGGTCCCCTAGGATGCCAACCCTGACATGTGCCAATGCACGCACGGCGCCCAACCAGGAGTTCTCCATGAAACCGCTCAAGATCGCAGCCATCCCCGGTGACGGCATCGGCCAGGAAGTCATGCCCGAAGGCCTGCGCGTGCTGCACGCGGCTGCCGAACGTTTCGGCATTGCGCTGGACATCACGCCCATCGAATGGGCCAGCTGCGAGCACTACCTGAAGACCGGCCAGATGATGCCGGACGACTGGAAGCAGCAGTTGCAGGGCATGGACGCGGTGTATTTCGGTGCCGTGGGCTGGCCGGCCACGGTGCCGGACCACATTTCGCTGTGGGGCTCGCTGTTGAAGTTCCGCCGCGAGTTCGACCAGTACATCAACCTGCGGCCGGTGCGCCTGTTCGAGGGCGTGCCCTGCCCGCTCGCGGGCCGCAAGCCAGGCGACATCGACTTCTTCGTGGTGCGCGAGAACACCGAGGGCGAGTACACCAACCTCGGCGGCAAGCTCTACGAGGGCACCGAGCGCGAGATCGTGATCCAGGAATCGGTCTTCTCGCGCCACGGCACCGACAGGGTGATGAAGTACGCCTTCGAGCTGGCGCAATCGCGCCCGCGCAAGAAGATCACCGTGGCCACCAAGAGCAATGGCATTGCCATCAGCATGCCGTGGTGGGACGGCCGGGCCGATGCGATGCACGCCGGCTACCCCGAGCTGGCCATGGACAAGCAGCACATCGACATCCTCTGCGCCCGCTTCGTGCTGCAGCCGGACCGTTTCGATGTGGTGGTGGCCAGCAACCTGTTCGGCGACATCCTCTCGGACCTGGGCCCGGCCTGCACCGGCACCATCGGCCTGGCGCCTTCGGGCAACCTGAACCCGGAGCGCAAGTTCCCGTCGCTTTTCGAGCCGGTACACGGCTCGGCGCCGGACATCTTCGGCAAGGGCATTGCCAACCCGGTGGCCATGATCTGGTCCGGCGCGATGATGCTGCAGTTCCTCGGCCATCAAGAGGCACACGACGCGATCCTGCGTGCCATCGAGGCCACGCTGCGCGAGGGGCCTCGCACGCCCGACCTGGGCGGCAAGGCCAGCACCGCCGAGGTCGGCGCGGCCATCGAGGCCGCCGTGCGCAAGCGCTGAGTTACCAGACCTTGAACACCTGCCCGGTCTGCACGCCTTCGACGCTGCGCAGGTAGGCCTGGGCCGCGCGTGCCGCGGACACTGGCTCGAAGCCCTGGAAAAACGCCCCATAGGCGCCCAGCGATTCGGTCAGCACCGTAGGGCTGACCACGTTGATGCGCAGGCCGCGCTGCAGCTCGCAGGCCGCCGCGCGCACGAAGCCTTCGACAGCAGCATTGACGGCGGTGGCGTTGGCGCCCAGGCGGATCGGCGCTTCCGACAGGATGCCGCTGGTCAAGGTGATGGAGCCGCCGTCGTTCAGATGGTGCTGGCCGATCAGCGCCAGGTTGACCTGGCCCAGCAGCTTGTCCTGCAGGCCGATGCTGAACTGCTCGGCGCTCATTTCGGCCAGCGGGCCGAAGTGCACCTTGCCCGCGGTGGCGATGATCGCGTCGACCCGTCCCACCGCTTCGAACAGCGCATGGATGCTGCGGCCCTGCGTCAGGTCCACGCGATGCGCTCCGCTACTGCGGCCGGCCGTGACCAGTTCCCAGAGGCCCTCGCCCGCCTGCGCCACGGCCTGGCCCACGGTGCCGTTGGCCCCGACGATCAACACTTTTTTCTTGCCCATGATGTTTCGCTCCTGAAGTGCCCGCAAAGGTGCTGGCCTGGTCGTCATAATTCCTGGCACCGACTCATCAGGCAAATCGATTGGAATCATGAGCCACATCATCGAGCGCGATTTCAGGGGCGTGGACCTGAACCTGCTGGTCAGCTTCCTGGTGCTGGTGCGCGAGCGCAGCGTGTCGCGCGCGGCGGCCAAGCTGTTCCTCGGCCAGCCGGCGGTCAGCGGCGCGCTGGCCAGGCTGCGCGAGCTGACCGGTGACGAGCTGCTGGTGCGCACAGCGCAAGGCATGGTGCCCACGCCCCGCGCGTTGGCGCTGGCCGACCAGCTGGCGCCGGCGCTGGAAAGCGTGCGTGGCGCCTTGACCGAGTCCGGCGGCTTCGACCCTTCGCGCGGCGAGCGCAGCTTCCGCCTGGGCATGCCCGACTGGATGGAGGCCTGGCTGATGCCCGGCGTGCTGGCCGAAGTGGCGCGGCAAGCGCCGGGCGTACGGCTGGCGGTGCGCGCGTCGGACCGCTCCCGCGCCAGCCGCATGCTGGAAGCCGGTGAGATGGACCTGGGCCTGTCGGTGTTCGACCCGGGCCCGGCCTGGCAGCGCATGGCAGCACTGGGCACGCGCAACTACCGCTGCGTCTACCACCCCGATCAGGTGAAGTTACCACCCTCGGGCCGGCTGACACGGGCGCACTTCCTGCGGCTGCCGCACCTGTTCATCTCCTACCAGGGGGACTTCGAAGGCCAGGTGGACACCGCACTGGCGGCCCTCGGCGCGCAGCGCAGGGTGCTGTATGCCACCCCGCACTTCGGCTCGCTGCCAGGGCTGCTGGCCCGCCTGCCGGCGGTGGCCACAGTGCCGGAGCTGCTGGTGCCGGGCTGGCGCCAGCGCTTCGGGCTGCAGGCGGCAGCGCCGCCGCTGAAGCTGCCGGACTACACGCTGTCCTGCGTCTGGCACGCCCGCCACGATGGCGACCCTGCGCTGCGCTGGCTGCGCGAGCTGCTGCAGCGCAGCGCGGCCGCACTGCTGGACGGCGCTGGCGACGGGCAGCCGCGCCGCCAATCGCCCGCTACCGAGCCTCGGCCGGCGCGCCGCCCTCGCGCTTGATCACCGTGATCTGGCCATCGCCCTCCATCTGGGCGTGCTTCACCTCGGCCAGGTCCGACACCGCCTGCTTGCGCAGTTCCATCATCAGGTCGTCCAGCGTCAGGAACTCCTTGCGCAGGTTGCGATGCAGCACCCGGCCGTGGCGCACCAGCGGCAGCGGCGGTGCCTGCAACAAGCGGTGCACCGGCTCGAAGTGCCAGGCCGCCCAGTCCAGCGCCCAGTTCCAACCGACGATGGTGCCCACCAGCACCATGCCGTCCGCCACTGTCTTGTAGTCGCCGGCCATCGCGTTCTGCGAGGCGTCGGCGATCAGCACCAGCAGCAGCACATCGGAAATCGCGATCGAGCCCACGTCACGCCGCAGCACGAAGCGGAAGATCAGGAACAGGAAAACGTACATCGCGCTGCCGCGGATCACCAGATCCAGCGGTGACATCGAGAAGCTGAACATCGCCATCAAGCTTGCCTGGTTCATCGGTCGCTCCGTTCGTGTGCAGCGCCATCTTCCGGCCCCTCAGGCGGCGCCCTGTAGGCCCAGGCGAAGCGCGCGCGTCAGCCGGTGTCGCAACCGTGGCCCCAATGGCGCCATGGCATGGCAATGCGCCCTAGAGTGGCCTCATTGCCTCATGAGGAAACGCCGGGTCCGTCCCAAGTTTCCCCACCCCCTGGGGGGCTTGACGCTCAGCGGCAGGTCTGAGGGCACTCTCATCAACCCAGGAACCGCGATGCGAGTTCCGCCAACTGGAGTTCTTCCCATGCGCACCACCGCCAGCCACACTGCCAGCCCCGCCAAGTCGCGTACGCCCGACACCAGCAAGACCACTGGCCGCGCGCCTGACGCGATCACGCTGCTGCGCGCTGACCACGCCGAGGTCAAGAAGCTGTTCAAGGACTACGAGAAGCTGGCCAAGGCCGAAGCTCCAGCCGGGGATCGCAGCAGCGTCGCGCTGACCATCTGCGAAATGCTCACGGTGCACGCCCAGATCGAAGAAGAGATCTTCTATCCTGCCGCCCGTGAAGTGCTGCCCGAAGGCGATCTGGTCGACGAAGCCACCGTCGAACATGCCAGCGCCAAGGACTTGATCGCGCAGATCGAGGCCGGCAAGCCGGACGACGACCTGTACGACGCCAAGGTCAAGGTGCTGGGCGAGTTGATCGACCACCACGTCAAGGAAGAGCAGGACGAACTGTTCCCCAAGGTCAAGAAGGCCGGCATGGACACCAAGGCCGTCGGCGCCCAACTGGCCGCGCGCAAGGCCGAGCTGATGGCCTCGCATTGAAGGAGGCACCGGCATGAACCGCTTGCACTTCCGCTGCCAGGCCCCTGGCGGCTCGGACCACGCCGGTGCCGGCGGCCCCGGCACCAGCACCTCGGTCGGCCCGGACCCGGCCACCACCACGCTGCCCGACAGCGAAAGCCCGCGCGAATGGCTGGATGAACGCACCCGGAAGCCGGCCAGCGACAAGGGCCAGCCGCAGGGCGTGCCGCTGTCCAGCCAGGATCCGGACCGGCTGACCCCGCCGCTGGGCAAGGAACAGCGCCGGGACGCCGAAAAAGGCGAGGCCCTGGAGTCCAAACGCGGCGCGTACTGAACAACCCGACACCGGACATGCGCCACCTGCCCAGGCGGCAGCGACCGGCGTAGAGTCAGCATGCCTTGGCGGTGCAGTGGGGCCGCCAAGGCATGCGACTTGCCCCCCGGAGTCGGCGTCGCCCTCGGCTGCCCGATGCGTGCCGCGCCTCCCGATTCGACAGGAGCCATCTCATGAGCCAGCGCCCCGCCACCCAGGCCATTTCGCCACCCATTGCCCCGACCCCGTTCGATGCCACCTTGCTCGTCCAGCCGGACGAGCTGCCGGAGGCAGCGCAAGCCACCCTGGTCCGGCAGGAGCCCTGCGTGGCTTGCAACGAACAGGCCCACACCGAGGGCCGGCTGTGCATGTCCCGTGGCACCGAGCCCTGGGACAGCCGCCACGTGGTGCCCGAAGACGACAACGCCTACGGCGTGCGCCGCGTCGATGACGCTACCGGCCACGACACGCGCCACGAAGGCGCGCAAGGTTAGGCAGGTGGCTGGTTGATGGCTGGCTGTAGCAGAACATGCGCCGCTGGTCGACACCCGTGCAGGTGGACTTTCTCAGGCCAGAAGGTGGAGCATAGAACCACCTCATCGGGGCTTCCGCAGAGGGCCTGAAGACACGTATGGTGCCGCCGGTATCGACGCCGGCTGGCGAGGCGTTCCCGCCTAGCCGGCCCCGGCGTCGCAGCCTGGAAGCACCTCGTGACAAATCAACCAAGCGGCCACATTCGCGCCGCCATCGCCAGCGTCTGGCTGGCCCTCGGCCTGGCCGCAAGCTTGGTCACATCGGCCACCGGCGCAGACGCGGCAACGCACGCGACGGCCACAGGCGCCACGCTGCAATTGCCGCTGGAGGTGCTGGGCGCCGGCCTGCCCAGCAAGCCCACCATCGTGCAAGCCGTCCTGAACGTGGACGCCAGCCAGCTGGCCCAGGTCGACCGGCTGTGGTTCAGCTGCCACCGCTGCGGCTTCTTCGGCCCGCCGGAGTTCGAGGCCACCACGCAGGCACCCGCCCGCGTCAAGGCCAGCCTGCGGGTGCTGGGCGGCACCAGCGCCGATGCCGGCGCCGACATCCCCTGGGTGGACATCACCGATGCCAACGTGCAACTGGCCGATGCCGAACGACTGCAAGGCGGACTGGCCCGCGGCGGCCTCTACACCGCACGCATCGGCCTGGTGCTGGACGCCACCACCAAGGCCAGGCTGGTGGCCGCCGCCAGCGGCAACCTGATCCAGTTCCGCTTCAACGGCACCGACGGTGAGTCCAACGGCTACCGCGTGATTGCGCTGCAGCTGCAGGACGCCCAGGGCCGCAACCTGGCCACCAATGCGGTGCAGTTCGCCAACATCAAGAAGCAGAAGGACGCCGGCAAGACCTGGAGCGAAAACGTGGCCGCGGGCGAGACCCTCTGGCATGCCTCCGGCGTGCTGGCCAAGTCCTCCATCGTGCCGCGCAAGCTGCAGGCAGCCTGCGCCTCCTGCCACGCGCCCACCGGCCGCGACCTGCAGTATTTCAACTACTCGGACAACGCCATCGTGCAGCGCAGCCGCTTCCACGGCCTGAGCAAGCTGCAGGGCCAGCAGATCGCGGCCTACCTGCGCTACAGCCAGCAGGCCGTGCCCCACGTGGCGCAGGCGGCACCCTGGAACCCGCCCTACCAGCCCGGCGCCGGGCTGGACAGCCGGCCCATCACCGAATGGGCCGCAGGCGCCGGCCTGAGCGCTGCGCTGGACACCACCACCCAGGCCTTGCAGGCCGTGTTCGGCAAGCCCATCGACGGCCAGCCCCTGAGCCTCACGCAGGCCGACGTGGACAAGGTGATGGACGCCAGCGCGACCATGAACACCCGCGAAATGGCCGTGCCGCTGCAGTACCCGGACTGGAACGCCTGGCTGCCCGCCGCCCACCCGCTGGACGTCTGGCCCGAGGGCTTCAGCCCCGCGGGCTCCTTCGCCAAGGGCGCGCAGTTCTCGCAAAGCAGCTGGCAGGACCCGAACGGCGACGCCGCGAAGATCGAAGGCTGGCTGCAGGGCCACCTGAACCCCAACGGCAAGTACGGCGACTGGAGCCACCTGACGCCTGCCCAGCGCAACGAGATCCAGCAGCTGTTCGCGAACTCGGGCTGGATCGCCTACGGCTTCCTGGGCGGCGGCCGCGGCAACCACGTCGCCAGCAGCGGCCAGTATGGCGCGCAGGTCGGCGCCAGTCGACTGGCCGCGCTGGCCGCCAGCGCCACCACCGCGAGCGAACCCGAAGCGGCCACCACCAACGCCTTCATCGAGCGGGCCATGATGAGCCTGCTGCAGTGGAATGCCGTGCAGCAGTGGCACTGGGCTACCAGCTACGGCCTGGAAGGCAAGCAGAAGTGGTTCATTGGCGACTACGACGCCAAGGCCAACACCTGGAAGGGCCGCGGCGAGGTGCGGGGCTGGCCGTTCAACACCGTGAGCGTGTTCTACCTGGCGCCGCACATGCTCTACCAGGCCGACACCGATGCTTCCGGCAAGGTCACCCGCGACCTGATCCATGCCTGGGAAACCCACAACGTGATCGGCTCCTACTACCGCACCAACGCCTGGTACCAGATGCAGATGTCCATCAACCCCGGCGCCCAGAGCGACTGGGTGAACTTCTCGATGGACTGGCCCTACCTGACCGGCTTCGACGAACTCCTGACCGGCACCCTGGGCGCCTCCTCGCCGGCGTTGCAGGAACTTGGCAACGCCAGCACCGTGCGCCTGCTGCAGGCCCGCATCAAGAGCGCCCAGTTCGTCAATAACGCGATCCCGCTCTACGTGGCCAGCGACACCGGCAGCCTGATCAACAACCGCGGCCGCTACAGCCGGGCCCAGGCCATGAAGCACCTGTCGCCCAGCAACTTCATGGACCGCGCCACCGCCACCATGGGCACCGCCGGCTCGCCCTACGCGCCGCTGGACCGCTATCAACCAGGCCTCTCGCTGAAGCTGCTCAACGGCGCGATCTCGCAGTTCAACACCTTGTACGCCAGCACCGACCCCGCGGCCTGGCGCCGCTGCGACCCCGCCAACACCGACCTGGGCGAGCCCGAACCCACCGCGGGCTTCGCATTCTGCGTGGACAAGGGCCGCACGCCGCTGGCCGCGATGGGCAACGGCCAGTACGCAGAGACCACCGATGCCTACGGCCGCGCATCGCCCGAGCAATTCCTGCAGTACGCGCTGTGGAAGGCCACGCAGATGGGCGCCGAGACCACACGCCTGCAGCGGCTGACGGACTGGACCTACCGCGTCTGGCCGGCACCGGCCTCACCCGCCCGGTAGGACCTGCTGCGGGGCATGCGCCTTGCCAAAGACAAAGCCTTCACGGCATTTGCCATCCACACGAGGAAGCTTCGCATGACCCAACGCAACTCCCCCACGCCAGGCGCACCGCAGCAGACCGGCGGCGGTGGCTACGGTTTCGACAACAGCATGCGGCACCGCCAGACGGAAGACGGCGAGACCATGGGCAGCCCCGCCGCGAACCCGCCGCGCCAGCAGCAAGCCGAAGCCGCACCAAAGCCACAGGCCGAACAAGCAGGATTGGCCGAGGCCGACGCGCAGCCAGGCGGCGTTCCCAAAGCCCGCTGAGCGCGGGTCCGATGCTTCAGCGCGCCGCCGCCAGGTCAGCCATGGGGCGACTGCGGGGCCGTGCTCGCCGTCCCGGCGGGATCGGTCTTGGGCTGCTTCGGGTCGCAGCCGGACAGTGCAATCGCCATCAGCACCATGCGCCGCGACAGGCCATGGAACGCCGCGTGCTCTGCCCGGTCCAGCGGCTCTCCGGCACGGCAATTCGTGCCGCAGCTTGTGCCGTCGCAGGCGCGAACTGCGGAGCGCCTGTCCCTCGCGACCATCGGCGGCGGGCTGGGTGGGCTGGGCATGGGTGGCGGCGGCGCGATCGGCGGCACGCCATAAGGCGGCGGGTCGCCGATCGGCGTTGGCGCGGGCTCCGGCGGCTGGTTCGGCTGCGGCGGCAGCGTCGGCTCGGGTGGCACGTGCGCCCGCAAGCCGGGCGGAAGCGCCACGGTGGCGTAGGTTCTCTGGCCGAGCATCCTCATCGGGGTCTCCGTCAACAGTGGTGCTGGTGCCTGCCGGGCAGACGGCGTGCCCATGCCCAGCAGGGCACGGCGCTGCCGGGAAAAAGCGCGGTCAAAATGGCGCGGCCCGGGCCACCGAGAGATGGCCTGCCCTGCTCAGGAGCCCCGCTTGGACGAAGCCGATTTCCGCCGCCTGGTGTCGCTGCACGAACTCGCCTGCCGCGACGACCCGCGCCGCTTCACACGCGACACCGCGCTGCTGGCCGGCCTGGGCCAGGCCATGATCCTGGGCATGCTGGCACTGGCCATCGGCGGCCCGTGGCTGGCGCTGGGCGGCCTGTTCGGCGGGTCCCACGGCTCGCACGGCTGGTTCAAACCCTGGCGCCTGCTGCTGGCCGCCGGCTGTGGTTCGCTGCTGCTGTCGATTGCCGGCGCGCTGTGGATGCGCCAGCAGGCGCCACCCGGCCTGGTGCTGACCGCCGCCGAGGCACCGGCGCTGTTCAAGCTGATTGCCAGGCTGCGCAAGCGCTGCGGCGGCCCGCGGCTGGACCAGGTGCTGATCGACAGCAACCTCAACGCCGCCATCGTGCAGCAGCCGCGGCTGGGCGTGCTGGGCTGGCACCGCAACACGCTGATCCTCGGCCTGCCGCTGCTGATGGCGCTGGACCTCAAGCAACTGGCCGCCGTGCTGGCGCACGAATTCGGCCACCTGCGCGGCGACCACGGCAAGCTTGGCGCGTGGATCTACCGAACCCGCCGCAGTTGGTGGCTGCTGGCGGTCTCGCGTGAGCGTTCGCGCGTGGGCGCCTCGGTCGCGGACTGGGTGCTGAACCTGTTTTTCCAGCACTTCTTCCCGCGCTTCAATGCACGCGCCTTTGTGCTCTCTCGCCAGCAGGAGGTCGAGGCGGACCGGCTGGCGCACCAGGCCGTCGGCCCGCAACCGGCGGCGCTGAGCCTGGTCAGCATTGCCGTGCAGGCGCGTTACCTCAGCGAACACTTCTGGCCACGGCTGTGGGCCGCCGCCGAGCGCGAACCCGAACCCAAGGCCACGCCGATGCGCGACATGCGCATCCTGCTGAAGGACGGCCTGCGCCACGACGAAGCGCCACGCTGGCTGCGCGAGGCGCTCAAGGCCCTGCCGGACGCCAGCGACACCCACCCCAGCCTTCGCGAGCGCCTGGAACTCGCCAAGGTCCAGCCGGCGCTGCCCGCGCCACCGGCCCAGAGTGCCGCCGAGCAGTTGCTGGGCAGCGTGTTGCCCAAGCTGATCCAGACGCTGGACGCCCAGTGGCGCGACGAGGCCACGCCGACCTGGCAAGGCTTCCACCGCCGCCACCGCCAGCGCGAGCGCCTGCTGGCCGAACTGGCCGAAGCCCACGCCCGGCAGCGCCTGCCGCAGGCCGACCACATGCTGTGGGCCCGCACCGCCTGGCAGGTGCACGACGCTGCCAGGGCCCAGCCCATCCTGCGCGACGCGCTGGCCGCCGACACCCAGCCACCGCCCGGTGAAGCCCGTCTGCTGTTGGCCATGGCGCTGCTGGACGGCGCCGGCCCGGTGCAGCCGCAGGCCCGCCAGCCCGAACCGCCGCCCGCGCTCGCCGAAGCCCTGAAGCTGCTGAACAGCCTGGCCTACGAGCAAAGCAGCAGCCTTCACCTGCACGCCGGCACCGCCGAGCCACGCTGGCGGCTGCCGGCCGCGCAGCGGCTGGAGCAGGTGCTGGAACAGCGCGAGGACTTCGAGGGCCTGAAGAAGCTGCGCCCTCGTCTGCGCGAGCTGGGCGAAGAAGCCGAGGCCGCCGAAACCGCGCTGCACGACTTCGACGACGAACCGCTGCTGGCCGCCGCGCAGCTCAGCCCGCGCGTGCTGCGCCCGACGCTGGAACTGCTGCGCAGCGAACCCGCAGCCGGACGCGCCTGGCTGCTGCGCAAGACCAGCCATGCGGCCCCTGGATGGGCGCTGCTGGTGCTGGTGGTCGAACGCTCCAGCGTCATGGGCCAGCCCGGCGCAGCCGACTGGTGGCACACGCTGCGCGAGCAGGTCGAGCTGCCGATGCAGGTCATGGTGATCGACCTGGCGCATCCCTACTGGAAGGACGAGGCCCAGGCTGCGATGGTGCAGCGTTTCCGACAGACCGCCGGCGCGAACATCTACACCGCGAAGACCGCACGCTGAGCTTCAGGTGTCTGCTCGCCCAAACCCCAGCGCCGCGCCGATCAGCGCCACCGCCAGCACCGCAATGCCCGGGCCGATCAAAGCCGCGATGCCGGGCAAGCCCGCCAGGTGGCCGGTGCTGGCCACCAACCCGAGCAAGCCCGCCGCGCGCAGCAGCCAGCCGGCCCAGCCATGGCGCCACAGCGGGCCGCCGCGCTGCCAGGCCGCGGCCAGGGCGCCGAGTGCGGCTGTCCAGGCGCCAATCGTGAACAAGGCGTCGAACAGCAGCCGCAGCGCCGCGTAGCCGTCCGGCCCGGCCTGCAGCGCCGCGGCGGGCAGCACCAGTGCCACCATCGCGTCGACCACGATGAACAGCACGCTGGCCACGCCCAGCGCCAGCCAGCCGGCAGTTGCCAGCGCAGCCCCTCGCCGGTACTCGTGCGCCGCCAGCAGCAGCCCGCCGACGGCCAGCAGCACATCGCTGGGCATGCCCGCCAGGCCGGCAACGCGCATCCAGCCCCCAGCCGCCGGCGTGGCCGCAAACCCGGCCGCCATGCCAGGCGCGCCACCCGGCAGCGCGGCCAGCGGACCGGCCAGCACGTAGCCCAGGCAAGTGGCCACGAGGCCCAGCGCGCCGACCAGCAGCAGCCACGCGCCGAGCACCGTGGCAGCGCCGGCCTCGGCCCCCACGGCCGGGACGTTCAATGCGGGTGGCACCGCAGCAGATCGCAGGGAAGTCGCGGGCATGATCAGCCTCCAGGTGAATTGAGCGGCGCAGAGAAGTTATCAGTGTTAACTTCAACTGGGGCGCAGCTTAGAGTCCAGTGTTAATCTCGTCAACATGCCCGCCAAAACCCGCACCCAGACCGATGCAGGCGTCCAGCTGCCGCACCAGCCCAAGGCCGGTTACCACCACGGCGACCTGGCGCGCGCGCTGGTCGTCGCGGCCACGCGGCTGGTCGAGGCCGGTGGCGGTGGGCGGCTGACGCTGCGTGCGGCGGCGCAGGCCGCGGGCGTCAGCGTCGCGGCACCGTACCGGCATTTCGCAGACCGCGAGGCCTTGCTGGCTGCCGTGCTGGCCGAAGGTTTTGGCGAGCTGGCACGGCGCACCGACGCGGCGCGGCTGGCCGCTGCTGAACCGCTGGCCGCGCTGGCGGCAACCGGCCTGGCCTATGTGCAGTTCGCCGCGGCCCATCCGCGCACTTACCGCCTGATGTTCGGCCCGGAGTGCGACAAGGCCTCCCACCCGGCGCTGATGCAGGCCGGCCATGCGGCGCTGGGTGTCTTGCACAGGGCCGTGGCCGACTGCGAGGCGGCCGGCCTGCTGCGCAAGGGCGCCAACGTGCAGCAGGTGGCGCTGGCCGGTTGGTCCCTCACCCACGGCCTGGCCTCGCTGCACGTGGACGGGCTGCTGGCCGGCACCTCGGCCGACCAGGACATCGGCGCGACGGCCAGCGCGCTCAACGCGATGCTGCTGGCCGGGGTCCGCCGGGACGCTTAAGGCCTGAGCTGCCGGACGAAAAAGTCCGTCTCGGTCCTGGCCAGGTGCAGCTTGGATTTGCGGCCGTCGATGCCGTGCGCCTTGCCGGGGTAGATCACCGTCTCGAACAGCTTGCCTTCGGCCTGCAGCGCCTCGATCAGGCGCAGGCTGTTCTCGAACAGCACGTTGTCGTCGGCGGTGCCATGGGCCAGCATCAACGGCTTGGCCAGCAGCTTCGCGCGGCCGACCAGGCTGGCCAGGGCGTAGGTGGCCGCATCACGGCCCAGCGGGTCGGTGCCCAGGTAGCGCTCGGTGTAGGCGGTGTCGTAGAGCGTCCAGTCGGCGGGCGGCGCGCCGGCGAAGGCGGCCGCAAATGGGGTGTCTGCGTCCAGCATCGCGCGCACTGACAGGAAGCCGCCGTAGGACCAACCGGTGAAGCCGATGCGCGCCGGGTCCACGCCAGGCACTTGCTGCGGCAGCTGGCGCACCGCGGCGAACAGGTCGGCCACCTCGACCTGGCCGAAGGCGCGGTAATGGGCATGGGTGAAGTCGCGGTCGCGGTTGGCCATGCCGCGCGTGTCCACCGTCATCACGCCAAAACCCAGGCGCTGCCAGTAGGCCAGCTGCGGCAGCTCGCCTTCCCACGCCCAGCGCACTTCCGCGCCAGTGGGGCCACCGTAGGCGCGCACGATGACCGGGTGCAGCGCGCCCGGCGCGGCGCCGGCTTTCAGCGGCGGCAGGTAGAAGGCGTTCAGCGGCGTCTTGCCGTCTGCCGCCACGATGTCCAGCACCTGCACCTCGGGCACGATCTGCGCGAGCAGCGGCTCGGGCGGCGTGCCCGCGATGGGCTGCGGTGCCGCATCCATGTCCAGCGACACGGCCGACAGTTTCGGCGGTTGGCCCCAGCGCGACTCGGTCACCAAAAGCTGGCGGCAGTCGTCGTCGGCCTTGGCGTCGCGCCAGCGCCGCGGCTCGCCAGGCGACAGCATGCGAACCTGGCCTTCGCCGTCGGCCACGAACAGCTCCCGCGCCCGGCCCCGCTCGGTGGCACCGGCGAACACCACCCGCTGGCCGGCGGCGCAGACCACGTGGCTCACCGCCTCGGGCTGCTGCGTCAGCGCTTGCGGCTCGCCGCCGCGGCGGTCCAGCAACCAGAGTTGGCGCCGGCCGCTGCGCTCGCTGGACCAGACCAGCGCAGGCTTGCCGCCCAGCAGGCGGCCGCTCAGCTCGGCCAGGTCGTCATGGGTCTCGACCCAGGCCGGGTCGCGTTCGGAGACCAGCGTGTGCGGTGCGGCGCTGCGCCGGTCGAACTCGACCAGGTCCAGCCGGGTCTGCTCGCGCGTGAGCCACTGCAGCCACGGCGTGCCGTCCTCGAACCAGCCGGCGCGGGCGATGTACTCGGCCTCGGGCGGCAGGCGCAAAGGTGTGGCCTTGCCGTTTGAGATTTCGATCCTCAGCGCACGGACCTTGGCGTTCGGCTGGCCGGCGCCGGGGTAGCGCTGCTCGGCGAAGCTGGTGTGGTCGGCGGCGATCTGCGCGCGCACCTTGATCGGCACCGGGCTTTCGTCGACCTCGATGGCCAACAGCGCGCGGCCGTCCGGCGCCCACCAGAAACCTTCGTGCCGGTCCAGCTCCTCCTCGGCGATGAACTCGGCCAGGCCGGTGCTGCGGGTGGCGCTGGCGCTGTGCGTAAGCCGGCGCGCCGGGCCAGCGCTCAGCGGCTGCACCCACAGATCGCCCGCCTGCACAAAGGCGACTTGGCGGCCGGCCTTGTCGCACTGCGGGTCCCGCACCGGTTCGTCGCCCCGAGTGTCCGTTTTCGCCTGCGCCAGCAAGCGCGTGCGTGGCAGGCCGTCCGCCTGCAGTTCGGCCAGGTACAGCCCGCCGGACAAGGGCACCAGCAGGCGCTGGTCGCTGTTGCCGCACCAGCGGTATTCGAGGATGCCGCTGCCGCCGATGCGCCGCCGCTGCAGCGCCATCTTCTCGGCTTCGGTCAGGTGCACCTTCGCACCCCCCAGCAGATCGGCCATGGCCAACAGCCGGCGTGGTCCACCGGCCGGCAGCGGCTGGCCCCACAACTCCTTGACCTCGCCGTCGGCCTGGGACGGCTGCAGCCAGGCCGCCCAGCGGCCGCCAGGCGACAGCGTGGCCTCGCGCGGCAGCCGGCCCTGCAGCGGCGGGTCCGCATGGATGCGATCCAAACTCAACGGGTCGACCAGCTCGGCCGCCGGCACGGGCAGCACACAACTCAGGCAGGCGGCGGCGAGCAAGGCCTGTGGCATGAAACGCAAAAGCATGGTGGAGCGAGAGCGGTCAACAGCGAAGGCTGGAATTTAGCTGCGAATGCCGCGCAGCCGCACCGGCAGATTCAATGGTGCGTCCGCGCGGCGTTGGCCACCATGGTGCGCAGCGCCGCCAGCGGTTCGCCTTCGGCCCCCAGCTGATCGGCCAGGTCACAGAAGCGTTGTGTCTCGTCCAGGCACAGCGGCATGGCCAGCTCCGACCGCAGCGCCTGCAGCTGTTCGGCCAGGCTCGGCCACGGCACCAGGCGCAATGCAAAACGCATGGCGTTGGACAGGCCTGCTTCGACCCGGTCGACCCTGGGCGCGAACTGCGCGTAGGCCGCGTCCACCAACACGCCGGCCGTGGCCAGCTGCGCCTCGCTGAAGCCGTCGCCCCAGGCCCACCTGGCCAGCAGCAGCTTGAGGAAGCTTGCCACCATCGCAGCGCGGGCCGCGTTGGCCACCGGTGGCAGCAAGAGCTGCGCAGAGGCCATGGTACGAAGGTCCGCGCCGGCGTGGCAGGCAACGGTGGCCGTGCCTCGGCAACGGTCCATCAGCGCCACCACCTGGGTCAGCAGCACCAGTTCCTGCAGGTAGCGCCCGGTGTCGGGCGAATCGCCTCGGTCCTGTTGCATCACGGCTTGCGTGGCCGCCAGCAGCAACTCGGCGGCAAACATGTCGGCCGAGGCTTCGCACTGCAGCTGGTCCAGGCCGACCATCGAGCTGCCGCGCTCGGCCAGCGCGAGCTGGCGAATCTCGTTTTTCAGGCCAGCCGGGTAGTGCACGGCCTGGGCCAGGGCCACGTCGATAAAACCGAGCGCGCGCGTGTCGGAGAACAGCAGGCGCTGGCCGCTTTGCTGGCGGCGCGCCGCCTCCACATGGCCCAGCTCGTGCAGCAGGCCGTAGAACCACACGGCCATGTAGGCCTCGCCCTTGCGCTCCTGTTCCAGCACCAGGGTTTGGTCGCCATCGTCCAGCCAGATGCCTTTGCCAACGATGGATTTCAGGAAGGCGTGGACCGCGAAGTCGACATGGCCACGGCGCAGCGCGAACTCGGCCATCAGCTTCAGGGCCAGTTGCTCGGCGCATTCGTCGGCCACTTGCTGCAGCGAGGGCTCCGAGAACACGCGTCTGACACAGGCCGAGAGCGAGAGGTGGCGCCGGCTGTAGACGACCGGGCAAGGGCTGAGGCCCGGCAGCGAAAACAACTCGGGCGAGCCGAGGTCCAGCCAGTACAGGTCGAAGCTCCCGGCGCCCAGCCGGCGCTCGACCAGGTCCAGCACCAGGCCCATCGGCGAACCGGGCGCCGGCTGGTGCAGGAAGAAGCGGGCTCGCGGCCCCAGCTCAATGGCCAGCACCGCCTCGGCCTGGGCCCGCCGAGCGGCGCTGGCCATGCTCAGGCCGCCGAGTTGCTGCGGGCTTCCAGGGACTTGTCGATCGACTTGCGCAGCCGCTCGATGTCCTCTGCGCTCGGGTTCTCGATCTCGACGTCGCCGATCTTGATCTTCTTGACCTGGCGCCGCGTCACCAGGTCCTTGATGAAGCCCAGGATGTGCGGCAGCGCCAGCACCGCGACATTGGCGATCGCCAGCCAGGTCTGGGAGTTGCCGTCGAAGTTCTTGCGCTCGGTCAACGCGCTTTCGCTGCCGGGCTGCGCGGCGACCTCACGGTGAAAGGCCGTGATGGCTTCTTTCGGTCCGCTGAGCACCAGCAGTTCGCTCTGTGATTCGGTCATGCACGCTCCTCCGGGAAGCCACGCCACAGCCAGAACTTCAGGCTGCGCGGATTACAGCGGAATGCCGCCCACAGCGCCACCCCAAGCAGTGCCACGTCACAGGACTGAGGGACAGCGCGGCGTCACCTGCGCCACCCAAGGCTCACGCGCCGCCGGTGGACTCGCGCTCAACGATGCGAAAGCCGACGTCGATCACCGGCTGGGCCGGGGTTTCGCCGCGGCAGCGGGCCAGCAGCAACTCGGCGGCCTGGCGGCCGATGGCGGGGCCGTCGACCTGCACGGTGGTCAGCGAAGGCGCCATGTGGGCGGCGAAGTCCGCGTCGCCAAAACCGCAGACGGCCAGGTCCTGCGGCACGCGCAGGCCGCGCACGGTGGCTTCGGTCAGCACGCCTTGCGCGAGCTGGTCGGAGCTGCAGTAGATGGCGCGCACGCCAGGCGACTTTTTCAGCAGTTCGCCCAAAGCGCGCCGCCCCAGTGCCAGGCTGCTGGGCGCCGGCACCACCACCGTGGGCACCTCGCGTCCGATGACGGAGAGAAAGCCTTCGCGCCGCACTGAAGCACGCTGGTCATCACCGGTCGCGATGCCGACCTGCTGCCAGCCCTTGGCCAGGAAATAGCCGGCGACCGCGGCACCCACCTTGAGGTGCGAGAAGCCGACCATCATGTCCACCGGCCGCTCGCTCAGGTCCCAGATCTCGACCACCGGCGTGCCGAGCCGGCGCAGTTGCTCGCGCGCTTTGGTCGAATGCACCAGCCCGGCGAAGACGATGCCGTCCGGCCGGCGGCTGGCCAGCGTGTTCACCAGCGCTTCTTCGCGTGCATGGTCGTAGCCGCTCTGGCCGAGGATCAGTTGATAGCCGGCAGCGGCCAGGGTTTCGGTGAGCGTCTGCACCGTGGGCAGGAACTGCGCGACGGAGATCGCCGGCACCAGCGCCGCCACCGTCATGCTGCGGCGCGACTTCAGGCCGCCGGCCAGCAGGTTGGGGATGTAGCCTGTCGCCTCGACGGCCTGACGCACCTTCGCGATGGTCTTCTCGGACACCAGGTCCGGGTTGCCCAGCGCGCGAGACGCGGTGATCAGCGAGACGCCTGCCGAGCGCGCGACGTCGTGCAGCGTGGCGGCACGCGGCGAGGCGGGCGCGGCGTCGGGAGTGGAAGAGGCGTTGGGCATGGCAGCAGCGTGAGACGGCCGCATTGTCCGACACGTTCGACGGGTCGCTTGACGCATCGAAATGACAACGTTACCATTTTTCAAATCGAGCGCCGCGGTGGCCGGTTCCGACTGGACGCACACGAGACCATTTGACCGATGGCCTCGGTGGCGAGCGGAACATCAGCTGCCATCGCCCAGAAATGACAACGTTACCAATCCAACTCGCTTCCTGCCCATGAACGCTTCTGCCCTCCCCGTCCTGGCTGCCGACGACCGCATCGCCTGGCTGCGCATCTCCTCCTGCTACCTGCCGCTGGCCACGCCCATCAGCGACGCCAAGGTGCTGACCGGCCGGCAAAAGCCGATGACCGAGGTGGCGATGCTGTTCGTCGAGGCGCAGACCGAACAGGGCGCCGAAGGCCTGGGCTTCAGCTACTCGAAGCGGGCCGGCGGGCCGGGGCAGTTCGCGCATGCACGCGAGATTGCGCCGGCCTTGCTGGGCGAAGACCCGAGCGACATCGGCAAGCTGTGGGACAAGCTCTGCTGGGCCGGTGCTTCGGTGGGCCGCAGCGGTCTGTCCACCCAGGCCATTGGCGCGTTCGACGTGGCGCTGTGGGACCTGAAGGCGCGCCGCGCCGGCCTGCCGCTGGCCAAGCTGCTGGGCGCGCACCGCGACTCGGTGCGCTGCTACAACACCTCGGGCGGCTTCCTGCACACGCCGCTGGAACAGCTGCTGGTGAACGCCGCGGCCTCGGTGGAACGCGGCATTGGCGGCATCAAGCTGAAGGTCGGCCAGCCGGACCGCGCGCTGGACATCCGCCGCGTGGAAGCCGTGCGCAAGCACCTGGGCGACGGCGTGCCCATCATGGTGGACGCCAACCAGCAATGGGACCGGCCCACCGCGCAGCGCATGTGCCGCATCTTCGAATCATTCGACCTGGTGTGGATTGAGGAACCTCTTGATGCCTACGACCACGAAGGCCACGCCGCGCTGGCCGCCGCGTTCGACACGCCGATTGCCACCGGCGAGATGCTGACCAGCGCCGCCGAGCACGGCGACCTGATCCGCCACCGCGCGGCCGACTACCTGATGCCGGACGCGCCGCGCGTGGGCGGCATCACGCCTTTCCTGAAGGTGGCGGCGCAAGCCGATCACGCCGGTCTGATGCTGGCGCCGCACTTCGCGATGGAGCTGCACGTGCACCTGGCCGCGGCCTACCCGCGCGAGCCCTGGGTCGAGCATTTCGACTGGCTGGAGCCGTTGTTCAACGAACGGCTGGAGATAGCGCACGGCCGCATGTTGGTGCCCAAGCGGCCTGGCCTGGGCATCAGCCTGAGCGAGCAGGCACGGGCCTGGACGCGGGAAAGCGCCGAAGTCGGCCAGCGCACCTGAATCGCCTGACCCTACAACAACGGAGACACACCGCATGACCCTCAAGCACACCTTCGCCGGCCTGCTGCTCGGCCTGGCGACCTGCATCGCCCCCGCCTCTGCCGCCTGGCCGGACAAACCCGTCACGCTGCTGGTGCCCTTTCCGCCCGGCGGCTCGACCGACAACATCGCCCGCCTGCTCGGCGCGCAGCTGCAGCAAAGCCTGGGCGCGACCTTCGTGGTCGACAACAAGGCCGGTGCCGCCGGCACCATCGGCGCCGGCCAGGCCAAGCGCGCGGCGCCGGACGGCTACACGCTGCTGGTCGCGTCGCTCGGGCCGTTCGTGATCGCGCCGCACCTGCAGAAAGGCGTGAGCTACGACGCGCTGAAGGACTTCGACTACATCACCGTGGCCGTGCAGTCGCCCAACGTGCTGGCGGTGCCGGTGAACTCGCCGTTCAAGAGCGTGGCCGAGGTCATCGCCTACGAGAAGGCCCACCCCGGCAAGATGACCTTTGCCTCGGCCGGCAATGGCACCAGCGACCACCTGACCGCAGAGCTGTTCTGGCAGCAGACGGCCACCGAGGCGGTGCATGTGCCCTACAAGGGCGGCGCGCCAGCCATGTCCGACCTGATCGGCGGCCAGGTGGACGCGACCTTCATGAACGTCAACACCGCCGTGCCGCACATCAAGGCCGGCAAGCTGCGCGCGCTGGCCATCACCAGCACCCAGCGCTCGCCGGTGCTGCCGCAGGTGCCGACGATGACCGAGCTGGGCCTGCCCGGCGTCACCGTCTATTCCTGGCAGGCCGTGGCCGCACCCAAGGGCCTGCCGGCAGACATCAAGACCAGGCTGCGCGACGGCATCGTCAAGGCACTCAACGACCCGCAGGTCAAGGCCGGCCTGCTGGACGTGGGCTTCGAGATCGTCGCCAACACGCCCGAGCAGTTCACCGCCTTCCAGGCGACCGAATTCGCGCGCTGGAAGAAGGTGATCGACACCGGGCACATCACCGCGGATTGAGCGGCGGCTTCGTCGTGAAGCGAGGGTCGCAGCCGACGTGCTCGACCAGGAAGGCCAGCACCGCGCGCACCCGCGCCGGCAGGCGCTCGCTGCGGCCCAGGTAGACGGCGTGGATGGGCGCGCGCTCATCGGGGTTGAAGCGCTCCAGCACCGGCACCAGCGTGGCGGCGTCCAGGTCGTGCTGGATGTGGTACCGGGACAGGCGCGCCAGGCCGGCACCGGCCAGCGCGAGATTTCGCAGGGTTTCGCCGTCGCTCGCGCGGATGCGCCCGCGCACCGGCACGTCCAGCAGCTTGCCTGCAACCAGCAGCGGCCAGTCCGGCATGCGGCGGCGGTAGCTGAAGTCCAGCAGGTGGTGCGCGGCCAGGTCCTCAGGCTTTCGCGGCGTGCCGCGCTCGGCCAGGTAGGCCGGTGAACCGACGATGACCTGCCCAGTCTCGCCCAGGCGGCGAGCCACCAGGTCGGACGCCGGCAGCGGGCCCCAGCGGATCGCGATGTCGGCGCGCTCGTCCATCAGGTCGATCACACGGTCGGTCAGCGCCACGTCCAGCGAGAGCTGCGGATGCTGCGCCAGGAACCTGGGCACCAGCGGCACCAGCACATGGGTGCCGAAGGACACGCTGGTGTTGACCGTGACGCGGCCACGCGGCTCGGCGTCGGCCCCTGCCGCGCGCTCGGCCTCGTCCATGTCAGCCAGCACCTGCACCGCGCGCTCGTAGAACTGCTGGCCTTCGGCGCTGAGCTGCAGCTTGCGTGTGGAGCGGTGGACCAGCTGCGTGCCCAGCCGGGCTTCGAGCCGGCCGACCAGCTTGCTGATCGCCGAAGGCGTCATGCCCAGCACCCGGGCTGCAGCCGAGAATCCACCACGCTCGACCACCTGCACAAAGGCTTCCATTTCGCCGGAGCGGTTGACTTCGATGCGTGGCATGTGAATTCAAGTCACAGCTGATGGTCCATGCGGCATTCTAGTCACCGACTGAAAAGCCGCGCACAGTGCGGCCCATCATGCCAATCGCTCTTCTTGCCCTGACCGCCGGTGCCTTTGGCATCGGCACCACCGAGTTCGTCATCATGGGCCTGCTGCTGCAGGTCTCGGCGGACCTTCATGTCACCGTCGCCGGCGCCGGCCTGCTGATTTCCGGCTATGCGCTGGGCGTGGCCGTGGGCGCGCCGCTGCTGACGCTGGCCACCCGCAGCCTGCCGCGCAAGACCGTGCTGCTGGCGCTGATGGCCATCTTCACGCTGGGCAATCTGGCCTGCGCGCTGGCGCCGGGCTACGGCTGGCTGATGGCCGCGCGGGTGCTCACCGCGCTGGCGCACGGCACCTTCTTCGGCGTCGGCTCGGTGGTCGCCACCGGCCTGGTGCCGCCGCAGCGCCGCGCCTCGGCCATCGCCATCATGTTCACCGGGCTGACCGCCGCCACGCTGCTGGGCGTGCCGGCCGGCGCGTGGCTGGGCCTGCAACTGGGCTGGCGCGCGACCTTCTGGGCCGTGACCGTGATCGGCATGCTGGCCTTTGCGGTGATCGCGATCTTCGTGCCGGCCAAGGCGGGCCAGGAAGAGAACGCCGAGCCGGTGAAGCTGCGCGACGAGGTCGCCGTGTTGGCCCGGCCGCAGGTACTGCTGGGCCTGGCGATGACGGTGCTGGGCTTTGCCGGCGTCTTCGCGCTGTTCACCTACATCCAGCCGCTGCTGACGCAGGTCACCGGCGTGTCGGACGCCACCGTCTCTGCCCTGCTGCTGGTCTTCGGCGGCGGCCTGGCGGCCGGCAACCTGCTGGGCGGCAAGCTGGCCGACCGGGCACAGATGCCCGCTGTGCTGGGCAGCCTGGCGGCGCTGGCCGTGGTGCTGCTGGCCATGCCGCTGTTCATCGACAACGCCATCGCCGTCACCGGCTTCATCGCGGTGTTTGGCGTGGCCGCTTTCGCCACCGTCGCGCCGCTGCAGATGCGCGTGCTGGAGCAGGCCGCCGGCGCCGGCCAGAACCTGGCCGCCAGCCTGAACATCGCCGCCTTCAACCTCGGCAACGCGCTGGGCGCCTGGCTGGGCGGCGTGGCGCTGACGCACGGCCCCGGCCTGCGCTCGCTGGGCGGCGTGGCCGCGCTGTTGACGCTGGCCGGCCTGGCGCTGGCGCTGGTCAGCCGCCGGCTGGAACAGCGCAGCCGGCCGGTCTCGGCGCGGCTCTCGCGCGCCGCCTGAACAACATCTTTCCCCTCATTCAGGAACCTCAAATGGAACACCGCTTTCTCGGCAACTCCGGCTTCAAGGTGCCGGCCCTCGGTTTTGGCGCTGGCACCTTCGGCGGCCAGGGCCCGCTGTTCAGCGCCTGGGGCAACACCGACGTGGACGGCGCACGCCGCATCGTCGACATCTGCCTGGACGCTGGCGTCAACCTGTTCGACACGGCTGACGTCTACTCGAACGGCGCATCCGAAGCCATCCTCGGCGCCGCGCTGAAGGGCAGGCGCCACCAGGCCATCCTGTCGACCAAGCTCTCGCTGCGCAGCGGCGACGGCCCGAACGACACCGGCTCGTCGCGCCACCACCTGATCGAAGGCGTGAACGCCGCGCTGAAGCGGCTGGACACCGATCACATCGACATCCTGCAGCTGCATGCCTTCGACGCGATGACGCCGGTCGAGCAGGTGCTGCGCACGCTGGACGACCTGGTGCGCAGCGGCAAGGTGCGTTACCTGGGCGTGTCCAACTTCGCCGGCTGGCAGCTGATGAAGTCGCTCGCCGCGTCCGAGCGCCTGGGGTTGCAACGCTACGTGGCCAACCAGGCCTACTACTCGCTGATCGGCCGCGACTATGAACACGAGCTGATGCCGCTGGGCGCGGACCAGGGCGTGGGCGCCATCGTCTGGAGCCCGCTGGGCTGGGGCCGCCTGACCGGCAAGATCCGCCGCGGCCAACCCTTGCCCGAAGGCAGCCGCCTGCACGAGACGGCCGGCTTCGCGCCGCCGGTGGACGACGAACGCCTCTACCGAGTGATCGATGCAATGGCCGAGGTGGCCGAGGAAACCGGCAAGACCCTGCCGCAGATCGCCCTCAACTGGCTGCTGCAGCGGCCCACGGTCAGCAGCGTGCTGATTGGCGCACGCACCGAGGAACAGCTGAAGCAGAACCTCGGTGCGCTGGGCTGGCAACTGAGCGCGGCGCAGATGGAAAAGCTCAACACCGCCAGTGCGACCACACCGCCCTATCCGCACTACCCGTACTGGAACGGCATGTTTGCCGAGCGTGCGCCGGTGCTGGCGCTGCAAGGCGCCGCGGGTTAATCGCCGCGCGGCGGCGCCCAGCTGTCGATCAACGCACGCGTCTGCTCGCGCACCGTCTGCTTGAGCAGCGCCAGGTGCTCGCCATCCAGCTGCACCCAGCCGAGCGACTGCAGCGCGGTCTTCGGCACCACGTGGAAGACCAGCAGTTGCCCCTGCGCCGTCATCATGCGCAGCAGGGTCAGCGGATCATTGGCGGGCCGGCCGCTGAGGCGGGCCACCACCTCGGCCGCGGCCCGCTTCAGGCGCTGCTTGCCCGGGCCTTCCTGCACTTCGGCCAGCGCGCCGCGGCCGGCCTGGTCCTGGGCGATGAACAGGCGGCGGTGCTGGGCTTCATCGCTGAGCAGCAGGCGGTCTGCCGTCGCGTCCTGCATCAGGAAAAACGCTTCTATCAGCGTCTCGCGTGATGCCTGGGGGTCCGCCAGCGCGGCCTCCATCGCCGCCAGTGCGGGTGCGAAATGCGCCTCCGCGCTGCAGGACAGGTCTGCCATGCAGGCCTTGTAGAGGCCTTCCTTGCTGTCGAAGTAGTACTGCAACGCAGGTGCATTGACGCCGGCCAGGCGCGCGATGTCGCGCGTGGACGCGCCTTCGTAACCCCGCTCGCCGAACAGCCGGATGGCCGCGTCGATCAGCCGCTGGCGCGTTTCCTCGCCGCGCGCGTAGCCCCCGTCGGCGCGGTGCCGGGGACGGACCGTGTCGTGGGGTGCAGGGGCTTCAGGCTTGGCCATCTTCAAAAATATACCAGTTGACAGATTTCTTCCATCTGGAAAAAATCTATCAACCGTACGAATTTGGAGTTCCGCATGTCCTCGCCTGACCAGCCCAAGCCGGCCGCCGCCTCGAAACCGCCCAGAAAGATGCGCGGCCGCGCGGTGGCCTGGGTGTTCGGCGTGGGCGTGCTGGTGGTCGGTGGCGCCTGGGGCCTGCACTGGTGGCAGGTCGGCCGCTACATCGAAAGCACCGACGACGCCTACCTGAAAGCCGACGCGGTGGTCGTCACGCCCAAGGTCGGCGGCTACGTGGCCGAGGTGCTGGTGCAGGCCAACCAGGTGGTGCAGCAAGGCACGCCATTGGTTCGGCTGGACAGGCGCCAGTACGAAGCGCTGTTCGACCAGGCCAAGGCCCAGCTCGAAGCCCGCGAGGCCGACCTGCAGCGGGTGAAGGCCGAGCTGGTGCAGCAGCAGGCGCAGATCGAACAGGCCCAGGCGCAGGAAACCTTGGCCCGCCTGGCCGAGCGCCATGCGCGCGATGAAGTCGCACGCTACGCGCCGCTGGTCCCCACCGGCGCCGCCACCGAAGAACGGCTGGCGGAGTTGCGCAACACGCTGGAACAGGCCCAGGCCAGCCTCGTGTCTGCCAGCGCGGCGCTGAAGGCCGCGCGCAGCAAGCTCAGCACCAGCCAGGCCCAGGTGGCGCAGGCCGAGGCCCAGTCCCGCGCGGCCGAGGCCTCGCGCCGGCAGAGCACGCTGGACGTGGACGACACGCTGCTGCGCAGCGCGCAGGCCGGTCGCGTGGGCGACCTTTCCGTGCGCGTCGGCCAGTTCGCCCAGCCGGGCACTCGGCTGATGAGCATCGTGCCGGTGCAGCAGACCTACCTGGTGGCGAATTTCAAGGAAACCCAGATCGGCCGCATGCAGGCCGGCCAGCCGGTGAAGCTGCATGTGGACGCGTGGCCAGGCGAGACGCTGCGCGGCGTGGTCGAAAGCTTCTCGCCGGGCACCGGCGCGCAGTTCGCACTGCTGCCGCCGGAAAACGCCACCGGCAACTTCACCAAGATCGTCCAGCGCGTGCCGGTGCGCATACGGCTGGACGTGGACGCGGCCCAGCGCGCCCGCCTGCTGCCCGGCCTGTCGGTGACGGCGGACGTGGACACCCGCGGAGCAGCGGACCATGGCTGAAGCCACGGCCGACAACCCGCCAACAGCGAGCACGCCCAGCACCGCCGCGCCAGCCCGTGAACCGAACGCCAGCCTGAACGACTGGATCGCCGTGACCGCCGGCGCCTTGGGCGCGCTGATGGCGGTGCTGGACATTTCCATCACCAACTCGGCGCTGCCTCAGGTGCAAGGCGCCATTGGCGCCACCGGCACTGAAGGCACCTGGATCTCCACCGGCTATTTGATGGCCGAGATCGTCGTCATCCCGCTGTCGGCCTGGCTCACGCGGGTCTTCGGGCTGCGCAACTTCCTGGTCGGCGTGGCGCTGCTGTTCACGCTGTTCTCGGCGCTGTGCGGCTTCTCCACCAGCCTGGGCATGCTGATCTTCGCCCGCATCGGCCAGGGGCTGACCGGCGGCGCGATGATCCCCACCGCGCAGACCATCGTGCGCACCCGGCTGCCGCGCCACCAGCTGCCCGCCGGCATGACGCTGTTCGGCCTCACGGTGCTGCTAGGCCCGCTGCTGGGCCCGGTCATCGGCGGCTGGCTGACCGAGAACATCAGCTGGCACTGGTGCTTCTTCATCAACGTGCCGATCTGCGTGGGCCTGGTCGGGCTGCTGCTGTGGGGCCTGCCGGCCGACAAGCCGCACCTGGGCGAGTTCCTCGGCGCGGACTGGCTGGGCATCGCCGGCCTGGCGCTGGGCCTGAGCACGCTCACCGCGGTGCTGGAGGAAGGCCAGCGCGAGCGCTGGTTCGAGTCCGACCTCATCATCCTGCTGAGCCTGGCGTCGACCATTGGCATGGTGATGGTGGCGCTCTCGCAGCGGCTGGCTGCGCGGCCCATCCTGCGGCTGAGCCTGATGCGCAACAAGAGCTACGCCAGCGTGATCTTCATTGTCTTCACCGTCGGCGCGGCGTTCTACGGCGTGTCCTACCTGGTGCCACAGTTCCTGGCGCAGATCTCGGGTTACAACGCACAGCAGGCCGGCGCGGTGATGCTGCTCAGCGGCATCCCGGCCATCCTGATGATGCCGATGCTGCCGCGCCTGCTGGGGCGCATGCACTATTCGGTGCTGGTCATCGCCGGCCTGCTCCTGATCTTCGGCAGCTGCTGGCTGGACAGCAGCCTCACCGCCAGGAGCGCCGCGGACGACTTCACCTGGTCGCAACTCTTGCGCGGCCTGGGCCAGATCCTGGCCATGATGCCGCTGAACCAGGCCGCGATGGCCTCGGTGGCGCGCGAAGAGTCGGGCGACGCCGCCGGCCTCTACAACATGGCGCGCAACCTCGGCGGCTCGGTCGGCCTGGCCTTGATCGGCACCTTCATCGACCGGCGCGATGCCTTCCACGTCGACGTGATCAACAGCTCGGTGAGTGCCAATGCCGAGCTCACGCAGTCGCGCATCGCCGCCAGTGCCGCCGGCCACCTGACCCAGGTTGGCGACTTCGCCCATGCCCAGCTGCAGGCCCTGGCCGAGCTGGCTGGCCAGATCCGGCTGGAGGCGCTGGTCATGACCTACTCCGAGACCTTCTACGCGCTGGGCCTGGTGATGCTGTTGTGCGTGCCGCTGGCCCTGCTGATCAAGACGCCGCGTGCGCCCGCACCCGCCACCGAATCAGCACATTGAGGCACCTTTTCAGAAAGAACGCGATGCCGCTTCGACTGCTGCCTTTCCTTCCGCGCGCCGTGGCCCTGGCCACCGCGCTGCTGCTCGCCGCCTGCACCACCGTCGGCCCGGACTACGCCGGCGCGCCGGCGGTGCCATCTGCAACGTCCGGCCCGCTGGTGCGTGCCGCGCAGGCCGGCGCGCGCAGCGACGCGCCCGCCGCCGCATCCTGGTGGCGCAGCCTCGGCGACAACACGCTGGACACACTGGTCGACCATGCGCTGGCCAACAGCCCGGACCTGCGCGCCGCCCAAGCCCGCCTGCGCCAGGCCCGCGCCACGCTGGCGCAGCAGCAGGCCAACGGCCAGCCCAAAGGCTCGGCCAGCGCGCTAGCACTGGGCCTGAGCAGCGCGCCGGACACAGCGGCCTCACAAGACCTGCACTTCTACAACGTGGGCTTCGACGCCAGCTGGGAGATCGACCTGTTCGGCGGCACACGCCGCGCAGTGGAGGCCGCGGAAGCGCAGTCCGGCCAGGTGCAGGCCGAGTTCGCCGATGCCCAGGTCTCGCTGGCCGCCGAGGTCGTGCAGGCCTACGCCGAGCTTCGTGCCGGCCAGCAGCGCGTGCTGCTGCTGCGCGAGGCCGCCGCATTGGACGGGCAATCGCTGGCACTGACCCGCCAACGCCAGGAACGCGGCGTGGTCGGCATGCTGGACGTGGAGCGCCAGTTCGGCCGCGACCAGGCCACGCAACGCAGCGTGCAGGAAGCCGAAGGCGCCGTCACCGAAGCGCTGGACCGGCTGGCGCTGCTGTGCGGCCAGGCGCCCGGCACGCTGGACCCGCAGTTGGCCGCACCGGCCGCGCTGCCGCAGGTGCCGCGCGAAGTGGCGGTCGGCGATGTCACCGCCCTGCTTCAGCATCGCCCGGACATTCGCGCCGCCGAGCGCCGCCTGGCTGCCAGCACCGCGCAGATCGGCCAGCAGCAGGCCGGCTATTTCCCCAAGCTCAGCCTGCTGGGCGACATCGGCCTGGGCGCCACCGACCCCGGCCAGTTGCTCAGGCAAAACAGCCTGGTGCTGCTGGGCGCGCCCTACCTGTCCTGGAACGTGCTGGACTTCGGCCGCACCGCAGCCGCCGTGCGCAAGGCAGAAGCCGGCCGGGACGAAGCCCAAGCCAAGTACGAATCCACCGTGCTGCAAGCCCTGCGCGACGCCAACGTCGCCCTCACCCGCTACGGCCACCAACGCGAATCGCTGCGCAGCCTGCTCGCCCAGCAAGCCTCCGCCGACCGCAGCCTGAAGCTCACCACCCAGCGCCGCCAAGCCGGCACCGCCAGCCAGCTGGACCTTCAGGACGCCCAGCGCACTCTGCTCGACGTCCGCCGCGACAGCCTGGCCGCCGAAGCCAAGCTGCTGCAGGACTTTGCAGCGTTGCACAAGAGTTTGGGGCTGGGGTGGGAGGTGACGCCCGGCGCGGTGGCCAGGGCGCCCGAGTGACGGCGCGGCGCGGGTGCGACCCTGGTTCGAGAGACCCGGCGCAGCTGTTCAATCGAGCGACAAGGGGCATGTGCTGCGTGCCGGCGCATCGTCACCTGAGTGGACCTGGGTCCAACCGCCGGAGGATTTGCGGCCGACGAATTGCATTCACAATGCGGCGACCCTCCTGCAGTGGCGCTTGGCCTCCGAGGTCACGCTCCAAACACTGCTTTGGTACGCAGGCACCGCGCAAAGGAATTCCCGATGCAGCAATCGTCCCCCGCACAGCAAGCCATCGTCGCAGCGACGTTTTCTCTTCTGGTGTTCGGTGGCTGCGTGGTGGCCTTCCTGCCACCGCTGGTCGACCGGACCACGGCCTCGATGCCGCTGACGGTGGTGCTTGGCATCGCATTGGCGGTGAGCTTCGTGCTGCACCTGGCATTCATTGGCATCGCGGCACAGCGGCTGGGCCGCTCGGTAGTGGCATGGGTGGTGCTGGGCTTCCTGTTCTTCCCCATCGCGTCCATCGTTGGGCTGGTGCTGTTCGAGTGGTTCAGCGATGAGCAGCGGCAGCAGTCGCTTGGGCAAACAGCCCGGTAACCGCCATGCCCAGCGGCGCGAACAAAGGCAAGGCCAAGCAAGCGACCCTGCTCTCCGGCGGCAACCCGCAAATTGCCAAGGCCGATGGCGATGCGCCGGTGCAGACGTACATCGAGGCCATGCCGGGTTGGAAGCGGGACATCGGGCAACGGCTTGATGCGTTGGTCATGCAGCAGGTGCCGCATGCGCGCAAGGCCGTGAAGTGGAACTCGCCGTTCTATGGCGTCGAAGGCCAGGGGTGGTTCCTGGCGTTTCATGTGTTTGCGCGGTTTGTGAAGGTGAGTTTCTTCAAGGGCACCTCATTGCAGCCGATACCGCCCGGCGGTACCGGCAAGGACGCGCGCTGGATCGACGTTCATGAGGATGACCTCGACGAAGTGCAGCTGGCGGCGTGGATGCAGCAAGCGGCCGGCATGCCGGGCTGGGGCAAGTCGTAGCGGGGCTGCGCGGCTGCGCATTTTGGAAGCGCCCGGTGCCAGACTGGACCCTGGTGTCATTTGCGCAAACGGCGCACGAAGGCGGCAATCGCCTCTCCCACTTCATCCGGCGAGGTCTCTTGGAGGTAGTGGCCGCCCTTGATCGTGACTTCGGTCTGGTTGGGCCAGGTTTTCACAATGTCATACAGACGGTTCGTCAGGAGATAGCCGGGGTCGGACCGGATCAGTAGCTTGGGAACCTCGCTCTGGCCGAGCCAACGCGCATAGTCCTCCGCGATCTTCACGGTGTGCGCAGGCTACCCTTCGAGCGGCAGGTCGAACGAGATCATGGGCCGTCGATCCTCTCCGGGGTGGAGAAAGGGAGCCCGATAGTGAGCCCTCTCTGCTGCGGTGAAGTCGCGGGCGCCCAGCAGAAAGCCTTCAAGGAAATCCAGGCCTTGCAAACTGGCCTCCAGCCCTTCTGGCGTCATGTGCTTGAGTTGCGCCTGTACATGCTCGGGGAAATCGGAGACCAGCAACGGGGACACGATGGATTCCATGTAGACGATGCCCTGGACACGCTCACGATGCTGGTTCGCCCAGTCGAAACCAAACATGGACCCGGTGTCGTGCAGGACGAGGATCACCTCATCGCCAAGATCCAGCGCGTCCCACAGCCCATGCAGATACTTGTGCTGCTCGCTGAAGCTGTAGCGTGACGCACCCAGCGCCGGGTCGAGCTTGTCGGAATCGCCCATGCCCATGAAGTCGGCGGCAATCAAGCGCCCCAGCCCCTTCAAGTGAGGCATGACGTTGCGCCAAAGGTAGGACGATGTCGGGTTGCCGTGCTGAAAGATGATGGGCGGGCCTTCGCCCTCGTCGATATAGGCCATCTTGTGCCCGTGAATGCCGAGGTACTTCTTGGCCGCGAACGGTTGATCCGAGGATCTGACCTGGTATGACGTCATGATGCTTCTCCGGTGATTGGGTTGTTGGCTTGCGGTCGCAATTCAGCGTGCGGCGTCGACGACCATCCCGCCATCGGTGACGTCGCAGCGCATGCCGAGCGCCGTGCCGCCGTCAGCCTTGATGTCGGCGACGAAGGCACGGATGTTTTCGTAGCGACAGGACTGCCCGCTTCAGTTGGGCGATGCCTGGATCACCGCTGCAGGCGCGTAGGGTGAGGGAAGTTCGCGAGCGGCGTTCTGCGTCGCAAAGGAGCTGACCAGCAGCAGCAGTCCGGCGGCAGCCGGGATTGCGCCTTTGGGCTTGCGAACACCGAGATGCGCCAGCCCGGACAGGACCAGGTGGTAGAAGATGCCGGCGTAGGCCAGATCACTGAGCGCCACGTTGAAACGCCAAAGAATCGCAGCAGGCCCCAAGACCTTGACCGCGATCATGAAAGGCATGAGGTGAGCGGCCGAGTAGCCAAGGTCCTCCTGCGCCTTTCGCACAAAGTCGCCCTTGGCGATGTACAGGGAGGCGGAAACGAAATACAGCAGCGACAGCAGCGCGGTGCTGATCCAGTAGATGTAGGGGGTGGCCACGGTGTCTTGCCAATCAGCATTCAAGTTCAACATGCAGCAAGAATGTCGACTAAGATAATTATTGACAAGTAGGATGAATAAATGCCTCTTAGTATGGAAAACCTGACTAATGGCGATGGCGAAGTCAACATGCACGAAGAGATGCGCCGCGCATTCGCCCTGCTTTCCGGCAAATGGAAGCTGGAAATCATGTGGCTGTTGAATCAGCGCATGTACCGCTTTGGCGAGTTGCGAAAGGCCATTCCAGGCATCACCCAACACATGCTGACGGCTCAACTTCGCGAAATGGAGGCAGACGGATTGGTGTCGCGCACGGTGTTTGCCGAAGTGCCTCCGCGTGTCGAATATGAAATGACACAAAAGGCTCGCGGGCTTGGCCCGACGATGCAGGCACTGACGGCCTGGTGGAGCGAGCACGGGCAAAGCGTGCCGGTCAAGCCCTCCGCGCGTGGCCGAAAGACCGTAGCACCCAGGTCAAGCCACATCCATCGAACTTAAGCCAAGTCAGCCCTTGTAGGCAAAACGAGGATGAGACTTGACGCGATCAGTTCGGCGAGGTGTGGACCGTCCCGCAATGAATCGCTGGGGGTTGGCTGCGAGGCGAGCCGGGGCATCCTTGACGAGCCCGAGCACATCGCCGACCCGCAGCAGCACAGCGGGCAGCGCGCGCTGCAGGCAAATCCGGTGGATTGTGGTGCTGGGCGGCGCATGGGAAGGAGGCCAGGTCGAAAAGCGCCGCAATGAAAAACGGGGGCGCGAGGCCCCCGTTTTCATTGGCGAGGCCTCGGCTGCCTCAGGGCACGATCGCGAAGATCTGCTGGTTCCAGGTGGCGGCAGGCTTGAGCGGCTGGTCGGCCGGGGAGACCCAGATCGCCAGGCCGCCGCCTGCGTAAAGCGGCTCGTCGGCCAGGTTCACAGGCTGCGACATGACCCGCGTTTCACCGGGCTGCAGCGTGACGCGTTGCGGCACGAAACCGGCCTTCTTGCCAGCGCTGAAGGCGGTGATCTGCAGGAAGCGCGAGTCGCTGTTGGCCACGCTGCCGGTGCGGTCGCTCAGCACGCGGATCCACGCGTCCACGGTCATCGGTGCCGTGGCGTGGTTGGTCAGGCTGTAGCCGATGGTGCAGGCGTCGCCCAGGCGCACGGGGTACTGCACCAGGATCTCGGCCGGCATGCCGTAGCAGGTGGTCACGTCCTGGATGGTGATGCTGCGCGGCTGCGTCTGCACCGGGGCGAGCTTGACCGAGTTGACCGCGTCATAGGCGAAGGCCTGGCTGTAGGCCTGGTCGTAGGCCGAGTCGTCCACCCACACCTGGTAGCGGCCAGCCGGCCAGGTGGGTGCGTCCTTGAAGCTGTAGCGGCCGTTGGCCAGCGACTTGGTGCTCAGCGTGGACTGGGCGCACACGGTGTCGGCGTTGTCCCAGCACCAGCGCAGCGTCAGGTGGGCCGAGACCGGCTGGCCGTTGGCGTCGACGATGCTGCCGCTGATGGCGCCGGAATCGGCCGCTGTGGCCTTGGCCAGCGTGATGCGCCGGGCCCGCTTCAGCGAAGCGTGCGGTTGCGGCCACAGCGGCGAAGCGGTGCCGGTTTCGGTGATGCGCCAGTCGAAGCCGGGGAACATGCCGACCAGCTCGGTCGGATGGTCGGCCAGCGCGGCATACAGCATGGTCGTGCCGGCAATGCCAGAGGGCATGCCCGCCACGCCCAGTGCCTGCTTGACCTTCAGCTTCTCGCCGGGCTGCAGCTCGATGCGCTTGGCCTGGCGGCCGCCCTTGCCGGCGTCCAGCTCGACCGCCTCGATCGCGCCAATCGTCTGCGACACGACGGTGTGGGCCCACACGTCCATGGCGACTGGTGCGCTGGTGGTGTTCTTGACCTGGTAGCTGAACTCGCACTCGCTGCCGGCCTTGATGTAGGTACAGGCGCTGAAGTCGCTGAAGCCCACGGGCAAGGATGGGGGTTTCAGCTTGAAGTTCAGCGTGACCAGGCCGGCGTCCGGGCCCAGCGTCATGACCTTGGTGTACTTCGGGTCGTGAAAGCCGTTGGCCGACATCTTGACCATGTACGGGCCGGTGGGCAGGTCGCCCAGCGGCAGGTAGTAGCTGCCGTCCCGGTCAGAAGCGTAGGCGGAGTTGACGGCCTGGGTGCAACTGGCCGGGTCGCTGCTGGTGCAGGCCAGCAGCGTGACCAGGGCCGAGAAATAGGCCGGCGCTGCGCCGGTGCTGCCGTCCAGCACGGTGCCCACCAGGTAGGCATGCCGCGGTGCGCCGGCGATCATGTGATAGCTGCCGAACTCGGCCGGCAAGCCGTGGAAGGACCAGTCGCCATAACCTGCGGCGGCGAAGACGAGCTTGCCGTCGGCCGGCACCATGCCCATCACGGTCACGTTGTTGGCCGCGGAGACCAGGCAGGTGTTGTCGACGATGCCGGCCATCATGTCGTTGCCAGGCGTGCTGCTGTCGCGCACGACCTCGACTTCCATCCACTTGCCCGGGTTGCCGGTGAACTGGAAGTAGTCGACGTCGCCTTCGGTGATCTGGCCGGTCAGGTCTGCACCGTTGGACAGCTTGCCCAGCAGCTGCGCGCTGGCGCAGTCGTTGTTGGGCTCGGTTTCAGTCGAGGCCGCGTGGGCGGCGAACGAGGCGGTGGCCATCAACAGGCTGGCGGCCAGCCCGGCCAGGCGGAGGCGGCGAGGGAACGGGAAATACAACATGGTGGCGAGGCTGCAAGAGCTGGGAGAAGTGGCCAGTGTGTTGGCCCACCGCTTGCATGGCACCCGACCGGGGCTATGTTTTTTCTTGGTTTTCAGCTGACGGGGCATCGGAAGCGCCCCGGAGGCAACGGAATGGCAACGCCAGCCTCTGGACAGCGCCGTTGAGCGGACTTCTTCCACCAACGGCGGGCCCGCGCCAAGCCTGCTGCCGTTGGCCCAAGTCCCGTGCGGTACGCTAGGCTTTCCCTCACTCGATTGGCATGGACACTTAGTTTTGCTGGAGGACATGGACACGGTTGCCGACCCGGCCCCCCAAGCCCAGCTGCGGCAATGGCAGATCGGGCGGTTCGTGTTCGATCCTGCCGCGCGCACGCTGTGTGCCGACGGCGCCAGCGAGCGCATTTCCGGCAAGGCGGCCCGGGTGCTGCAACTGCTGGCCGAACATGCCGGCCAAGTTCTCAGCCGCGAACAGCTGATCGCCGAAGTCTGGGACGGCAACGCCTACACCGGCGCCACCGCGCTGACCCACACCGTCTCGCAGCTGCGCCGCAGCCTGCGCGCGACGGAGCCGGACGACGCGCCCATCGAGACCATCTCCAAGTCCGGCTACCGCCTGCTCTGGCCGGCGCAGCGACGGCCAGCGGCCCTCGGCGCAGCCCCGCCCGCGATGCCGGTGGCGGCCGAGCCCGCGGCGACCATGCCCGCCGCGGCCACCAGCCGCCTGTCGCCGCGGCAGCTCGCCGGCCTCGCCCTGCTGCTGGCCCTGCTCGCGCTCGCCGCCGTGCTGCTGTGGACTCGCCGGCCCGGCGCCGGCGCCCAGCAGGCACCCACGCCGCGCCCCATGACCACGCTGGAAGGCGTGGAGCAGTGGCCTGCTTATTCAGCCGACGGGCGCTTCCTCGCCTACGTCTGGCGCCGCACCGGCGGCAATCCGCGCTTGCGCGTGGTGGACCTGCAGCAGCCGAATGCGGCGCCGCGCGAGTTCAGCGACCCGCAAAACCTGATCGAGCGGCCCGTGTGGCTGGGCGCCGACCGGCTGGCCTACCTGCAGGCCGAGCATGGCGAGCGCTGCAAGCTGATGACGCTGTCGCTGCAGGACGGCCAGCCGCGCGAACTGGCCGACTGCGTGCACGTCAACGGCGCGGCCGCGCTGGCCGCCTCGCCAGACGGCGCCTGGCTGGCCTTCACCCGCCGCAGCCTGAAGAGCGCCAGCGGCCAACGGCTGCAGCTTCGCCGCCTGGCGGACGGCCAGGAACGCACGCTGGCCGAGGCGCCCGCCGGCCTGGGCTATGGGCAGATGGACTGGTCCCATGACGGCAAACACCTGGCGGTGATGCTGCTGAAGGACACGGTGGCCGGCCTGCTGCGGCTGGACGTGCAGAGCGGCGAAGCGCTGCAGCTGATCGAGGCAGACAAGCCGATCTGGGCCATGGCCTGGCGGCAGGATGACACCGCGGTGGTGTTCTCCGCCGGCTTGGCAGGGGACTTTGCGCTCTGGCAGGTGGACCGCGACGGCGGCGCGCCGCAGCGCTTCTCGCGGGTGGAAAACGTGACCAGCCTGACCGCCATGCCCACGGGAACAAATGCGGAGGGCGCCGCAGGCGACATGGCCGCCAGCGTGCAGCTGTTCGACGACCACATCGAGCGCTACGCCGCGGCCGATGGGCAGGCGCAGCTGCAGCTTCGCGAGGCCATCCGCTCCACCAGCCGCGACCTCTACGGCGACGCCTGCGCCGACACCGAACACGTGCTGTTCATCTCGTTCCGCTCGCGCCGCATCGGCCTCTGGTACCGCGACGGCGCCCAGGCCGAGCCCCACGAGCTGCCGCTGCCGGAAGACGGCACGCCGGAGCCAGCGGGCTGCAGCCCGGACGGCAAGTTCTACGCCACCGCCATGACCCCGCTCGCCGGCCGCCCCGGCAACCGCCTGGTGGTGGGCCGGCTGGACGGTCCGGCCGATGCCAAACCCCAGGTGATCGAGCTGCCTGCAATGCTGTCCAACGCCAGCTGGAGCGAGGACAGCCGCTCGCTGATGCTGGTCTCGGACGATCACAACGGCAGCGCCGCGCTGTGGCGCTTCGATCTGCCCACGCAAGGGCTGACCCAACTCTCCGGCGACCAGGCCCGCTTCGGACAGGAAGTGCGCACCGACGGCCGGCGCTGGCTGTACTTCAGCCGTGAAGGCCTGCGCGGCCTGTGGCGCCGGCCGCTGAACGACGACGGCAGCACCGGGGGTCCCATCGAACTGGTGCTGGAAGACCTGGCACCCAAGGACTGGGGCAACTGGCGGTGGCGCGATGGCGCGATCTGGCGCATCTCACGCAGCGCCAGCGCCGACCGGGTGCTGCGCCGGGATGCCGGCGGCCACGACCAGACAATGCTGGAGCTGCCGGCCGGCGCGGTGGGCGCCTACCGCTCACTGTCGGTCGATGGCCGCGGCCAGGCGCTGGTCACGCGCAAAGGATCGGCGCAGGCCGACCTGGTGCGCGTGCCGGAAGCCCCCTGAGCTGCGCCTTCCGCAGGGCACGAAAAGGCAACGGCTGCCGGTTCCATGACCACCATGCCGGCAGCAGGCTGGTTTTTTTCTGGAATCCCTTGGTTTTTGCTGGATCGGCTGGCCAGCCCCTTCCATGAGGAACACCGGTTGCGAAACTGGCTGCACACACACCGGCAGATCGCTCGGTGATGCGCACCACCGGAGTCTCTTCATCATGAGCCAAGCAGTTCCCCGCAAGACCGTCCTCGCCCTGGCGCTGGCCGCCCTCAGCCCCTGGGTCCAGGCCAAGGTCGCCGAAGTCGAGCCCAACAACAGCTGCGCCATCGCGCAGGACATCGGCGCCGCACCTGGCACCTCCGTCACCGGTGAGATCGTCACCGGTGACGTGGACTTCTACCGCGTCACCGCCACGCCCGGCAAGCTGCTGCAGGCCAACCTGTCGGCCAATCTCGGCGGCGGCGGCAGCTTGCTGGACAGCATCATTGGCGTGTTCGACAGCAGCTGCCAGCAGATCGCGATGAACGACTACGCCGGCCCGGACATGGACTCGCGCGGGCTGTTCAAGGTGCCGGCCGATGGCGTGGTGATCTTCGCCGCCGCCGGTTTTCCGGACTTCTTCTTCGAAGGCAGCCCTTACGAACTGGGCAGCTACACCCTCAAGGTCATCAAGCCGGCCGCACCCTACCTGACCGGCACCGTCACCGAAGCCGGCACCGGCCAGCCGCTGCCGCCCAACCTCGGCCCCGTCTCGCTGCTGCACTGCGACGGCCCCGGCTACGACACCTGCCGCGACGAAGTGGTCACCCTGCCCGTCTCGTCCGACGGCAGCTTTGCGCTGTCGCTGGGCGGCATGGACCCTGGCTACTACCAGCTGCGCACCGTGCCCAACGGTTACGGCAGCACCTACTCCGCACCCTTCGCCTACGAAGGCCCGGAGACCGTCGCCAAGATCGCGCTGAAGGTCAAGCCGCTGCCGGTCACGCTGTCCTCGCCCACCGCCTGCAAGCGCAGCACGCAAGGCGGCGACTGCAGCTTCAGCGTCACGGTCACCAACACCACCGCGTCAGCCATCGACGCCGACGTCTGGACCGTGGTGGACGCCAGCCCCAGCGGCGCGCCTTACGGCACCTCCAACTTCATGACCGGTGCCGCGGCCTACACGCCGGCGCATGTGCAGATTGCCGCCGGCGCTTCGGCCGTTGTCAGCCAGGTGCTGCCGATTGCCAGCGCGCTCACCGGCGTGACCGGCCAGGCCACGGTCTACGTCGGCAAGACAGGCAAGCCGCTGGCCACCATGGGCCAGACCGGCTTCGGCTTCACCGTCACCGCCCGCGGCACCAGCAGCCTGAGCCTCACGCAGACCAAGCTGATCCGTGAAGGCAATCTGCGGCGCGAAAAGGCGGCCCGCCAAGCCACACCGGGCGCCCGCAAGTCCGTTGCCGGCGCCACCACGGTCAGCTTCACCGGCACCCTGCTGAACGCCGACACCGGCGCCCCGGTGACCCAGCCCTTCCCGCCCTACGTCAACCTGTACGCCTGCGCCCAGCCCGGCTATGCGCTGTGCACCGGCTACATCGATGGCGCGCAGGCCGGCCAGGACGGCAGCTTCAGCATCGACACCCGCAAGCTCGCCGCCGGCCGCTACCAGTTCTGGGCCACCGGCTCCACCGGCTTCGACATCGGCTACTCGGCCACCTTCGACTACGACGGCACGACCGCACCGGTCACCCACTTCACCATCCCGCCCAAGCACATCGTCGTGGCCAATGTGAAGGGCTGCGCCGACGGCGACGCCCTGCCCGCCGGCAGCAAGTGCAACTACAGCTACGACCTGACCAACACCGGCACCACCGCCAAGACCCTGGCCTTCTGGACCTCGGCCCTGGTGCAGCCCACCGGCTCGCCCGCCAATACCACCGCCTTCAGCGTGCCAGGCGACGGCGGCCAGGCGCAAACGCTGATCACGCTGCAGCCTGGCGAGACCCGCAGCATCGCCAAGCCACTGCCGCAAATCACCAAGCTCCAGTCCGGCGCCCAGTACTTCCCTTCGCTGTGGCTGTCCACCCCGACAAGCCCTTCGAAATCCAGGGTTTCGACCTGGTGCCCACGGTAACGGTCGTGGCGCCCTAAGCGCGGCGCCTGATGCAGGGCTGGCAGACCTTCGACCCACCAGCCCCGCTCACACCACGTCCGGCAGCACCAGGTGGAACACGCTGCCCTGGCCTTCGCGGCTGCGCACGCCCACGCTGCCGCCTTGTGACTCGATGATGCGGCGGGCGAGCGCCAGGCCGATGCCGACGCCGGCGTAGCGCTTGGCGGTGCCTTCGCTGAGCTGGCGAAAGGGCATGAAGATGCGGGACAGGTCGGACCCGGCGATGCCGATGCCGTGGTCCTCCACCTCGATGCGCAAGCCCCGGTCACCGTCGCGCTGCGCGCGCAGCTGCAGCACGCCCTGGTCAGGCGAAAACTTGATGGCGTTGGCCAGGTAGGTGGCCAGCACCTGCTTCAGGCGCAGCGGGTCCAGCATGACGCTTTGCACCGCCGGCGCAACGCTCACCTGCAGCACCTGTTGCCTGGCTTGCAGCTGCTCCTCGAAGACGGCTTGCAACTCGGCCACCAGGCCGGTCAGTTCGGTGCGCTCGGGCAGCAGCGGGAGCTTGCCAGCTTCGGCTCGCGAGTACTGCAGGATGGTGTCGATCAGGCTCAGCAGTTGTTGCCCGCTGCGGCCAATGAGGTCCAGGAATTCCTCGTGCTTGGGCGAGCCGGGTGCTACGGTGCCGGAGCGCAGCAGCCTGGACAGGCCCAGCACGGCATTGAGTGGCGTGCGCAGCTCGTGCGAGAGATTGTTCAGGAACGCCTGCTGGACCCGGCTGCTTTCCTGCAGGTTGCGGTTCTCGGCCTGCAGCTGCACGGCGGCCAGCCGCAGGGCCTGGGCCTCCTGCAGCGGCGTGATGTCGTGCACCACGGAGCGGCTCATCAAGAAGCGCCCCTGATCGTCGTAGATCGCGGTCGCACTGATCTGCACCCTGCGCCGCGCGCCGCTTGCCGACACCAGGTCGAATTCGAGGTCCTGGACCCGGCCAGTGGCCTGCAACAGCGGGAAGTTCAGGGCGAAGGCGTCGCAGCCTTCGTCGGTGAAGAAGTCTGTGATGCGGCGCTGGCCGATCAATTCGCTGGCAGGAAGTCCCAGCCATGCGGCGCTGGTGGCATTGACGTGCACGAACACGCCGTTGGCGTCGAGCGAGTGGTAGCCGCAAGGGGCCTGGTCGTAGAGGTCGCGGATGCGCTGGGCCGACTCGGCCAGCTCCGCTTGCATCTGCTTGCGCTCGGTGATGTCGCGTGCGGCGCAATAGATCAGCTCGCGGCCGTCGATCTCGGCGGCCCGGCTCTGGACCTCGACCTCGATCAGGCTGCCGTCACGACGACGGTGCCGGGTTTCGAAGCGCTGTGTCTCGCCAACCTGGATGCCGCGCAGGCGCTCGGCCAGCTCTGTGTCCGTCATCACCGCTTCCCAGCTGCGCACGTTGCGGCCCGGCATGGCCCTGGGGGCCTGGTCCAGCATCGTGGCAAACGAGTCGCTGCAGCGCACAAGGGCGCCGCTGCGGTCCAGCACGTGAATGCCGTCGCAGGCCACCCGCAGCAAGGTCTCGCTGCGGCGGGCTTCGGCCAGCAGCGCACGACTGGCCGCCGTCTGCCGCCGCGCGCTGCGCAGCGCGATCACCGATCCCCCGGCCATCGCCAGCGTCAACGCGAGCAACAGCCCCAGCAACTGGGCGCGTTGCTCGTGCCAGGGCGAAAAGAAGTCCTCGGTGCCCAGGCCCACCAGGACCATCAGCGGATACGGTTTGACCTGTCGGTAGGCAGTCAGGCGCTGGACCTTGTCCATCGGGGTGACGGACATGAAGCTGCCGCTGGTTGGGTTCGCCCGCACCGCCACGGCCAGCTCGGCCGACACCACGGCGTTGCCCACCGGCACCGGCTGCGCCGTAGCCAACGGACTGTGGCGTGCGATCAGCTGCAGCGACGTACTGCGCAGTGTCACGGCATCCTGCGGCCCCAGGTCCATCGCGCCAAGGATCTGCTGGAAATGATCGACCGCAAGCGTGGCATAGACGACCCCGTCGAAGCTGCCATCCGGCCGCTCCAGCCGCCGCACCACCGCGATCACCCACTTGCGGCTGATGCGCGCCTGCAGCGGCTCTGACACCTGCAGGCTGTCACTGGCCTCGTCACGCGCACGCTGGAACACCAGGCGGTTGCTCATGTTCACCGGCGCGCCCACCACACCCGGGCCATGGCGCACCAGACCGGATGCGTCGGCAATGCGCAGGCTGTCCAGCACCGGCAGCACGCGCATCTGATCGGCCAACACGGCCTCGACGACCGGGTCGGTCGACTCGCTGGTCTGGCCACTGCGGCGCAGCGAGGCCCTCACGTTCAGCAGCGCCAGGTCCACCTGGGCCAGCTCCGACGCAATCGTCTGCTGCAGCGTGGTGGCAAGGTTCTCGCTGGTGGCCTGGGCGCGCTGTGCGTGCGTGCGGTAGCTGCCTTGCAGGGCCAGCGTGGCGAGGCCGGCAAGGAACGCCAACATCACCAGGTTGGCGAGCACGAGCCACCGCGCCAGGCGTCGGTCCAGCCCGAGCGAATCCACCGTGGCTGGAGTGGGCGCAACATCCATGTCCATTCCACTGCTGCTCGCGGCGTGTACGTCGCACACCGCATCTGGCGTAGCTCCCTGGCCACGCAGCCGCCGCAACAACAGCAACCGCGAAGGGCGTCGGCAGCGGACGGTTCACGCGCACTGCCTGTTTGAGTGTAGGAGCCACTTCAGCAAGCACACCCGCGTTCACCGACGTATTTTCCCGGATGGGCCTCTGTGAGAGAGCGCAACCCAGCCGGCAGGCGAGCATGTCCCGCAAACGTGTGGCGGCCAGCGAACTGGCCGCAGCTCGACAGCGCCGGGCGCTGAAAACCGATGCGCGCCAGCGAAGTCTGGCCCACCTCGCCGGTGCCGACGCTGCTGACCAGCGGCACCTGCTTCATGAGCCCGATCACCTGCACAAGATCGGTGTCGCGTCTCAGAAGGGACGTGGCCGCGGGGACAGCGGCCGAGGCCGTCGGCACGGTGGTGGCCACCGGGCGTTCCTTCGCCCCGGCCAGGCCGCGGCAATCAGCTCGTCCTTGCGCACCACGCTTCCCCGCCCCTCGATCAAGGCAAGCAGCAGCATGAAGGCGGGCCGGCCGATCTTGACCGGCTTGCCCTGCACAAGCAGCTGGTGCTCGTCGACCCTCAGCTCCCAGCCCTGGTAGCAATGGATCACATCGGTTGTCGCTTGCAGCTTCATGCGCCAGACAGCCGTTGATGCAGCTCGGGACACCGGGCCAGGCGCGCTGCGGGAACCTGGTTTGGCCAGCCCCTGCGAGGCCGCCAGCTCGTTTCAGCCGGCGAAGACGCACGGCCAAACCCGCTCCGGGCGCTAAGCCCGCAGCGGTGAATGGCGCAATTCTAGTGACGGATGCCCCATCGCGGCGACTCGGGGCATGCGAGTTGAATCCGTGGCGCCACATCCGCTCACCGAGCGTCAGCGCCAGGTTACGAAGTCAAGAAAGGCCGGCCGCGCGCAGCAACCGTCAATGGCGAGGATCGGCTTGATGATGGGCCGGTCTCGACGCAAAAGCCGGTCCGTCCCGGCTCCCCGATGTCCTCCTGGCTTCAGCGTGCCATGCCGGCCTCGCGTGCCCATTTGAAGGACAGGCCGGTGTGCCGTGTCACCGCATGCGGCGGGCGATGCCATTCGACCCGGATGCCGCGCCTGGCAGCGTCGGCGCTGAATTCGTCCAGCAGGTCCCGCACGTCAGGGTCCACGAAATCGGCCCGGCTGGCATCCACCAGCAGCACGCTGCCATCGGGAATCTGGGCCAGGCTTTGCTTGAGCGCCACCTTGGCCAGGAAGGTCACGTCCTTGCGAAAGGTCAGCAGCACACGGTCGTCATGCCGTGCGACGGTGAACGGCCGCAGCAGGCTGACGCGCACGCTCATCGCCACGCTGAAGGCCACCCCGATGCCGATGCCGATCAACAGGTCGGTGGCCAGCACGCCGGCAATGGTGGCGACAAAAGGCAGAAGGCGGTCCGGCCCCTGGCGCGCAGCGGTGACCAGCAGCGAAGGCTTCGCCAGCTTCAGGCCGGTGAAGATCAGGATGGTCGCCAGGCAGGCCAGCGGGATCAGGTTGATCAGCTCGGTGAGCAGGAACACGCTGGCCAGCAGCAGCACGCCGTGCACCACGGCCGACTGCCGGCTGCGCGCGCCGGCGTGCACATTGGCCGAGCTGCGCACGATCACCGCAGTGATCGGCAGCGCGCCGAGCAGGCCGGCGGACAGGTTGCCCACGCCTTGGGCCTTGAGCTCGCGGTCCGGCGCGGCGCGGCGGCGCTCCGGGTCCAGCCGTTCGACCGCCTCCAGGCTCAGCAGGGTTTCCAGGCTGGCCACGATGGCCAGCGTGAGCGCGAGACCCCACACCGACGCCTGGCCCAGCGCCCCCAGGTCTGGCCAGGCCAGCACCTGCTGCACGGCGCCCCAGGAATCCAGCGCCGGGAGGTTGACCCGGTGCTGCACCGGCGGCGCCAGTTGCGGCCAGAACAGGTCCAGGCCCAGCGTGACGACGATGCCCAGCGCCACCACCGCCAGCGGCGCGGGCACGGCCCGCACCAATGCGAAGCGGCGCAGCGCCGGGCGGTCCCACAGCGCCAACAGCACGGCGGAGCCCAGTGCGATGCCACAAGCGGAAAGCGACACATGGCCCAGCGATGTCTGCAGCAGACCGGCTGCCGGTACCTCGGAGAGACCCGCTGCTTGAGGCACCTGTTTGATGATCAGCAACAAGCCGATGGCCGCCAGCATGCCGCTCACCACGGACGAAGGCACGTAAGCCGCGAAACGCCCCGCCTTCAACAGGCCGAAGCCGAATTGCAGCACGCCGGCCAGCATCACCGCCGTGAGAAAGGCACCGTAGCCGCCTACGCTGGCGATGCCTTCGACGACGATCACCACCAGGCCCGCGGCCGGCCCGCTCACGCTGAGCGGAGAGCCGCTCAGCAAAGCCACCACGAGGCCACCAATGATGCCCGACAGCAGGCCGGCAAGCGGGTCCACGCCGGAGGCGTTGGCAATGCCCAGACACAAGGGCAGAGCCACCAGGAACACCACGATGCCAGCCGGCACGTCATGCCGGAGGTCCTGGAAAGTCGGGCGGGAGGAAGGCATGGGAGAACCTCACGGTCACATGAAAATGAAGAGGCAATGCAATGCCCTCACGCCACCGCGGTGGCGCGCAAGGCAAGCGCGGCAGCAAAGAAAGGAAAGGCGGGGGAAAAGCGGCTGGCAGGCGCTTCAGGCGGCTTGCAGTGCCGCAGGCCCATTGGCGCCATCGGCAGCGTCTTCGTCGTCCAGCACGCGCAGACGGCCGCTGTGCAGATCGAACATCCAGCCATGCACCCGAGGGCGAGGCTCGGCATGGCGCACCAGCGCGGTGGCGCGCACCTGGCGCACCTGCTCCAACACGCTCAGCTCGGCCAGGCGGTCGGCCCGGGCCGCTTCAGGCAGCGTGCCCAGTTCGGCAAGATGACGGTGCGCCAGCATACAGAGCGGGGCGATGCGCCGCGTGAGATGCGGCATGCCGTCCGGCACCCCCGCGAGCGCGGCACGCACGCCACCGCAGCCCGAATGGCCGCAAATGATCACATGCGCCACCCGCAGCACGCCGACGGCATATTCCAGCACGCTCATCGTGTTGGCATCGTCCGTCGGCACCAGGTTGGCAATGTTGCGGTGCACGAAAAGCTCACCCGGGCCGGCATTGGTGATGGCCTCGGCCGGCACGCGACTGTCCGAGCAGCCGATCCACAACACGCCGGGGCTCTGGCCCTGGGCCAGCGTGCTGAAAAAACCGGCATCGACCTGGGCCAACTCGTTTGCCCACGCGACGTTTTCTACCAGAAGACGCTTGGTCCGACTCATGGCGTTTCCCTGAAGTTTTTGTTGCACCGCAGCATATCGAGCAGTGCTCGTGAAAACGGTAACAACCCGAAAACCCTGGGGAATACCCGCAAAAGGCAGCTTTTTTCGATCCCTCGGCTGAGGCAGCGCCGGCCTCCCGGCCGCGACGTGGCCGCGGCCGTATCAGGCCCAGCCGGGGCAGCTATTTTCAAGACTCGAAGAAAACAAAGGCCTCCATCGGTGGGCGCGGCCTGGGAAGCCGGGGCCGCAGCGCGGTGCCAAGCGTGATGCAGCAGATCGCCTGCTCACCCTCGGCCAGTTCGAAGGCGCGGCGCATCGCATCGCTGCGCATGCCGCGGCCGCTGGAAAGGCCACTGGCGAAGCCGTGGGCCTCGGCGGCGAGCAGCAGGTTCTGGATGGCGGCGCCCAGGGAAACGAGTTGCTCCTCGGGCGGCACCTGCTCGTGGCCGGACTGAAGGCGGGCGATGGCCAGCACCAGCACCGGGCCGCGGGCAGCCTTGGCGCGGGCGTCGGCGAGCTGGTCTTCGGTAGCCGCCGGGTCGCGCTCGTGCAGCGCTTCGGCAAAGGCATGTGACAAGCGTTTGCGGCCTTCGGGCCCGAGCACGATGAAGCGCCAGGGCAGGAGGCGGCCGTGGTCCGGCGCGGTGGCTGCAGCGCTGAACAGCGCGCGCAGCACGACCTCTCCCGGGCCGGGTTCGACCAGGTGTTTCGGGCCGGTGTGCTGGCGGGACTGCATCAGGGCCGCCAGCATGGTGGCGGGTTCGGGCGAGGCGTCTGAGGTCATGGTGGGTCCACCGGTTCTTCGGGTTCGACGGGGCCATGGCGGCGCTGGCGGAAGAGCCACGCCGCGCCGCCCAGCAACAGCAGCAGCGGCCCCAGCCACAGCAGCCAGGTGGCGGGTTCCAACGGCGGCTGGTAGCTGATGAATTCGCCGTAGCGCTGGACCAGGAAGTCGATGATGCCGCGGTCGCTGTCGCCGGCTGCCACGCGCAGCGCGATCTCGCGCTTGAGGTCCAGCGCCAGCGGCGCCTGCGAGTCGACCAGCGAGCCGTTCTGGCAGACCAGGCAGCGCAGCTGGCGGTACAGCACCTGCAGGCGCTCTGGGTCCGGCTCGGGGGCGGACGCGGGCTGGGCCAGCGCGGCGGCGGGCAGCGTCAACAGCCAGGCGAAGCGCTGTTTCATGGTCATGGCGCCTCCAGCTTGGGCAGCAGGTCGCGGTCGATGACTTCCTGGGTCAGCGCGCCCACGTGGCGGAAGGCGATGTGGCCCTCGGCGTCCACCAGGTAGGTCTCTGGCGCGCCGTAGGCGCCGAGCTCGATGGCCAGCCGGCCGTCGGCGTCCACCAGCGTCAGTGCAAACGGGTTGCCGAGTTCGGCCAGGAAGGCGGTGGCGTCCTGCGGCGTGTCGCGGTAGTTCAGGCCCACCAGCCGGCCGCCCTGCCCTTTGGCACGCAGCCGCGCGGCCAGCACCATCAGCAGTGGCTGCTCCTGGCGGCAAGGGCCGCACCACGAGGCCCACAGGTTGACCAGCCGCGGCTGGCCGTCGGCCACCACGGTCTGCAACAGGCCGGGTGCCCTGCCCAGCACCGGGCGCGGCAAGGCCGGGAAGGCGGCCCCCAGCCGGGCAGCAGGCAGCGTGCGCGGCCGGCCTTGCCACAGCGCCGCAGCCAGCAGCGCCAGCAAGCCCGCCAGCAGCAGGCCGGACAACCACAGTCCCGGGCGCCGGCGCTTCATGCCATCGCTCCTGCGCCCACCAACACGCCGGCCTTGCGGCCGCGCCGGGCGGCAGCCGACAGCGCCGCGCCCGCGGCCATCAGCAGCGCGCCGGCCCAGATCCAGCGCACGCCGGGCTTGTGCTGCACCCGCAGGCTCCATGCGGCCGACAGGCCCTGGCCCAGCGGTTCGCCCATCGCCACGTAGAGGTCGCGCCACAGGCCGGGCGCAATCGCGGCCTCGGTGGTGGGCCGGCCGCCGCCGATGTAGACCCGCTTCTCGGCCCGCAGCAGGCGCGGCGCATTGCTTTCGCAGCCCCAGCGGAACTGGCCGACGCGGGCCAGGTAGTTCGAGCCGATCTCGTCGTGCAGGCCCTCGAACCTCAGCGGGCAGCCGGCCAACGGCGCGGATTCACCGGGCGCCAGCCGCACATCGCGCTCCTGGCCGTAGCCGTTGGACAGTGCCACGCCAGCGGTGAACAGCGCCACCCCCAGGTGCGCCAGCACCATGCCACCTGGCGGCACGCCAAAGCCGCGCCAGCCGACGCTGCGCATGCGCTGCCAGGCCCAGGCCAGCGTGCTGCCGGCAACACCCAGCGCCAGCCACAACGCCAGCGCGCTGCCCCACTGCCAACGGTCGAACACCCCCCACAACAACGCGGGCACCGCGACCGCGCCCAGCGCCATCAGCAACGCAACCGGCCGCAATCGCGTGAGCAGTTCCCGCCATGGCGACGCGCCCCAGCGCAGCCACGCCGCCGGCACCAGCAGCGCCAGCGCCAGGCCCAGCAGCGGCCCCAGCACCCGCTCGAAATACGGCGCACCCACCGACAGCCGGCCCAGGCCCAGCACCTCCATCGCCAGCGGGTACAGCGTGCCCAATGCGACGCTGGCGCAGGCAACGATCAGCAGCAGGTTGTTCAGTGCCAGCACGCTTTCGCGCGACACCGCCGCCGGCAGCGGCGCGGCCTTGGCTGGCAACAGCCGTTCCGGGTGGCGCGCATACAGCACGAAGCAGACGAGCAGCGTCAGCGCCATCAGGCCCAGCAAGGCGCTGCCACGCAGCGGGTCGCTGGCAAAAGCGTGCACGGAGGTGAGCACGCCAGAGCGCACGAGGAAGGTGCCGAGCAAGGCCAGCGCCCAGGCCGCCATCGCCAGCAGCGCGCTGGCATGGGCAAAGCGCCCACGCTGATCGCGCCCGGCCTGCACGTGCAGCAGCGCCGCCAGCGCCAGCCAGGGCAGCAGAGAGGCGTTTTCCACCGGGTCCCAGAACCACCAGCCGCCCCAGCCCAGCTCGTAGTAAGACCACCACGAACCCAGCGCAATGCCCACCGACAGGCAGGCCAGCGCCGCCGCGGTGAACGGCCGCGAGCGCCGCACCCAGTCGGCCGGCGCGCCCCAGGCCAGCGTGGCCAGCGTCATCGCAAACGGCAGCGCCGTGCCGGCATAGCCCAGGTACAGCAGCGGCGGGTGCAGCGCCATCGCCGGGTCTTGCAGCAGCGGGTTCAGGCCCATGCCTTCGCGCAGCGCGGCGGCGCCCTGCCAGGCCTCGAACGGGTTCGCGCCGCCCAGCAGCAAGGCCAGCAGCCCCAGGCTCAAGGCGCCCAGCACACCCAGCACCCGGCTGGCCCAGACCGGCTCAGCCGCGCGCAGGCCCCAGGCCGCTACGGCGCTCCAGCCGGCCAGCAGCCCGGCCCACAGCAGCAGCGAACCTTCGTGACCGCCCCACACGGCTGCCAACCGGTAGACCAGCGGCATCGCGCGATGGCTGTGGTGCACGACGTAGGCGATGGTCAGGTCCTGCGCCGCCAGCGCCCAGGCCAGCACCACCAGCGCGGCCAGCAGGCTCACGGTTTGTGCCACCAGGCCGATGCGGACCAGGCGCCCTGCCCGGCTTGTGGCGGCGGGTTGCGCCAGCCACGGCCCGATGCCAGCGCCGGCCTGCAGCAGGCCGGCGGCCACGGCCAGCCACAGCAAGGTGTTGCCCAACAGGCCCAGGCCGCTGCTCATCGGGCTGCCTCTCGGCGCTCAGAAGGACATGCAGACATCGGCCCTGACCCTCAAGACTGACTCTTGCAAGAACCGGCGCTTGTAGTCCGCCACCAGGGCTCGGATGGCCGCGTCGCTGGCGGCATCGTCTTCGTGCAGCAGGCTCAGCACAAACGAGGCCTCACGCACCACCGCCCCGTCAGCACCACGCCATTGGCCGGCGGCTGGCCACACGCTCAGCCCTTGCGGGAAACGCGGCGTGACACTGCTGCGCAGGAATTCGGCCCAGTCCTCGGGCGAAACGGCACCTTCCGGCCTGGCGGTGCCGAAATACAGCGTGTCGCTGATGGCGCGCGTCTCGCCCGCCGCGCACCGCAGCGCCGGCGGCGTGTTGGCACAGCCGGCCATCAGCAGCGCACCCAGCTGCAGGCTCAGCAGTAAAACGCAACGGATCATGGCGCGGAAGCCGGGTTGGCCGGGGCCAGCCCCGGCGGGGTGTAGTTCTCGTCGTGCTTGGCCAGCACTTCCTGCGCCTGCAGGCTGCCGTCAGCCGCCAGCCGGCCCTGCACGATGGCGCCCTTGCCTTCGGTGAACAGGTCAGGCAGCACGCCGCGGTAGTGCACCACCAGCGTGTGGTCGGCATCGGCCAGAACGAAGCGCACCGCCAGGCTGTCTGCCTCGCGCTGCAGCGAGCCCGGCTGCACATAGCCGCCGATGCGCAGCGCGTTGTTGTCCGCCTGCGGCCTGGCGGACAGTTCGCTGGGCGTCAGGTAGAAGACCAGGTTTTGCTGGAAGGCATTCAGTGCCAGCGCCACAGCGGCGCCAGCCAGCATCAGCACCGCGGCCCAGATGGCAAAACGCCGTTGCCGCGGGCTCATCGTGCATCCCCCTCGGCGGCGGCCTGCGCCGCGCGCAAGCGCCTCGCGCGCGCGGCCAGCGCCAACCATTCGCAGGCCAAGGCTGCGGTGACCAGTGCCAAGCCGGACCAGACGAACACGCCGTGCCGGCCCATCTGCAAGAAGCTGGCCCAGTCGGACCAGGCAGGGTGCAGCCACTCAGGCATGCAGCACCTCCGCTTGCGGCAACTCGTCCTGCCAGCGCAGCGCCAGCTGGCGTTCGGCGATCACGAGTTGCACCCGGCGCAGCGCCGTGGCCGCGGCATAGGCCCAGGCCGCGGCGGTCATCAGCAGCAGGCCGGCGAGCATCACCGGCGCCATCTGCGCCTGGCCGGGCGTGAGCGTTGCGCCCTGGTGCAAGGTGTTCCACCAGCGCACCGAGAAGTAGATCACCGGCAGGTTCAGCGCGCCCAGCAGCGCCAGCACCGCGCAGCCACGGTCCGCCCGCTCGCCTTCGTCATGCGCCTGCAGCAAGGCCAGGTAGCCGAGGTAGAGGAAGAGCAGCAGCAGCGAGGTGGACAGCCGCGCGTCCCACACCCACCAGGTGCCCCACATCGGCTGGCCCCACAGCGAGCCGGTGGCCAGGCTCAAGGCGGCGAAGACAGCGCCGGTCGGCGCCAGCGCATGCGAGAGCCAGAACGCCGTGCGCACCCGCCAGACCAGGCCGACAAAGCTCCAGGCGGCCATCAGCGCGTAGATGAACATGCTCATCCACGCCGCTGGCACATGCAGGTAGATCAGCCGGTAACCCTGGCCCTGCACCGCATCCGCAGGCGCCACGCCAAAGCCCAGCCACAGCCCGGCCAGCAACAGCAGCCCGGCGACGACCAGCAGCGGCCGCACCAGCTGCGCGGCGAGCGCGGCGAGCCGCGGCGGCGCGGCAAAGTAGAACAGCCAGCGACCAGCGTTCACGGGGCGGACGGCCGGCAGGCAGCGGGCAGCTGAAGCGCGGCGGTGGGGAGAAAGGCAATGGCGAGCATGAGGCACGGCGGCGCGCCGTTCGGGCGAAGCCGCCTATTCTCCGGGAACTCGCACACCGGCCTTCTTCACCCCCAGGTCTTGAGCACCCACAGCCAGCCGCTGGCGGTGATGAAGCTGGCCAGTGTGGTGATGAGCAGCACCGCGGCGCAAAAGCCTTCCCAGTGGTAGCGCAGCGCCATCATCGGGTAGATGCTGAGCATGGGCGCGGCGGCCAGCATCAGGCCGGCGTTGCGCAGCTCGGGCGAGACCGCCGGCAGCAGCCAGAAGGCCAGCGCCACGGCCATCGGGTGCATGACCAGCTTGCCCAGCATGACCGCGCCCATGGCGCTGCGCTGGCCCTCCAGCTTCGCGCCGTGCAGCGAGCCGCCGATCACGAACAGCGAGACGGGTGACGCGACCACGGCCATCATCTGCAGCGGCCGCATCAGCAGGTCCGGCAGCGTGAGCCCGGTCAGCGAGAACAGCACGCCCAGCGCCATCGCGACGATCAGCGGCGTGCGCACCAGCTGGCCGAAGACGCGCTGCAGCGTGGCGCGCCAGGGCACTTCGGCGTCGCCCTGCGCGGCCAGCACCAGGGCCAGCGGGATGATGATGAGGTTCTCGACCAGCATGGTCAGCGCCAGCGCCACGCCGGCCACCGGGCCCAGCCACTGCACCGCGATGGGGTAGCCCACGTAGGCGCTGTTGGAAGACGACACGCCCATGCCCAGCAGCGCCGAATGCGGCATGGTGCGACCCTGGCGCAGCCGGGCCCAGGCGGTGGTGCCCAGCAGCATCAGCAGCGAACCGGCGGCATAGGCGCCGAGGTAGTGCACGTCGAAGATCTTCGCGATGGGCTGGCGCGCCAGCGCATGGAACAGCATGCAGGGCAGCGCCACGTTGACCACGAAGCGGCCGATGGTGCGGAAGTCCGGCGCGTCGAACAGGCCGCCGCGGGCAATCGCATAGCCCAAGGCCATCAGCAGGTAGATCGGGGCGGTCAGCAGCAGGATGTTCAGCATCGGCGCGAGCAGGCGGGAAAAGGAAAGCCCCGCGAGCGGGGCTTGATGGACGAGGGCGATTGTCTATCGCAAGGCCTTCAGCTGCATGCTGCCCGGCAAGGGCACCGAGCGTCTGAGCACGCCTTCGGTGAGCCAGTCGGCCGAGCGCCGCGCGCGCGCGGCCACGGTGGGCAGCGGCATCTGCTGGTAGTCGTCGTTGAAGACCTCGAAGCTGTAGTCGCCGCGGTAGCCCATCTGGCTGAGCCGGGTGACCATGTCGGCCAGCGCCTCGTTGTGCACGCCTTCGCCGGGGAAGACGCGGAAGTGGCGCGCGGTGCTGATGCGCTCTTCCACCGAGCGGATTTCCTGCCACATGAAGTCCGCCAGCTGGACGAGGAAGATCTTGTCGGGGTCGACCAGGTCCAGTGCGTCCAGCGGGGTCTTCATGGCCAGCAGGTGGAAGGCGTCCAGCCCCAGGCCGAGGTTGGGCGCATCGGCCCGCTCGACGATCTCCCAGGCCTGCGTGAATTCATTGACACTGCGGCCCCAGGACAGCGCCTCGAACGCCACGCGAATGCCCATGGGCACCGCCAGCATGGCCAGCTTGCGCAGGTCGCGCGCCATGTCGGCCACGCTGTCGCTGGCATGGCTGGAGGTGGACGAACAGGCCAGCAGCACCTTGGCGCCCACCGCGTGGCACATCTCCAGCATGGACTTGGCCACGTCCACCTTGTAGGCATGCAGGTGGCCGGACAGGCCTTCGAAATCGCGCAGCACCTGGAAGCCGGTCACGCGCAGGCCGCTGTCGCGCACGGCCTGCACCGCGGCGTCCACGCCTTGCGGATGGCCGACCAGGTCGCGTGCCGACAGCATCACCTGCTCGAAGCCGGCCGCGCGCATGGCCGCCAGCCTGGCCTCCAGCGGGCCGGCCAGCGTGATGGTGTCCATGCCGAAGTCGCGGAAATTGCCCGCGGCGGGCGCGCCGGCTGACGGCCTACCGTCGGCGTTCATTGGCCAGCCTCGTCATGGACCAGCTCGAAGCTGACACTGCCCAGCCAGGTGCGGGTGAGCGCGCCACGCTCGGGATGCCGGGCGGGTGCCTCGCCTTGCAGGTCCGTCTGGAAGGCCACACCGCGGGCGGCGAGCGCCTGCACGGCAGCCGGCACATCCGGCGCGCCCAGGCCCAGCCGCGCGAAGCGCTCGCTGGACTCGATGACAAACACCTCGGGCTCGATCAACTGCAGGTAGAACGAGCGGCAAGGGCTTTGCAGGATGTGGCCCTTGGGCAGGATGCCGAAGCGCTGCTCGTCGGGCAGCTCGGTGAAGCTGAACAGCTCGCGGTAGAACTCGACCCAGTCGTTCATGCGGTCGTTGCCGATGTACTGCACCAGGCCGAACCAGTGCAGGCCCTGCAGCGCCGGTGGCTTCGGGTTCACGCCGGGAATCGGCACGAAGTCCACGTCGTAGATCGAGAACTCGCGGTAGCGGTCGACGAAGTAGATGCGGCTGCTGCCCACGCCGTGGATGGCCGGGATGTTCAGCTCCATCACCTCGACCTGCGCCGGCACGCCCCAGGCGCCACGCGCCAACACCTGGCGGTAGGCCTCGGATGCATCGCGCACGCGCAGCGCGATGGCGGCGATCTCGGGCTGCTCGCCCAGGTGGGGGCCGCCGGCCACCGAGCCGGTGTGGGCATTGATCACCACGTTCATGCTGCCCTGGCGGTAGAGCAGCACCTCGCGCGAGCGGTGGCGAGCCACCGGCTGGAAACCCATGTCCTCCAGCACCTGGCCCAGGGCCTGCGGCCGCCGGGTGGTGTATTCGATGAACTCGATGCCGTCCAGCCCCAGCGGGTTGGATTCGATCACCGGTTCGCGCTGGAGCGCGGCAGGCAGGGTCTGGGTAAGCGTCATGGCAGCAGTGGGTAAGGCGTCAAGAGGCCAGGGTGTGCGACTGGTGCGGCGTGTGCAGCGCGTCACCGGCAGCAGGCGTGGCGCCAGGCCGGCCCAGGTCGTGCATCTGGATGCGGTAGGTTTCGCGGGCCGACCAGCAGGCGGTTGCGGCAATCGCGCAGATGCCCAACGTGAGCGAGCCGACGATCAGCGGAATGTTCTGCGTGCCGGGAGGCGCAACGGTGGCAAACAGCGCCGGCAGCATCGCGGTGATGGCCGTGCCCACGTTCTGCGAAAGCGCCATGGCGGTGACCCGCGTGCGGGTGGGGAACAGCTCGGGGAAGAAGCTGGGGAAGACCGCGTTGTAGCCCTGGTAGACCACGCCCCACATCAGCAGCGACATCAGCACCGCGAGCGGCACGTTGGCAATGCTGATCGCATACAGGTAGGCGAAGGACAGCAGGCCGGCCAGCAGCGCGCCGACGATGATCGGCGGCCGGCGGCCGATGCGGTCGGAGAGCTTGCCAATGAAGGGGATCACGATCACGGCCAGGATGTTGCCGGCCACGGGGATCCACAGGTAGACCTCCTTGTCGAAGCCGATGCCATAGGCCTTCTGCACCGCGTAGGCGCCGCCGAAGATCGTCGCCACGACCGGGATCACGTTCATCAGCGCCATGCAGACGACGCGGAACATGTCGGCCTTGTTGCTGGCAAAGGACTGGGTGATGGGCGCGCGCAGCTTCTCGCCCTTCTTCGCCACCTCGGCAAACGCGGGCGTCTCGTCGACCTCCTTGCGAATGAAGTAGCCCGCGATGATGACGACGAAGCTGAGCAGGAACGGAATGCGCCAGCCCCAGGTGTTGAAGTCCTCGCTGGGCAGGAAGTGCGCCAGCGGCAGGAAGACGGCGGCTGCCAGGATCTGGCCGGCCTGCACGCCTTGCAGCGTGAAGCTGGCGTAGTAGCCGCGTTGGCCGTAAGGCGCGTGTTCCAGGATCATCGAGCTGGAGCCGGAGATCTCGCCCGCCACCGCAAAACCCTGAATCAGCCGCATCACCACCAGCAGCACCGGCGCCCACAGGCCGGCCTGTGCGTAGGTCGGCAGCAGGCCGACGGCCATGGTCGAGAAGCCCATCAGGAACATGCACAGCACCAGCACGTTCTTGCGGCCGTGCGTGTCGCCGTAGTGGCCCAGCACCATCGCGCCGATCGGCCGCGCCACGTAGCCCACGCCGTAGGTGGCCAGCGAGGTGACGATGGCAATCGTCGGGTTGCCTGCGGGGAAGAAGATCTGCGGAAAGATCAGCGCCGCGGCGGTCGCGTAGATGAAGAAGTCGTAGTACTCCAGCACCGAGCCGATCCAGCCGCTGGCTGTGGCTTTGCGGGTCTGGCTGGCGGCGTGGGAATCTGCGAAGGGCTTCGCGCTTGACCTGCTCATGGTGTCTCCTGTTGTGATGGCGGGAGACAAGAGGCCTGAATCGCACCCCACAAGGCTGTCGCCTGCCACGAGACGGGATTCCAGCACCGGCACCCCGAAGACACCAGCGATTTGCGCGATGATCGCGCACCCTGCGCGCTTTGCGGACCAAAAAGGGGTTTTCACTGAGCGCAGAGACGCGCCAGGCCCTGCTTCAGATCAAGGGCGCCAGCCCCAGCGCCGCCTCGCGCAGCAAGGGCAGCAGCCGCACGGCCAGGTCCTCGGTGGTGTGGGTGACCGCCTGCACGGTGCAGCTCATCGCGGCCTTGCACTCGCCCTTGCGGTTGAGCAGCGGCACCGCAATGCCCACCAGGTTCATGTCCAGCTGGCGCTCGGTGATCCAGTAGCCCAGCGCACGTGCGGTGCGGCAGTTCTCCAGGAAGCGCTGCGGGTCGGTCACCGTCTGGCCGGTGTAGCTGCTGAACTCGTGCACCGCGGCCCAGGCCTTCAGCGCCTCGTCGCTCCAGGTCGACAGCATGGCCGTGCCCGGCGTGACCACATGCGCCGGCGCCCTTGCGCCCACGTGATGGCCAATCGACACCAGGCGCGGCGAATTGCTGCGCGCCACGTAGATCACCTCGTGCCCGTCCAGCACGCTGACGTTCACCGTCTCGCCGCACTGCATGGACACGCGCTGGATGAAGGGCTGCACCAGGCGCGGCAGGCGCGAGGCATTGAGGTAGCTCTGTCCCAGCCGCAGCACGCGTGGCGTGAGCCAGAAGTATTTGCCGTCGGTCGCCATGAAACCGAAGTGCACCAGCGACAGCAGGTAGCGCCGCGCGGCCGTGCGGGTGATGCCTGCGCGCACGCCCATCTCGCTGGCGGTCATGCGCACATGGTCGTCGTCGAAGGCCTCGATGACGCGCAAGCCCTTGCCCAGGCCATCGATCACGTCCTTGCGATCGATCTCGAACGGCGGGGTGTCATCCATGGCAGTGAAGAGGAAAGATACGGGAAAACCCGCGTTAGGCACGATCAGCGCCCGGAGCGCGCGATTATCGCGCGCATCGCTTGTCGCCTGCGCCGCGCCTGCCTATCGTCATGCCCATTCAGTGCCCCGCCGTCCCGGCGCGGGCCTGCTCCCAACATGGCCACTGCAATGATCACTGGCAAGACCACCCTGGTCGCCCACCTGGGCTACCCGACCGCGGGCTTCAAGGCCCCGATGATCTACAACCCCTGGTTCGAACGCCGTGGCATTGACGCAGTCGTCGTGCCCATGGGCTTCAAGCCCGAGGACTACGCCGCCGGCCTGAACGGCCTGCGGCGCCTGACCAACCTGCGCGGTGCGCTGGTCACCATGCCGCACAAGGTCGCCACGCTGGCGCTGATGGACGAGGTCACGCCCACCGCCGCGGTGGCCGGCGCCTGCAACGCCATCCTGCTGCGGGAAGACGGCAGCCTGCTGGGCGACCAGTTCGACGGCGCCGGCTTCGTGCGCGGCCTGCAGCGCAAGGGCTTTGCGCTGGGCGGCAAGCGCGTGCTGGTCTCCGGAAGCGGCGGCGTGGGCTGCGCCATCGCTGCATCGCTCGCCGCGGCCGGCGTGGCCGAGATGCAGCTCTTCGACTCGAACGCAGCCGCCTCCGATGCGCTGGCCGGCCGCCTCGCCCAGCACTACCCGCAACTGAAAGTCGGCCTCGGCCGCAACGACCCTGCCGGCATGGACCTGATCGTCAACGCCACGCCGCTGGGCTCCCGCGAAGGCGACCCCCTGCCCTTCGACGTGGACCGCATCGCGCCCACCACCTTCGTCGGCGAAGTCGTCATGCGCCAGCGCATCACTCCCCTGCTGGCCGCCGCCCAAGCCCGTGGCTGCCCCATCCAGGTCGGCACCGACATGCTCTTCGAAATGATCCCCGCCTACCTGGAATTCTTCGGCTTCGGCATCGCCACGCCGGAGGAACTGCGCGAGAGCGCGGAGTTGCCGGACGGGGCTTGAGCGCTGCGGGCCGCCCTGGGCAAAACGGATGCACGAGCGGCAGCAGGCTACCCGCCCGCGCCGACCGCTGCCAACAGGCCTGACGCCGCCTGCTTGTCCCTGATCGGCGGCTGCCCATACATCCTGGTGTATTCGCGGCTGAACTGCGAAGCGCTTTCGTACCCCACCTCGAAAGCGACCTGGCTCATGTTCTTGCCCTTGGACAAGATCAAGCGGCGTGCCTCGATCAACCTGAGGTGCTTCTGGAACTGCAGCGGAGAGAGCGATGTGATGGCACGAAAGTGTTGGTGGAACGCCGAACGGCTCATGCCGGCCGCCGCCGCCAGCCGCTCAATCTGCACGGGCTGGGCATGGTCCGCACGCAGGATGGCCACAGCTCGCGCAATGCGTCGCACATGGCTGTCGGGCAGGCCCAGGCAGCGGATGGCCGGGCCTTGGCGGCCCAGCAGCAGCCAATGGTGAATCTCTCGGATCAAGCCATCCTTGAGCACCGCGAATGATTCCGGGCGATCCAGCAGCAGCACCAGCCGACGCAGAGCGTCGCGCAGGTCCTCGCGTGTGTCGGGCGCGACTTGCGGTGGACAGGCCTCGGGCGCATTCACGATCAGTTCCGTGATCACGGCCGGATCCAGGTCCAGTGCCAGCGCCAGGTAGGGCTTGGCGATGCTGGCCTGGCTGATCCGACTCGCCGTCGGCCGGTTGCCCGTGACGATCATCGTGTCGCCGGCGGCATAGGACGACACGCCACTGTCCATGGCGACGCGCTTGCGGCCCTGCAATACCAGGCACACCAAGGGACTGACCACCGTGTGCTCCAACTCGCTGGGTGCCGCACGCTGGACCAAGGACAGGCCTTGGACAGGCCTGACGGTGACCCCTTCAGCCTGCTTGTGCTTTCCCGTGTAGCGCAGGATCGCCTGCTTCAGCTCCTCGGACATGGCGCATTCTGTCCATGACGGCTGTCCAAGTAAAACCGGCCTGGACAATCAGGCAAGCAATGTCGACGTTCGGGCACGAGCCAAGGCCGCCTCGACCCTAGAGTGGGCGCATCGACCCAGGAGACCCGCACATGCCCCAGTTGCCTCACGAGATCCCCTCCAGTTCAGGGAAGCCGCTCGCCGCTCACCGCGGCGTGCAGGTACTGGGCGAACAAGGCGTTGAAGGCCGCAAGGCATTCTTCATTCGGATCGAGGCCCGCCCTGGACAAGAAGAGGCGGTGGCGCAAATGCTTGGAGACATCCGGGCATGCGTCGAAGATGAGCCCGCCACGGGACCGTGGTTTGCCTTGCGGTTTTCACAGACGAGTTTTGCCATCTTCGAGGCCTTCCCCGATCTGGCAGGGCGCCAGGCGCATGTCGAGGGCGGTGGTGGCGACATCTTCCGCGACCTCGCGCGCATGAACACCATCCTGGCCGATGCGGCCACGGTGCACCGCGTCGATGTTCTCATGAGCAAGGACCACTTCTCCCATCACCCGGCGGATTGATGGACTTGGCTGCCGCCAAACCGTCTGCACACGGATCCAGCGCCAGTCGCGCGCCCTGGCCAGCACGTCCCGCAGTTGGATGCGGACGGGCCTGGGACCCAACGACCCGGCCGCCATGGAAGAGCTCGCCGACTGGCGCCTTACGACCTCTATGCATGGGCCTCAACTATGCGTAGTTGCCTGTCGCAGAGCGGGCGTTGCTGAGGCAGGACGCGCCCTGCAAGCCCTCGATGTCGTGAGCATCCACACATGGTCCTTGCCCGCAGGTGCACTGGCGGCTCCACAACCTGGAGACCGCCATGTGCACCAAGCCTTGTTCTCGCTCCCATTCCTCGGGCCGTTCCCGCAGCTGCAATCAGCTGGACCGCCACATCCCGGGGTACCGGCAGTACCTCTCGGCTGGGCCACCTTCTTGTCGTCCTGCGCGCCGACAACGCCATCGCGCCTAGGCCGCTGGACATGACCGAGCTGGCGCAGGAACTGCGTCGCTACGACCACATGGAGCTGGTGCGAGGCCTTGCCCCGAAGACACGCGAGGGCGCTCTGCGCCTCGTCGAGGCCTTGCTGCTCAAACACTTCGGTGATGACACCATCCAGTTCAATGTCATCACGGCCGAGCGCGTGCGTCGCTTCTTCGCCGATCAGGCCAAGAACTAAAAGGCGCCAACGAGCCTGGGCGCCGTGGTCTCGGCCCTGCGCGGCTACTTCCGCTGGCGTGCGACGCTGGGTGACCGTACCCATGCGCTGGTTGGCGCGCTGGCGTACCCAGCGAACTGGCAGCAGGCATCGTTGCCCCAAGCCGCAGGAACCGGCAGAGGTCGAACAACTCGAGGCCGCCCTCGGCCAGGGCGGCCCGTCGATGCTGCGTGCTGACGCCATGGTGCGCCGCATGCTCGATCTGGGCCTGCGTAGCGGCGAGGTCGCACGCCTGGGTCTGGACGATATCGACTGGGAAGCCGGCACGATCACCTTGCGCCGGACCAAGGGCCGGCGTGAAGACGTGATGCCCTTGCCGAAAGCCACGGGGCGGGCCATCGCCGCACACCTTCGCGACGAGCGACCTAAGACCCAACACCGGATGGTCTTCGCCCGGCACATGACGCCACGGGAACGGCCGATCGGCCCGGACCTCTTGCGCAAGACCACCCGCCAGCCCCTGGCCCTCTGCTGGCGCAAAACAACCGGGTCTGACCACCGCAAAGCAATCTTGGAATGGGCAAATGCGGGGGCTGCAGCTGCCGAATTCACCTGACGCGTGGCGCTGTCGCACCAGGGGGTTGGGCCGGAATCCAGCACTGGCAAGCCCTTCAACCCTCAACCCGGTGCCGCTGTACATACCGCCGTCAAGTACGGTGCAGCCCGTTCACCGGCCTGCGCCGCTCCGGCCGAAATCGCCACACCAGGAGCAACAGAGCGAGCCCCGCCGGCAACCAGCGAAGATCGGTCTCGACCGGTTGCCGCCAGGCGAGCGGACTGTCGAGCATCGCGCGTTTCAGCACGCCTGGATCGGTGAGGGGCGCATAGCCCAAGCCCATTCCGGCGGCGAGCGACTGCAGGTAGTCGTCCTCGCGGCGCGACAAATGCTCGATGCCCTGCCCCACGCCCGGCCGCTGCACGACTTCATCGGCCGTCCAGAAACCGGCCGGGTTGCCATTTGAATCCGTCTTCGGAATCCGCACTGCCACTTCTCCGCCCACTCCGATCAGCCAGCCGCCGATCTCGCCGGGCGTGATGTCAGCCATCAACGGCAGGCCGGGTTCGCGCAGGGGCGGCGCCTCTTGCCCGTCGGTCAGGAAGATCACGTGGGTGTGCGGCTCCATTTGCTTGGCGGTGCGCAAGGCCCAGGTGACTCCCTTGCCGATGTTGCTCGCATTGGCCCAGCGCATGCGGCCATCGATTTGATCCAGCGAAGCGAGCAGCTCTTCATAGTGGCCGCAGACCTCCACCGGCAGCAGCAGCACCAGCACGCGGTAGTCGGCAAACAGACTCCAGCCGATTTCGGAACCGCATGGCAGGGCGAGCAGCGCCTCATGCGCAGCGGCGCGGGCAAGCGCCAGCCGGCTCACCGGCAGGCCGTTCAGCTGCAAGTCCTCGACATCCATGCTTTGTGTGACGTCGAACGTCACCATGTAGCGGTAGGTGTCACGCGACAACAACAAGTGCGGTGTACCCACGGCCAACATGAGCAGCAGCAACGCCGACGAGACGGGCCAGGTGGCGCGGTCGAATGCAGCGCGCAACCAGTTCAACACGAAACGTGTCGGGGCGTTGGAGGCAGGCCGTTCGATGCCGGCAGGAGGAGGCATCGCAACCGGGGGATGGACCGGAGCGTTCATGGCAAATCGCCGGCCTTCATGCCGCGCATGCGCACGCGGCGCTGCTCGACTGGAACGTTCTCGTCGGCGAACGCCGCTTCGTTTTCGGGCGCGAGGCGCAGCGCGCGTTCGAGGTTGTAGCGGGCGTCCCACTCTTGCGGCGCGGTGCGCAGCAGTTCGCGATAGCGCTGCTTGGCGAGCTCAAGCGCCGCGACCGAGTCGCCAGGTGCGCCAGCCATGCCCTGGCGCAGGTAGACGTTGGCCAGGTTATAGAGCGCCACCAGGCGCAGGCCCGAGGGCGAATCGTCCTGGAGCAGTCGGCTGTAGAGCTTGATCGCGGCGTCGTGCTGGCCCGAAAGCGAGAGCACATGGGCCCGGGTCAGGCGGGCTTCGGGCAGGGCATGTGGGTCGGATATGTCGCTGGAGCTGGCTGCGTGGCTCGCTGCCTGCAGGCCCTGGGTCGAGGCCAGTGCCATCGCCTGGTTGACCGCCTTCGCATGCTGAAGCTTGAGCGCCTGTTGCAGCAACATGCCCGTGAACACGAAGGCGACAACACCAAACAGGGCATGTACTGTTCGCCGCTTCATGACCATCCCCTCACTTCGATCGATCGCCAGGCCAGCAGCGCGACGCAACACGCGAGCGCGATGGTGAACAGAGCACCGCTGTGATCGCGACGTGGTACGCGTTCGAGGAACGAAAGCGGCTGGTTCTGTTGGCGATCGATCTCGGCGACCGCTGCTGCCATGGCGCCCGCATCGTCTGTCTGGTAGAGGTGGTAGGGCGTGGCGAGCTTGCTGAAGAAGCGGTGCAGCAAGATTTCTTCGACACTCTCGTCGGCGTCTGCCGTGAGACCCTTCAGGTCGGCCGAGTTGTGGCTGGTGCGGATGTAGATCCAGTACACGCCGATGCGCTGGCGCGCCAGCCCGGCCTCGATCTTCTGGCGTGTGGGCGCGTCGAGTTGCGCGCCGCCGTCTGAGGCGATGAGAACGACGCGGCTGCCCGAGTAGGGGCGACCTTCGAACTGGCGGATCGCCATCAACAGGGCGCTGCCCATGTCGGTGTCGGGCAGGCCACGGCCGATGCCGGCAGCGGACAGGCCGGCAAGCACGACATCGCGCCGTTCGGTGAACGGCACCGTGGTCATGGGCCGGGTGCTGAAGGTGATCAAGGCGAAGCGGTCGTCCTGCCGCTTGGTGACAAACTGGGCGAGTAGTTCGCGGACGATCTTGCCCTTGGAGTCGCCGACTTCCAAGCCGCCCCCGGAAGAATTCCAGGGCCTGATGACGCTGTCCATGCTGCTGCTGCGGTCCAGCAGAATCAGCACCTCGGCGCCGCGGCCGGTGCGCTGTATCTGCGCACCCGATTGGCCCGGACCGGCGAGCCCGACAACGAGGCTCGCCAGCGCCAGCACGCCGAGGGCACGCCATGCCAAAGACAGAGCGCGGCCGACGCGGTCCACCGGCAGCCAGGCGAGGTTGGAGAACGCGAGCGCGTCGCTGCGCCGCCGCAGCATGGGCAAGGCAGCCAGCGGCAGAAGAAGCAGCATCAAGGGATGCAGGAAGTCGAGCGCCATCATGACCCGCCGTGGTGACGCTTTTCTGCGTCGCGCAACGCGAGGCAGAGGTCGCGCAAGGGGTAGGAGGCGTGGATGGGCTCGGTCGCGAAGAATCGTTCGCTGGAGCGTTGATAGAACGCCTCCAGTTGCGGCTGCAGTGCGCGCAAATGTGGCGCACTGGTCAGCAGCCCACCCAGGGTACCGGCCGTGACCACGTGGCCCGCCGTGGCGTCGAGCGCCCGGTGAATGCTGAGCCACGCGGCGGGCTCGGCCTGAACTGCTGCCCTGTCGAAGCGCTGCAGTTCGGCCCAGGCACGCGCGAAGGGCAGCCGGATCGCCTCGCGCCGGTTGCGCCACAGCCACCAGGCGAGCCAAGCCGCGAGCGTCAGTGCCAAGCCGGTGGCCAGACGATCGAAGCGCCGGCGGATCAGCGCCGTGGGCAGAGCGGCAACTTCGTGGTCAGGACGCATGGCCAGCAGATCGCCCTGCGCAGACACGTTGTCTGGCGTCAGGGGACCCATGGTGATGGGCCACTCGGCGATCTGCCAAACGTTGCCCGACCGGCCCTTGAGCGTCAGCGCCGGCAGATTCGCGTTGGTGAGCGTTCGCGGCGCATTGACCACCTGGTAGTCGATCGCCAACCAGCGCTGGCCGGAGGCATCGGTCTCGAGGCGTGGCATTCGGCGGTCGAACCACGCACCGACGCGGCCGCTGGGCGCTGCCGCCGCAAGTTCGTCGTCGCCGAGCAACAGGCGCTGCGTGAGCACGTCGCCTATGGTGTTGCCGAAGGCGCGCGGCTGCTGCACGGTGGCCGGGGCCGCGCCGGCAGCGATGGCGACGCCGGCGGCCAGCGCGCCGGCGACGAAGACCAGGCACGAACGACTCACGCCACGTTCTCGAGGAAATAGCGCGACAGCGCCTCGGACTCGAACGCGCCGTGCACCCAGAAGGGCTGGATCTCGCGCGCGCGAAACCGGGTGTCGATCTCGGCGCGGCGATTCGCCACCGCGGTGCGCCATTGCTCCCGAAGGGCATCGCGCATCCACAGCGTTCGCTGCGAGCCGGACTCCGCGTCGCGCACCGTGAGCAGCGCGCCACTGGGCGGCGGCTCGGTCTCGGCGCGGTTCCACACGACGAGGGGGACGACGCGCGCTCCACTCAGGGTGTCGAGCACCTCTCCCAGCACGGCCAGCGGCCAGTGGAAATCCGACACCAGGAAGACCAAGGCCCGCTTGCCGGCGAGCCGACCCACCGCGTGATTGAGCGCGGCATCGACGCTCGTGCCGGTGTCGCTGGCGCGGCAATCGCGCAGCAGTCCCGACATCAGGCCCGCCATGCCGCGGCCGTGACGCGCCGGCAGGAACAGATCGTCGCGCGGTTCGCGGTCGAAGGCGAGCAGCCCCACCGCGTCGCCAACGCGGAACGCACTGTGGCCCAGCGCCTCCACGAAGTCCGCAGCGACCTGCAGCTTGGCACGCCCGCCGCCGAACTGCATCGACGCCGAGACATCGACCACCGCGTAAACCGGCACGGCAACGCGCTGCTTGTGATTGCGCACCAGCCACTGGTGACGCACGTCGCGCACGCTCGCGCGCAGGTCCAGGCGGCGCGGATCGGGGTGGTCGAACAGGCGGGCGTGGGTGGCAAACTCCTGGCCGGCACCGAGGGTGGAGCCTGCATGCGCACCTGCCCGGTAGCCGCCGGTGCGCGAGCGCAAGCGGTAGTGGAATTCTTCCATCTCAGCACCGCCCGGCCGCCCGAAGGTACTGAGACGCGCCCTCGGGGAGCAGTGAGCAAAGCGAGCGTGGGGGTTTCATTTCAGGGCGCGGCCACCTTGTCGAGGATTTGGCGCACCAGTTCCTCGGCGAGTTCAGTGCGGCGCATCTCATAGACCGGGGTGAAGAACACGCGGTGGCCGAGCGCCGCCGGAACCACGGCGTGCAGGTCGTCAGGCAGCAGGTGGGTACGTCCGGCCAGCCAGGCAACCACGCGGGCGGCGCGCAGCAGTGCGCTCACGCCGCGCGCGCTCGCGCCGGCGAGGATCAGGCGGTCCATGTCCACCCCCGGCAGTGATATGCCGAAGGCCTTGGGCGTGTCGCTCGCCTGCCATAGCGCCAGCACATAGCGCCGGATTGCTGGGCTGGCCTGCACGCTGCGCTGGATCGTGCCGGCGATCGCGTTGAGTTCCTCCCACGGCAGCAGGCCCGCTGTGACCTGCTCGATCAAGGCGTCCACGTCGTGGTAGGCGTTCTCGAAGACCAGTGCCTCGCGAACCGCCGGGTCGCTGGGCTTGGCCATGTTGAGCTCGAACATGAAGCGGTCGCGCGCGGCCGACGCCAGCTCGAAGGTCTCTTCCTTCTCGACCTTGTTGCGGTCGGCGTAGACGGTCATGTGCGGAAACGAAAACTCTCGATTGAAGGCCGAGACCGTGCGTTCGGCCATCGCGCGCAGCAACAGCGACTGCACTTGCGGCCGGGCACGGTTGATCTCGTTGAAGAAGAAGGTCGTCAGTTGCTCGCCATGCCGCAGCAGCGGCCCGGGGTCGATGCGCGGCTGGCCCTCGGCACTGACATAGGTGTGATAAACCAGGTCACCGGGCAGCAGATCGATCGTGCCCTCGACCCGCTCGAAAGCGCCGCCGACCGCACGCGAGAAAGCGCGAAGCACGGTGGTCTTGCCCACGCCCACGTCGCCCTCCAGCAGCACGTGACCGCGCGCGAACAGCGCCACGTTGATGAGCCGGATCGTGTCCGCCTGGCCGATGACGGCCTTGCCAACCTCATCTTCGAGACGCAGCGCAAGGTGGTGCCAGTCGCGAAGCGATTCGTCCGAACTCATGGTTGCTCCCGTGGGCGTGGGCCAGGCGCATGCCCACAATCGACGTCAGCGTAGCCGCTGGGTCCGAAGGTGTCTTGCCTGAAAATGGCCTTGTCGATTGCCTGACAGTCAACCTTTCTGGGTGCGTCGCATGAACGTTGCAGTGGAGTTCTCGACCTTGCTGGTGCCGCCGAACAAGCGCGTGGCGCGCTGGACTGAAGCCGCGTTCGACCGCTTCGTCGAGTCGGCGTTCGAGGTGCTTGACGAGGACGGATTCATTGCCACGATGCGCAATCGCGAGCTCGCACAACTCTCGCTGACCCGCATCGACTCGGCCGGTCACAGCCGTAAGCGTGTCACGCGTTCGCAGCACCAGGTTGCGCGGGCGGCCGAGGACTTTGTGCTCGTCAGCATCCAACTCGAGGGAGGATGCCGCGTGGTCCAGGGAAATCGCGAGGCGATCCTCGCACCGGGTCAGTTCGCCATCTACGACAGCACGCGACCCTACGAGCTGATCCTCGAAGAGGACTATCAACAGGCGGTGCTGCGGGTGCCGCGCGCCGCGCTGTTGTCCCGACTCGGCGACGCCGATCTGACGGCGCTGGCGGTAGCGGCCGAGGCCCTGCCCGCGCGCATGCTCAACCAGATGGTACGTTGCGCATGCGACTCCAACGCACCGCTGTCCTCGGCACAATCGCTCGACGTCGCCGACGGCGTAATGAGCGTGCTGACAAGCGGCCTGCGCGGCCTGCAGGGCGAACCCGACGTGACCTCGGGGGCGGGGGCGAGACAGATCGCGCGGGTCAAGTCCCATGTCGCCGAGAACCTGGGCGACCCGCAGCTCACGGTCGGCCGGATCGCCTTGTTTCTAGGTCTGTCGGTCAGCTACCTGCACAAGATCTTTCGCTCGGAGGGCACGACGCTGGAGCGCTGGATCTGGGAAATGCGTCTGGCCGCGTGCCAGCGGGCGTTGCGCGATCCGCGCTGGTCGGCCCGGACCATCTCCGACATCGCCTTCTCGTTCGGCTTCAGCGACGCCGCACATTTCAGCCGGAGCTTCCATCGGCGCTTCGCCATCACGCCGCGCGCGTGGCGACAGGCCGACGACGCACCAGGGTTGCCGCGGCCAAGCGTTTCTGACGATGCGCGATGACCGCCGCACTCTGACAGGCCAATTCCTCAGAAGGCAAAGGGCTTGCCGCTCAGGCAACCGCACAGCAGGGAGGTGCTTTGCAGCGGTCGTTGGTGATGGTCGTGTTGTGGCCGACCAGTGCCAGCCGCGAAAGTCAGCTGCCCGGCCGCGCAGTTCGAGCGTCAGCTCGAAGGCGATGAGTTCGTGGGCCTGACAGTCACTGGACGACCCTGAGCGGTTCTTGGACTCGCCGACCTCGCTGCCGAAAAGCAGTCGATCATGTCCAGTCGGTCGTTGAGAGGGGCGCGCCAGCCAACTGTCCGTAGGCCACACTTGTCGGTGGTCGGCATGCGACCGTCGTGGCCGCAAGTCACGAGCCGCCAGCGGCGCCAGGTCCGAGTCAGGGGTTCGGCCGGGGCACCAGCCGCATCACTGCACGGTTTCAGCACCGGCGCGGGGCCGCGCGATTGAGGCAAAACCATCCGTGGGTGACAGTCATTGCTGGCCGGCGATGACTGGCTTGACGGTGCCGCCAAGGGCAGGAATCCGGGAGAACACGTCAACAATGAAATCCATGAACACGGTTGCTCGCGTCGGCAAAAGTCGATTGGCGACGTAGACGATCTGGACAGGAACGGCCGGCGCGGAGTAGCCCGTCAAGATGAACTTCAGGCGCCCACTCCTCAACCCTTCGTCGAAGAGCCATGCCGGGCCGTGGCCGATTCCCAAGCCTGCAATGACCGCCGCGCTGACCGCTTCAGGTGAGTTCACTCTGAGCCTGCCGGAAACGGGCACATCGGTCTCGCGAAAGCGCCAAGTAGCACCCGACGACAGCAGCGTGTAGATGACGCAGTCGTGGTCTCGGAGGTCGTCCGGCGTTTGCGGCACTCCGCGCTTCGCCAAGTAGGCTTCACTCGCCACAAACACGCGTTCGTAAGCGCCTATGCGTCGAGCCCGCAATGCGCTGTCTTCCAGTTGCCCGATGCGGATCGCCAGTTCCGTCCCTTCGTCAACGAGATTGACAAATCGATCACTGATTTGCAGGTCCAGAGTCAGTTTCGGATAGCGCTCCAGAAAGGTCGGCACGTGCGGCAACACGAAGGCATGGCCCAGCGCGGTGGGGCAGGCTACCCGCAAGAGCCCTGACGGATCGACGTTGCTCCTGAAAGACGATTCGGACTCGTCCACAGCATCAAGAATCCGCCGGACGTCCGCGTAGTAGCGCTCCCCCTCAGGCGTGAGGGCAAGCTTCCGTGTGGATCGGTGCAGGAGCCGGGTCTGGAGGTGCTCCTCCAGCGCTGCGACGTAGCGGCTCACGTTCGGCTGCCCCAGGCCCAGGTCACGGGCTGCGGCCGTGAAGCTCCCCGTTTCCACAGCACGCGCGAAGCAGGTCATCAGCAGGAATCGGTCCATGCGCCCCTCCAATTCATGCCCGAAATGCATGGACGGTATTCGATCGGGCCATCTTATCGAACTGACAGCATGGATGCACATTCTCCCCATCGGCCACGGTGGGTGGCCGTCTACAGGAGAACCTCATGTCACGCTTGCAAGGCAAACGCACCCTCATCACCGGCGGCACCAGCGGCATTGGCCTGGAAACTGCCAAGCAGTTCCTGGCCGAAGGCGCCCGCGTCATCGTCACCGGCGTCAACCCGGATTCCATCGCCAGGGCCCAGGCCGAACTCGGGCCGGAGGTGCTGGTGCTGCGCGCCGACTCGGCCAGCGTGGCAGCGCAGAAGGACCTGGCACAAGCCGTCAAGAACCACTACGGCCAGTTGGACGTGGCCTTCCTCAACGCGGGCATCTCCGTCTGGCTGCCGCTCGAAGACTGGACGGAAGAGATGTTCGACCGTTCATTCGATGTCAACGTCAAGGGCCCGTACTTCCTGATCCAGTCGCTGCTGCCGGTGTTCGCACCCTCCGCATCGGTCGTCCTGAACACGTCCGTCAGCGCGCATGTGGGCGCAGACCGCTCCTCCGTTTACGCGGCCACCAAGGCAGCGGTCCTGAACATGTCGAAGACGCTGTCGACCGAGCTGCTCGGGCGCGGGGTTCGCATCAACGCGGTCAGCCCGGGGCCTGTCGACACGCCGCTGTACGACAAGCTGGGCATCCCCGAGGCCTACCGCGAAAAACTGAACAAGGACATCGCGGCCACCATCCCGCTGGGCCGCTTCGGCACGCCAGAAGAGGTGGCCAAGGCCGTGCTGTACCTGGCCTCCGATGAATCCCGCTGGTCGATTGGCACGGAAATCGTGGTCGACGGCGGTCGCCTGCTCAATCGCTGAGCGCACAAGGTTCTGCGCGCCGAAGGCGCCTTGCGACTGGGACGAGTCGAAGGCGCCTTCCTGATCCCTGCCAACACAGACGCCCATCAAATGCTTACCCTGATCAGCCACCCGCTCTGCCCGTTCGTGCAGCGCGCCGCGATCGTCCTTCTGGAGAAGGGCGTCGCCTTCGAACGCGTCAACGTCGACCTGTCGGCCAAGCCCGGTTGGTTCCTCGCGCTGTCGCCCACTGGCAAGGTGCCCGTGCTCAAGGTTCCCCAGGCCCATGCCGAGGACGCGGCGCTTTTTGAAAGCGTGGTGATCTGCGAGTACCTCAACGAGACGCAGGGCGGCTCGCCGATGTACCCCCACGACGCGCTGACACGCGCCCGACACCGCGCCTGGATCGAGTTCGCCACTCAGACTTTCGCTGAAGGCTGGCAGTTCCTTCATGCGCGTGACTCGCAGGTTGCGGATGCGAAGCGCGCCAGCTTCCGTGAGCGCCTGGCCAAGTTGGAGTCGGAAGTCACCGCAGGCCCGTATTTCGCTGGCGCGGCGTTCGGCATGGTCGATGCAGTCTATGCACCACTCTTTCGCTACTTCGAGCTGATCGACCCACCAGCGACGCGGCAAATCTTCGATGGCCTGCCGCGCGTTTCGGCCTGGCGAGAGGCATTGGCAGTGCGAGCCAGCGTGAGCAATGCAGTTGCCGAGGACTACGCCTCCCGCTTCCAGGCGCATCTCCACCAGCAAGGTGCCCTGCTGGCAGCGGCCTGATACCTATTCCATGCAACCCAATCGAATCTCCAAGGAATCAGCATCACGAGCCGCCGGGTGGCCGCACACCTCCCCTATGCCCTGAGCCGCTCTGCCCCTTTCCCCCGAAACTCCGCCAGCCGCTCCGCATACGGGTCCAGCGCGTCTTCTGGCCTGCCCAGCGGCAGCCCCACCACAGCGGCAAAGCGCGCAGGCGTGACCTGACCTTGCGCCATCAACTCGTCCACCAGCGCCAGCAGCGCGCCGCGGTGGGTGTCGAGCAGCTTCGTGGCGCGGGCGTGCTCGGCCTGCAGCAGCGCTTCGATCGGGGCGTTGCTGGCTTCCACGTCGGTGCAGAGGTTCTCGTCATTGTTCATGGACACGTCGCTGCGGCCAATGCGCCCGCCGTGGCCGAAGTGGCGCAGCATGCGGGCTGCGCTTTCGGTGGCCTTGCGCAGGTCGCCTTCGGCACCGCTGGAGCTCAGCTCGGCGCCGAAGACCAGCAGCTCGGCGGCACGCCCGGCCAGGCTGGTACAGATCGAGTCCAGCAGGTTGCGGCGCGACCAGACCTTGCGCGAGGTGTAGGCGTTGTAGCCGCCCTCGAAGCTGGCCACGTGGATCTTGATCTCCTGCGGTGCGCGGCCGAAGAGCAGCGCGTGCACCAGGCCGTGGCCGGCCTCGTGCACGGCCAGCAGCGCGCGGAAGTCGGCGTTGTTGCGCTGGCGCAGGCGCGTGATGTCGAAGGGCGCGGCAATCGCGTGCGACTGGCCGCGCCAGTGTGCGATCAGGCTGCGGCCATCGGCCGTGAGGCCCACGCTGTCGCCGGCCTCGGCGCCGCGCTCCAGCGCCCACAGCGCGGCCTTGGCCAGGCCTGCGCCGAGGATGGCGTGCAGCGACGAGAACAGCGGCCGGGTACCCTGCGCAGGGAAAACGGCGTTGGCGTAGATCTGCTCGCGAACGCTGGTGGCCAGATCGAAATGCAGGCCGCAGCGGCCCGCCGTATCGCGGGCATAGCGAGCGCAGTTCTGCTCGATCAACTGCTCGTACGCACGGCGCGACAGCGAGGGGTAGATGACATGCTCGTTGCCCAGTCGCGCCACCTGCTCGGGCTTGAAGCGCTTGTTGAGCGCCTGCTTCACGTCGATGACGCTCAGCTTGCCGGTGATGGCGTGGAAGGTGTCGGCATCGCTGTCGCAATCGTCCACGCTGGTGGCCAGGTCCTCGTACATTTCGTCGAGGTTGCCGCAGACGAAGACCAGCAGCCGGCTGTAGTCCGTCTCCCATTGCTGCTGGCCGCTGTCGCGAAACTCGCGCAGGCGCTGCTGCACCTGCTCGGGGGTCCAGGCCATGATCTGCAGCAAGGGCTCGTCGAGCTTCATGTTGCGCTTGAGTTCCTTGGCCTCCCAGCTGCGCAGCTTGAAGCGCCGCTGAGCCTCGCTGGCCTCGGCGCGTTCGGCATCGAACGCAGCCTCGGCAAGAGACGATTCGATGTCGCCCAGCAGCGAGAGCGACGGCGGCAGCCTGCCGTCTGACAGCAGCGCCCAGACGTCCTGGTAGCGCTCGACCCGCACTTCGGCACGCTTGTTGTCGATGGTGCGAAAGCGCTGGAACTCGTCCAGCGCCAGGATGCCCGGCTCGCCCTCGCGCACGCCGGACTGCCCCAGCATGCCCGAGATGCTCTGCGCGCCGCGCCAGCCCGCACCGTTGGAGAAGCCGTCCATCTGCACTTCGACGAAGCGGTCGTAGAAGCCCAGCAGTTGCGCCAGGCGGCGCACCAACTGGGTCTTGCCGGTGCCGGTCAGGCCCCAGAGGCAGACGATGACGGGCCGCGAGACGAGCTCGGGCAGCAGGTACCAGGCGCGCACCGAATCGATGACACGGTCGATGATGGCGTCGATGCCGAACAGCTCTGTCTTGAGCTGGGCGGCGACGTTCTGCAGCTGTTGGTTTTTTTGCGCCAGCTGGTCGCGCAATTGCTGGGGATCATTCATCCCAATCCTCTCTTCGCAGCAGCGCCTGCAGCGCCACGCGGTCTGCACGGCGCTGGGCGCCGCGGCTTTGGATGTGTTGGCCTGCGCCACGCAAGCCGCGCTGGGCCAGCGCACGCGCCACGGGGTCGCGCGCGCCGGGGCTCGTTTCGAGCACCAGCGTCATCGGCTGCTTCATGCGGCGCAGGGCCTTGACCCGCCCCTCCTCGAGGGCGCGGGAACGGAGTTGTGCACTCATTGCGGTTTCCGAAAAGCAATGCCCCGGCTCAATGGCGGCGGGGCTTGCTTGCCACGCGGTCTGAGGCCGAATCTGAAAAACAGACACGGTTCAGCCGGGGCGCGGGAACCGTGTTCAGTCGATGGTCGAGATGAACAAGGAGGACATAGGGGGATCTCCGTGATGCGGGCGCTGTCGTGGGCGCTTCCAGCAATGGGGTGCGAATGATGACGGCACCCGCTGCGGGTGCGCAAGCGGCAGACGCCTTCTGCGTTGTGGCGCGCCAACGGCCAGCGCTGGCTATGCTGGCGGTCATGCGCCTGCCTACGAACTTTCCGCTGCCTGCCGGGCTGACGCTGCGGCCCGCCACCGATGCCGACCTGCCCTTCCTGCTGGCCCTGCGCGAGCAGACCATGACGGAACGGCTGCGCGGCGCGGGCTACCAGCCCACCGCCGAAGACGCACTGGCGCGCGTCATGCTGTTCTTCGAAGACATCCAGCTGCTGCTGTGGCACGGCGAGCCGGCCGGCATGCTGAAGTGGCGCGACGAGCCCGCGGCCTGGCACATCGTGCAGGTCCAGCTGCTGCCCGCGCACCAGGGCCGCGGACTGGCCAGCGCGCTGCTGGGCGCCGTCTGTGCCCAGGCCTCGGCGCAGGGCCGGCCCATGCTGCTGTCGGTGCTGGTCAACAACCCGGCGCGGCGCCTGTACGAGCGCCTGGGTTTTCGGGTGACCGGCGAGGAAGACGATGGACGCAGCCTGCGCATGTGGCGGGAGGCCTGAAGCGCGTTTTGTGTGCGAACGGTTCGGCGACTTGGCCTATAAACCGGTCGGTGCGAAATTCCTCGCACCGACTTGCGCATGGAGCCGTTCTTGAGCCGCGTCATCGACTACCACCTCGCCCCGCACAGCCCCTGGACCTACCTGGGGCACGAACGCTTCGTCAAGCTGGCCCGCGAAACCGGCGCCAGCATCCGCGTGCGACCCATCGACCTGGGCAAGGTCTTCCCGGTTTCCGGCGGCCTGCCGCTGGCCCAGCGTGCGCCGCAGCGCCAGGCCTACCGGCTGGTGGAGCTGCGCCGCATCTCGAAGAGCCTGGGGTTGCCGATGAACATCGAGCCGAAGTTCTTCCCGGTGGCCACCGGCCCGGCTTCGCTGCTGATCATCGCAGTCGACCTGAAGGACGGCACCGAAGCGGCGCTTCGCCTCAGTGCGGCGCTGCTGACTGCCGTGTGGGTGCAGGAGCGCAACATCGCCGACCCGGCCACTCTGGCCACCGTGCTGGCCGAGTGCGAACTGCCGGCCGAACGCCTGGCCGAATCGACCACGCCGGAAGTGGCCGCCGTCTACGAGCGCTACAGCCGCGAGGCCATCGAGGCCCAGGTGTTCGGTGCGCCCAGCTATGTGCTGGACGGCGAGATCTTCTGGGGCCAGGACCGGCTGGACCTGTTGGCCGAAGCGCTGGCCGGCCCGACCCGCGGCGCCTGATCCATCGACCCGGCCCGGGTTTCAGTCACCCACCGCCTGCTTCAGCGCCACAGCGCCCAGCCACGGGCAGGCGACGCTGGCCAGCGCAAGCAAGGCCGCCAGCAGTTGCAGCGCCGGCCCGGCGGGCTGGCCCTGCTGCGCCGCATGCACGGCCAGCGTGCCCAGCACCAGCGCTGGCGTGGCCAGCGGCAGCACCATCAGCAAGCTGAGCAGACCCGCGCCGCGCAGCCCGGCAGCCAGCGCTGCAGCCACGCCGGCCAGTTGCACCAGCACCGCGCTGCCGAGCAGCAACGAGACCATCAGCGCCGCCAGCGCGGCACCTTGCAGGTCGAACTGCAAGGCCACCAGCGGTGCTGCCAGCAGCACCGGCCCGGCCACCAGCAACCACTGCGCCACGAAGCGCACTGCGAGCGGCAAGGCCAGCGGCAGCTCGGCCGCCTGCGCCGCCAGCTGGCACTGGTCCAGCCAGCCACTGCGCAGGTCTTCGTCGAACCAGCGGCCGCAGGCCAGCAGCACCGCAAGCAAGGCCGCGGCCCACAACACGCCTGGGCCCAGCAGCGCCAGTGTCGCCGGGTCCGGCCTCAGCGACAGCGGGAACAGCGCGGCGACCATCACGAAAAGCAGCGCATGCCGCGCCAGCTCGGCCGGCCGCTGCCAGGCCAGCGCCAGCTCGCGCCGCAGGATGGACAGGCAGAGGTTCATTGGCCGACTGTACCGACCCAGTCGGCCGGCCCCAGCCGCAGCGCCTCGCAGGCGGGAAAGCCTGCGGGCAGGCCCTGGTGCGCGCTCAGCACCAATGCGCCGCCGCTGGCCAGGTGCGACTGGGCCAGCGCACACAGCGCCGATTGGCCGGCGGCGTCCAGCGCGTCGAACGGTTCGTCCAGCAGCCACAGCGGCCGCGGCTGCAATGCCAGCGGTGCCAGCGCAAGCCGGCGGCGCTGGCCCGCCGAGAGCTGCCGCAGCGGGCGCTGGCGAGGGACCTGCATCTGGTCCAACCAGGCCTGGAGCACGGCATCGTCAACCCGCGCCGAAAGCCCCAGCCAGCCGCGCAGGTTGGCCAGCGCGTCCAGTTCGTCCGCCAGCGGCAAGGCGTGACCAATGAACCAGGCTTCACCGTCTCGCTCGCAGTGGCCGGCGGCCGGCGCGCGCAGCCCGGCCAGGGTGCGCAGCAGCGTGGTCTTGCCGCTGCCATTGGGGCCTTGCAGATGCAGCGCGCTGCCGGCCGACAGCGCCAGCGTCAACGGGCCCCAGAGCCGCCGGCCCTGGCGCACGCCGACCATGCCGCGCAGCACGAGCCGTGGGGGTGGCATCTCACGGCCTGTTTGCATCATCTCCCTACTTTAGCGGCCGCCTGCCCTGGCCCCGGAATGGGGCTGTGCAGCGCCGCGGTGCCGACGCAAACTACGCTCCGCTGCCACGGCATGGCAGCGGAGCCGATTGTTTGTGCCAATGAAGGAGTCGACATGCCCGAACCCTCTGTCCAGCCCTGCCTGTTTTTTCGCCGGCAACTGCGAGAAAGGACAAGGTGATGCATGCGTCCTTCCACATCGGCGACTTGCTGATCATGGCTTCCGACAGCTCCGTGCCGGGCGAACAAGGCTGATGGACGACGGCGCACTTTCCGAAGACTGGCGCCTGGCCTGGCAGGGACTGGGCCTGGCGCAGCCGAACGAAGCCTTGTTCAACCAGCTGCTGGCCCGCTACCGCGAGCCTCAGCGCCACTATCACACGCTGCAACACCTGGGCGAATGCCTCACGGCGCTGCAGGCCGCGCAAGGCCTGGCAGAGCGGCCGGCCGAGGTGGCGCTGGCGCTGTGGTTCCATGACGCGATCTACGACACCCGCGGCAGCGGCAACGAGCAGCGCAGCGCCGACTGGGCCGGCGAGGCGCTCGCCTCGGCCGGTGCGCCAGCCGAGGTCACGGCCCGGGTGCATGCGCTGATCATGGCGACCAGCCACACGGCGGTGCCGGCCGGACCGGACGCACAGTTGCTGGTCGACATCGACCTGGCCATCCTCGGTGCCGAGCCGGCGCGGTTTGCCGAATACGAGCAGCAGATCCGCGCCGAATACAGCTTCGTGCCACGCTGGCTGTTCCGGCGCAAGCGACGCGCCATCCTGGCCTCGTTCCTGGAACGGCGGCGGCTCTACAGCACCGGGTTCTTCCACGACAGGCTGGAAGCGCGGGCCAGGCTGAACCTGGCGCAGGCCATTGGCTGAAGCCGCCAGCAGGCCGGCCAGGTAGGCGCATTCCTACGCCCGAATGGGCGCTGCACGCGCGAACGGCTCACACGGCTGGCCCCAGGATTCGCTGCAGTAGCAGCTTCAGCGCTGCGTGCCGTTCCCTGGCGGCTCGCAGCGCTGCTTGTGCGCCTTGCAGCCTGTGACCTGACTGTTGTTGCCATGCCCTCCAGCCTGACTTCGTCCACGCCTCGTGCTGCCCGCCCGCCGCGCAGTTCCGCCCCCCTCGATGCTGCAGACGCTGCACCCGGCCTGCCCACCGAGGCCATGCGCACGCTGCGCAAGGTCTTCGGCCTGCGCCGCTTGCGGCCGGGGCAGGAAGAGGTGATGCAACGCGTGCTGGCCGGCCTGTCGACGCTGGCGGTGATGCCGACTGGCGCCGGCAAGTCGCTGTGCTACCAGTTGCCCGCCGTGCTGTCGGACAGGATGACGCTGGTCATCTCGCCGCTGATCGCGCTGATGAAGGACCAGTGCGACACGCTGAACGCGCTGGGCGTGCCGGCCGTGCGCCTGCATTCCGGCGTGGACGTGGCCGCGCTCGAAGAGGCCGAGCAGGCGGTGGCCAGCGGCACGGCCCGCGTCGTCTTCACGACGCCCGAGCGCGCCGGCGAGCCATCGTTTCGCGAGTTGCTGAGCAGCGTCAGGCCGGCGCGCCTGGGGCTGATGGTGGTGGACGAGGCGCACTGCATTGCCCAGTGGGGCCACGACTTCCGGCCGGCCTTTGCCGAGCTGGGCGCGCTGCGCCAGGCGCTGGGCGTGCCGGTGCTGGCGCTGACGGCCACTGCCGCTTCACCGGTGCAGCGCGAGATCTGCCGCGCGCTGCAGATCCCTGCGGCAGGCGTGCTGTGCACCGGCGTCTACCGGGCCAACCTGGACTACCGGGTCGAGCTGGTCGACGAGGAGGCCACCCGGCTGCGCCGCATCCAGGCGCTGGTGCATGACAGCGAAGGCCCTGGCATCGTCTACGCCAGCACCGTGCGCAGCGCCAAGCAGCTGCACGCGATGCTGGCCGAGGCCGACGAGGACGTGGCGCTGTACCACGGCCAGATGGGCGCAGCCGAGCGCACCCGCAGCCAGGATGCCTTCATGCAGGGCCAGGTGCGCGTGATGGTGGCCACGCCGGCCTTCGGCATGGGCATCGACAAGTCAGACATCCGCTTTGTGGTGCATGCCCAGCTGCCATCGTCCCTGGACGCCTATTACCAGGAGAGCGGCCGCGCCGGCCGCGACGGCGAAACGGCCACCTGCACGCTGATGTTCCTGCGCGCCGACCGCGCGGTGCAGCGCTTTTTCCTGGTCGGCCGCTACCCGTCGAAAAACGACGTGCGCGCACTGTGGCAGACGCTGACCCAGGGACCGCCCGACGGCTGGCTGACCAGCGCGCTGCGCGACGCGGTGGACGCACCACTGGCCAAGACACGCCAGGTGCTCAATGCGCTGCGCGGCCTGCGCCTGGTGCGCCTGGGCCGCGACGGCAGGGTGACGGTGGACGCCAGCCATTCGGTGGCCGAGGTGGTGGAACAGGTGGCGGAGAGCTACGACCAGCGAAAGAACCAGGACCGCCAGCGCCTGGACACGATGATGGACTACGCCCAGTCAGGCGGCTGCCGCTGGCAGATGCTGCTGGCCCACTTCGACCAACCGCTGCCGGAGTCGGAAAATGGCCGCTGCGGCCATTGCGACAGCTGCCTGCGGCTGCAGGCCCTGGCTGACATCCAACCCGAAGAACCGGCGACCTTTCCTGCGGACACCGCCGCCCAAGCGCCAGCCCCTGCCGAGCGCCAGCCGCTGGCGGTTGGCGACTGGGTCGAGGTCAAGCGCCATGGCAGCGGCGAAGTCATTGCGCTGGCCGGCGAGGTGGTGCGCATCCGCTTCCCGGCCCAGCGCCGGCCGCGCGAATTCCACGCCGATTTCGTGCAGCCGGCCGCCGCACCACGGGTGGCCGCGTAAGCCTTTGTTGCACTGCACCCCGCGTCCTACAGGGTTGTCGGCCTGCACCGATTGCCGACATCGCCGCCGAGCCCTAGTCTAGGCACTCGACCAACCCTGCAGGAGCAATGACATGAGCAAGCTACACGGCAAAGTGGTGGGTGATGTGAGCTACCGCGAAGGCGACGGCATGGACATGAAGATCCCGCAAGGCAATTGCGAGATCGAGGAAACCAAGCTGGACGTCACCCTGGGCTGGCAGGACGGCGATGCACGCGGCTCAGCCGCCATCCCGCTGCCGGACTTCCAGCGCTATGTGGACAGCGGCGCCCTGGTGGTCGAAGCCTACACAGCGGAAGAAGAGGCAGCGCACGCCTGAGGCGCAGCGGCCGCCTTCAGTTCCGGCGTGCTGCCAGCTGGCGACCATCGGCCGTCAGCAGCAGCAACTCGCCCTTGGGCGAGAAGTCGAAGCGGTTGACGGCCTTGAGCAGGGCCAGCAGCCTGTCCTCCTGCGCCATCACCGTCGGTGCGCAGGCCATCATCGTCACAGCAGGCGGGTTCAGCAGCAGGTTCTCGCTGCCCAGGCGCCAGGCGCCGGTGAAGTGGTTGCATGAGGCCAGGCCGGTGAAGCGGCCCTCGGGCGTGAAACGCAGCGTGGCCCGGCTGCGGTCGATCAGCGGCTGGCCCTGCAGGCTCACCACCAGCCATTCAGGCCCCAGCAACAGGCTGGCCGCCTCGCCGCCGCAACCGCGCCAGCGCGCATCGCCCCAGCGCACGCTCACGCCATCGGGCCTCGGCATGCCGCTCATGCTGTCGCGGCACAGCCCGGGCGTGGCGGTCAGTTCCAGCGGTTTGCCATTGACCTCGGCCTGCCAGCGGCGCGCCGTGCCAGCCCATTCGGGCGGCGGCTGCACCCAACTCAACGGCGGCTGCAAAGGCAGGCGCATCACGCCTTGCTCGCCGAGGTCGATGCGCCATTCCGGCTCGTGCCCGGTCGCCTGGTAGGGCTGCACCGGCGCAGGTGGCGGGGGCACCGGCGCGGTGCCGCCCTTGTCGCCGCCCAGCCAGCCGCCGACCAGCGGCACATGCGTGCAACCGGCAAGGGACAGCATGAGGCCGGACATCCACGCAACGCGCACCGCGCGAGCAGAGAGGTGGCCGGCGGAGCCAAAGATGGGGAACTCAGAACTTCTCATGCTATGCAGCGCCGATCCGGTGAAGCCTAGGGCCGGACGAGCGCTTTCCGGATGATGCACGATCAATGCCACGCCCGGAGTGACCAAGCATGTCACTTCGCGAACCAATCCGGCCCGTCACCTCAGGGAAACCCGTGTTCATAGGTCGGCGCCCGCCTGCCCCACGGTCAAGGACAGCCCCGCTCGCTGGGCAGGCGTCCGTCGGAAGGTCAGAGGTCAACGATGATTCCGCCCCGCGATGGCTTGCAGCAAGAGCGCATGGCCATGCCATTTCGGGCGTGCTAGTGTGCAGCGCAAAACGGTGCGGCGCGAAAATTCGCGGCGCTTCAGTCGCCGGGTCACAGAGCACGGGAGTGCGGCATGAATACGCAAAGAAAGTCGAATCCTCTTCGCTTCGCCTTGCTGACCTTCGGCCTGATCTTCATCTTCGGGGTGTACCCGCTGACGGTGCTGTGGCCAGCTGGCTGGGCATGGCACCACGGCCACTCGGAGTACATCGAGATGATCATCGCCCTGTACGCCACGCTCGGCGTCTTCCTGCTGATCGCCTCCCGCAATCCCGTCCAGCACCTCAGCCTGATCGCCTTCACCATCTGGTCCAGCATCGTCCACGCCGCAGTCATGGCCGTCCAGGCCACGGCCAACCCGATGCACACCGGACACCTGCTCGGCGACGTGCCGGCCCTGTTCATCGTCGCGCTGGTGCTGGGATGGCTGTGCCCTGCCGCATTCAAGCTTCCCTTTGACCGCGGCGCGCGCTGAATCGAATCCTGGAGTCACCCATGTGCCGAAACATCAAGACGCTGTTCAATTTCGAGCCCCCCGCCACCGAACTGGAAATCCGCGACGCCTCGCTGCAGTTCGTGCGAAAGCTCAGCGGGTTTTCAGTGCCATCCAAGGCCAACGAAGCGGCATTCGAAAGGGCAGTTGCAGAGGTCGCCGCCTCGGCCCGGGTCCTGATGGCTTCGCTGGTCACCAACGCAGAGCCGCGTAACCGGGAGGTGGAAGCGGAAAAGGCACGAGTGAGGTCTGCGATTCGGTTTGGAAGTCCGGAGTGATGGCCGTTGGCGTCGGCTTCCCGCACCTGAAAGGCGCTGTACGGGCCGCACCGGGCTGGTTACCATGCGCCCCATGACGACCACCGTCTGCCAGTTGATCATCGGTGACCACCTCGCCCGCAGCGTGCGCGGCGTGCCGTGCGCGCCGCCGAGCGCCCACGCGCCGGCCTGAAGCGCGCTGAGCGCCGCTTCGGCGCCCTCACCGCTCCCCTTCCCTTTCTTTTCGCATGGCTGCACGCCTGCACCGGTCCATGACCGGGCAGGCCGCTTGCCGCTTGATCAACAATTCTTTTTCCAGGAGCCAAACCATGGCTGATCTGTTTGACAACCCCATGGGCCTGATGGGTTTCGAGTTCGTCGAATTCGCCTCGCCCACCCCCGGCCAGCTGGAGCCGCTGTTCGAAGCCATGGGCTTCTCGCTGGTGGCGCGCCATCGCTCCAAGCAGGTGCTGCTGTACCGCCAGGGCGAGATCAACTTCATCGTCAACAACGAGCCCAGGAGCCATGCCGCATACTTCGCGGCCGAGCACGGCCCGTCGGCCTGCGGGATGGCCTTCCGCGTCAAGGACTCGCACAAGGCCTACGCCCGCGCGCTGGAACTGGGCGCCCAGCCGGTCGAAATCCCCACCGGCCCGATGGAGCTGCGGCTGCCGGCGATCAAGGGCATTGGTGGTGCGCCGCTGTACCTGATCGACCGCTTCGAGGACGGCAAGTCCATCTACGACATCGACTTCGAATACGTCGAAGGCGTGGCCCGCCATCCGGTCGGCCACGGCCTCAAGCTGATCGACCATTTGACGCACAACGTCTACCGTGGCCGCATGAGCTTCTGGGCCAGCTTCTACGAGCGGCTGTTCAACTTCCGCGAGATCCGCTACTTCGACATCCAGGGCGAATACACCGGCTTGACCTCCAAGGCCATGACCGCGCCGGACGGCAAGATCCGCATCCCGCTGAACGAGGAATCCAAGAAGGGCTCGGGCCAGATCGAGGAATTCCTGATGCAGTTCAACGGCGAAGGCATCCAGCACGTGGCGCTGCTGAGCGAAGACCTGCTGGCCACCATCGACCAGCTACAACTCGCCGGCGTGCCGCTGATGACCGCGCCGAACGACGCGTACTACGAGATGCTCAGCGAGCGCCTGCCCGGCCACGGCGAAGACGCGAAGGCCTTGCAGACGCGCGGCATCCTGCTGGACGGCTCGACCGGCAACGAACGCCCTCGCCTGCTGCTGCAGATCTTCTCGGCGACCATGCTGGGCCCGGTCTTCTTCGAGTTCATCCAACGCAAGGGTGACGACGGCTTCGGCGAAGGCAACTTCAAGGCACTTTTCCAGTCCATCGAGCGCGACCAGGTCAAGCGCGGCGTGCTGCAGGTCGACACGCCGACCACCGCCTGAGAAGCCGGCCCCCGGGCCTGGCGGGGCGCCGTCAGGGCTCGGGCTTGCCTGCCGTGTCGGTCCTGTCGGCCGATGCGGGCGACGACGCGCCACTTTCGGCCATCGCCGCCTCCACCAGCGCCAGCAATTGCCATCCGGCCTTTTCGACATGCGCCAAGTACAGGCGCTGCGTGGGCAGATCGTCCGCGCCCAGGCGCGTGGCCAGCAGTTGGGCAAAGCCGAGCACCGCGTTCAGCGGCGTGCGCAGCTCGTGGCTGACCCGCAGCCAGAACTGTTGCTGCTGCGCCTGGCTGGCGTCGTCAATGGCGGCGTCATGGGCGACAGGCCGATGCGCCAGCTGGCCGGCCTGCTGGGCCTGGCGCCGCTTGGTGAGGTCGGTCAAGGTGCCCACGGCCCGCAGCGCAGCGCCCTGCCCGTCACGCGCGACCACCTGGCCCCGTGAGAGCACCCAGCGGTAGGACCCGTCGGCCGCGCGCAGCCGAAACTCGTGCTCGTAGCTCGGCTCCTGCCCATCGATGTGGGTTGACAGTGCCTGCACCATCGCGCCCAGGTCATCCGGGTGCACGCGCGCGCGCCAGGTCTGGACGGGATCCGAGCTGTCCTCCGCCGGATAACCCAGCCAGCGCTTCCAATGCGGCGAATAAAGCACCCGCTGCGACGAGATGTCCAGGTCCCAGACAGCGAATCCGGCAACCTGCTCGACCAAGCCCCAGCGGTGAAGATCAGCAGGTGCATCCATCGGCATGTGGGTCCATCCGCAATTTGGCAGTTCGGCAGTTCGGCGAGCGCGGGCGGCGAATGCCAGCCGCCAAGTGTGCGGCCACTGGCCCACGCCCGCTTGCCACTGTATCGGCTGAATGCGTCGCCAACTGAATGCCGGCCTGCCGGCGCCGTAACCGCCAAGTAACCGTCAGCCAGCGGGGGCTTGGTGCACTGCAACACAATGCGACACCTGTCGCTGCCGCGCCAGGCCCCTGCCCTGCTTCCTCGCCTGCCCGCCCCACTCGATGAATTCCGCTGCGCCGACCGTCACCGATGTCCCGACCATCCGCCAGGCAGGGGCGTTCTGGCCCGCGATCATCGCGCTGGGCGTGGGCGGTTTTGCGATCGGCACCGGCGAGTTCGTCATCATGGGCCTGCTGCCCGAAGTGGCGGCCGACATGCAGGTCAGCATTCCCGAGGCCGGCCATGTGATCAGCGCCTATGCGCTGGGCGTGGTGCTCGGCGCGCCGCTGCTGGCGGTGCTGGCCGCCGGCTGGCCGCGGCGCACGCTGTTGATCGCGATGATGGCCTTGTTCTCGGTGGGCAACTTCGCCAGCGCGCTGGCGCCGGGCTACCTGTCGCTGAACCTGCTGCGCTTCGTGGCCGGACTGCCGCACGGCACCTACTTCGGTGTGGCCGCGCTGGTGGCGGCTGCGCTGGCACCACCCAACCGCCGCGCCAGTGCCGTCGGCCTGGTGATGCTGGGGCTGACCAGCGCGACGCTGGTGGGCGTGCCGCTGGCTGCCTGGCTGGGCCAGCACTGGGGCTGGCGCGCGGCCTTCGTGCTGGTGGGTGCGATTGCCGCGTTGGCCTGCGTGCTGGTGCGCCGCGGTGTGCCCAACATCCCGGCCGCCCACGGCGCCAGCCCGCTGCGCGAACTCAGCGCCCTGGCCCAGCCGCAGGTCTGGTTGACGCTGGGCATTGCCGCCATCGGCTTTGGCGGCATGTTCGCGGTCTTCAGCTACATCAAGCCCACGCTGATGGAAGTCTCGGGTTTCTCGATCGACGCCGTACCGCTGGTGCTGACGCTGTTCGGCCTGGGCATGGTCGCCGGCAACCTGGTCGGCTCGCGCCTGGCCGACCACGCGCTGATGCCCACCATCGGCTGGCTGCTGGTGTGGGACGCGGTCGTGCTCGCCGCCTTCGTGCCGATGGCCCACCACCCGGTCACCGCAGCGCTGGCGGTGTTCCTGGTCGGCAGCGTCGTCGCCATCGGCCCGGCGCTGCAGATCCGGCTGATGGACGTGGCCGGCCACGCGCAAACCCTGGCCGCCGCGCTGAACCACTCGGCCTTCAACACCGCCAACGCGCTGGGCGCGCTGCTCGGCGGCGCCGCCATCGCCGCCGGCCTGGGTTGGACTTCCACCGGCTGGGTCGGCGTGCTGCTGGCGCTGGGCGGCATGGCGGTGTTCGCCGCTGCGGTGTGGCAGGACCGGCGGGCCCGCGCGCCACACTGACCCGTTCGCCGATGTCCGCCATCCCCCGCTGTCAGGTTCACCGACGGACCGACATCGGTGCCGCGGCCCACTTCGTCGTTTCCGCGGCGATCAGCGCGGCAAACGCCGCGGAGCTGCCGCCCACCGGCACCGCGCCCATCGCCTGAAGCCGGTCGCGCATGGCGGGTCGGGCCAGTGCCTTGGCTGCCTCGGCTTGCAGCCGCTCCACGATCTCCGAGGATGTGCCCTTGGGCGCAAGCAGGCCGAACCAGGCCACCGCCTCGAAGCCCGGGTAACCCGACTCGGCCACCGTGGCCAGCTCCGGCAATGCCGGCAGCCGCTGCAGGGAAGACACCGCCAACGCGCGCAGCTTGCCCTCGCGCACCAGCGGCAGCGAAGCCGCATTGGCAAAAAACAGCTGCACCCGGCCGGCCATCACATCCGGCAGCGGACTGCCGCTGCTTGGCACATGCACCATGTCCAGCCCGGCCATGGCGTTCAGCAATTCGCCAGCGCGGTGCGACGAGGTGCCGTTGCCGGCCGAGGCATAGCTGAAGCGCCCCGGCTGGCTGCGCGCCAGCGCGACGAACTCGGCCAGCGTGGACACCGGCAGCTCCGGCGGCACCACCAGGACATTGGGCGTGAGCACCAGCTGCGAGATCGGCACCAGGTCGCTCGCCACCTGGTAAGGCGGCTTCACGCCATAGGCCGCGCCGACCACCAGCGCGGCGTCGCCGGAAAGCACCAGCGTGTGACCGTCGCCTGCGGCCTTGGCCACCTTGTCCACGCCCAGCGTGCCACCCGCGCCAGGCAGGTTCTCCACCAGCACCGGCACCGCCAGGGATTCGGCCAGGCCCTCCGCCAACAGTCGTCCCACCGTGTCCGGCGCCGTTCCGGCGGCAAAGGGCACCACCAGATGCACGGCCCGCCCTGGCCAGGCGCCTTGTGCCAGCGCCGCTCCCTGGGCCGCCAGCAGCAGCCATGTCGTCCAGTTCAGCAATGCGTGTCGCATCGGTGTCTCCTTGAGGGTCAGATCGATGGCTGCCATCCTGCGGCAAAGCCGGGCCGCTGGACGGGGCGGCGGCACAAGCTTGGCTGAGGAAATCCTTAAGATCCGGCAACCCGCCTTTCCCCGGCCTGCCTTGCACGATCCATCATCCATTTTTCCGCCCGCCTCGCGGCCCGCCGGCCAGGCGACACCCTTCTCGGTAGGCGACTGGCAGGCTGATGCCTCGCTGGACCAGCTGCAGCATGCCGACGGCCGCCGCCAGAAACTCGAACCGCGTGCCATGCGCCTGCTGGCCACGCTGGCGCAGCGCCCTGGCGAGCTGTTCACCAGCGCGCAACTGATGCTTGCCGTCTGGCCCGGTCTGGTCGTCACGCCCGCGTCGCTTTACGAAGCCGTGGCCCAGCTGCGCAAGGCGCTGGGGCCGGACCACCTCGCCACCGTGCCGCGCAAAGGCTACCGGCTGACCGCGCGGGTGCACAGCCTTGCGGCTGCGCAGGACAGCGTGATGGCTCCGGCCCTGGGGCCGCATGCCATCGCCGTGCTGCCATTCCGCCAGCAGGGCCTGACGGGGCAGCATGCCTTCCTGCGCGACAGCTTGGCCGACGCGCTGATCAGCGAGCTCTCGCGCCAGCCTGGCCTGGCAGTCATCTCGCGCGGCACCATGCTGCACTACGACCCGGCCGCCGTGGTGCCGCAACAGGTGGCTCGCGAGCTGGGCGTCCAGCAAGTGGTCGAGGGCCTGCTCGGGCTGCATGGCGAGACGCTGGAGATCACGGTGCAAGTCGTCGATGGCCAGCGCGGCACCCAGCGCTGGGCCGACAGCGTGAGCCTGCCGCTGGCCAGATGGCCAGACGCCAGCGGCTTGGTGGTGGGCCGACTGGCGAGGGCGCTGAACCTCGAGCTGCGCGACCTGCTTGCCCACACGCCAGCACCCACCACTCAACCGGGGCTCCAAGCCTGGACCCTGGCAACACGTGCCTGGGTAGAGCTGTTTGGCAAACCCGAGGGGCCAGGCGTGAACGCACGCGCGGCGAACTGGGCCGAAGCAGCATTGGTGCTGCAGTCGCCACTGCCGCTGGCTTCCATCTGCCTGGCTTTTTGCCACTGGCGCGCCGCGCAGTTCGGCTGGGACGACACGCCGCGTGAGCAATTGCTGGCCTGCGCCCTGGCCCAGGCCGAGGCCGCGCTGCAGCACGGCCCGCAGGAGCCCGATGCGCACTATGTGCACGCCTTGATCGCTTACAGCCAGGGCGAGACCGCGCGCGCCGAAGAGGGCCTGCGCCATTGCCTGCGCCTGAGCAACTCGCACGCGCCGGCGCACGGGCTGCTGGCGCTGATCCGCACCCGCCGCGGCCATCCGCAGGAAGCAGCGGCGCTGTGCGAGCGCGCCTTTGCGCTGAGCCCGCGTGAGCCCCTGCGGGTCGTCTGGCACCTGGCACTGGCCTGGGCGGCATTGGCGATGGCGGATTTCCCCGCGGCGCTGGAAGCTTCGCAACAGGCCATGGCAGTGAACGCCGAATTCGCCACCGCCTACCTCACAGGCACCGCCGCAGCGCAGCAGTTGGGCGCGACCGCCCTGGTTCAGCGCTGGGTCACCTTCCTGCGCGAGCGCAGCGCATTCGACAGCCTGGCCGCGGTACAAGCACGCCTGCCACCCGCCACCGAACCGGCGCACCGCCAGCAAATGGTCCAGTTGCTGGCGCTCCTGCGGGCTGCCGGCCTACCGCCCCGGTGAAACCCATCCAGCTTCAGGCGTGCGCCTGGCCGCGGCCGGCGCGGCGCCTGGCCTTGTCGTCGTACATGGCCCGGTCGGCGTCCTGGATCAGCTGGTCCAGGTCATCGTCCCCGCCGAAGAACAGCCGAACGCCGATGCTCGCGCCGACGCAGGAGGCCATGCCCATGCTCAGCAGCCACGGCTGCGCCAGGGCCTGGGCGATCTTCTCGCGCACGCCGTCGGCAGCCTCGCTGGCCACGGCAAGTTCCTGGCCCAGGTTCTCGCAGATCACGACGAACTCGTCGCCGCCCAGCCGGGCCACGGTGTCGCTCTCGCGCACGGCGCTGCGCAGCCGCCGCGCCACCTCCACCAGCAAGCGGTCGCCCGCGTCGTGGCCGTGGCGGTCGTTGAGCTCCTTGAACTGATCCAGGTCGATGAACAGCACGGCGCCGTGGCTGTTCAGCCGGCGGCTGTTCTGCTGCGCGTGGCGCAGCCGGTCCAGCAGCAGGCGGCGGTTGGGCAGCCGGGTCAAGGGGTCATGGAAGGCCAGGCTGCGCACCTCTTCTTCCATCGCCTTCTGGCGGCTGATGTCGCGCGCGATCTTCGAGGCGCCGATCAGCTCGCCGGCCTGGTCGACCAGCGGCGAGATGGTCACCGACACCGGCACGCGCCGGCCGCTCTTGTGCAGCCGCTCGGTCTCGAAATGCTCGACCGGCTCGCCGCCGCGCAGACGCTCGATGATCGCCTCCTCCTCGTCGCGCCGCTCGGGCGGGAACAGACGCTGCAGCGGCTGGCCCAGCATCTCGGCCGCGCTGTAGCCGAAGATCTGCTCGGCGCCGCGATTCCAGCTGGTGACCTTGCCGTCCAGCGTCTTCGAGACGATGGCGTCCTGCGAGGATTCGACGATGGCCTCGAAGCGGCGCTGCGCAGCGTCCAGCTGCCGGCGCGAGACGCGGCGCAGCTGCAGCAACGCAAAGCCGGCCACTGCCAGCGTGCTCACGGCCAGCAGCACGATGCTGGTGTCCACGCGGTTCCAGCCGCTCGGGAAATCCGCCTCCGGCAGGCCAACCACCAAGTACAGCGGAAGGCCGCGCAGCTTGCGGTAGGCATTGATGCGCGAGACGCCGTCCAGTGCGGTGGCGGCCACGTATTCACCGGCATCCGGCCGCGCCGCAATCGCTTCGCGCAGCTGCTGCGACACCTCGCTGCGGCCGATGCCGCTGCGCCCGCTGTCCGGCCAGGGCTGGCGGTAGACCAGCGCCAGTCCGGCGGTGCGCAGCGTGGCCGCGCCGTGCGCGCCCAGGTCCACGTCGCGGAACACCGGGCCGAACAGGTCGACCGGCAGGTCCGCGCTGACGATGCCGAGGAACTCGCCCTGCCTTCCTTGCAGCGCCCGGCTCAGCATCATCACCCACGTCCCGGTTTCGTCATGCCGCACCGGCCCGGCGATCAGCAGGCCGGGCTCGCCGCCCTGGCGGGCACGCACGAAATCCTCCCGTTGCGCGAAGTGCTGCGCCGCGCTGCGCCCGACCTGGCCTTGCCCGTAGCGCAGCTGGCCCATCGCGTCCACCACCGTCATGCCGACGATCTCCGGCGCCGCGGCGCGGTAAGCCTGCAGCTCGCGCTCGGCATCGAACGGGCTGCTGGCATCGTCCAGCAAATGGTCCACCGCGTGGTAGGCAGCCACCTGCAGCATCAGGTCGATCTTGGTGAACACGTCCGTCACCCGGCCTTCGAGCAACCTTGCCAGGTTCTGCGTGGCGGCCGCGGCCCGCTCGCGCTGGCGCACCCGCTCCTGCCAGATGGACACCCCTGCCAGCGCCATCAGCAACATGGCCACCAGCACCGCCACGATGGCGTAGGGCAGCCAGTCGGACAGTCGCCGGGATGGGGGTCTTGGAACGGGCATGCGGCCTCATCTGCTGCGCCACGGCCGTCTCGCGCGTGGATGGCGGTGGGCCCCCGCGCGGCCCGCGGGCCTCGGTGAGGCTCGCGGCTTGTCCTGTCGGCCGACGTGAATCGGCGAAGTGTTACACGGAGACCGGCAGCGAACCAAGCCGCCGCCAGGCCGCCCCATCCCGACTGTTGATTCATCCAGTATGCTCGCAGCCGCGATGCAGACCCTGACCCGACCCGACGTGCCACCGCCCCCCGGCACCGACCCGCTGGCCGCGCTGAACGATGCCCAGCGCGAGGCCGCCAGCCACCTCGGCGGCCCGCTGCTGGTGATTGCCGGCGCAGGCTCGGGCAAGACGCTGACGCTGGCCGCCCGCGTGGCCCAACTGGTGCTGAACGGCGCCGACCCGCAGCGCCTGCTGCTGCTCACGTTTTCGCGCCGCGCCGCACAGGAACTGCAGCGCCGCTGCGCCGCCCTGCTGCACCAGGCGCTGGGCCTGAAGCCCATCCAGGCCGCGCCGGTGCTGCCCTGGGCCGGCACCTTCCACAGCGTGGGCGCACGGCTGCTGCGCGAGCAGGCGCTGGCCATCGGCCTGTCCGAGCAGTTCACCGTGCTGGACCGCGGCGACGCCGAGGACCTGATGGCCCTGGTGCGCCAGCAGCGCGGCCTGGCCGCCACCGCCAAGCGCTTCCCGATGAAAGGCACCTGCCTGTCCATCTACTCGCGCTGCGTCAACAGCCAGAGCGCCGTCGGCCCGGTGGTGCAGCAGGTCTTCCCGTGGTGCCAGGACTGGGTGGACGAGCTGCAAGCCCTGTTCGCCGACTACGAAGCCGCCAAGCAGGACCAGCAGGTGCTGGACTACGACGACCTGCTGCTGTGGTGGCACACGATGATGCAGGAGCCGGCCATCGCCGGCCCGCTTTCCGAGCGCTTCCAGCACGTGCTGGTCGACGAATACCAGGACACCAACCGCCTGCAGGCCGGCATCCTGCGCGCGCTCAAGCCTGGCGGCGGAGGTGTCACCGTGGTGGGTGATGACGCGCAAGCCATCTACGGCTTCCGCGCCGCCGAAGTGCGCAACATCCTGGACTTCCCCGGCCAGTATTCGCCGGCCGCGCGCATCGTCACGCTGGATCGCAACTACCGCTCCACGCAACCCTTGCTCGACGCCGCGAACGCGGTCATCGCGCTCGCACCCGAGCGCTTTGCCAAGACGCTGTGGACCGACCGCGCCTCGGCCGAGAAGCCACGCCTGGTGACCGTGGAAGACGAGCCCACGCAGGCGCGCTGGGTCTGCGAGCAGGTGCTGGCGCGGCGCGAGCAGGGGCTCACGCTGAAGCGCCAGGCGGTGCTGTTCCGCAGCTCGCACCACAGCGCCGCGCTGGAGCTGGAACTCGCGCGCCGGCGCATTCCGTTCGTCAAGTACGGCGGCCTGAAATTCCTCGAGGCCGCGCATGTGAAAGACGTGCTGGCGGTGCTGCGCTGGGCCGAGAACCCGCGCAACCGCCTGGCCGGCCTGCGCGTGGCGCTGCTGGTGCCCGGCATCGGCCCGGCGCATGCACGCCGGCTGCTGGACACGCTTGCCGCCGCCGCGGACCCGGGCGCCGCAATGGCGACCTGGCAACCGCCCGCTGCCGCCACCGTCGAATGGCAGGCCCTGGCCACGCTGTGGCTGGCGCTGCGCCGCGGCGAGCCCGGCTGGCCCGGCGAGCTGCAGGCGATTGCCGACTGGTATGCCCCGCAGCTGGAGCGCCTGCACGAACACGCCGCCGCGCGCCAGACCGACATCGACCAGCTCGTGCAACTGGCCCGCGGCCAGCGCAGCCGCGAGCGTTTCCTCACCGAGCTGGCGCTGGACCCGCCGGAGGCCAGCAGCGACAACGCCGGTGACCCGTCATTGGACGAGGACTACCTGATCCTCTCCACCATCCACGCCGCCAAGGGCCAGGAATGGCAGGCCGTGACGCTGCTGAACGTCGTGGACGGCTGCGTGCCGGGCGACCTCGGCGTGGGCACCACGGCCGAGCTGGAGGAAGAGCGCCGGCTGCTCTACGTGGCCATGACGCGCGCCCGCCAGCACCTGGACCTGATCGTGCCTCAGCGCTTCTACGTGACCCAGCAGCACCGCCACGGCGACCGCCACATGTACGGTGCCCGCAGCCGCTTCCTGCCGCCCGAGCTGCTGCCGCTGTTCACACACGCCACGCCGCGCGCCGACGGCAGCGAACCCACGCGCCCGACCACCCAGGTCATGGACCTGCGCGAGAAGCTGCGCAGCCGCTGGGGCTGAGCACGCGTCAACGGCGCATGCCCGCCCCGACCTGCCGAAGGCGCCGTGTCGCCCGGCGTGGCGTTGATCACCCGCGGCGAGGCCATGCTGGCTTGGGCGTAGACGCGCAAGCCAGCGGAGTTCAGGTCACGGCGTCGGCAGGCCAGCGCGAACAACAAAGGCACAGCCTTCGCTGGTCCGCTCGAACGAGATGTGTTGGGTGAGGCCCGTCTCAAGGAGGACCTGGATTTCCCACGGGCCGGTTTGCTGGATTCTCTCCACCCACCAGGTGTCCCGCTCCTTCCGGCCGAGCTCGAAATACTGGGCGGACGGCCGGCCGGGTTGGTATGCCTCGAACGGCTCTTCGAGGAAATAGACGATGAGGCCGTTGCCGCCGACGGCACACCATCTTTCGCCACGATCGATGATGGCCGTGTGGGGGTCGCCGTAGAAATCACCGATCTCGGTGGGCCTTGCACCTTCGCGCATCAGCCACACCGTCTCGTATTCATGCGAAAGACGAAAGCGGGCCGAGTGTGCGAGTTGTCGGACGGGGTCGCGCATGACGGGTCGATGAATGTGATGTTGAAAAAAGTGGCCGCGGTTGCCATGCTCCCGGCGTGGCGCCCTTCTACCCTCCGTACGAGATGGCGCTCCTCAAGCAGACACCGCAGTGACGAATCTCTCTGCGGCCTGGTCCTACACAGCGGCAGCTGGCACCGGGCGACACTTGCCTCAAGTCCTTGACCTTCTCCGGCGTCCGGCCCCGTCCTCCATGAACCATGCCTGGCAATTCTTCCGCGCCGGTGGCGTCGACCAGGTGCTCATCACCAGCGGTGATGACATCGCCCACCTGCGCGAACTCGACCAGAAGCTCTGGGTCGCCCTCGCCTGCCCGACCCGCGGCACCCACTTCGACCCGCGCACGCTGGACCTGATCGACACCGACCACGACGGCCGCATCCGCGCGCCCGAGCTGCTGGCCGCCTGCGAATGGGCCTGCGAACGGCTGGCCGACCCGCAACAGCTGATGCGCGGCGGCGAGCGCCTGGCGCTGGCCTCGCTGGCCGACAACGAAGAAGGCCGCGCACTGGCCGAAGCAGCCCGCCACACGCTGGCCCGCCTCGACGAAGCCCAAGCCAAGGCCAGCGACATCGGCCTGGAAGCCATTGCCGAGCGCCAGCAGCACCTGGCCGAAGAACGGCTGAACGGCGACGGCATCGTCACTGCCGCAACCGCTGGCGACGACACCGCATTGCGTGGCCTGATCGAGCAGATCGTCGAGACCCAGGGCAGCGTGAAGGACGCTGGCGGCGAAGCCGGCATCGGCCTCGACCAGGCCACCGCCTTCTTCGACGCCGCCGAAGCCTTGCTGGCCTGGCACCACCAGGGCGAAAGCGACTGCGGCGACATGCGCAGCGCCGCGCAAGCGGTGGACGCGGTGCACGACAAGGTCGAGGATTTCTTCGCCCGCTGCCGCCTGGCCAGCTATGCCGCAGGCGCCGCCGAGGCACTGAACCTGCCCGCGCCCGAAACCCTGCAGGGGTATGCGCTGCAGTCCCTCTCGCTGTCGGCCGACCCGTTGCGCCAGCTGCCGCTGGCCCCCGTCAGCGCTGGCCGTCCGCTGCCGCTGGACCACAGCGCCAACCCGGCCTGGCAAGCCGCGCTGCAGGACCTGCGCAAGCTGGCCGTCGCCCCGCTGCTGGGCGGCGAGCGCGACACGCTGGCCGAAGCCGAATGGCAGGACCTGAAAAGCCGCGTGGCGCATTGCAGGGACTGGCTGTCCACGCGGCCGCCTGGCAAGGTCGCCGCGCTGGGCGCCGACAAGCTGCTGGCACTGCTCGGCCAGGACCTGGCCGCCAGCCGCGCCCGCCTGCTGGCCCTGATCGAAGAGGACACGGCCGCGGCGCCGCAGCACGGTTACGTCAATGACCTGGAGAAGCTGCTGCGCCTGCAGCGCGACCTGCTGCCGCTGCTGCGCAACTTCGTCTCCTTCGAGGCCTTCTACCGCCGCGAAGGCGCGATCTTCCAGGCCGGCCGGCTGTACCTGGACGGCCGCAGCTGCGACCTGGCGGTGCAGGTGGCCGACGCCAGCCAGCACGCGGTGATCGCCGGCCTGGCCAAGGCCTACCTGGCCTACTGCGAATGCGTGCGCGGCAAGGAGAAGATGACCATCGCCGCGGCCTTCACCGCGGGCGATGTGGACTTCCTGTTCGTCGGCCGCAACGGTCTGTTCTATGACCGCGAAGGCCGCGACTGGGACGCCCGCATCGTCAAGGTGATCGAGAACCCGATCGGCATCCGGCAGGCCTTCCTGCTGCCGTACAAGAAGCTGTTGCGCATGATCGAGGAGCAGGTGGCCAAGCGCGCCGCCGCCGGTGACGCGACCCAGCAAGGCAAGCTGGGCGGCCTGGCCGGCCAGATCACCACCCTCGACAAGCCCGCCGCCGGCACGCCGGCGGCAAGCGCCGCCGCCGCAGCCGCCGCCACTCAGCGCCGCATCGACGTCGGCACCGTGGCCGCCCTGGGTGTCGCGCTCGGCAGCATCAGCGCCGTCATCGTCGGCGTGTTCGGCAAGTTCATCGAACTCGGCTGGTGGATCCCGGTCGGCCTGCTCGGCATCGTGCTGGCCATCTCCGGCCCCAGCATGCTCATCGCCTGGCTCAAACTCCGCCAACGCAGCCTCGGCCCCATCCTGGACGCCAGCGGCTGGGCGATCAATGGGCGCATGCGGCTGAATGTGCGCCTGGGCGCGTCGCTTTCAGAAGAGGCCAAGCTGCCGCCGGGTGCGAGCCGCAAGCCGGATCCGTATGCCGAACGCCATGGCACGGCGTGGACCGTGGGCGCGGTGGTGCTGGTCGTCGCGCTGCTGGGCCTGGGCTGGCGGGTGGGGTGGTTGAATGGGGTGTTGCCGGAGGCGTTGCAGCATGGCGCGGCGGTCGCTGCGGCGGCGAAATAGCGGCCGGCCGGTCCAAGTCGAGAGAACCAGGTTCCAGTCGACGACGCCCGGATCCTTGCCGTTGCGCGGCGCCTGCGCTCGACGCCAACCGCCTGACCTACCCTGGCTGGGAGATTTGCTACACAGCGTGTAGCAAATTGAGCTGGAGCCACAACCGGCTCATCATGCGGGAGGACGACCCCAAGGCCAGGGCCTACTACCTGCTCAAGTGCTTTGTCATCATCGACCTGAAGACGGGCAAGCTCAGCCACCAGGACATCGGCCAGATGGACATGTATGTGCGCATGTTCGACGACCTCAAGCGTGGCGAGGACGACAACCCCACCATCGGCATCATCCTGTGCGACAGCAAGGATGAAACCGTCGTCAAGTATTCGGTGATCCAGGAAAGCCAGCAGCTCTTCGCCTCCAAGTACCAGCGGGTGCTGCCCACCGAAGCGGAGCTGGTAGCGGAGATCGCACGGGAAAAGCGCCTGATCGGCGCACACCGTGACTTGCCCGATGCAACCGGGACGTCAGACCCAGAATCACCATGACCGATGAGACAGAACTCGTTCACTCGCCGCTGACGCCCTGAACTGAAACGCGCGCCGCAACAACGTCGGCACCGTCGCCGCATTGGGCGTGGCACATCACGACCGTGGCGATCACCTACTGCACGCTGGTTTCGGATGAAGGGTAGTCGATGTAGCCTTTGTCCGTACCGCCGTAGAAAGCGCTGGGATCCGCTTGGTTGAGAGGGGAATCAGTCCGATAGCGCGCCACCAAGTCGGGGTTTGCGATGAACGGCACTCCGAAAGAGATGAGGTCGGCTTCCTGGGCGGCCAAGGCTTGCTCTGCCGTTTCCTTACCGTAGCCCCCGTTGAGGATGAAAGGACCGGTGAAGAGTTTGCGCAGGGCTGGGGCAATCGGCTCCTTGCTCTGTTTCGGGGCCATGAAGTGGCCCGGCAGCGCCTCCATCACGTGCAGGTAGGCCAGCCCGAACCGCTCGAGTTGCTGAGCGAGGTAGCTGAAGGTAGCCCGCGGATCAGCGTCAGAGATGCCGCCCAAGTTCGCGCTCGGGGACATCTTGTAGCCGACACGGCCGGCTCCAAACACGTCCGCTGCAGCCTGCACCACTTCAAGTGCAAAGCGGGCGCGATTCTCAAGGCTGCCGCCGTATTCGTCGGTACGCAAGTTCGTGCCGCTTTGCAGGAACTGGTCGATGAGGAAACCGTTGGCGCCGTGGACTTCAACGCCGTCGAAGCCAGCGGCTTGGGCATTCTTGGCGGCTTGGCGGAAGTCCTCCACGATGGCTTTCACCTCGTGGGTTTCCAAGGCGCGGGGCGTGGGCACTTCTTCCATGCCGTTGCCTGTGAAGGCGGTGGCTGTGGGCTTCACGGCAGAGGGCGCCACCGGCAGGGCTCCGTTGTGAAAGTAAGGGTGGGAGACAGCCCCAACATGCCACAGTTGCAGGAAGATGCGGCCCCCGGCGGCATGCACAGCCTCCGTGACCAGCTTCCAGCCTGCCACTTGCTCGGCCGAGTAGATGCCCGGCGTATCAATGTAGCCAACTGCTTGGGGCGAAATTGGGGAGCCTTCGCTGATGATCAGGCCTGCTGTGGCGCGCTGCGCGTAGTAGAGCGCGGCGGAAGCGGCCGGTACGTTGCCAGGGCGCTGAGCGCGGCTGCGCGTCATCGGGGCCATGATCAGGCGGTTGGAAAGGGTCAGCGCGCCGACTTGAAAGGGCGTGAAAAGCATGGAGTCGCTCATGGCGGTTGATCAAGCCATGACTCTAGGATTACACTTTCCATTTGGGAAGTACTTACCCCAGAGTGTGTGCCATGACGACCATCAAAGAACGCTCCAGTGTCCAAAAAAACAAGCAGGCTGTGCTCGAGGTCTGTCCCGTCACGTATGTGATGGAGCGCATTGGCGGGTACTGGAAGCCGGTCATCCTCTACGAGCTCTCATTTGGCGAAATGCGCTACAGCGAACTGCGTAGGCGCATGCCAGGCATCAGCGAGAAAGTCCTCATTCAGCAACTCAAGCAATTGGAGGCCGACGGCTTGCTGACGCGCGAAGCCAGACCAGTCGTGCCTCCCCATGTCACTTACAGCCTTACGTTGGCGGGCCGGGACATGCTGCCGGTGATGAGAGCCATGGTGGATTGGGCTGAAAAGTACATTTTCACGTCAGATGCAAAAAGCACGCGCGTCGACCTCACGCCTGGAAATTCGGAACGGTCACAAACCACCGCCGACTTTCGTTCCGAAAAAATTTTAGACACCGCCCGCACATTTGATTCAGGCGGCGACCCTGGTCGCTTTTCTTGAACTTTCAAATGTGTGAGGTGTTTGTGCATAAACTCAAAGCAGTCGACAACCACAGCGTGCCCCCGGGCGGGCATCACGTGAGCGCAACCGCTGCAAAGTCGACGCAGTCCACCCGATCTTCTTCGCCGCACCCGGGCGTCACAGCGTGCTGTGCCGGACCAACCTAGGGATCCCCAGGGCAAACCGCCACGCGGCATTCATGGGCAGCGGATAGATTCGACTGAATTTCATTGAGAGCCCTGTCCATGCCGATCCCCCGCTTTTTGTCCCTCGCGCTGCTTGCAGCCGCCGCCTGCGCCTCGACAACGCCTGCCTTTGCCAAATGGCCGCAAGAGGGCTACAGCGCGGCCAAGGGCCAGGCCAACACCGATGAGGCCACGTTGACGGCTCGCAACGTGGCCGGGTTGCAGCTGAAGTGGCAGCGGCAGCTGGGGCAGTTCTATGCCAGCGCCGTCACGCAGGCCGGGCCGCAGTTGCTGGCTTGCTCGAACCTTTTCGACGTGTCTGCGCTGAAGCTGGGCAGCGGTGCCAGCAAGTGGGACCAGCTGGCAGGCGTGGGCAACTGCGGTACGCCGGCCACGGCGGGTGGGCAGACCTTCCTCGTCAGCTCGGCGCTGTCGCCGAACTACCGCAATGTCGTCAGCGCGCTGGACACGGCCAGCGGCCATGTGCTGTGGGAAACGGACTTGCCGGCCAGCAGCAGCGACATGGGGCTGAATGCGGACCCTGCGCTGAGCCAGGGGCGGCTGTACGTCAGCAGCAACCGTGGCCAGGTCGTGGCGCTGGACACGGCCACCGGCCAGCAGGCCTGGCGCAGCACCACGGGCGGCAACGGCGTGATGAACAACGACCCGGCGGTCGCCGGTGGCCGTGTGTTCGTCAGCACCTGGCTGGAATGCTGCGGCAACGGAGCGCGCAAGCTGCATGCGTATGACGCGGCGACCGGCGCCGAGCTGTGGGCCGCCGAAGTCGCCACCAGCAACATGCAGCGTCCGGCGCAGCCGCTGGGCGACAAGGTGGTCGTCACGACCGATTCGGGCCTGGTGAATGCCTATGACGCTGCCACTGGCGCGCTGAGCTGGTCGCGCACGGTGGGCTTCGTCGACCACGCGATGGCGTTGCACGGCCAGGCGGTCTACGTGCCGGTGGGCACCAGCGTGCTGGCGCTGGACGCGGCCACCGGCAACACGCTGTGGACCCGCCAGTTGCCCAGCGGCCAGGGTGCCATCTCCAACCTGGTCTGGGCCAATGGCCTGGTCTACCTGCTGGCCCAGAACGCCAGCAGCGAAACAGCGGTGGTCGCGCTGAAGGCTGGCAACGGCAAGCCGGTGGCCAGCGTGCCGGTGTCGATCTCCGGCAGCTACGCGCGCCTCAGCCTGTCTGATGGCATGGTCTACATCAGCGCCAACGGCACCCTGAGCGCGCTGGGGCTCTGAGCCCCCGGCAGGCGGGGCTACAGGCCGGACAGGAAGCGGTAGACCGCCTGCTGCTCGGCCTCGTCCAGCTCGAAGAAGCGCTGGCGCACGATCTCGGCTTCGCCGCCGTGGGCCAGCACGGCGTCGCGCAGCGTCTCGGCGCGGCCGTCGTGCAGGTAGCGCTGGCGCATGTGCAGGCCAACCAGCGGCGTGGTGCGCCAGTCGGCACCGGTGGCCTCGCCCTGCACGATCTTGTCGTCCAGCGCGGGGCCCATGTCGTGCAGCAGCAGGTCCGAATACAGCGGCACGTCGCCATGGATGCCGGGCAGCGAAGGCACATGGCATTTGGCGCAGCCCACGGCGTCGAACACGCGGCCGCCAGCGTCCAGCCGCCGGGCCAAGCCCAGCTCCGCGCCTGCCCTATCCGCAGCATCCGAAGGCAGCTCCGCCCCGCTGCCGCTCAGCCGCACCATCGCATAGGCCAGCCCGGCCGACAGGGCCAGCGCCAGCGCGCAGAGCCCCGCCAGCCGCAAGGCCTGCGCGGGCTGGCGAGGCAGGCGCAGCGGTGTGCTCAGGCCCAGCGCAATCATCACCATCAGGAACAGGAACTGGTCGAACTGCAGCAGGCTCGCTCGGACCTGCGGATGCAGCGTGATGCTGGAGTTCAGCAGCAGCACCGCCAGGAAGCCCATGACGAACCACGGCACGGCCACGCGGGGGCGCGCCGCACCGGCCTTTTCGCCCTCGCCGCCTTCACCGCCAGTCACCGGCGGGCGCTGCAGCCCCATCACCAGCAGCAGCGGGATCAGCATCACCACCTTGCTGAGCTTGACCAGCGTGGCGGTGTTCAGCGCGCCTTCGGAGATGGCGAAGGAGGCGCCGTAGACCTGGGCCAGCTCGAAGATGCTGGCGCCCACGGTGACGCCAAAACCATGCTCGTCCAGCCCCGGCAGCCAGCCGGCGGTGAAGGCGATGGGGTACAGCAGCAGCGCCACGGTGCCGCTCACGGTGATCAGGCTGATGGCCAGGCCGGCATGCTTCTCGCGCCCCGGCGCAAGCGCGGCCACCGAGAGAATGGCCGCCGCCCCGCAGACGGACGAGCCCACCGCCACCAGCAGCGCCAGCGCCGGGTCCAGCCCGAACCAGCGGCGCCCCGCCCAGCGCACCAGCAACAGCACCACCACCAGCTCGACCGCGGCGATCAGGATGGGCACCAGCCCCAGCGAGACCAACAGCAGCACGGTGATGCGAAAGCCCAGCAGCATCACGCCCAGGCGCAGCAGCTGGCGCTTGGTGAAGGCGAGACCGGGCTGCAGCACCGCCGGGCAACCCAGCACGCTGCCCAGCAGCAGGCCGAACAGCATCGCCACCAGCACCGGGTTGCGCGCCAGCGGGTCGCCCAGGCCTCCGGCCATCCAGCTGGCAGCCAGCGCCAGCGCCGCGGCGGCTGCCACGCCGGGCCAGCGCGCCCGCAGTTCGAGCGCCGGCCACCAAGCCGACCACGCGGCCAGGCGGGCTGCCAGCGGCACGTCCGCCCGAGATTCCACCCGTGTGTTCATCGTGCCTGCTCCGTCGCGCCAGGCTTCACGGCGGCCAGCGCGGCCCCGGGCGTTGGCTTGGGCGGTCCCAGCGTGCGCAGGTAGGCGGCCAGCGAACGCACCATCGCGCCATCGTCCTTGGGCTGGGCAACCGGGTGCAGCGCCAGCGCGCTGGTAATGCCCATCTCGTTGCCCATGGCCTCGGCCACCATGTCTTCCAGCGTCGCCACATCGGCCTTCCAGCCATAGCGGCCCACCCGCTGCTCGCCGCTGGCTGTTGTGACGCGCTGCACCCTGCCTTTGATGCCGTCGCCCTTGCTGACGGCCTGGGCGGCGATCACCGCGTCTGGGATCTCGTCGAGCCGGCTGGCCGCGTGCAGCGCCAGCGGCATGCGCAGCGAGACCACGTTGGCCTCGCGTGGCGCGTCGGCAGAAGGCGCGCCTGCCACACCCAGTTCCCGCACCGAGCGGCGCGGCGCCACTGTGCTGAGCTGGCCGGCCTGCGGCATCAGCCGACCGGTCACCGGGTCCATGCGGGCCAGGCGGCGTGCGAAGTGTGCCTCATCGGCGCTGGCGCCGCCGCCAGGGTGGCAGGCCACGCAGGAAGGCGCGTTGAACAGCGGGCCCAGGCCTTCGCGCGGCGAGAAGCGGGTGGCGAACAGGCTCGCACCGTGAGCCATGGTGGTGGCGGAGGTGCCGCTGCCTCGCGCCACGACGGGCGCTGTGCCGGTCACGGATGCGGTCATGTTCGCGAATTGCCCGGCTGCGTCGAAGGCATTCACCTCCAGCACGGTGGCCGTGGCGCTGCCCGGCGGCTGCGCCATCAGCCAGATGCGCTGCGCGTCGGCCGAGACGGCCAGCGCGCGCAGGCTGTCTGCGCCAATGCGGCCCACGCCGGGCCAGTCGACCAGCGCGCGGGCCACCGCCTGGCCGTCCTGGCGCAGTCGCAGCAGGCTGCCGTCGCCGCGGTTGAGCACGTACAGGTCCGAGCCGCCGGCCAGCGTGGTGTGGCTGGCAAAGCGCGGGTTGGCGATCTCGGGCAGTGCGGCGGCCAGGTCCACCGGCTGGCGCAGCCACGGCAAGTTCAGCTGCTCGACACGGCGGGTGGTGAACTGCCGCCCATCGTCCGCCAACTGCAGCACCGCGATGCGGTTGCGCCGGGCATCGGCCAGGTACAGCGCGCGGCTGGGCATCCACTTGAAGGCCATGCCGATGACGCCGGGGTCCACCCCGCCCACGTCCACCGTGCCAGGCGGTGCCAGCCCGTCCACGCCGTCCTGCACATGCACCTGCACCACCGCGCCATTGCCGGTGACCACGGCGAAGACCGCAAAGCCGCTGCCGTCCGGCGAAGCGCCGAGCAGCGCGGTGCCCAGCGCGCCGCGCTCGATCGCGCCGGGCGTGAGCTGGCCGCTGTCCCGCCGGTTCCACAGCGAGGCCCACCAGCCGCTGCGCACGGCCTTGGGCACGCTGGCCCGGCCGCTCTGGTCGCCCACGAACACGCCACCGGCGGTTTCGCTGGGCGCGTTGGCCAGCGGCGTGCCGTCCGGGTCCACCACGCTCTCGCTGCCGGGACCGCCCAGGCCGAACGGCGCGTTGGCCACCCAGAGCCGGCCAAAGGCGTTGTTGACCGACAGGTAGCGCGGCCCGGAGACGGCGCCGAAGCGCGCCGTGCGGGCGGCCTCGTTGTGGCGCCGGTTCAGGAAGGCTTCGCTCTGCGCGCTGTAGAGCTGCACCGGCGAGCCGGGCGACGGCGGGTGGCGAGCAAGCTCGGGCGGCACCTGCAGCGGCGCGCCTTCGCGGGCCGCGCGCGGGTCGATGGACAGCACGCTGCCGGTCGCATGCGCCGCATTGCCAGGCGCCGCGCCCAGGTTGCCGGCCACGGCCACCAGCAGGCGCTCCGGGTCCAGCACGTGGCCGGCCTGGGTCTGCAGCAGGAACTCGGGGTTGGACGGGATGGGCCCGCCGCTGTGGAAGCGGCCCACCTGGCGCAGCCCGAAGCCACCTGGCAGGCCTGTGGCCACGACCCGCGCCTGCAGCACCCAGGTGGGTGGCTGCGCGGCCGGAGATTCACCCAGCACGCCCGGCGCTGCCAACACGGCGGCCAGACCCAACAGCCCCTTGGCCACCCGCAACATTGAACCCATTTCGCAAGACTCCCGTCACCTCCGGCACAACCCTCCGAGGCCACGCTCCTGAATCTCCTAACGAAATGCGGATCTTGAAAGTGCCACCGGCAGGCGCAAGCCGCCGCCGAGGCGTGAACCGGCCCTGGCTCAGAACACGTCCAGCATCGGCAAGCGGCTGTCTTGCTGCAGGCAGCTGGCGATGAACAGCGCCACGCCGATGTCGCCGGTCCACAGCGAATGGCGGGCGTGGCCGCTGGCCTCGCGCTGCGCATCCACCTGCGTGGCGGCGTGCATCGCAAAGGCACGTGCACGGGCCAGCCACAGCGCGTCCCCGCTGCGCTGCCAGAGCTTCAGCAGCGCGTAGCCGTTTCCTGCGGTGCCATGGCACAGGCCCGAGCCCTTGGCCAGCGGGCCGGCGTGCCAGGTCATCTCGCCGGCTTCCAGCAGCAGCGCGTCCCAGGCTGGCGTGCGTGGTGCGCCGGCCAGGCGGCAGACGATGCCGGGCGCGCCGTGGCAGTCCTGCACCAGCATCTTGCCGTTGGCGCTTTGCGGGTGCGAAGGCGGCCAGTTGGTGCACCCGTCCTGGCGCATCGCCAGCGCCTGCAAGGTCTGCAAGGCCCGGTCGGCAAAGCCTTGCACCACCGCGGGCGGCAGCAGCGCCGCACCGCGCATCACCGGGTACAGGTTGCCGGCAAAACCGTGGCCCGCGCCGATGTAGCAGACGACCTTGCCGTACAGGTCCTGCCACCACAGCCAGGCGCCGAGTTCGGCGTCTAACACCATCTCGTCCCACAGGATGTGCACGCCCCGTGCAAACAGCTCGGCCCAGCGCGGCTCGCCGGTCGCCTCGGCCATGTGGATCGCTGCCACCAGCGTGCCGGGCGAGCCCCACAGCATCTCGCGCGCCGGGTGGTGCAGGTTGCCCTGCACCACGTCGAACAGCTGGTCGGCCACGGCTTGCGAGGGCGTGGCCTGCCACTGCAGCAACAGCAAGCCCGAGTCCCCCATGAACAGCGACTGCGTGCCCGCCAGGTGCGTCTCGCCAACCTCGCGGTTGCGCTGGACCAGCGTGGGCACGGTGGCGTCGAAGCGGGCCAGTTCGGCCGGCTCGACGAAGCCCTGTCTAGACAGGTGGCGCAGCGCCCAGATGATGCCGCCGGCGCCGAAATAAAGCATCGAATAGCGCGTGTCGGGCGTTGCCGGATCGTCCAGCGCATGCGCCCGCCAAAGCCCCTGCGGCGAGAAGTCCTGCAGCGCGTCCTGCACCATGCGTTGCACCGCGGCGCGTGCCGCAGCCTCGTCCCACAACGGCCCGTTCAAGCCCTCGTGGCGCGCGGGGTCAAACAGCGTGTTTGAAACAGTCGTTGCAACTTGCATGCGCGCATTTTGCGGGTGTCATGCCTGTCCCGCCAAGGGCAGCGCGCTGCGATATCAGGCCTGCGCCTACACGGCGGCCAACGGGCAACTTCTATAGTCCCCGGCATGCAGATGGATCATGAACGCACACCAGGGATGAAGATCGGAAAGCATGATGCGGGCTTTCGGCAACGGGCCGGCATTGGCATGCCCGCGGAGTGCGCATGAACGCCCCCGACCTGCCTGGCAGCGAATGCGCGCTGTTCTTTGACTTCGACGGCACGCTGGTCGATCTGGCGCCCACCCCCGACACCATCGCCGTGCTACCGCGCACGGCTGAATTGCTGTTCCAGCTGAAGCTTGCTCTCAACGGCGCGCTGGCCATCGTCAGCGGCCGGCCGGTCAGCGAGATCGACCACTACCTGCATTCGCTGAAGCTGACCGTGGCGGGCGTGCACGGCACCGAACTGCGCGTTGCCGATGGCCCCATGCGGCGCATGCCGGTGGCCTCGCTGGACGCCGCGGCCGTGGTCATCACCCGGCTGTGCGAGCAGCACCCGGCGCTGCTGATGGAGCGCAAGCCCGGCGCGATTGCGCTGCACTACCGGCAAGCCCCAGCGCTGGAAGACATGTGCCTGGCCGTGATGGAAGAAGCCTTGCTGCATGCGGAGGGCATGGCCCTGCTGCGCGGCAAGTTCGTCGTTGAAATGAAACCCAGCCGCGCGACCAAGGCTGCCGCGGTGCACGCGCTGATGGACTGCAAACCTTTCCGCCTCCGCAGGCCCTGGTTCTTTGGCGACGACGTGACCGACGAGAGCGCCTTCGAGCTGGTGCAAAGCATGGGCGGCGTGGCGATCAAGATCGGTGAAGGCGAAACCCTGGCCTCGCACCGCCTGGCCGATCCGGCCGAGTTGCACGACTGGCTGGCCGCCGCGGCCGCCCAGCTCGGTGCACAGCAACCTGAGAGGTTCTCGCGATGAGCCGGCTTGTCGTGGTGTCCAACCGGGTCGGCGACCCGAGCAAGCCCTCTTCCGGCGGCCTCGCGGTCGCGTTGGGCGACGCCCTGACCAAGTCCGGCGGCCTGTGGTTTGGTGCGGGTGAGGTGGTCGACGCGGCCACGCCCACCGACCAGCGCCTGCACCTCAAGCCGCTGGACAACAAGGTCACGCTGGCCACGCTGGATCTGAGCCGCGAAGACTACGACGGCTACTACCGCGGCTATGCCAACGGCGTGCTGTGGCCGGTCTTCCACTACCGGCTGGACCTGGCGCATTTCGAGTCCGGCCACCTGGACGCCTACCGCCGCGTGAACCGCCAGTTCGCCCAGGCCCTGGCCTCGCTGCTGCAGCCCGACGACATCATCTGGGTGCACGACTACCACCTGATCCCGCTGGCCGCCGAGCTGCGCGCGCTGGGCTGCCAGCAGCGCATCGGTTTTTTCCTGCACATCCCCTTGCCGCCGCAGCTCATCCTGGCCGCGCTGCCCGGGCATGACTGGCTGATGCGGGCACTGTTCGCCTACGACCTGGTGGGCCTGCAGAGCGAAGCCGACATGGTGCACCTGCGGCGCTACCTGGTGGCCGAAGCGCATGCCGAAGAACTCTCCGAGCATTCGTTTGGCGCCTTCAACCGCATGCTGCGTGCCGGTGCCTTCCCGATCGGGCTGGACGTGGACAGCTTCATCGCGATGGCCGAAGCCCCGCCAGCGCAGGAAACCCTGGCCACGCTGCGCCAGCAGTACGCCCAGCGCCAACTGCTGGTCGGCATTGACAGGCTGGACTATTCCAAGGGCCTGCCGCAGCGCATGAAGGCCTTCCGCACGCTGCTGGAGCGCCACCCCGAAACCCGCCAGCAGGCCACGCTGGTGCAGATCGCTGCACCGTCGCGCGAAGAGGTCGAAGCCTATGGCGACATCCGGCGCGAGCTGGAAAGCCTGTGCGGCGCGATCAACGGCGACTTCAGCGAGCTGGACTGGACGCCCATCCGCTACCTGCACAAGCCGCTGGAACGCGAGGCCGTGCCCGGGCTCTACCGGGCAGCCAAGGTCGCACTGGTCACGCCGCTGCGCGACGGCATGAACCTGGTCGCCAAGGAATTCGTTGCCGCGCAGGACCCGGCCGACCCCGGCGTGCTGGTGCTGTCGCGCTTTGCCGGCGCGGCCGAGCAGCTGACCGAAGCCTTGCTGGTCAACCCCTACGACACCGACGCCACGGCAGAGGCCATCCTGCATGCGCTGAAAATGCCGCTGGAGGAACGCCAGCTGCGCCATCAGCGGATGCTGGCGAACATCCGCGAGCACGATGTGCACGCCTGGCAGCGCCGCTTCCTTGAAACGTTGATGGATGTCTCGCCCGCATGACGACGCTGTTGTCCGAATCCGAAGCCACGCTGTCGCTGCGCCTGCAGCACATCGTGCAGTCCTCGCCCATCTTCATGGCCGCGCTGCGCGCCGTGCGCCAGGTCGCGCCGCCGGACGCCTGCATCGGCGCCGGTGCCATCCGCAACCTGGTCTGGGACCATCTGCACGGCCACACGGAAGCCTCGCCGGTGGCCGACTGGGACGTGGTCTTCTTCGACGCCGCCGACTGCCGCCAGGCGCGTGACCAGGCGCTGCAGCAGCAGCTGACGCAAGCCTGCCCGCAGCTGACCTGGGAGGTCACCAACCAGGCCGGCGTGCACCACTGGTTCGAAGCCATCTTCGGCCACGCCGTGGCCCCGCTGGACAGCCTCGAAGAAGCGGTCGCCACCTGGCCGGAATACTGCACCTCGGTCGCCATTGCACTGCGGCCGGACGACAGCCTGCGCATCATCGCCCCCTACGGCCTGGCGGACCTGTTCGCGCTGCGCGTGCGCCGCAACCCGGCGCGCGTCAGCGAGCAGACCTACCGCCAGCGCGTGGCCACCAAGCAATACGCCAAGCGCTGGCCGGGCGTGACGGTGGAGAGCTGCTGAAGCGCTGAGCGCGAATTTGCTGGGCAGCTGAGGCATCATCGCGGACCGCCCTCCGGCCCGCGACGCAACCGCATCGCCGGGCATCGTTTGCCGCTCCGCCCGCAGCCCATGCCGACGTTCCGCCCCGCGCCTCTTGCCTCAACATCACACCAAGCAGGCCTGGACACCCTGCGTGCCGTCGCCATCGCGCTGGTCTTCATGTACCACTACCAGGTCTTCGTCTCGCAGGAGGCGACTTTTGGGTGGCTCAGCGAAGTGGGCTGGGTGGGCGTGGACCTGTTTTTCGTGCTCAGTGGCTACCTGATCGCCAATGGCCTGCTGGGCGGGCTGATGCGCGGGCAGGCGCTGGACCTGGGCGGGTTTTATGCGCGGCGCATGTTCCGCACCTGGCCGGTGTACTGGCTGGTGCTGGCAGCGTATTTCCTGGCGCCTGCGCTGATGGGCGGCAAGACGCCGCCGCCGCTGTGGCGCTTCCTCACCTTCACGCAAAACTGGGGGCTGCAGCCGGGCACCGCGTTTTCGCATGCCTGGTCGCTGTGCATCGAGGAGCAGTTCTACGCGACGCTGCCGCTGGCCGCCTTGCTGGGCACCCATGCAGTGAAGGCCTGGGGCTGGGGACGGCGCCAGGCCTGGGGCGCGCTGGCGCTGCTGCTGGCGGTGGGCGTGGGCCTGCGGGCGCTGCTGTGGGCCTGGTACGGCCGCGAGGACAGTCCACTGGCCGACCATTACTACCCCTGGGTGTACTACGGCACGCTGTGCCGCTTCGACGAATTCCTGCCCGGCGTGGCGCTGGCGATGCTCAAGCACCTGCACCCTGAGACCTGGCGCCGGCTGATGGCTGCTGGCGGCCGCTGGTTGCTGCCGGCCGCGCTGCTGGCGCTGCTTGCCACGGGCTACGGCGTGCTGCGCCACTACTACGTCGACGGCTACGGCTATGGCGGCTTCATGAGCATTGCGGGCTATTCGCTGGTGGCGATGAGCTTCGGCCTGCTGGTGGCCGCGGCCATGCGGCCGGGCAGCTGGCTGCAGCGCACCCGCGTGCCGGGTGCGGCCACGCTGGCGGCCTGGTCCTACCCGCTGTACCTCTCGCACAAGCCGGTGGCCTACATCGTGGCCAATGCGGGTGGCGCATCGCTGGCGGCCGCGCCTGGCTGGCGTCTGGCGCTGGTCACGGCGGCTTGCCTGGCCGTGGCGGCCTTGTTGCATCACCTGGTGGAGCGCCCGGGGCTGCGGCTGCGCGAGCGCTGGTTCCCGCAGCAGTTCAAGCCGGTGGGCGATGCACCGCCGCGGGCCGGGGGCGCCGTGGCGCCCTGAAAATCAGGCGCCCATCAGGCCCAGGTCGTGCAGCGTCTGCGCCAGCAGGTCCATCTGCACCGGCTTGAGCAGGTAGGCGTCGTGGTGCACGGTGCGCCCGGACGATTTCAACTCCGGCAGTTCGCTGCCCGAGCAGACCACCATCACGGTCGGGTGTTCGCGGCCCTGCTCTGCTTGTCGCACTTCGCGGATCAGCTCCAGCCCGCCGAGGCCGGGCATGTCCAGGTCGGTGACGATGGCGCCCACGCCGCCGCGCCGCCACCTGGCCAGTGCGTCGCGCGCGTCGGCGGCGCCTTCGGCTTCGAAGCCCAGGCGACACAGCATCTCGGTCATCATCAGCCGGCTGACCGGGTCGTCGTCGCAGACCAGCACCGCGCCGCTGCGCGGCCCGGCCGAAGCGGGCGCCAGCTCGTCCTGCCAGGGGATGTCCAGCGTGACCTCGGTGCCCCGGCCGGCTTCGCTGTGCAGTTCGATGCGGCCACCCATCAGCGTGCAGAGCTGGCGGCAGATGGCCAGGCCCAGGCCGGTGCTGCCCTCGGGCGTTGTCGGCCCGGCCTCGCGCTCGGCGGTGGCATAGGGCTCGAACAGCGTGGCGCGCAACTTGGCGTCGATGCCGGCGCCCGTGTCGCCCACCACGAAGCGCAGGCCGCCGTCCGCGGCGCGCGAGGCTTCCAGCCAGACCCGGCCGGCGGCGGTGTACTTGCAGGCATTGCTGAGCAGGTTGGTCAGCAGCTGCTTGAGCCGCAGCGGATCCAGCACCACCCGGCGCGGCAGGTCCGGCGAGGCATGCAGCTCGAACACCAGCCCCTTGCTGCCGGCGGCCGCGCGCCAGGCACCGGCCACTTCGGTGAGCAGGGCCTGCAGGTCGAAGCTGCGGGGGCGCAGCTTGATGGCGTCGGTGGAAAAGCGTGCGGCGTCCAGCACGTCGTTGAGCAGCTGGGTCAAGGTCTGCGCCGACTGGCGGGCAATCTCCAGCGCACCGGCCTGCTGCGCGTCCAGCCCCCGGTCGCTGACCGACTGCAGGGCCAGCGACAGCAGGTGCGTGGGTGCGCGCAGCTCGTGGCTGGCCGAGGCCATCAGCAGGTTGCGCGACTCGGCCTCGCGTGCCAGCCTGGCCTGCAGTTCACGCTCGGCGCTCACGTCCACCACATAGCCCGTCCACACCCGCGTGCCGTCCGGCTCGGTGCGCTGCACCGCTTCCGCATGCACCCAGCGGCTGCCGCGCTCGGGGTTCAGGTAGGCCACCGTCAGCTTGAAAGGCTGGCCTGTGCGCATGGACGCCCGCTCAGCGGCCAGCGCGCCGGCCCGGTGGTCCTCGCGCACGCGGTCAATCACCTCGCGCAGGATGGAGCGCGTCGGGTCCAGCTGGTCGACGCCCATGAAACGCATCGTGCCGGGCGAGGTGTAGCGGTGGGCGAAGCTGCCGTCCGGCCGGACGACGTAGCGAAAGACGATGCCCGGCACGTGGGCGGCCACGTCGTTCAGCAAGGCTTCCGCCCGCCGGTGCGCTTCGATTGCCCGTTCTGCGTCAGCACGCGCCTCGCGCTCGGCCAGGTGGGCCAGCTTCAGCCGGCGGTTGGCCAGCCACATCATGCAGATCACCAGCAGGCCGCCCAGCGCAATCGGCACTGCCCAGCTGGTGACGTCCACCCAGGTCAGCCCGGGCTGCACCGAGACCAGCAGCCAGCGCCGCTTGATGTCGGCCGCCTCGCCCGGCGTGATGGCCTCGAAGCCTTTCTCCAGCAGCCGCGCCAGCTCGGGCCTGGACTTGCGCACCCCGAAGAACAGTTCGCTGTCGGCATCCGGCAGCACGCCGGTCAGGCGCAGCCGACCGGTGTAGCGCGCGTCGATCAGGCGGTTGATGACGGCGGCATTGCCAATGGCCGCGGCCACCTCGCCAGTGTCCAGCGCCGCCAGCATCTCGGCCTGCGACGAGAACTCGGCCAGCGCCAGCCCGGGGCGGCGCGAGCGCAGCTGCGGCAGCAGGAAATGCTCCCTCAGCAAGCCCAGCGAGCCGCCCTCGATGTCGTCCGGCGTGCGCCACTGGCGCGGGTCGCTGCTGCGCATGACGAGCACGGTGGGCGATGACGAGAACGGCCCGACAAAGTCGAACAGCGCCCGGCGCGACTCGGTGCGCGCCATGCCGACGACCACGTCCAGCTCGCCCCGCGCCGCGCGCTCGTAGGTGTCGGCAAAGCTGGCGCCGCTTTGCTCGATCACCCGCAGGCCGACCTTCTGCGCAGCCAGCCGGAACATGTCGGCCCCCAAGCCTTCGAAACGGCCCAGGCCGCTGCTGCTGGTGAAGGGCGCGAACTCGCGGTCGAAGCCAATGCGCACACCGCCCGCACGCTGCACCCAGTTGCGCTCGGCATCGCTGAGTTCGACCTTGCCGGGCACCCACAGCGCCGACGAACCCACCGGCAGCCAGCGGCGCGCCGCCGCGGCCCGCTCGGCCGGGCTGATGCTCTCCAGCGCCTTGCGCACGATGCTGTCCAGCAAGGGCTGCTGGCGCGACACCGCAGGCCCGAGGAAGCTGCGCCCTGCCCTGTCCTCCCGGCGCACGCGCAGGTTGGCCAGCAGATTGGCCTCGATGTGGTACAGCGCCTCGTGCAGCCAGGCCACGCACAGGTCGGCCTGCCCGGTGGCCACCGCCTGCAGGGCTTGCTGGGTGGTTTCGAAGGACAGCACCCGGGTGCCCGGGAACTCGCGCGTCAGCATTTCGCCCGGCACCTGGGCCTGCACGATGGCCACGCGGCGGCCGGCAAAGTTCTGGGCTTCGGACACGTCAGTCACATCGCTGCGGGTCACCAGCACCAGCTCGGCGTCCAGCAAGGCACCGGGGAAGGTGGCAAAGGGCTCGCGCACGGGACTGGGCGCGGCCAGCGGCGTCATCTGCACCTCGCCGGTGGCCAGCAGTTGCGCGGCCGCCTGGGCCGAGGGCACCCAGCGGTAGGCCCAGCGCAAGCCGGTGCGCTCGCCAATGCGGTCCATCATGTCGATGGCAAAACCCACCGGCGTGCCGTCCGCGTGCCGGCTGTAGTACGGCGCGTTGCCGTCCACCACCACCACCGGCACGGCGCCCTGCTGGGCAATCCAGTTGCGCTCCTGGTCGCTCAGGCTGGGGAGCTGGGCAAATGCCAGCGCGGCCGGCAGCAGCCAGAGCCAGCTCCACAACAGCACACGAAAGCAGACCCGCATGCGGCATCGTACCCGGCACGCAAGCCGCTTCGCCAAAACAACAGGCGCAGGCCTGGCCCTCGCGCCGGCGGCACCGTAGACTCCGCAGCCGACTTTCAGGAACCTTCCCATGCAACTCATCGGCATGCTGGACTCGCCTTACGTGCGGCGCGTCGCCATCTCCCTGCAGCTCTTGCAGCTGCCGTTTGAACACCGCTCGGTCTCGGTCTTCCGCGGCTTCGAGCAGTTCAGGCAGATCAACCCGGTGGTCAAGGCGCCGACGCTGCTTTGCGACGATGGCACGCCGTTGATGGACTCGACGCTGATGCTCGAATATGCCGAAGCGCTGGCGGCCCCGCGCAGCCTGATGCCGGCCGCCCTGCCCGAGCGCCAGCAGGCGCTGCACCTGATCGGCCTGGCGCTGGCCGCGACGGAGAAGAGCGTGCAGATCGTCTACGAACACGGCATTCGGCCGGCCGAGAAGGTTCACGCGCCGTGGCTTGAGCGCGTGACCGGCCAGATGCACAGCGCCTTCGGCCTGCTCGAAGCGGCGCTGGCACCGCAGTCGCCGCAGGCGCCGCTGCTGTCGCTGGCCAGCGGCGAGCTGCAGCAAGCCGGCATCACGCTGGCGGTCGCCGTGCATTTCGCGCAGCAGATGCAGCCCGAACAGATCAACGCCGTGCGCTACCCGCGGCTGAGCGCCTGGTCGGCGCAGGCCGAGCAACTGCCCGCGTTCCGTGCCGCAGCGCATGGCGAGGGCGTGTACCCGGTGCAAGGCGCCTGATGGACTGGCAGGCCACCGCCCAGGCCTTGGTGCCAGCCGAGCTGGCCTACGCCGCCTTCAATGCCCGCCGCACCACCGACGGCGACGAGGCCGCCGTGCAGTGCGCACCGGCCGACGCCGTGCCCTGGGTGTGCGACCCGGCGCGCCCGCGCAGCAGCTACTACTGCCGCGCGGTGGCACGCGAAATCGCCGCGCTGGAGAACCTGGAACTCAGCCCCGAGGCCGAGCAGGCCGCCGCCTGGGAGCTGTGGCCGGACAGCGTGGACGCCAGCACCAGCGCTTTCCTGCAAAGCCGGGGCTACCGGCCCGGCTACACGCTGTGCTACCTCGCCGCGGCGCCCGCGGCATTGGCGCCGCAGCCAGCCACGCCGCAGGTTCAGCAGCTGCGGCCCGACCAGGCCGACCTGTTCCTGGACCTGCTGCAGCAACATGAAGGCCTGCAGCTCAGCGCCGAGAAGCGCGCCCGCAAGCGCCACTTCTACGCCACAGACGAGTTCCAGGTCTTCCTGTGCCAGGACAGCGCCGGCCAGCCCTGCGCCTGGGCCACGCTGCATGTGTCACTTGATGCAGGCGGCGTCGGCTTCCTTGGCAACAGCTTCACGCTGCCCAGCCATCGCCGCCAGGGCCATCACCGCGCACTGCTGCAGGCCCGCCTGCAGCGCGCCCGCGAACTGGGCCTGGCCTGGGCTTTCGCCGACGTGGCACACGGCTCCCCCAGCCACCTCGGCTGCGAGCAGGCGGGGCTGCGCACGCTGACGGTCAACACGATCTGGCAGTCCTGAGCCAACGCTGGCGCAAAGACCGCCCCGCTGGCCGGGCCGGCGTCCGGCCGTGGAGAAGGTCGTGGAGAATCAGCCTTCCTCCTGAACGACAGACCCAGCGCCATGAAAACTGCCCTGCTCGTGATCGATGTGCAATGCGGCCTGTTCGACGACTCGCCGCGCCCCTTCGAGGCCGACGCGGTCATCGACCGCATCAACGCCCTGACCGCCCAGGCCCGCACGGCCGGCGTGCCGGTGGTCTTCATCCAGCACGAGCGCGCCAGCGGCTCGCTGGCCCATGGCAGTGACGGCTGGCAACTGGAGCGCCGGCTGAAGACCGATGCGCGCGACACCTTCATCCGCAAGACGACACCCGATTCCTTCCTGCGCACCGAGCTGCAGGAGACGCTGCAGGGCTGGGGCGTGAAGCAGCTGGCGATCTGCGGCTATGCGACCGAGTTCTGCGTGGACACCACCACTCGCCGCGCAGCCGCGCTGGGCTTCCCGGTGCTGCTGGTGGCCGACGCCCACACCACACACGACAAGGCCCACGCCAGCGCCGCGGCCATCCGCGCCCACCACAACGCCACGCTGCCCGACATCGCCAGCTTCGGCCCCGAGATCCGCGCCGTCAACGCGGCCGACCTGCGTTTTGGCGACGGCACTGCCTCGCCCGCGCCAGGCGCCAAGCCCGTCACGCCGGCCGGCCCGCCCGAAGGCCTGCCCGTCTACCGCCTGCTGACAGGCGTGGACGATGCGGCCTTCTGCCACCGCGTCTCGGCCGCGCTGAGCCTGGGCTACCGGCTGCGTAGCGCGCCCTCGGCGACCTTCAACGGCGAGCACGTGGTCGTCGCCCAGGCCGTCGTCTGGCCCGGCCCATTGACGGCAGACGCCGATGCGAAGCCGGGCACCGCGGCCGACGCCGCCACACGCTGACGCACTTCAGCGCGAACCGAATCGCGCGCAGCGGGTCGCACAGGCATGGCTTCATCTTCCATGCCCATCCAGAACCTCACCAGCCCGAGCATCCTGCCCGCGCCGGAAATGGCGCCCACCACTTTTTCGCTGCACTTCACGCTGCGCCCGGCCCGCCCTGGCGAGGCCGGGGCGCTGAGCGCGCTGGCCCGGGCTTCCAAGGCCTTCTGGCCCTACAGCACCGCCCAGGTGGCGGCCTGGGCCGACGACCTGCGCATTGACGAGGCCACGCTGGCGACCGGCTGCTGCTGGGTGGCCGAGCGGGTGGACCACGGTACCGCCGAGTTGCCGGACGCGTTGATCGCCGGCTTTGTCGTGCTCCAGCCGGGCTCGCCCGACTGGGCGCTGCAGCACTGCTGGGTGCTGCCCGAGCAGATCGGCCGCGGCGTGGGCCGGGCGCTGCTGGCGCAGTCCGCCCGCCTGGCAGGCGAGGCCGGTGCCGCCGGGCTGACGATAGACGCCGACCCATATGCCGAGCCGTTCTACCTGGCCCGCGGCGCCCAGCGCGTGGGCAGCCAGGCCGCGCCCATCGAAGGAGAGCCGGACCGGGTGCGGCCACAGCTGCGGCTGGCACTCGCGCGCTGAAACTCGCGCGCCCAAGCCCAGCCTGGACTCGCGTGCGATGATGCTGCGAACAGGTCGGCACGGCATTGGGTGTGATGGTGGATGGTGAATCGGACGAGCTGATCTTTGGCGACTGCGTGCTGCGGCCGGCCGGGCGCGAGCTGCTCTGGCGTGGCCAGCCGCAACCGCTGCCGCCCAAGGCCTTCGAGCTGCTGCTGCACCTGGTGCGGCAGCGAGACCGCGTGGTGCCCAAGGCCGAGTTGCTGGACGCCGTGTGGCGCGGCGCCGATGTGTCGGACAACGTGCTGGCCCGCACCGTGATGAAGGTGCGCCAGGCCCTGGGCGACACTGGCGACGAACCGCTGCTGCTGCGCACGGTGCACCGTGTCGGCTACCGCTTCCAGCCGCCGGGCGGCGTGAGCACCGCGGCCCCGGGCGACGGCCCGGCCGCGCCTGAAGCCCCGTCTCCCGTCGCCGCGCGCCCGCGCCTGGCCCTGCTGCCGGTGCACAACGCCAGCGGCGACACCACACTGGACTGGACCGCCTGGGGCCTGCCGCTGCTGGCCGCTCAGGCGCTGGACGGCGACACCCGGCTCAGCATCCTGGCCACCGAGACGGTGCAGCACGCGCTGAGCCAGCTGCCCTCCGCCAAGTCTGCAAAGCCTGATGAGGCACTGGCACTGCAGCTCGCCGAGCTGACCGGCGCTCAAAGCGTGGTTCTGGCCAGCCTGCGCCGCAGCGGCGAGCGGCTGCGACTGGACTATCACAGCGTGGGCTGGCACGAGTTGCGCGGCAGCCTGAAAGCGACCGAGCCTGGCGCGCTGGGCGGGCAGCTGGCCGACGCGCTGGCCGCCGGCCTGTTTCCCGAAGCCGCGCTGCGCAACACCGCGCAGCGCGCCACGCCCGATCCGCTGGCCAGCCAGGCCTTTGCGCGCGCCATCGAGGTCGGCGGGCAGGAGCGCTGGGAGGTGGCCGCCCGGCTGCTGCGCGTGGTGCTGGACTTCAACCCCGACGACCTCTACGCCAGGCTGCACCACCTGCGCGCACTGGCCAACCTGAACGATCCCGAGGCCGCACACATCGGCCTGGCGCTGGTGGCCGATGCCGAACGGGCCGGCGACCAGCGACTGACGGCCGCCGCCCACGAGGGCCTGGGCCGCGCGCTGTTCAACAGTGCGGCCGATGCACCCGCCATCGCCGATGCCCGCCAGCACCTGGACACCGCGCTCGCGCTGGCCCGCCCGTTCGACGACGAGGACTGGGTAATCCGCATCTACCTGGGCCAGGCGATTGCCGCGCAGGTCGAGCGCGACTACGAGCGCGCCCGGCGCTTCTACGACCTGGCCTGGCGGGCCAACGAACGGGCCGGCAACCAGTTGCGCCGGGCCGTGATCCTGACCAACCACGCGGTGCTCTCGCACCATGCCGGCGACCTGCTGGTGGCGCGCGACCTGGCCGAACAGGCGCTGGCGCTGTGCGAGCGCCACGGCCTGCGCGCCAACAGCGTGGACGCGCTCGCCTGCCTGGCGCTGGCCGAGGCCGGGCTGGGCCTGTTCCGCCAGGCCACGGCGCGCTGCGAAACCGCGATGGCCCGCCTCGCAGAGCTGCCGGCCAACGAACATGACAGCGCCGCCTGGGTGCTGCTGATCGCTGCCCAGCTGGCTTTCGAACTGCGCTCGCCAGGGGACCTGGCCGAGCGCGCCTTCCAGGCTGCCGCCCACCTGGGCGACGGCACGCTGCGCCGCGTGCTCGCGGCGCTGGCCGTGGCCTGGGCCTACCGGGCTGCGCAAGACGGCGACCTCGCAGGCGCCGAGGTGCATTGCCAGAACGCGCTGGCCCAGTCGCAGGACAACGGCTACGCCGAGAGCGTGCACCTGTTCCAGCGCTGGCGCCTGGGCCTCTGGCTGCGGCTGCGGCCGGCCGCCGAGCTGCTGGCGCAAAAAAAGCCCTGGCAGGCAACCTGGCACGCGCTGCCCCGCTGGGGCGAGGACCTGCTGCTGCAGGCCGCCGAGCTGCACGCCCAGGCCGCCCAGGCCCAGGAACAGGGCGACGACCTGCAGGCCCTGGCGCTGCTGGCCCGCACCCGCCAGATGGCGCCGCTGGGCAGCACCCGCGCCCATGCCCAGCTGGACGCCGCATGGCTGCAGCTCGAAGCCGGCCAGCCGGCCGAGGCCGCCCGGCTGCTGCGCGACATCGGCCCCTGGCTGCGCGAGCATCCGCTGGGCCTGGCGGTCGCCGCCCGGCTGGCGCTGGCCCAGGGCCGGCGCGAGGCAGCCGCCGAGCTGCACCAGGCCGCGCTGGAGGCCATGCGCCACCGCGCACCGCCTTTCCTGGCCGCACTGAGCCCTTTCTATGCGGCCGCCGAGGACGCGCTCGCGCCGCCCCGCGCACCCCGCCTGCTGACGCTGCTCTAAGCCACTGCGCGGGACTACCCCCCGCAGTCATGGTTTGGTCATCAATTGGGCAGGACTTGCCTGGCGCCGCCGCCTATCTTTGCGCCAGGGCTGCAGATCACCCACTGCCGCACTACCACCACATGGTGGGGCCCGGGCCACCCGCCCGGGCATCCCCCACATCCCAGAAGCCAGTCCGCTAGGAGTTTGCCCGTGCCCGCCGTCGTTGCCTGTTTCCGCCTTCTGCCCTCCGTCCAGTTGCTGGTCGCCGCGCTGGCCGTGTTCGCCCTGGGCGACTCGGCCCATGCCCAGTCCACCGCCCTGAACGGCAAGAATGGCGCCGTCACGCTGGGTGACCAGCCCACCGTGCTGCCGATGAAGATCGTGCGCCAGGGCGACACCACGAATGCCGTCAGCGTGCATTACCAGACCGTGGACGGCTCGGCCAAGGCCGGCAAGGACTACTGGCCCACCAGCGGCATCGTCACCATTCCGGCCGGCGCCACCAGCGTCACGGTGCCGGTGCAGGTGCTGGGCAAGAACGCCAAGCACCGCAAGCTGGGCAAGTTCACGCTGCAGCTGGACAAGGCCATCGAGACCGCCGGCAGCCTGGACACGCTGGCGCTGGCGACCACCACCCCCGCGGCCGCCATCGGCCAGTTCATCTGGGGCATGGCCAGTGCCGACCTGGACGGCGACGGCATGCCCGAACTGGTGCTGGCCAACCAGGACGCCGGCACGCTGGACGTGCTGCTGAACAAGACCGCCGCCGGCGCGACCGGCACGCCGGTGCTGGCCGCTCCCCTGGCGCTGGGCATGATCTCGGCGCCGAACAAGCCGGCCGCCTGCGACCTCAACGGCGATGGCAAGCCGGACCTGGTGGCCGCCGGTGCCGGCATCAACCAGTTCACGGTGCAGATGAACAGCTCGCAGCCTGGCGCGCTGAGCTTCGTGCGCACCGACGTGGCCTCGCTGCCCTGGGGCTACATGAACCAGATGGCCTGCGCCGACTTCGACGGCGACGGCAAGATCGACATCGTCGGCGCCGGCTTCGGCTCGCCCTCGGCGGCCGACACCAACCGCGCCATCGTCTTCCGCAACCTGACCAAGCGCGGCGAGACCACCGTGGCGCTGGAGGCCCCGATCGGCTTCGCAGCCAGCGCCACCAGCAGCTTCTCGTCGCCGCAGACCGTGGTGACGGGCGACTTCAACGGCGACGGCAAGCCCGACATCGCGCTGGGCAACAGCAACGGCGCCAACGTTGCCATCTTGCTCAACACCACGCCGGCCGGTTCATCGAAAATCAGCTTTGCCCCGGCCACCACCTTCGACACCTTCGAGGGCGCGACGGACATGATCACGCTGGACATCGACGGCGACGGCAAGACGGACGTCATCACGATGAATGGCGAAAACGGCTTCGGCGCCACCTGGGCCCTGCTGGTCAACCGCACCCCCGCCGGCGCCACCACCCCCGTCTTCGTCCCCAACGTGCGGCAGATTGGCGGCGTGCCCTTCGGCATGGCCACCGCCGACATGGACCTGGACGGCCGCCCCGACGTGCTGGTCAGCTACCTGGGTGTGGGCAACACCCCCACTGGCGCCATCGGTGTCCTGCTGAACCGCAGCACCGCCGGCAGCGACAACCCCAGTTTCCTCCAGGCCAACATGGTGACCGGCACCGATGAGCCGCATGCCGTCGCGGCAGTCGACCTGAACCAGGACGGCCTGCCCGACGTGGTGACGGCGGACATGGTGTTCAACAGCCGCGCCAAGCTGCAGGTGGCCCTGCAGTCGCGCAGCACGCTGCCGGTCCAGATCTTGCAAAGTGGCATCGGCAAGCTGCAACCCTGACGTCACTGCCGGGCATTTGCTTCCGCGAGCCCGGCGAGCCGGGGCCCTCGCTCATCGTTCCCTTGTTGAAACTCAGAACCATTTCCCACATGCAAAACACTTCCCTGCGCCTGATTGCCGCTGCCGCGATCGCCCTCTGCATGGGCCAGTCGGCCCTGGCGGCACAACCCGCCGCCGATCACCCCGCCGTGCAACGCGCGCTGGCCCATCTGGGCGGCCAGGCCCTGGCCTCGGCCCACGGTTCGGGTGCGGATGCCTATTCGGTGCGCGACCTGGTCGTCGATGCCGACGGCAGCGAGCACGTGCGCTTTGCCCGCACCCACAACGGGCTGCGCGTGATCGGCGGCGACCTGGTGGTGCACAGCCGTGCGGACGGCAGCCTGCGAGGCCTCAGCCTGACCCAGAAGGCCATGATCCAGCTCGACCTGACACCCAAGGTGGAAGCCGCCCTGGCCGCCAGGACCGCGCTCGCCGCCACCACCTCGCTGGCTTCCGCCGGCAGCGTGAAGCACAAGGAACTGGTGATCTACGCCCGCGGCGCCCAAGCCCAGCTGGCCTGGGACGTGCGCGTGGACGGCGTGCAGCCTGACGGCACGCCCAGCCAGGCCCACCTGATCATCAGCGCCACCGGCAACACCCTGCTCGACCAGTGGGACGAGATCAAGACGGCCGACATCAAGGGCAAGGGCAAGACCCTGTATTCCGGCAACGTGCCGCTGCATTCGGACCTGACCGACACCACCTACACGCTGAAGGACCTGAACCGCGGCGGCCACTACGTGGTGGACATGAAGAGCCGCCAGTTCGGCGGCACCGTCTTCACCGGCACCGACAAGATCTGGGGCGACAACACCGAGACCAGCAACGAGACCGTGGCCGCCGACGCGGCCTATGGCCAGAACATGACCTGGGACTACTACCAGAAGACCTTCGGCCGCAACGGCATTGCCGACGACGGCCAGGGCGCCTACTCCCGCGTGCACTACGGCCGCAACTACGACAACGCCTTCTGGAGCGACGACTGCTTCTGCATGACCTACGGCGACGGCAACAGCTTCACCCCGCTGGTCTCGCTGGACGTGGCCGGCCATGAGATGACCCACGGCGTGACCTCGCGCACCGCCGCGCTGATCTACTCCGGCGAATCCGGCGGCCTCAACGAGGGCACCTCGGACATCATGGGCAGCATGGTCGAGTTCTTTGCCAAGAACGAAAACGACGTGGGCGACTACCTGATCGGTGAAGAGCTCTACCCGGCCGGCAGCGGCGAGGCCCTGCGCTACATGCAGCAGCCCAGCAAGGATGGCGGCTCGGCCGACTGCTGGTACAGCGGCGTCGGCAACCTGGACGTGCACTACTCGTCCGGCGTGGCCAACCACTTCTACTTCCTGCTCGCCGAAGGCACCACCGCCGGCTCGCCGTCCAAGACCTGCGTTTCGGGCGACACCAAGACCGCGACTGGCTCGGCCACGCTGACCGGCGTCGGCCGCAAGAAGGCCGCCAAGATCTGGTACCGCGCGCTGACCGTCTACATGACCAGCAGCACCGACTACGCCGCCGCCCGCGCCGCCACCATCAGCGCCGCGACCGACCTGTTCGGCGAAACCTCGCCGGAGACCGAAGCCGTCAAGGCGGCATGGACGGCCGTGAACCGCTCGTGATGCAGGCCTGACCGGCACGCAAAGGCCGCACCCGGCAACGGGTGCGGCCTTTTTCACTTTGGGCGGCGGGGAGCGCGCGCCCGCGCAGCGATGCGGCCGCTGCGTTGACGGCGGGTCACGCCGGCCCGTTCACTTCGTGACGCGGTAGACGACGCCGCTGCCCGACCCACCGGCATACGTGGTGCCGTAGAACCAGTGCACGTCCGTGGCCTTGTCGCGCAGCAGGGCGGCCCGCGAGTAGCTGCCGGTGGTGCCGTCGAACGAGTGAAGCGTCTTCAGCTTGCCATCAGGCGAGAGCTTGAAAACCGTGCCGTTGTACTGGTAACCGCCCCAGTTGGTGGTGCCCAGCAGGTTGCCCTTGCCATCGAGCATCAGCCCCGCTTCCGGCTCCGAGCCATCGGCACCGCCAGTAAAGTCATAGAGCACGCTGAAGGTGCCGCCCGGGGTCAGCTTGAAGATCGTGCCGTTGCCCGTCGCGCCGCCCGCGCCGGTGGCGCCGTAGAGGTTGCCGTCCGCGTCCAGTGTCAGCGGGACATGCGAGAAGAAGCCGGAGGCATGGTCGAAGGTCTTGAGCGTGGTGAAGGCGCCGCTGGCATCGATCTTGAAAATCGTGCCCGAACTGCCGGTGGCGGTGTTCGACGTGGTGCCGTAGAGGTTGCCGGCCGCATCCATCACCAGGCTGGCGGCGGGATATTTGCCATCGGCGCCGGTGAAGCTGTGCAGGATGGTGAGCTTGCCGTCCAGGGTGACCTTGAAGACAGTGCCGAGGCCGTTGGCGCCGCCGTTGACCGTCGTGCCCAGCAGCTCGCCGCCCTGGCCCCAGATGAGATCGCTGGCGGGCGTGTACCCGTCGACATTGCTGGCCCCGAACTCATAGATCGAGGTCAGCTCGCCTTTTGGCGTCACCTTGTACACATTGCCCGCGCCGTTGCGGCCGCCAACCTCGGTCACGCCGTAGAAGTTGCCGTCCGAGCCCTTCAGCAGGCCGGACATCGCGAGGTTGCCATCCACGCCGTTGAAGGCGTGGATCACCGTCTGGGTGCCATCCGGCGCCAGCTTGTAGATCGTGCCCGCACCATTGGGGCCGCCCGCGGAGGTGGTGCCGTAGAGATTGCCCTTCTTGTCGGCGACGAGGTTGCCGGCGGGCCAGGCGCCGTCATTGCCGCCGGTGAAGGTGTAGAGCACCTCGAATTTCGGGCCGTTCTCGCCGGCATGGACGGTGGGCAGCACCAACGCGCCGGCCATGAAGGCCACGCTGGCGACCAGCGCTCCGAAGGTCTTCCGATGGCCACCAGGCCTTGCCGAGGACAACACAACTTCTCGATCGAACATGGGACTTTCCAATGCGGGTTAAGGGTGCCCCCAGGGCTGGGCTGCGCCCAGCCCGCCCCCGTGGGGGTTGAGGAAACTTGGGACGGCCCGGCGTTTCCTCAGGGGATGCCCCAATGTAGTCAGCCGGCACTGCTTGCGGAACCCTTCGGATGCCCAGGCGATGACAGGGCGCGCCTGAACTTGATAGTTGCTGATAATTGGCTCAGGCCGCGACGCGCGGCAGCCAGAACGCGATGCGCGTGCCATGCGGCCCGGTGTCGACAGCGACGCGGGCTTCGTGCACCTTGGCCACCTCCGCGACGATCGCCAGGCCCAGCCGGCCACCGGAGAAGACCGAGCGCTCGCCGCCGGTGCGAAGCAGCACCTGCTGTGCGGCAGCGGGCATGCCAGGCCCATCGTCGGTCACCACCATCGCGGCCTCATGCTCGCTGAAGACCACCGAGACGTCCACCCGCCCGCCGTCGCGCGAAAACTTCAGTGCGTTGTCAACGAGGTTGCAGAACGCACGCATCAGGGTCTCGCGATGTCCCACGATGGCAATGCCGAAAACCAGGTCCAGCTCCAGCCGCCGGCCTTCATCGATCGCACGGCGCTCGAAGGTCTCGCAGGCGGCATCCACGAGCGACGCGAGGTCCAGCGGCACCCGGTCGGCGATCGGCAGGCGACTGAGGCGGGCGACGGCCAGGAAGCGGTCCGTCATCGCCAGGGCGCGCTCGGCGAGGCGCTCCGCGCGTTGCGCTGCGGACTTCGGCGTCACGCTCTGCAGCGCCGGACCCAGCGCCACCAACGGGGCACGAAGGTCATGGGCCAGGAAGGCCAGTGTCTCCTCGCGCTCGGCGTGCAGCCGTGCCTGCTCTGCATTGCGCTGCATCAGCTCGTCCTGAGCGGCGCTCAGTTCGGACAAGGCCTGTTGCAGCGAGCGGGCCCGCTCCGCCTCGATGTCGGCGATGCGGCGTTGATGATCGCGTTCGGCCCGGGCCGATTCAGCCTCGTGACGCAACTGCGCCGCCATGGCGAGATGGCGCACCTCCCGGCTGTGCGTCGCCTCCCGGGCGGCTGCCGCGTCGAGCGAGCGCGCATAGGCCGAGGCATGTTCACCCACCTTGGCATGCTGCTCGGCCAACTGCTCGAAGAGGCGGTAAGGCACCCGGAAGTCGGGCATCGCCACGGCGACGGCCAGCGCCTGTCCCAGGTAGTGCAGCGGCGCGGTCGTGGCCGCCAGCGGCACCGGCGGGCTCAATGCAAAGCGATCATGCAGGCCCGCCAGCAATTCGAGCGCATCGATCTGGGCGTGCGGCCATTGCATGGCTTGCGCACTTTCGAGTGCCGCCAGCGCGCCTTGCTCCGCTTCCGGTGCCCGCCCCATCAGCATGAACGCCCGGGCGCGGCCGAGGCACACGGCGAACAGGAAATTCTCGCGATAGTGCTTCTGCGACAGGCGCTCCAGTTCGTCGCTCCATTGCAGCGCGGCCATCGCGTCGCCCCGCGCCAGCGCGAGGCGCCCCTGGAAAGAAAGTGCTTCCAGGTGCAGATAGGCGCCAGGCAGTTGCTTCAGGACGGCCAGCGACTCATCCAGCATGGCCTGGGCCGTCGAGCGCTTGTCCAGGGTGTCCAGGACCTGCGCCGTCTGCAGCAGCGCAGTGCCCACCAGGACCGGCCATCCACAGGCCTTGGCCATGCCCAGCGCCTCCTGGGCCCACTCCAGAGCTGTCCCGTGGTCGTTGAACATGGAGAACGCCATGCTCAGGTTGGCCGCGGTCGTGATCTGCTTGCGCACCATGCCGCACACGCGGGCCGCTTCCAGCTGGTCGCGCAGCCAGGTGATGGCCAGGCCGTATTCACCGCGTTGAAATGCCATCACCGCGCGCAGGTCGTTGGTGCAAGCCACCAGCACGACGCTGCGCCGGCTGGTCAACTGCGGGTCGATGGCGGCAGCCCAATCGCTCGCCGCATGCCCGTTGTCCGCCACCGCGGCGTTGTAGGCCATCGCGGCATCGATGATCGCAAGGCGCAGCGGGTCAGCGGCTGCCAGCGCCGCGGCACGCGCCTGGTTCAGCGCAGCGTCGCGCTTGTCGTGGTGGCCCAGGTCGGCCTCCAGCGAAGCCAGCAAGCCGTGCATGTCCGCGGTGCCGGCCATGTCACCAGCGCTGGCAAACAGATCGCGGGCCGCCAATGCGTGCGTGCGCGCCGGCTCGAACGCCGCAGCGAACAGCGCCTGCTCGCCGAAAACCAGCTGCAGCCGGCCCAGCAGCGAGGGCGCTTCCGAGGAGGCGATGCTCACGAGGGAAAGCGCTTCGCCTGCCATACGCCGAGCCTGCGCAGGATCGCGCTGGCGCAGGTGCCATGCAAGCGTGACCAGCAAACGGGCGCGTGCCTCACCGGTCGATGCCTGCAGACGCGCCTGCCAAGCGGCCACCAGCTCATCGGTGGCCACCGGCGCCACGGCATCGGTGGCCGGCGGTGTCAGCGACGACGGCTCATCGTCCGGGGAGGGAGTCGCGTTCACGAGGGCCGTTCACGAGGACATGGGTGGAGGGCAACACCGGGAGGCGAGCCCCAGGCGCTCAGCCAGCGGGCAGCTCGAGGCGGTATCCGGAACCGTAGACGGCGACGAGCCGAATCCCGCGCCGCGCCAGCCCCAGCTTCTTGCGAACCGCATGCACATGTTGGGCCAGGGTGTGGGTGGCGACCTCGCTGGCCTTGCCCCAAACCGCGGCGAGCAGCTCAGCACGCGGGATGAAACGGTCCGGGTTGTTCATCAGCAGCCAGATCAGGTCGAACTCACGTGGCGTCAGGACGAATCGCTCTTCGGGCGCATCGACATCCACCACGCTCTGACCCGCATAGTCGAGGCAGAACGATCCGAAGGTCAAGCGTCCCCGGTAGGCCACAGGCACCTGTGTGATGCGTCGCGCAAGGGCCTGCAGCCGCGCGCGAAGAATGGGGCGTGCCACCGGCTTGGTGAGGAAGTCGTCGGCGCCCGCCTCGAGCGCGGAGACGATGAGGTCCTCGCTGTCAACCGAGGTCAGCATCACGATGGGAATGCGCAGGCCGAAGTGTTCCCGCACCTTGCGCAGCACCTCGAAGCCGTTGAGGTCCGGCAGCCACCAGTCCAGCACGATCATCTGCGGCGTGGCCTCGGCCAGTCCCTTGAAGAACGCGCTGGCGGTCGAGAAGTGCGAAATCTCGATGCCGGTGGCAGCCAGGCAATCGATCAAATGGGCCGCGTGCTGCGGATCGTCCTCAAGCAGAAAGCCGCGCACTTACGGCTCGCAATGGCATGACACGCGATCGTCGTTGCCGTGACGGAAATGGACGGGAGCCGGCAGGCACATGGCGGTATCGAGGTTGGACAAGACGCTGGGCCTTGATTTGACGCCAGACCGTGCACGCGCCTTCAGCGGAATGTTCAAGAATCATCAAAAGCCGCGTCGCGGCCGCGGTTCAGCGCCTCACATCACCGTCGCGCAGCATCACCGGCTCGACCGAGCCGCCGGCCACGCGCTTTTGCACCGCCGCATGCAGCTCGGCGGCATGGGCCAGGTAGGTGGCCAGCGGGTCGTCGTCCAGGCTGGCGGACTGGTAGCGGTAGTGCAGCACTTCCTTGCCGATGCTGGCGCCGACCTCGGTGTCCTGCACCTGCACCCAGAAGCGCACCGTGCCGGAAGGAAGGTGGAAAAAGGCCTCTGTGCTCATCGCGTCTCCGTTGAGATGTCTTGTGTATGCGGGCAACCCGCTGCTTGCCCCGCAGGGCAGCATTGCCCGCGGCGGGGCCGCCGTCCGTGCGCTGGCACACATACGCCGACTGTACGGCGACCGAGCACAGCCCATGCCATCATCGGCCCAGACGGGAGAAATGCCGATGACCGAACCTTTGTTGCTCAGCACCACACGCATCACCACCTACGACGGCGACCGGGTGCTGACCGGTGCGACCGGTTTTTTCTTCGAGCGCGAGGATCAGCTGTTCCTGGTGACCAGCCGGCATGTGTTCATCGACGCTGCCAGCAAGCATCACCCGAACCGCATCGAGATCGAGCTGCACACCGACGAGGTGGACCTGCGTGCGATGCAGGTGCTGTCGCTGTTCACCTACCACGAGGGCTTCAGCCTGTGGCGCCAGGCCAGCGACGGCGGCGGCGAGATCGACGTGGCGGTGCTGCCGCTGCCGCGCGAGTCCTTCCCCGCCGGCACGGTGCTGCGCTGCTTCACGCCAGCGCACGTGCAGCACACGCAGCCGGACGTGGAGGTCGGCCAGCCGCTGCTGGTGGTGGGCTTCCCGCTGGGCTTCCACGACACGCTGCATCACCTGCCGGTGGTGCGCCAGGCCAGCGTGGCCTCGGCCTTTGGCGTGCGCTTCCAGGGCCAGGGCTTTTTCCTGACCGATGCCCGCACCCACCGAGGCGCCAGCGGCGCGCCCGTGGTGATGCGCGACGCAGCGCTGGGCGCCACGCTGCCGTGGCGGCTGCTGGGCGTGCACGCCTCGCGCATGGACATGGGCACACGCGACCTGGTGCTGGATGAATCGCTGGGCCTGAACTGCGCCTGGTATGCGGACATTCTGCTCACGCTCACCGCGCCACCGGCAGCAGCCGCAGCCACGGGTGCGTCAGGCACCATCACCCAAACGTGAACGCGAAGGCCTGCGCGCCTTCGTCCAGGAACTCGATGTTGAACACCCGTTCGCGACCGTCCGAGGACTGGCGCACGAGCTGGTAGAGGCGTTGGGCTTCGATGCGGCCGTTGCCTTCGGCGTCGGTGTCGCTGCCGTGGTCGGCACCGGGCGGCTGGCCGTCGATGCGGACCTTGAAGCGCAGGCTGCGGCCGGGCTGGCCGGGGCCGAGCACCAGGTGCAGGTCGCGGGCCTTGAAGCGGTAGGTGATGCGGGCGCCGGCCTGCGGCGCATCCAGCTGTTCTTCGCCAACGCGCCAGTTTCCGGCCAGGGTCCACTGGTTCAGGTTCAGCCGCGGCGCGGGCGAGAAGCGCTGCGTGCGGCCGCCTGCACGCAGCTGGCCCAGCGTGGCCACGAAGCCTTCGGCGCGGGCGCCGCCGAGGTAGGTCTCGTCGGAGGCCGGTGCCTGCGGCCCGGCGGCCGCCTGCGTGCCCTCGCCTTGCGGCGCCACCAGGTCCTCCGGCACGTTGCGGCGGCCGGCCTCGCGCAGCAGTTGCTGGATCATGCGTTCGGCCTGGTCGTAGCGGCCTTCGCCGAGCTGGCGGTGGCGGATCCTGCCGTTCGCATCGACGAAGTAGAACGCCGGCCAGGCACGGTTGCCGAAGGCGCGCCACAGCGCCTGCTGGCTGTCCACCGCGACCGGGTAGGCAATGCCCAGCTCCTTCACCGCGCGCTGCACGTTAGGCAGGGCCCGCTCGAAGTCAAACTCCGGCGTGTGCGCGCCGATCACCACCAGCCCCGACGAGCCATATTTCTCGGCCCAGGCGCGCACATACGGCAAGGTGCGCAGGCAGTTGATGCAGGAGTAGGTCCAGAAGTCCACCAGCACGACCTTGCCACGCAGGGCCTGGGCGTCCAGCGGCGGCGAGTTGAGCCAGGCGGTGGCACCGTCCAGCGCCGGCAGCGGCTGCTGCCCGCTGGGCGCGGCGCCCAGCCAGTCGCCACCGGCCATGCCCCACCGGCCGGTCATCAGCGCGAACCAAGTGGCCAGCAGCACCGCGGCGGTGCGGGGGGCCAGCCAGCGGCGGGTGGAGGAAACGGAGGTGGGCTTCATGGCCGGCATGCCTTTGAGTGGTGCTTCAGTGCGTCAGGGCTTCGTGCGTCCGTGGCCCGGTCAGTTGACCGAAAACGCGACGTCGATGTTGCCGCGGGTGGCCTTGGAATACGGGCAGGTGGCGTGCGCCTCGTCAACCAGCGCACGGGCCACCTCGGGCGCCAGGCAGGGCAGGCTGATCGCCAGCCGGGCTTGCAGGAAATAGCCGCCTTCGCCAGTGCCCAGGTCCACCTCGGCGGCCACCGCCACGTCGGCCGGCAGCGCCACCTTCATGCGGCGCGCGGCGTGACCCATCGCGCCAATGAAGCAAGCCGACCAGCCAGCGGCGAACAGTCTTTAACATGAGGCATTCCTTTTGAGAAAGGTTGGGAGATTCAGAGGCGGGCGACATCGAGCACGGCCTGTGCAAAGGCGGCCGGCGCCTCCTGCGGCAGGTTGTGGCCAATGCCGCCTTCGATCAGCCGGTACTGGTACTTGCCGGTGAACTTGTGGCGGAAGGCCGCGTCGCCCACGGCATGCGGGGCGCCGTTGGCATCGCCTTCCAGTACGATGGTCGGCACGCCGATGGTGGGGCCTGTGGCCAGGCGCCGCTCCAGCGCGTCGTAGCGGGCCTCGCCGTCGGCCAGGCCCTGGCGCCAGCGGTAGTTGTGGATCACGATGGCCACGTGGTCCGGGTTGTCCAGCGAGGCGGCGCTGCGGGCGAAGGTCGCGTCGTCGAAGCGCCACATGGGCGAGGCCGTCTGCCAGATCAGCCGGGCGAAGGCGTCGCGGTTCTTCTCGTAGCCGAGGCGGCCCCGCTCGGTGGCGAAGTAGAACTGGTACCACCAGGCGTATTCGGCCGCTGGCGGCAGCGGCGCCTTGTTGGCCTCGCGGTTGCCGATCAGGTAGCCGCTCACCGAGACCAGCGCCTCGCAGCGCTCGGGCCACAGTGCCGCGATGATGTCCGCCGTGCGGGCGCCCCAGTCGAAGGCGGCGAACAGCGCACGCGGGATCTTCAGCGCGTCCAGCAGGGCGATGATGTCCAGCGCCACCGCGGCCTGCTGGCCGTTGCGGAAGCTGTCCACCGACAGGAAGCGTGTGCTGCCATGGCCGCGCAGGTGGGGCACGATGACCCGGTAGCCCTGGGATACCAGCAGCGGTGCCACCTCGGCGAAGCTGTGGATGTCGTACGGCCAGCCGTGCAGCAGCACGACCACCGGGCCGTCGACCGGGCCCAGCTCCGCATAACCCACGTTCAGCAGGCCAGCCTCGACCTGGCGGATGGGGCCGAACGACGCGGCCGTCGTGCCGGCCGCGTTCTGCGCGGTGGCAGCACCGGTCCAGGCCAGGCCAAGGCTGGCGGCGCCGAGGCTGATGGCGGTGCTGCCGAGGAACTGGCGGCGGGAAGCAAGCGGGGTGTGGGACATGGGCTCTCCTGGCAAAGACGGGGGACTGCGGGCACGGGGCGAATGGTCCGCGTTCCACCCCGTGCGATCAAGAGCAACTAACATCACGCTTCGTTGCCCGTTGAGCAACACCAAGCAACGCCCGCCAGCAACGCATTCAGGGGAGCCATGTGATGCGAGAGATCAACCAGCAGCGCCTGCGCTATTTCCGCGAGGTGATGGCGCAGGGCACCATACGCGGCGCGGCCGACAGCCTGAACACCGCGCCCTCGGTCATCACCCGGCAGATCCGCCTGCTGGAAGACGAGCTGGGAGCGCAGCTGTTCGAGCGCGAGGCACGCGGCGTGAAACCCACCGAGGCGGCGGCCCACCTGCTGGATTTCTGGCGCGGCTACCGCTCGCACCAGGAGCGGCTGGAAGACCGGCTGCAGGCCATTCAGGGGCTGCAGCTGGGCCGTGTGCGGGTGGTCATCAGCGAGGGTTATGTGGACCTGCTGGTGGCCGAGGTGCTGACCGACTTTTGTGCCCGCTACCCGAAGCTGGAGATCGAGGTCGAAATGCTGTCGATGGACGACCTGCAGGCCGAGGTGGCCGAGGGCCGGGCCCACATCGGCCTGGCCTACAACCCGCCGCCGCACGAGCACATCACCACGCGCGCCAGCTCGGCCCAGCCGGTCATGCTGGTGGTGCACCCACAGCACCCGCTGGCCCGGCGCGGTGGCCCGGCCAACCTGCAGGATCTGCTGGCCCATCCGCTGGCGCTGATGCCGGCCAGCTTTGGCGTCGGCAAGCTCATCGAAATGCTGGCCTTCACCGAAAGCATCGCGATCCGCCCCACGCTGACCACCAACTCGCTGACCGCGCTGAAGCGCATGGCCGCCAGCGGCCACTTCCTGACGCTGATCGGCGAGTTCGCCGCGCAGCGCGAGATCGAGTCCGGCGAACTGGTCGCCCTGCCCGTCGACCACGCCATGTTCCGCAACGCGCAAGCCAAGCTCCTGGTGCGCGCCGGCCGCCCACTGGTGGCTGCGGCCAACGAGCTGCTGGACTGGCTGTTGATGAGGATGACGATGTTCGCCGCCGATCCCGGCACCAGTCCTCGCTGAATGGTGTCCAGGCGCTCTCCCGCTGGGTGGACGGCAGCGCCGAGTGGCAGATGGACATGACCCGGCTTTGCTCCGAGGCCTACCCTGCCCCCAGCCCGGACAGCGCGGAAGCCGAAGCGCACGATGGCGCCTTCCTCTGCGAGCTGTGCGTGCCGGTCAAGCCCAGGTGACACTCGCTAAAAGGCACCTGAATAGCGCCCTCACTGGCCGTCCCGGTCGTGATGGTCCACCGGCACGAAGCTGAAGCCGGTCTTTTCCTGGCGCACATGGCCCAGGCCAGGGAACGGCAGGTGCGGCGCGGCCACCAGCGCGCGGTCGCTGGCCAGCTTCTCGAACTGGGCCTGGCGCTGCTTCGCGGCAGCGGGCTGGTCCACGTCGTAGGTGATGGTGATGGCCGGTTGCGGGAACTGCACCGCCTGCACGTGCACCACGTCGCCGATGAAGGTGATGGCCTGGCCGCGGCTTTCCACCCGGTAGAAGGCATGGCCAGGCGTGTGGCCCGGCGTCGGCATGGCGGTGATGCCGGGCAACAGCGTCGTCACGCCGCTGAACGGTTGCAGCTGGCCCGAGGCCTTGTAGGGCGTGAGCGCCGCGGTGGCCTGCGCGAAATAGGCCTTGTCGTAGCCGCCCACGCCTTGCTGGTGGGCCGGCGCGAGGAAGAAGTCCACGTCCGGCTGGCCCACGTGCAGCGCAGCCTTCGGGAACACCGCCTTGCCCTCGTGCACCAGGCCGCCGCTGTGGTCGGTGTGCACATGGGTCAGCAGGATGTCGGTGATGTCGGCCGGGGACCTGCCTGCTGCGCGCAGCCTGTTCAGCAGCTTGCCGCCGTAGCCCGGGCCGAAGAAGTCGCCCGCGCCCACGTCCACCAGCACCAGACGCGAGCCGGTGTCGATCAGGAAGGCATTGATGGAGGCCTCGACCGGGCTGGCGAGGAAGGAACGGGCCAGCAGCCCGTCCACCTCGCGCTGGCTGCCACCCTTGAGCAGCGCATGCAGGTCCTGCGGCACCGAGCCGTCGGACAGCACGGTGATCTCGAAGTCGCCCAGCTGATAGCGGTAAAGGCCGGTCTGTGCGTGTTGCGTGACGGCGGTGCTGGCCGGCTCGGCCGCGGCGGCAAAAGCCGTGAAGCCGGCGGCCACGAGCGTGCTCAGCACAAAGGCAGCGGAACGGAGGGCAGAAGTCTTGTTCATGGAAACCTGGCGGAAAGAAGTGGGAACGTCCGTCAGGTTACCCATCGCCATTCACAATGGTGAGTGGCTTATTTCGATACGAGGCATCGGCAATATGGATATCAAACGCTCCGAGCTCCCGCTGCTGATTTCGCTGGACGCACTGCTGGCGGAGCTGAACGTGACGCGCGCCGCCAGGCGGCTGAACATCAGCCAGTCGGCACTCTCGGGCCAGCTGGCGCGGCTGCGCGAGGCGTTTGGCGACCCGCTGCTGGTGCCCTCGGAAACCGGCCGCGGCATGGTGCCGACCGAACGCGCGCTGGAGCTGAAGCCGCGGCTGGGCGAGGCGTTGGCGATGCTGCGCGACGCAGTGGCCAGCGAGCTGGCCTTCGACCCCAGCACCTCGCGCCGCACCTTCGTCGTGGCGGCCAACGACAGCGTGTTCACCATCATCGGCCTGACGGTGATGGCCGCGGTGGTCCGGCAGCAGAACCCGGCGCTGCGCCTGGCGGTGATCCCGGCCGACGACGGCGGCACGCTGGTGGCCCGCATGGCGCGCGGCGAGGTGGACCTGTTCCTTGGCGACTCGGGCAAGGTGCCCGACACGCTGAAGGCCCGCTTCCTGATGAGCGACGGCTTCCAGATGGCGCAGCGCAAGCAGCACCCACGCGGGCTGCAGCCAGCCACGCTGGACGAATACTGCCGGCTGTCGCACGTCATCGTCTCGCAGAAGGCGGATTTCCACAGCCCGACCGACGACGTGCTGGCCACGCTGTCGCGCCAGCGCCAGGTCGCCGTCACCGTGCCCAGCTACAACCAGGTGGCGCTGGTGCTGGCGCAGACCGACTGCGTCGCCACGCTGCCCAGCCAGCTGCTGCAGCGCTACGCGGCCATCGTCGACGTGCTGGACCTGCCCTTCGAGATGCCGCGCTTCAACCTGGCCATGGCCTGGCACCCGCGGGCCCAGCAGGACCCGGGCTTGAGCTGGCTGCGCAAGCGCTTCGTGGAAGCAGTGCCCAGCACCTGACACTCAAGCGCCGGGCTTGCAATCCAGCTGCGGCATGCGCTGGGCCGGGTCGCCGGCCTGGGTGGCACGCACCGGCTTTTCGGCCGCGCCGCGCCAGGGCTGTTCAGGCCACCACGGCGTGTGGCCGGCGCCGTCGGCCAGCGTGGGCTGCACGCTTTCGCCGGGGCGCGGCGTCAGCACCTGCGTGCCGTTGCAGCGGGCTGCCGCCAGCACGCGTTCGGCCGGTTCGGTCCAGCCGTGGTTGGCCAGCGCGAACAGGCCCCAGTGCACCGGCATCATCACCTTGCCGCCCACCCACTGGTTGGCCAGCACGGCCTGCTCGGGGCCTAGGTGCCAATCCGGCCAGTCGGCGTCGTACTGGCCGGACTCGATCAGCGTCAGGTCGAACGGGCCCAGGCGCTGGCCGATCTCGCGCAGCGTGTCGTGCAGCCCTGTGTCGCCCGAATACCAGGCCTTGTGCTGCGGGCCGATGAAGGCATAGCCGGCCCACAGCGTGTGGTTGCTGCGCGGGTTCAAGCGGCCCGAGGCATGCCGGGCCGGTGTGGCCGTGACCTGCAACTCGCCCAGCGCGGTGGCCTGCCACCAGTCCAGCTCGGTGATGCGCCCGGCCGGCACGCCCCACAGGCGCAAGCGCTCGCCAATGCCCAGCGGCACGATGAAGCGCGGCGGCTCGGGGCGCGCGTTCAGCGCCTGGATGGTCGGCGCGTCCAGGTGGTCGTAATGGTCGTGCGAAACCAGCACCGCGTCGATGCGCGGCAGCTTGTCCAGCGCGATGGGCGGTGCGAACCAGCGCTGCGGCCCGGCCCAGCTGACGGGCGACGGACGCTGGCTCCAGATCGGGTCCAGCAACACCTTCTGGCCGTCGATCTCCAGCAGCGTGGACGAATGGCCGAACCAGGTCACGCGCAGCCCTGTGGCGGGTGGCGAGGCCAGCGCTTCGCCGTCACTGGCCAGCACAGGCACGGGCGACTCGGGCGCGCGGGCCGGGGTCTGGTTGAACAGCACGCCGGTCAGCGCCTTGAGCGTGTTGTTCCACATCGGCTGCGGGTTGTGGAACTCGCCGTCATGCCACTGCGGGGACTCGGCCTTGCGCGCGTCGGCCTGGGCCGCTTCGTCGTGCGGCGTGCCCCAGTGGTCCAGCGTGGCGCAGCCGCTCAGGCCCGCCACGGTGCCAACGACGGTGCCCGCCACGGCGAGCAGCAGCCAGCGCCAGAGCCGGCGCTTCGGTGCGCTGCGTTCAACCACGGCTTGCACCTCCCGCCGCGGCCGGCCGCAGCAGCGACAGCGCCTGCAGGTCCGGCGACTCCAGCACCGGCTTCGGCCCACCTTGCGACGCCAGCACCAGCATCGCCCGGCCCAGGCGGCGGGTGTCCAGGACTTGGCCGGGCAAGGCATGCCGCGCCAACCACAGCAAGGGCCCGGTGAGGCGATAGAACCAGTCGTAGAAGCCGGTCTTGGAGTGGATGCCATCCAGCGGCACGATGACGCCCGGTCGCAGCAGGTAGACGGCACGGAAGCCAACGCGCTGCAGTGCGTTTTCGGTGCGGCCCTTCACACGCGCCCACATCGAGCGGCCCTGCTCGGTCGTGTCGGTGCCAGCGCCCGAGACGTACAGGAAGGTCATCGCCGGGTTCAGCACCTGCAGCGCACGGGCGGCGGCCAGCGGCAGGTCATGGTTGAAACGGGCGTAAGCCGCCTCGTCCAGCCCGGCGGCCGACACGCCCAGGCAGAAGCAGCAGGCGTCCACCTCGCGCAGCTCGGCCGCAAGCGGCTCGGGCAGCACCACTTCGCCGCCTGGCGCACCCACGCCGAACAGCGCGAACAGGTCCGGCTGCAGGTGCTCGCGCAGCTTGGCAGCGTTCGGCGTGCGGGCCCACGGCGCGGTGCCCGCTGGCGAGCGGCCCAGTGTGTGCACCTGGGTCACGTCGTCGGCCCGCAAGGCCTCACGCAGCAACGCCTGGCCCACCATGCCGGTGGCGCCGATGATCAGCAATCGCATCGTTTCACGCTCCAGAACCGGCAGGCATCACGATGCCGCGCCAGAAGACCTCGAAAGCCGCTTCCGCATGGTCCGGGTCGCCCGGCTTCGCGGTGGCCACAAAACCCATCGTCGCTTCGGCCATGCCGCCCAGCAGCGCGCACAGGAAGTCGAACGGCAACGGACGCAGCACGCCCTGCGCGATGGCCTGTTGCGCCGCGTCGCCCAAAGGCCCAAACGCGGCCATGCCGGCGGCGCGGCTCTCGGCCGTGACCCGGTCCGAGTGCTTGAGCTGCGTCATCACCTTGAAGCGCGCCGGGTTGGCCGCACCCCAGTGCACGTAGGTCTTGAAGACATGGCCGAAGCCGGCCTTCACGGTGGCCACGCCCTCGCCGGCCGGATGGCCGGCCAGCATGCGCTCGGCCAGCTCGCCCTTGAGCTGCCGGTACAGCGCGTTGACCAGCTCGTCCTTGCTGGCGAAGTAGGTGAACAGCGTGCCCTCGGCCACGCCGGCCGCCTTGGAGACGGCCGAGGTCGGCGTGTGCCACACGCCGCGCACCGCGAACTCGGCAATGGCGGCCTGCAGGATGGCGTTGCGCTTGTCTTCGCTACGGGGGCGAGCCATGGCAATCGGCAATATTTAGTTGAGTGATTACTCAATCATATTCATCACCGAATGGCCGGTCAATCCGCATGGGCTTTACTTGATGAGTTGCGGTCGCGTGCAGCGTTGGGAGCTCTGTTGGATGCAACGGGCCTGTCCGCCTACGAACCGACCAACCGCTACGGGCGGTACGCCTTTGGTTGCAACGCTGCTGTGAGCCAGTCGCAGTGGGCCGAGGACAGGCGCCGGCTGTCCTCGCGATTTGCTGCGGCGACAAAAGCCAGCCGAGCATGTGCGTGACTCCCGGCCAGAGCGGGCCGTCAGCATCCAGCTTGTTAGCCGGCCTGGCGGACTGCCGACGCTCGCGCACTGCACCAGGCTCGACGCATAGGCCGCCCGGAGACGCGTTGCGCCCGAGTTTCTCTGCTGGCCGGATTACGGCCAAGCACCGCGGCAACTTCGCGAAGACTTCGGCCCTGCTGCCGCAACGCAACCAGCGTCACCAGGTCTTCAGGCTATGGATGTCGATATCTCCGTCATCCTCATACCTTACCGGTTGGCAAGGGGTCTACTTCAGACTTGAGACCGCCAATTCATGCTTGTACGCTATTGAACTACTTTCCCGCGGTTTCTTTAGCTGATAGAAGTTGTGCATCCAATTCGTTCGATCTACCACGCAATTCCAGTAACCTTTGCTGATCTTTCTCGGCGGCAATCAATGTTTGCACTGCAAGTTTTTGCGCAACCAGAAGGGCAGTTTGGAACGAAGCGAATACATCCGGCGTCACACCTGTGCCTTCCCAATTCGTATTGGTTATGGGATTGACTGCTCGGCCAGTAGGGATAAATGCAGAAAAATTACCCTTTAGGCGAACAATATCGCCTGGATTGGCCCCGCCGCTCGTGGCCTCTCCAACAATTGTCGCGCGCTTGAGTATCTTCAGATTGTAGCTGAATGCTTCGGCGGCAGAAAATGTGCGTCTGCTCGTTAGGACAAACACAGGCTTAAGCTGCCCGAATTTGGGTCCGAATACATTTTCATCTGTCCAAAACTGTTGCGTGCGTGCACCGTCACGCCAATAAAGATCGGTGAGGTGCGTTCGCTTATCAAAGAGGTAGCTGGAAAGCAAAGCTACCGTATCGGGGTCGCCACCGTGGTTATTTCGCAGATCCACGATCAACACGGCGCTGTCAGCCACCTGAGCCATTGCGACCGCGATTGCCTGCTTGGAGTAATTTGGGGGAGAAAATTGATGTACGTCAAGGTAAGCAATGTTTCCCGAAAGCCTTTCAACGGTAGCAAACGCGGAACCAAAGGCCTCGATTTGTTTTCTTGTGAAGGCGTCTTTTTCGGCTTGCGTTGAATTGTCAATATCAGAGTCGATCGGCAGAGTTTCCCCGTACCTACATGAAGGTGAAGGTCATTGCAAATCGCTTGCACATCAGTGGTCAATAGGGTCGAAAGCCCTACTGCATATTTCACCGAATCGTAGCCGCCATCATTGAGCTTCTTTTTCAGTGCAATTGCCGTTTGCTCTCCAATATCAGGGAACACGTAAAGATCGCGCATTTTGTCGGCGAGGGAATTTACAATCTGGACGCGACTTGCTGCATCAACTTTGTCGTCGGCAGATGGGGTGCTTTCCGCATGCGCGTAACTTTGCGACATGAGCGCAACGATCCAAAAGATCACGCAGAGAAGAAATCCGGAGCGCGGAGTTTTGATCATGTGGATATGAAGGTTGGGAGCTCAGGCGGTTGAGCACCCGATGCTCGTACTGGCGGGCGGCCCGCCCTTGCTGCGGTCCGCTCGCGGGCGTACGACGTCCACGGCTGCGGCCATCTTTGGCTTGAAATGGCGCTGCACGAACATGTCGTCTGGTGCTTCCTCAGGAGAGAAGCCCGAGGGCTTGATGCGCGGCGTGATCATCGCGACATCTTGCCGCAGCCTGTGCTGGTCAAGCCTATGCCCTCGTCAAATGGCCAGTGTTGCGCTTGATGATCGGCCAACGTATCGCTGTGAATTGCTTCGAAGTCACGCCGCAACGACGGGAGTGTTCCAGGCTGCCGGCTGGTCATTCGTGCTTACCGCGGCTGCCAACTGGCCGTTCGCCCTTCCTTTGGCTGCCGCATGGTCAAAGCCGCTTCCGGATCGAGTGAAGCGTCAGTGACCAGTCACAGAAGAACAATCTATTGGGATCAAGGAGTTGGAGCTATGCGTGACGGGTCATCAACGCTTCCGGCGCCTACTTGATCAAGCCATCCGCCTTGAACATGGCCTTGATGCCGCGCACCGCCTGGCGGATGCGGGATTCGTTCTCGATCAGCGCAAAGCGCACATGCCCGTCGCCATGGTCGCCAAAGCCGATGCCGGGCGACACGCAGACCTTGGCCTTCTCCAGCAGCTGGCGTGCGAACTCCAGCGAACCCAACGCGCGGTAGGGCTCGGGAATGGGCGCCCAGATGTACATGCTGGCCTTCGGACACTCCACCGCCCAGCCGGCTTCGGTGAGGCCCTTGTAGAGCACGTCGCGGCGGCGCTGGTAGCTGGCGCCAATGTCCTGCACGCATTGCTGGTCGCCCTCCAGCGCAGCGATGGCGGCCACCTGCAGCGGCGTGAAGGTGCCGTAGTCGTGGTAGCTCTTGATGCGCGCCAGCGCAGCCACCAGGTCCGCGTTGCCGACCATGAAGCCGATGCGCCAACCTGCCATGTTGTAGCTCTTGGAGAGCGTGAAGAATTCGACCGCCACGTCCTTGGCGCCGGGCACCTGCATGATGGACGGGGCCTGGTAGCCGTCGAACACGATGTCGGCGTAGGCCAGGTCGTGCACCACCAGGATGTCGTGCTTCTTGGCCAGCGCCACCACGCGCTCGAAGAAGCTCAGCTCCACGCACTGCGCGGTGGGGTTGGACGGGAAGCCGAAGACCATCATCTTCGGCTTGGGGTAACTGCCGCGGATGGTCTTCTCCAGCTCGGCGAAGAAGTCCACCTCGCTGGAGACCGGAATGGCGCGGATGTCCGCCCCGGCGATCACCGCGCCGTAGATGTGGATGGGGTAGCTGGGGTCCGGCACCAGCACCGTGTCGCCGCGGTCCAGCGTGGCCAGCATCAGGTGTGCCAGGCCCTCCTTGGAGCCGATGGTGACGATGGCCTCGTGGTCCGGGTCGATGGCCACGCCATAGCGCCGCTCGTACCAGTGCGAGATGGCGCGGCGCAGCCGCGGGATGCCCTTGCTGGCCGAGTAGCCGTGCGTGTCCGGCCTTTGAGAGACCTCATTGAGTTTGGCGACAATGTGCGCCGGCGTGGCCCCGTCGGGGTTGCCCATGCTCATGTCGATGATGTCTTCCCCGCGCCTGCGGGCCGCGAGCTTCAGCTCCGCGGTGATGTTGAAGACGTATGGCGGCAGGCGGTCGATGCGCGCGAAGCGGCGCTTGCCGCTGCTGGTGGCAGAGGAAGAAGTGCTCATTGAATTGTCACGTGAGCGCCCGGAACCGTCCGAGCGACGTGGGCGGCATGTTGCCGGTCCGGGGACGACTCTAACGCAAGCCGCGCCTGTCCCGTTGCGGGGCTGGCGCACCAGCGCCAACCCAGTTCAGGCCAGCGCACGCCAAAGCGCCAGCAGGCACAGCCCGCCGTAGAACAGCAGCAGGCTCTGCATGCCCAGGCCGGTGAGCTTGACGCGTTGCTGCCGCTCACGCAGGAAGCGCCACGCGGCCCGGCCCGCCGGCAGCAGCGGCAGCAAGGTGAGCGCCGCCAGCGCCGGCGGCACGCCTTGCTGCACCCACAGCGCGAACAGCGTGAAGCTGGCGCCCAGCGCGCAGGCCAGCACCAGCGCCATCGCGCCACCGCCGCCCAGCACCTGCGAATACAGGCGTTCGCCCGGCCGCGCCAGCGCCGGCCAGGCGGTCTTGCGCAGCAGTTCGTAGACCAGGAAAGCCAGCGCAAACGCGACGATCACCAGCACGCCGCGGGCCGAAGGCGCCGCGCCGGTGCGTGTCAGGAAGGCGGCATAGGCGTAGACGCTGAGGGCCACGTTCACCGGGTAGGTCAGCAGCAGGTTCAGCAGCATGCCGTCACGCAGCGCCGCCGAGCGGCGCTCAAGCGCGACCAGCGCCAGCCCCCAGCCCAGGTCGGCCAGCACGATGAACAGCGGCCAGGGCGCCAGCAGGCTGTTGATCGCCAGCACCGCCAGCGCCGTGACCCAGAGGTAGCGGTACAGGTCGCGCAGCGTGACCAGGCCACGCACCAGCGGGCGATCCGGGTTGTGCACACGGTCGTAGGCCAGATCCTTCCACTCGTCGACCACGCGCAGGAAGAACAGCACCAGAAAAAAGGTGGCAATGCAGGCCAGGCTGCGCGCGTCGGGCCGCCACTGCCGGCCCGCCAGCCCGCTCAGCGTGCCCTCCAGCGCCAGGTACCACGCGGCGGCATAGGCCAGGTGCAGGCCGGGCGCATAGACCTCGTGCAGGAAGCCCAGCAGCGGCCAGCGCGAGCCGGCGGTACTGGTGGTGGTCGTCACGCGGCCTCGGCCATGGCGGGTGCGTCACCGGCCACCGGCAGCTCGATGATCTCGACCCGCCCGCTGGCGCCGTCCATCTCGATCAGCGCGCCATCGGGAATGCGCGTGGTCGCGCCCGGCAGCGCGACGATGGTCGGGATGCCGAACTTGCGGCCGGTGATCGCCGTGTGCGAGAGCATGCTGCCACGCTCCACCACCATGCCCTTGGCCGAGAGCATCAGGAACAGCCAGCCGGGGTCGGTCTCGCGTGCGACCAGGATGGCGCCCTCGCCCAGCGCGCCCACGCTGTTCGGGTCGATCACCACCCGCGCCCGGCCGCGGACCTTGCCGGTGCTGGAGCCCAGCCCGCGCAGCTCGCCTTCGGTGGGCGTTTCCTGGCTGGGCGCCAGCAGCACGTTGTCGCGCAGCGGGCCCAGCGTGGTCAGGTCCATTGCGGTTTCGGCCAACTCGTTCTGGCTGAATTCTCGCCGCCGGAGGTCGGCCAGCGCCTGCAGGTCCTGGGTCACGCCGCTGCCGTCCAGCCAGCCGAACAAGTCGTCCTGCGACAGGTGGTAGACATCGTCGGCGCTGCGCAGCACGCCTTGCGCCACCAGCCGCCGGCCCATGGCCCGGAACACGTTCTTGCTGAAGCCGAACAACTCGCTGCGGCAATAGCGGCTGTTCTCGCGGTGGCGGATCAGCCCGCGCACCTTGGGCAGCAGGTAGGCCAGCACCAGGCGCTTGAGCGGCGCATCGGCCAGCAGTTCCTTGAGCCGCAGCTCGGCCGCCTGGCGCAGCGCCTGCTCGCGCTCGCGCAAGCCCTGCACCGTGACCTCGCCGCCCACATAGCCCTGCACCATCTGCATCAGCAGCTGCGGTGTGTGGCGCATGTTGGGCTGCTCGATCTTCAGCTCCTGCAGGCCGCGGTCGCCGTAGCGGTGGCAATGGCGCCTGGCGGCGGCGCAGAACTCGGCGTCCAGCGCGTCGGCCGCCACCGCGTCCCACAGCGCCTGCGGCTGCATGTGGGCAAAGGCCTGGCGCAGCGCCGGCACCGCGCGCACCCGCTCGGCCAGCCGCACGGCGCTGCGCACGATCTCCACGCTCATCAGGTCCTCGTCGCCGCACAGCAGGTCGCTCATCAGCGCCTCGTCTTCGGCCAGGCCCCATTTCCGGAACAGGTTTTCGGTCAGCCCGTACAGCACCGGCAGGTAGGTGTCGTTCAGCAGCGTGACGCCCCATTCATTGCCGACCTCGCGCCACACGCGATGGAACTCGTGCTCCAGCACCAGCAGGTCCTGTTCGTCGAAGTCCCGGCCACGCAGCGGCGCGATCAGGCCTTCCCACCATGCGTGGAAATGGCGCATCGCGCGCTCGTGCGTGAAGTAGCGGTACAGCACCACGGCGCCGGCCGACGCGGTGGCCAGGGCCTTGCCGGTGGCGCGCAGCGCGCGGCCGAAAATGCCGGCGGGCGCCGCCTGGTAGGAGGCGCGAAAACCCATCATCTTTTCCCAGTGCCCGCGGAAGACCGGGAACAGCGGGCTGCGCGAGTGCAGGTGGTAGAAGTGGGTCAGGCAGTAGTACACGCGGCCACCCACGAAGCCGATCATGCGGTCCAGCGCCTCGTGTTCATCGTGCAGCCCGCGCTCGCTCATGCCCAGCCGGCGGTAGCAGTCGTGGAAGATCACGCGATAGAAGTAGCGCGAGAACGAGTAGGTCAGCGCGGTGGTCACGCCGGGGAAGCTCTCGGTCACGTTGGCATTGGTCCAGACGCGCATGCGGCGGTAGTCCAGCGCGATGGGCCGCGACTGCAGCACATGCACCTGGCCTTGCGCGTCTATCGTGCCCTCGATGTCCTGCGGCGCGCCGAACACCGCCTCGATGCGCCGGCCCAGCTGCACCAGCGCGCGGACCTCGTCGTCCGACAGCACCGGCGCCTGCTGCAGTGCCACCGGCACGGCCAGCATCGCCAGCCCGCTGCCACGCGCCGGGTCCAGCCCCAGCATCTCGGTCTTCTCGACCACCTCGGCGCGGATCTCGCCGCTGCTGCCGAGCACGAAGAAGTGATCGGTCGCAACCTTGTCCTGCACCACGCCCTCGCCGATGCCGTGGCCGGCGGCAATCACCGTCTCGCGCGCGGCAGTGCGCGGGTTGACAGTGAACAGCACGAAGGAGCGCTGGCCCAGCACCATCTGCTGCACCGCCACGCCGACGCTGAAGCCCAGCAGGTCCATGCCCTGGGCCTGGCGGTAGACCAGCGACTCGGGGCTGAAGCCGCTGGCCCAGCACAGCCGCATTTTGGCCAGCACCTCTTCGCGCCGCACGTAGAGAAAGGTCTCGCTCATGCCGGCGAAGGGGTTGTCGGCAGAGTCCTCGCTCTCGTCGAGCCGGTGGCCGATGGTCGAGGCGCGCACCGCCACCAGCGCGTCGGCCGGGAAATGGCGGTCGAAGCTGGCCAGCACCGCGGCCTCCTGCTCGGCGCTCAGCGGCAGCGCGACAAAGCGCTCGCGAATCGCCGCAGCCGCTTGCCGCACGGCCTGGCCGTCGCTGAAGTCCAGCTTGGCCAGCAGGCGGGCCACCTCCTCGCGCAGCGGCCAGAAGACCTCGTCGAAAAAGGCCGCGGTCAGCGCAAAAAACGGCGGCACGGCCAGGCCTTTTTCGCGCATCACGCGCTGGCGGGCCAGCTTGCCGCCCACCGCCTGGTCGTCGCGCAACTGGGCCTCGGTGGCAATGCGGGCGCCGATGCGCCGCGACCGCGGCGGCGGGCCGGACGGGACCTGCATGATCTGACTGGATGCGCTCATGGCGAAGACCTCAAGACAGTGAAAGAAGCCGGGCGGCCTGCGCCACGACGGCGCGCGGGTCCTTGGCCAGCAGGTCGGTGCCGACCTCGGCCTGCAGCCGGTCGGTGGCCGAGAAATGCGACAGGCCGACCAGCTCCAGCTGCGTCGCCAGGCGGCGCAGCCCGGCCAGCGGCAGCGACGACATCAGGCGCGTCACCCGCCCCGACACCGGGACTCGCCGGCGCACCGGCGGCAGCGCAAAGGCTTCGCCCAGCGCGCTGCGCACTTCGTCGAAGCTGATCGGCCGCGCGTAGCCAATGTGCAGCGGGCCGCGCACCTGGCTGCCAGCCTGCAGCCGGTGGCACAGGCGCAGCATGATGTTGGCGTAGTCGTCCACGTCGATCACCGACCAGCGCTGCGCGCCGCTGCCCAGCGCCAGGCCGCGCCTGGCCAGCCGCAGCAGGCCGGGCAGCGTGGCCGCGTCACCGCGGCCCAGCACGAAGCGCGGGCGCAGCAGGTAGGCGCCAATGCCACGCGCCTGCGCCGCGGCCAGCACCAGTTGCTCGGCCGCCAGCCGCGAGTGCGCCAGCGCAGTCTGCGGCGCCACCGGCGCGAGCTCGTCCACGCCCTCTTGCGCGGCCTGGCCCAGCACCGACAGCGAGCTGCCATAGACAATGCCCTGGCACGAGGCCGGCAGCGCGGCCAGCAGGCGCCGCGTGCCCTCCACGTTCACCGCTTCGAAGCTGGCCGCGTCGCCCACGTTGTGATTGGCCAGGTGCACCAGCACATGCGGCCCCGCGGGAAAGAGCTGCTCGACAGCGCCCTCCGACAGCGCCGGCAAGGCGCCGATGACTGGCGTGACGCAGGCACTCGCCACGCGGCTGCCCTCGCCTCGCACCAGCGCCCGCGCGCTGACGCTGCCGGGCGGCTCGGCGGCCAGCCGGCGCAGCAGCGCGCTGCCGGTGAAGCCGGTGGCGCCGGTGATGGCCAGCGCCAGCGGGGCCATGCGCGCGCCGCTCACCACACCAGCGGCAGCAGCCGTGGCCGGCCCTGGCTGAATTCGCGGTAGCCGGCCAGCGTGCTCATCAAGGCCTTTTCCTCGACCAGGATGCGCAGCACCACCGCCGGCACGAACAGCAGCACCAGCAGCGCGGCAGCGGGCCAGCTGAAGAAGAACAGCACCAGCCCCAGGTGGGCGAAGATCATCCCGGTGTAGGCAGGGTGGCGCATGAAGCGGTAAGGCCCGGTGTCGACGATCTGGTGGTCGCCGCGCAGCCGCACCCGGTGGGAGTAGAAACGGCCCAGCTCGCGGATCGCGTTGAGCCGCCACAGCACCGCGGCGACAAACAGCACAAAGCCGCCGGCCGCCTGGGCGCCGATGGCCTGCTGGGCCGGCGCCAGCGCCAGCGCGGCCAGCACCGTGACGGCCCGGCCGAAGGCATACAGCTCCAGCGTGCCGCGGTCCAGCCCGGTCTGGCCCTTGCCGATTTCACCGACGGCCACCCGCGCCTCCACCGCCAGCCAAAGCAGGTAGGCGCCGACAAAGGCAAAGGCCAGCAGCCGCGCCGGATCGGCCCAGGCCGACAGCCGCCACAGCGTGAGCACCAGGATGGCAGTGACAAACGAGATCGACAGGATGAGCGGCAAGCGCTCTTGCAGATGTTTCATGGGGGCTCCGGTTCGGTGGGGTTGGTCAATACAGCCCGGGCAACAGCAGGGCGGGCACGCGCCGCGCGTAGGCGGCGTATTCGGGCAGCAAGGCCATCAGGCAACGGTCCTCGACCAGCGTGCGCATCAGCACCGCGGGCGCCCACAGCAGCGCCAGCGCCGCCAGGGACCAGGGGTTGAAGAAGACCAGCGCAACACCGGCATGGGCCAGCAGGGTGCCGAGGTAGGCCGGGTGGCGCAGGCGCGCATACAGCCCGTGCTCGACCAGCGGCAGCGCCGGCACGCGGATGCGGTGGCTGTAGGCGGCACCCAGTTGGCGGATGGCCGTGGTGCGCAGCGCGATGCCCAGCGCCATCAGCGCCAGGCCAGGCAGCGCGGCCACGGCCATCACGTGGCTGGGCGGGATCAGCGCGGCCAGCAGCAGCGTGATCTTGGCGGCGGCGGCCATCTCCATCGTGCCGCGGTCATGGTCGGCCGTGCGCTTGCCGACCTCGGCGACCGACACGCGCGACTCCCAGCCCAGCCAGCCGGCATACAGCGCCACGGCCGCCGCGCAAAAGCTGGCCTGCAGCGTGGGCCCGAGCTGGTACAGCCTGTAGCCGCACAGCCCGCCGATCAGCACGAAGCCGCCAACGGTCAACAGCAGCGGCATGGCCGCGCGCAAGGCCTTGCCACGGGCCGCAGCCGCCACAGTCGGCACGGAAACCTGGGTCATGCACTCTCCTGGAAGTCTTGCGCGCCGGTGGCCACCAGGCCGCGCTGGAACAGCCGCACCGAGCGCGGCACCTTGTGGGGCGACAGGTAGCCGCGCGCAAACGTGACCAGGTCCTCACCCTGGATGGCCGCGCCGGCGCGCAGCACCACCGAGGCGTCGACGCGTTCGCCGCGCAGCGGGTCGTTGCGCACCGATGCCCGCGCGTCGGCCACCAGCGGATGGCGGCGCAGCACCGCCTCGATCTCCGGCAGGTCCACCATCTGCGCCGCGCTCTTGGTGAAAGGCATGGCCCGGCCGTCGAAATGCAGGTGGCCCTGGGCATCGAGGTGGCCGAGGTCGCCGGTGTGCATGCGGCCGCCCTTGAGGAAGCGCGCGGTTTCACGCGGCCGGCCCAGGTAGCCCTGCATCAGGCAGGGCCCGCTGACGACGATCTCGCCGACCCGGCCGGCCGGCAGCGGCTGGCCTTGCGCGTCCAGCACCGCCACCTGCACACCACCCCGCAGGCCACCCTGCAGCGGCAAACCCAGCGAATGCGGCTGCGCGCTGCCGCGGAAATTGGCACACACCAGCAAGGCCTCGGTCAGCCCGTAACCCTGGCTGGGCCGCACGCCCACGGCTTCTTCCACCTCGGCCATGGCCTCGGGGCTCATGTGGCTGCCGCCGGTCACCAGCAGCAGCTCGGGATGCAGCGCGCCGGCCTTGTGCCGGCCCGGCGAGCGCGCCTGCGCCACCAGCAGGCGGTAGATGGTGGGCACCAGCGAGGCACATTCGACCTGCCGCCGGCTCAGCAGCGCCAGCACATGGCGCCGCCCCGAGCCGGTGACCACGATCACATGCGCGCCCAGCGACAGCGGCGACAGCACGCTGGCCAGCAGCGCATAGATCGGGTGCAGCGGCAGCAGCGCCAGATGCACCGAGCCGGCCCGCACGCCGGCACTGGCCAGCAGGCCTTCGATGCAGGCGCCGTAGCTGGCATAGCGGTGCAGCACGCCCAGCGGATAGCCCAGTCCCTTGTAGGTGAAGTGGCAGCTGACCAGCGGATTGCCCGGCGGCGGCTGCAGCGCGCAGCGCCGGCCCTGCTGTTGCCCCACCCACTGCGCCAGCACCGCCACGCGCACGCCGTCAATCGCCTGCACCACAGGCGCCTGGCCCTGCAGCAGCAGCGCAAAGCCCACGCTGGGGCCCAGCACACGGGCCAGCATGCCGGCCTCGGCGACGATCACGCCCTTGGGCCTGGCATCGGCCAGCACCGGGGCCAGCTCGAAGGGCGTCAGGTCTTCGGCCACCGGCACGAACAAGGCCGACAGCGAAGCCAGCGCGTAGAACGCCGCCACCAGCTCCGGGCAGGCCGGCAGGGCCACCAGCACCGCGTCGCCCTCGCCCACGCCCAGCGCCTGCAAGGCCGCGCGCACATCCTCGATCAGCCCCTGCAGGCCGCGGTAGCTCAGCACCTGGCCGCTGGCTTCCATCTCGATGGCTGGCGCGTCCGGCCTGATCTCGACCTGCGCCAGCAGGCGTTCGATCGGGCCGGCCGGTGCTGCCGGACTTGCCGCGACGGCCGTCATCCCGCGCTCCGTTCCAGCACCGCAGCGCCGGCCTGCGGCGCCGGCTCGCGGCCGCGCTGCTGCTCGTAGGTGCCGGCGTCCACCACCTGGGCTTTGATCAGCACCTCGCCCAGCACCCGCTCGCCCTCCAGCAGCACGGTGCGCACGTCGGCCAGCGTCATCGTGTCGACCTTGCGCAGCGGCTGTGGCTGCAGGCGGTAGGCCAGGCTGGCCGCGCGCGGGGCCGGCTCGGCCAGGCGCAGCTCCAGCGCCAGCAGGTTCATCGGCAGGCCCAGCGGAATGCCCATCACGCCGTGGGCGCCCAGCATCACCGCCTGGCGCGCGGTCTCCAGCAGATACAGCGGGCCATGGAAGCCTGGCGCGCCGTGCGCGAAGCGGTGGCCGGCCGGTGGCGGCACCAGCGCCGTGTCATGGCCACGGGCGCCTTCGGCCAGCGGCCCGACCAGCACGTTGGCCGCATGCCGCTTGTGCAGCAGCTGCGGCTGGTCCACCGGGCGGACCGGCGCCGCGATGCCCACCGGCAGCAGCGGCGGCGCACCCAGCTCGATCTCGAAGCTGCCCACAGCCTGGCCGTGCTGCAGCACCTGGCCGCCAAAGCACAGCCCACCGGCCCGCGGCAGCAGCTCGATGCGCACCGCATGCTGCTTCTCGCAGAAGCGGCGGAACTTCAGCGCCAGCCGGCGCACCCAGTGGCCGGGCGCGCGGTGCAGGGCCAGCTGCACGATGCCTTCGACCATCAGGATGCCGGGCACATGGTCCAGCGCATGGTCGAAGAAATACGGGTCTTCCTCGTCCACCCGCAGCTCGGCGGACAGGCCTTGCGCGGTGCTGGCGATGGCTTGCAGCACGCCGAAATCGGGCATGGCCACGGCCGGCGGCAACGCAGGCACCGACATCGGCACCAGGCCCGGCCGCAGCGCCGCACCCGGCCCCTGCAGCAGGTCCAGCGCGCGGCGCTGGGCAGCGAAAAACGCCTGCAAGGCCTGGCCGGCCTGCTGGGCCCAGCGCGCCGCCGATGCGCCCGACTCAGTCGCCGGCGAGGCCGGCAAGCTCACATCGGCCGCGCGGCCATGCGGCGCAAAGCAGATCTCCAGCGGCAGCTGCGGCTGGCGCGGCACGGCGCTGAACGCCGCCTCCTTGTCCTTGTCCAGTACCCAGGCCTGCACCGGCTGGCCTTGCCGGCAGACCTCGATGGCCACGCGGCGCTCGGGCGCCAGCAGCGCCTGGGCCAGCAGCTCAACACCGGCCGCCTCGGCCAGCGCGGCCTGGTGCAGCTCGCAGCGCAGCCGCAGCGCAATGGTGGCCAGGTCCAGCCCGGCCTGCGCGCAGGCCGCCGGCAGCGCCAGCCCCGGCGCCAGCGGGCGCAGCAGCGCCAGCAGCGGCTCGCCCGCCGCGCGGGCCTGGGCCTCGGTCTTCAGCAGGAACAGGCCCAGGCCGTCCTGCGCGCCGGCCTGCTGCGCCTCCAGCGGGCTCTTGACCTGCCGCGCCGCGCCCAGCACCAGGGCCTGGCAGCTGCCGGCCAGCCAGCGCGGCGCCAGCCGCAGCGAGGTCCAGAAACTGCCGGGCTCGCCGGCCAGGGTTTCGTGAAAGCCGCGCAAGTCCAGGTGATAGGCCGGGTAGCCCGAGCACATGGTCGGCAGCGCCGAGGCAATCGCCTCGATGCTGGTCTCCGGCCCGTCGGCTGCAGCAGCCCGGTCGGCGAACAGCGCGGCGTATTTGCGCGACAGCCGCAGGCTCATCTCGCCACCGAGGTTGCTGGTCAGCACAATGCCGGTGGCCGCCGAGCCGCTGCTGCCGGGATGGCGGGCCAGCAGCTCGCGGGTCAGGTGGGTGGCCAGCAGTTGCAGCGGGTCCAGCCGGCGCAGGAAGTTCGGGCCCATGCGCAGGCCCTGGGCGTCCACCCGCAGCGTGGTCGGGAAGCGGCCGGCGGGCCACTCGCCGCCGCGAGCCGCCGCGGCCAGCGAAGCGGCACCGTTCACGCTGGCGAAGGCGGCCTCGAAGTCGACGATGGCCAGGGCCTCGGCGGGCGCGGCAGCTTCGACGGCGACGATCCCTGCGGCCATCGTGGGCGCTTCCTCCAGCACCACGTGCGCATTCGCGCCGCCAAAGCCGAAACCCGAGATGCCGACCCGCATAGGCCGGCCCAGCTCGCCCAGCACCTGGGGTGCGGTGGCCAGCGTCAGCAGCGTGTCGGCCAGGCCGGCATGCGGCGTGACCGGCAGGTGCGGAGGCAGCGTGCGCGTGGCCAGCATCTTCAGGCCCTTGATGACCGAGGCGATGCCGGCGGCGGCCAGCGTGTGGCCGATCAGGCCCTTGACCGAACCGATGGGCAAGGGCCGGTCGCGGCCGGCGCCGAAGAAGGCCTGCAGCGTGTGGATCTCGGTTTCGTCGCCCACCGTGGTCGCCGTGCCGTGGGCCTCGACATAGTCCACCGCGTGCCGGTCCAGGCCCTCGAAGGCGCGCTCATAGGCCAGCCGTTGGCCATCGGCACCTGGCGCGAAAACAGAACGCTCGGCACCGTCGGCCGCCAGCCCCACCGCGCGCACCAGGCCCACGACCTGCCGGCCGGCGGCGCGCGCCAGGTGCAGCGGCTCCAGCACCAGCGCCGCAGCGCATTCGCCAGGCACGATGCCGGATGCATCGGCGGCAAACGGCGCAATGCGCGAAGCCGGCGACAAGGCCATCAGCTTGGAAAAGCCGATGAACAGGAACGGCGGCATCAGCACGTTCAGGCCCAATACCACGACGGCCCGCGCCTGGCCGCTTTCCAGCAGCCCGGCGGCCAGGTCCAGTGCATACAGCGAGGAGGCGCAGGCCGTGTCCACGGCCAGGCGCGGGCCGCCCAGCTCGGGCGCCAGTGCAGCCAGCTGGGCCTCGGGCGCATGCGCCGGGCCGGCGGGCGCGGCCAGGCCCAGGTGCTGCGCCGCGTCGTGGCCGAAGTAGCTGGGGGCGCTCCAGGAAGTGGCCGCGACCAGGGCCACGCCGTCCAGCAGCAGCGGCTGGCCAGCGCGCGCGGCGTCGGCCAGCGCGGCACGCACCGCGTGGCGGCCGGCACGCACCTGCGGGTCGGCACTGTCGCCTTGGCCGGCCTCGGGCAGCGCGATCGTGAAGGCCGCGTCGGCATAGGCGCGGTCCGGGGTGCCGGGCGGGCCGAGGTAGCGCGCCCGCGGCACGCCCCAGCGGCCTTCCTGCGACTCGGCCTGGGCGACCTGCGCAGTCAGGATGCGCTGCCAGAAGGCCTCTACATCATTGGCACCGGGGAACAGGCCGCCCATGCCGGTCACTGCCATCGGCGGGCGGCGGCGGGTTGGCTCAGGCATGCACACCCTCCTCGGCCAGCGCGACCTGGGCCGGCACCGGCGTGGCATCGCCGTTGAGCGCATAGTCCAGCGTCGCCTCGGGGGCCAGCAGCACCCAGGGCTCGTCCTTGTCGCCCCGCGCGAGTTCGTCCTGCAGCTGGGCCACGCCCTGCGCCGTGCTGATGCCAGGCAGGCCCAGCCTGGCCATCTGCCGCACCAGCGAGGCCGAGGCCAGCCCGGCCTCGGACCAGACCGACCAGAGCAGCGCCCGCACCGGGTAGCTCGCCTCGGCATTCCATGCCTCGGCCACGGCGCCCAGCACCTCGTTGGCCGCCACGTAGTCGACCTGGCCCGGCGTGCCGGCATGCACGCTGAGCGAGCTGAACAGGAAGGCAAAGGCCAGCGGCTCGGCCTGCAGCAGTTCGCGCATCAAGGCCACCGATTCGGTCTTGCTGCGCAGCACGCGACGGAACGAGGCCACCGACTTCCTGGCCAGCAGCGCATCCTCGGTCACGCCCACGCCGTGCACCACGCCGTGGATGGGCCCGCAGGCCTGGCAGATGCGCGCCAGCGCGGCCACCATCTGCTCGCGCTGCGTCGCGTCGGCCGCTTCGTGGTGGCAACGGCCGCCAGCCTGGGCAATGCGCTGGCAGGTGGCGAACACCGCGCGCTGCCTGGCCACGCTGCGCAGGCGCTCGCGCAGCCGTTCGGCCGCCGGCCGGCCGCTGCCGTCCGGCGCCGCGTGCAGCTCGGCGATCAGCAGCGCGCGCAGCGCCTCCTCGGTGCCGGCTTCGGGATAGGGGTAGGCCGCCGGGCAGGCGGTGCGGCCGATGATGGCGATGCGGCACTGGTAGCGCGCCGCCAGCGCCACCGCCACCTCGGCGGTGATGCCATCCCCACCACCGAGCAGCAGCAGCGTGGACGACGGCCCGAGCGCCGGCGGCCGGGCCGGCCGCAACTCGCTGGGGCGGGCCTGCAGGCTGTGCTGGAACAGCCTGCCGCCGCGCAGCACCAGGTCCTGTTCGCTGGGGCCGGCACAGAACACGTCCATGGCGCGCGCCAGCAGGCCGGCATCCATCGCGCCGGCCGGCAGGGCCGCGTCTTCCAGCCAAAGCGAACGCACCCGCGTGGCCGGCCACTCGCGCGCCAGCGTGCGGGCCACGCCGCGCGAGGCCGTCCAGGCCGGGCCGGCATGGGCGCTGCCCAGCACGCCAAACCAGGCCAGCTCTCGCTGGCACAAGGCCTTGGCCAGCACAAAGGCGCCGGTGGCCGCGGCTTCGACGCCGGCCGACCAGTCGGTATCAGAATCGGGCTGCGCGAGTCCGCTGCCGGCCACGAACAGCAGCGCGCTGGCGCCGGCGGGAGCCGGCAGCGCCGCGGCCAGGCGGTCCACTTCGTCCATGCCGATGGGCGGCAGCTCCGGCTCGCTGCTGGGCCTGAAACCGGTGGCCGAGACATGCCAGGCATCGACCGCCACGCCGTGGCCCAGCAGCGTGGCGTGCAGTTGGTCGAACAGCGGGCCGGCGGCGCCGGCCAGCAGCACATGGGCCGGCCAGGCCGCGTGCGCCGGCAGCGGCACCGGCAGCGCCACGCGAACGTGGCGGCCCAGCCGCTCTGGCTGGCCCTCGGCGTCTTCCAGCCCCAGCACCCGGCCGCACAGCGCCAGCAGGCCGGCGACCGAGCTGGCATGCACCAGCTCGCGGCCAGCCACCGCCAGCGCCGGCCGACGCTGCACCAGCTCGTCGCACAGCTCGGCACGGGTGAACACGTCCAGGCCCAGTTCGCGCTCGAAGTCGGCGTCGGGCGCGATGGCGTCCGCCGCCAGGCCCTTGGCCACCGCAATGCGGGCGACGATCTCGTCGCGCAGCGCGGCCAGCGGCCCCTGCACCCCGGGCACCACGGCCGGTGCAGCACGGGTCATGGCCACAGCAGCTTTCGGCGCCGCCACGACCACAGGCCTGGACTCAGGCACCGGCGCCTCGGCCACTGCCGGTGGCATGTCGCCCAGTGAGGCGATCAGCGCCACGGCGTCCGAGATCCTGCGGCACTGGCGGAAGGCGTCGCGCTGGCTGTCGAGCTGCGGGAATTCATCGACCAGCGCAAACCAGACCTCGGCCATGGTCAGCGAGTCCAGCCCCAGTTCGCCTTCGAAGTCGCTGTCAGCCCGCACCATGGCTTCGGGGAAACCGGTCAGGTTGGCGATCATCGAGCGAAACCAGGGCTCGCTGCCGGCCGGGGCCGCGGGCGTCAACGGTCCGGTGACCAAGGGCGGCACAGGTGCCTCATGTGTGTGTGCAGGCGTTGGCGCCAAGACCGGCGGTAGCAATGCGGCCGATGCCGCCGCCGGCAGCGCCGCTTCCGCAACAGGCCGGCCCAGTACCGCCTGCTGCTGCGTCTGCAGGTAGCTCTCCAGCGCCTGCTGGTTGGCCTGCACCAGTGCCGTGAACAACTGCTGGCGCTCGCCGGCCAGGCTGCCTGCACACAGGTCCACCAACGAGGACTGTTGCTCGAAGAAGCGGGTCATGACCCGGCCGTTGACGTCGAGGAAGTGGTTCAGGGCATTCACGGGCGGAAGCGGCGGGAGGGCCGTGGCAAGAGGTGGGGAAGGCAGCAGGCGCGCGGCGGCCGGCGGTGACGTGAAGGCCGGAACGTCCAGCGCAAAGTCCCGCAGCGCAGGTCGCAAACCGAGCGAGACCAGGCGCGCCAGCAGTTGCAGCAGGTGCTCGCGCGGGTCGGCATTGCCGGGGTCGCAGGCCAGCGCCACATGCGGCCTGTCCTTCAGGATCTGGCCGGCCAGCTCGGTCAAGGTCCGGCCGGGGCCGACCTCCACGAACACGCGTGCGCCCAGGGCGTGCAGGTGCTCGACCGAGGCCTGCCAGCAAACCGGCGCCTCGACCTGGCGCGCCAGCAGATCGCGCACCGATGCGGCCGAGGCCTGGTGCGGCCGGGCGCTGACATTGGCCAGCACCGTGAGGCCGGCCGGCGGCTGCACCGGCGCGGCGGCCAGCACCGCCTGCCAGCGCGCGGCGGCGCTGGCCATCAGCGGCGAGTGGAAGGCGCAGGCCGTCTGCAGCCGCGTGCAGCGCAGGCCACGGGCCCGCGCCAGCGCCTCGACACGCGCCACCGCCGCGAGCTCACCCGAGACCACGCCCTGGCGCGGGCTGTTGCGATTGGCCAGCACGGCCCCCGGGCCGGCCTCGACCAGCAGCGCCTCGATGCTGGCGGTGTCGGCCAGCAGGGCCAGCATTGCGCCGGCGGCCTCGTCGCCCGCCTCGCCCAACAGCTGGCCTCGCGCCACGCTGAGCTGCAGCAGCGTGGCGGCGTCAAAGGCGCCGGCCAGCGCCAGTGCGGGCAGCTCGCCATAGCTGTGGCCGGCCGCAAAGCGGGGCGCCAGCCCGAGCGCCAGCAGCGTCTGCGCCAGCGCGATCGAGACCAGCCCGATGGCCGGCTGGGCGTGGCGGGTGTCGCGCAGCGCGGCTTCGGCGGTGGCACTGCGTGCGGCGTTGATCAGCGCGCGCCAGCTGCCGTCGGCGTCCAGCGCTGCCACACGTTCGGCGAAGCCGGGTAACACCTCGTTCAGCGGCGCCAGCATGCCCAGGGCCTGGCTGCCCTGGCCGGGGAACAGGAAGGCCAGCGCCGGTTCGCCCGGCGGCGAAGGATCGAAATACAGGCCGAGCCGGGCATCGGCGATGGCGTGGCCGGGCTGCAGCGCCGCGGCAGCATCGGCCAACAGCCGGCGCAGCGCTTCGGGGTGCGCATCGCGTACCAGCATCACGGCCGCGCAGGTGCCGGTTTCGTCGGCCAGCGAGGCCAGCGAACGGGCACCGCTGGCGACCTCCGCCAGGCGCTGCCGGATCTGCCCGGCGTGTTCGCCGCGGACGCACAGCAGCGCCGGCAGGCGGGACTCCAACCCTCTCATCTACCACTCCCTTTTGATTGAGGGACCTTTGGAAGCGAGACAGCTACTTCGAGGCCTTCCTGGCGCGTACTGCTGTTTACAGGGTAGTCACATGTTCGTCACAAATCTGTCTCACGTCACCCTGATACCTAGGGATGAAACGCGTCAGCCCCCTAGAAAAAAGTGGAATGTGTCATCTACATGACGCATGCGAGAGTGCGACTTCGCACGCCAGCCGTGCATACGGGGTGCTGTATGGCACCCGGGCCAGCGCCAGGCGGACGGCCGGACGACGGCACCAGCGCATGCCCTACAGTCCGGCCGATGCACGACTTCTCCACCCTGCAGCTGGACACGCCGCGCCTGTTGCTGCGCCCACTCCAGCCCACCGACGCGCCCGCGTTGTTCGCACTTTTTTCCGACCCAGAGGTGATGCGCTACTGGAGCAGCGGCCCATGGACCGAGATGGCGCAGGCGGACGCGATGATCGCCAGCGACCAGCGCCAGCTGGCCGAAGGCAAGGCGATCCGCCTGGGCCTGATCCGGCGCAGCGACGAGGCCATGATCGGCACCTGTTCGCTGTTCAGCCTGGTGCAGGACAGCCGGCGCGCCGAGCTTGGCTATTCGCTCGCGCCTCACGCCTGGCGCCAGGGCTACGTGCAAGAGGCCGTTGGCGCACTGATAGCCTGGGCCTTCGGTCCGGCGCTGAACCTGAACCGGCTGGAGGCCGACATTGACCCGCGCAACGTCGCCTCCGGCCGCAGCCTGGTGCGACTGGGTTTCCAGTGCGAAGGCCTGCTGCGCGAGCGCTGGTTCGTCGCCGGCGAGGTGTCGGACACGGCCATGTACGGCCTGTTGCAGCGGGAGTGGCTGGCCGCCCGCCTGGCCTCGTGATACGGTCACCCCTCTGTTTTCACTCGAACCAACAGGAGACCACCTTGCAGATCAAGTTCAGCAGCGTGCCGGTGGACGATCAGGACAAGGCCCTGGCGTTCTACACCGAGGTGTTGGGTTTCGAGAAGTGCGCCGACATCCCGATGGGCCCGCAATACCGCTGGCTGACCGTGACGGCGCCGGAAGGCATGGCAGGCGTGGAGCTGGTGCTGGAACCCATGGGCTTCCCGCCGGCCAAGGTCTACCAGCAGGCGCTGTTCGACGCCGGCGTTCCGGCCACCGCCTTCATCACCAGCGATGTGCATGCCGAGAAGGCCAGGCTGGCCGCCAAGGGCGTGCGCTTCCGCGGCGAGCCGGTCAACATGGGGCCCATCATCGCGGTGATGTTCGAGGACACCTGCGGCAACCTGATCCACCTGGTGCAGCCGCTGGTGGCACCGCCAGCGCCCTGACGCATGGGCGCCGCCGAGCTGCAGGCCACCGAGTTTGTCGAGGCCAACGGCACACGGCTGGCCTGCAGCGTGCAAGGGACTGGCCCGGTCGTGCTGTACGCGCATGGCCTGTTCTGCAGCCGCGCGGTGGACAGTCAGCGAGGGTTGGTCGATTTTTCTCCGGTGGCCGAGGCGGGTTGCCGGCTGGTGGCGTACGACGCCCGCGGCCACGGCGACTCGCGCGGCGGCGAACGGGCCGAGGCCTTCCGCTGGTCTTCGCTGGCCGACGACCTGCTGGCCCTGGCCGATCACTTTTCGGCCGGCGCACCGGTCTCTGTCATTGGCCTGTCCATGGGCACCGGCACTGCGCTGCATGCCGCACTGAAGCGGCCCGCGCGCTTTCGCAAGCTGGTGCTGACAGCACCGCCCACCGCCTGGCACACCCGCGCGGCGCAGGTCCAGGTCTACCGGAAGCTCGCAGCCGTGGCCGCCAGCGGCAAGGTGGCGCTGCTGGAGAAAGCAGTGGCCATGGCCCCGGTACCGCCCATCTTCGCCAACAGCCCACGCTCCTCGCCGCTGGAAGCAGTCGCACTGCCAACGCTGCCATTGGTGCTGGCCGGCGCAGCGGCCTCGGACCTGCCAGCGCCGGCCGCGCTGCGCGGCATCCAACAGGCCACGCTGATCCTCGGCTGGGACAGCGACCCAGCCCATCCGATCTCGACCTCGACAAAACTCGCCGGGCTGCTGCCAGCCGCCGAGCTGCGCATCGCCACCAGCACCGCCGAGGTCGGCACCTGGGGCGTCCAGGCGGCCGCATTCTTGCGGAACTGATCCAAAAAAGGCGGCCACGCAGGGCCGCCTCAACTGGTTTTCAGCGCCGCTGTTGCAAGCGGCCTGACCCAGGGTCCAATCGACAATCAGTTCACTTCAGCAGCAGGTTGGGCAGCCACATCGAGAACCCTGGCACGTAGGTGACCAGGCCGAGCGCGACGATCAGGCCGCCGTAGAACGGCCAGATGGTCTTCATCACGGCGCCGACCGAGATCTCGCCGATGGTGCAGCCGACGAACTGCGTCGTGCCGACCGGCGGGGTGTTCAGGCCCAGCGCGCAGTTGATCAGCATCACGATGCCGAACTGCTCGGTGCTCATGCCGAACTGCTGGCAGATGGGCAGGAAGATCGGCGTGCAGATCAGGATGGTGGCGGCCATGTCCAGGAAGGTGCCGAGCACGAACAGGATCACGTTGACCCACAGGAAGATCACCCATGGCGAGCTGCTCACCTGGCTCAGCATCTGTCCGGTCAGTTCGGCCACGCCGTACAGCCCGATCAGGTAGCCGAACATCGACGAGATGCCGATCAGCAGCAGCACGGTGCCTGTGGTCTTCACGGCCTTGGCAGCGGCCTTGAAGAACTGCTCACGCGTCAGCTTGCGGTAGACGATGGCCGACAGGAACAGTGCCCACAGCACCGCCACCGAGGCCGACTCTGTCGCCGTGAACGCGCCCGACAGGATGCCGGTGATGATGATCAGCACCACGGCCAGGCCAGGCACCGCAGAGCGGAACGAGGACCAGACGATGGCCCAGCCCGGGAAGGTGCCGGCCGGGTAGCCGCGCTTGACAGCCACGCCATAGGCCGCGGCCAGGTTGCACAGCGTCAGCAGGATGGCCGGCACGATGCCGGCCAGGATCAGCGCCGCAATGCTGACCTTCCCGCTGGCGGCCAGCGTGAAGATGATCAGGTTGTGCGAGGTCGGCATCAGCGCGCCGACCAGCGAGGCATGCGTCGTGACGTTGACCGCGTAGTCGGCGTCGTAGCCTTCCTTCTTCATCTGCGGGATCAGCACAGCGCCCATGGCCGACACGTCGGCCACCGGCGAGCCGGAAACGCCGCCGAACAGCGTGCAGGCCAGCACGTTGCTCATGCCCAGGCCGCCGCGCACATGGCCGGCCAGGCTCTTGGCGAGGCCCACGATGCGGTCGGCAATGCCGCCGTACATCATGATCTCGCCGGCGAAGATGAAGAACGGGATCGCCAGGAACGAGAACGGGTTCATGCCCGAGATCATTTGCTGGAAGCCGACCGCCAGCGGCAGGCCTTCGTACAGCAAGGTGGCCAGCGAAGACAGGCCGATGGAAAACGCGACAGGCACGCCAAGCAGCAGCAACAGCGTGAAGCTCACGCAAAGAATGGTCAGTGCCATGCCGGCTCCACCTCGGTACCGCGCAGCAGCGCAAAAATGTGTTCCAGCGAGAACATGGCCACCAGCACGCCGGCCAGTGCCGGCGGGGCGTACTTGAAGGCTTCGGACAGGCCCAGCGTGGGGATCTTGTAGCCCATGACGGACTCGGCCAGCAGCGCGCACTGCCAGGACATGATGATGCCGAAGACCAGCACCAGGCCGTGGATCAGCAGTTCCATCTTCAGGCGCAGCCAGTCCGGTGCCAGCACCAGGAAGGACTCCAGCCCGATGTGGCCGGCGTCCCGCACGCCCACCGCCATGCCCAGCATGGTCACGTACAGCACCAGCAGCACCGCGCCGCTCTCGGCCCAGGTGGGCGTGTCATTGAAGACGTAGCGGCCGATGACCTGGTACAGCACCGCGACGATGAGCAGCACCAGGCCGCTCACGCCGATGACCAGGCAGCCCCGGGCAATGCCGGTGCACAGCCGGGTGTACAGCTCGAAAAAGCCGCCGGAGGGCGGCGCGGCGACGGGAGCGCCGTTGGGAGGTGGCATGGGACGGGCCTGGCTCATGATGGAAACAACTTTGACGGCAGCGGCGTGAGGAGGCGTTGGCTTACTGGGTGGCCTGCACGCGGGCGACCAGGTCCTTCAGGTGCGCGTCGGTGATGAACTTGTCGTACACCGGCTTCATCGCGCCCTGGAAGCTGGCCTTGTCGACCTCGATGATCTGCGCACCGCCAGCCTTGATCACAGCCAGCGACTTCTCTTCACGCTCGTCCCAGATCTTGCGCATGAAGCCGACCGATTCCTTGGCGGCCGCGCGGATCAGCTTCTGGTCGTCGGGCGTCAGGGTGTCCCACACGCGCTTGGAGAACAGCAGGATTTCCGGCGCCATCGAGTGCTCGGTCTTGTTGAAGTACTTGGCCACTTCGAAGTGGCGCGAGCTTTCGTAGGACGGGTAGTTGTTCTCGGCACCGTCCACCAGGCCGGTCTTCAGCGCGGTGTAGACCTCGCCGAAAGGCATCGGCGTGGCGTTCGCGCCCATGGCTTCCAGCAGCGAGACCCACAGGTCGCTCTGCTGCACGCGCACCTTCAGGCCCTTGGCATCGGCCAGGGTCTTGACCGGCTTCTTGACGGTGTAGATCGAGCGTGCGCCGGAGTCGTAGAAGGCCAGGCCGACATAGCCCTGGGATTCGCAGTCCTTCAGGATCTCGTCGCCAATCGCGCCGTCCAGCACCTTGCGCATGTGCTCCTTGCTGCGGAACAGGAAGGGCATCGTCGGCACCATGGTCGCGGGGCAGATGTTGTTCATCGGCGCAACATTGACACGCGTCATCGCGATGGCGCCGAGCTTGGTCTGCTCGATGGCATCCTTCTCGATGCCCAGCGCGCCCTTGGCGAAGACCTTGATGGTGAGACGTCCGTTGGTGGACTTGCTGAGGGTCTCGCTCATGTGGCGCACGGCCAGCACGGTCGGGTAGTCCTCGGGGTGGATGTCGGCCGAACGGAATTCGACGGCCTGGGCGCCGGTGGCGGCCAGCAGCAGGCTGGCAGCGGCCAGCAGGGTGCGATGGAAGAAGGTCATGCGCTTGTCTCGGTGTTGGTTTGTGGGGGCGGAGAAAGAGGAACAGGAATCAAACGGAATGGCGGCTTCAGGCCACCGGCGCCGAGCAGGGCCGCTCGGCCAGGCCTTGCGTGCCGGGCAACAGCACCAGCACCGCGCCGTCCAGCGAAGCGTCGAAGCCGGGCGCCGGCTTGGCCGGCGTGATGGAGGCGACAAACAGCTGGTCCAGCTGCGGGCCGCCGAAGCTGCACATCGAAGGCTTGCTGATGGGCAGCGCGATGCTGCGGTCCAGCTTGCCATCCGGCCGGAAGCGGTGCACCTGGCCGGCGTCGTTGCCGCAGATCCAGTAGCAGCCGTCGACATCGATGGCCGCGCCGTCGGGCCGGCCAGGGTGCTGCGTCATGTCGACGAACAGCTCGCGGCCGCCGCGCGGCAGGCCGTCGGCGTCCAGCCTGTAGCGCCAGATGGCCTGCACGCTGGGGTGGCTGTCGGAGATGTACATCATGCGGCCGTCGGCGCTGAAGGCCAGGCCGTTGGGCGTAATGAAGCCGTCCATCAGCGGCGCGCTCAGGCCGTGGCTGTCCCAGCGGTAGAGCTGGCCGGCCGGGCTGGCCAGCGCCATGTCGCGCACCATGGTGCCGGCCCAGAAACGGCCGTCCCGGTCGGCGCGGCCGTCGTTGAAGCGCATGCCGGGTTGCGGGTGGGCGACGCTGGCCAGCGGCAGCGTCTGCAGCTCGCCACCCGGCTGTGGCAGCAGCGCGGCCAGCTGGGTTTCCAGCCCGCCGATCAGCCCGCCTTCGGTGCGCAGCGCAATGCAGGCCAGCCGCTCGGGCGTGGACCAGTGTTCGATGCGGCCACTGGCCGCGTCCCAGCGCCAGAGCCGGCAGGCATCGATGTCGACCCAGTACAGCGCCTGTTCGGCCACGCTCCACAACGGGCTCTCGCCCACCTGGTGGCGCTGCGGGCCCAGCACCTCGATGTTCAACGCCATCGGGGTCAGCCCTCGAACGGGCCGGTGCGCACGAAAGCGCCGCCCTGGTACAGCGCGGCAGGATCGCTCAGGTCGATGGTGGGCTGGCGCGCCTCGATGGCGGCGCGGTACGGTTCGGAGCTGTCCTGCGGGCGATAGCCCAGGTGCGCTGCCCCGCGGTTGTCGCACCAGGTGCGCAGGTTGTCGGAGACACCGTAGACGATGCTGTGGCCGACCACCGGTGCCGACAGGCAGGCCATCACCAGGCGCTCCAGGTCGTCGTAGCTGAGGAAGGTGTTGAGCATGCGGCGGTCGCGCGGCTCGGGGAAGGAGGAGCCGATGCGCAGGCAGGCCGTCTCGATGCCGTAGCGGTCGAAGTAGAAGCGCGACAGGTCTTCGGCAAAAGCCTTGGACACGCCGTACAGGCCATCGGGCCGCGCCGGGCTGTTGACATCCAGCACCTGGTCCTGGCGATGGAAGCCCATCACATGGTTGGAGCTGGCCAGCACGATGCGCTTGACACCCTGCTTGCGCGCCGCTTCGTACAGGTTGTAGGCACCGACGATGTTGGCCTGCAGGATGGGGTCGAAAGGCGCCTCGACCGACACGCCGCCCAGGTGCACCACCGCGCTGACACCTTCGAGCAGCTGCAGCATCGCGGCCCGGTCTTCCAGCCGCACCGGCGCGAGTTCCTCGCCCTCGCCGGCTTCGCCCAGGTCGGAAATGTCAGACAACCTGAGCTGGTCGCAATAGGCCTTCAGGCGCGGGCGCAGCACCTTGCCCAGGCCGCCGGCGGCGCCGGTCAGCAGCAAACGGGAAAAACGCAAGGAGGTGGCAGGGGTGGCAAGCATGTGGGGAAACGATCTCGGGAAACTTGGCGCTACGGATGTGTCGTCTGATGTCATCCGTTGTCGTACAACATGGTCGGAAATGCGTGAGCGCTTGTCAACGACACAAGGCAAGGGTTTCCCCGCGATTCGCTGGTTTACCCCGAGACAAAACCGGCCACCCATCGGGCCACTGTTCCCAGGTAAAAGCCCAGCCAGCACGTCGAAACTGACATGGCGCTGAACCGACGCGCCAGCGGGCTTGCGGCTTTCACGCGACAGCCTGCGGGAATGTCTCTAGATGGCGCATCTTGTTGCAGACAGCGGCCACTTGTACGATGACTTACAACAACTACCCCACTGGATGGAGACTCCCACATGCAGAAGATTTCCCTGATGACCCTGGCTGGCGCCGCGGCGCTGGCGGCCGGTGCGGCACATGCCGACTCCACCGTCACGCTGTACGGCCTGATCGACGTGAACGTGACCCGCTACATGGCCGGCAGCAAGTCCGGTGCGGACGACAACTGGATGGTCAACGACGGCGTGGTCAACGGCCTGAACGGCTCGCGCTGGGGCATCAAGACGATCGAGGACCTGGGCGGCGGCCTGAAGGCCAACGTGGTCGCCGAAGCCGGCCTGAACGCCGACACCGGCACGCTGGGCCAGGGTGGCCTCGCCTTCGGCCGCCAGGTCTACGTGGGCTTGAGCGATGCGAAGCTGGGCGAGATCCGCGTCGGCCGCCAGTACATCCTGGAAGACAGCGTGATGTGGCAGTCCGACCCGTTCGGCAATGCGCTCTCGCTGAACCCCGGCACGGCCGTGACCAACAAGGGCAAGTCCCTGCCCTTCTGGCTCAACGCACCGCGCGCCAACAACATCGTCCAGTACCGCACGCCGGACTTCTCCGGCTTCAGCATGCAGTTCCAGATCGCCCCGGGCGAAGGCACGGCTGACCGCTTCCACGGCATTGGCGGCGTCTACCAGGCGGGCGCGGTCTACGCCGGCGTCTCGTATGAATGGAACAAGCCGCGCAACGGCGGTGACGACAAGAGCAACGAGTCGCTGACGATTGCCGCGAACTACAACTTCGGCCCGGTCAAGCTGCTGGGCGGCGTGCAGCGCAACCGCAACCTGACGACCACCAGCGGCAACGGCGCCTTCACCGGCACCAACCTGACCGTGGCCACCGACACCAGCTTCGTCGCGCACGACACCGACAACTACACCGTCGGCTTCGAAGCGCCTGTGGGCAACTGGACCTTTGGCGGCAACTACTCCAACGTCAAGTACAAGAACGACGGCGGCAGCGTGAGCGCCACGCTGGGCAAGGCAGGCCTGGGCGTGCGCTACGGCTTCTCGAAGATGACCTTCCTGTACGCCTCGGCCTCGATGTCCACCGGCGACCTGAAGGACTACATCTCTCAGGAACGCACGGTGCAGCTGGGCCTGCGCAAGGCGTTCTAAAAGCGCCTTGAGGAAAAGGCAGCCGGCGGCACCGTCGGCTGCCGCTGCCGCCACTCGGCCTGCGTCAACCGGTACAGGCAATGCGGCCGCAGCGGGTCGCCCTCGGGCACCGCAGGGTGCTCGAAGTCCCCGTCCGCGCGGTTGGTCACCGCGAGTCCGTTCACGGCAGCACCGCGGCCGACAGTTCGATCTCCACCGTCGCGTTTTTCGGCAACTGGTAGACGCCCACCGAGGTGCGCGTGTGCAGGCCCGCGTCGCCCAGCACCTCGTGCAACAGGTCCGAAGCCGCATCCGCCACCTCGCTGTGCTGCGTGAAGCCGGCGTTGCATTGCACGAACACGCCCATGCGCAGCAGCGTGGCCACGCGCGCCAGGCTGCCCAGGTGGCGCTGCAGCAGCACAAGGCAGCGCATGGCCGAGATGCGCGCGGCCTGCTGCGCCTGGGCCAGCGACACGCCGTCGCCCGCGCGGCCAGTCACCATCACCGTGTCACCCAGGCGCGGAATCTGGCCGCTGAGGTGCACGGTGTCGCCGTGCTGCAGCAGCGGCACGTAATGTCCGCCGATCTTGATCTCGCCATCGAAGCCGTGGCCGAGTTCGGCAGCGAGCCGGGCCGCCACCTGTTGGAAACGTTGGTCAGCGGGAGAAATTGGGGAAGCTGCTATGGTCATTGGCGCGTTATACCGCGGCCCGCCACCCGCCTCCATCCAACCTCGCCATCCTGCCCATGGACGAACTGAGAGCCCTGTCCACCTTCGTGCGCGCCGCCGAACTCGGCAGCTTCAACCAGGCCGCGCTGGCCCAGGGCAGCTCGCCGCAGGCCGTCAGCAAGACGGTGCGGCAACTGGAGCAGCACCTGGGCGTGCGGCTGTTCCACCGCACGACCCGCAAGAGTGCGCTGACCGAAGAAGGCCAGCGGCTGTTCGAGGCGGTGCGCGGCAACCTGGACGGGCTGGCCGCCGCGCTGGCGCAAGCGCGCAGCGCGGTGCGCGACGACGAGGGCCTGATCCGCATCAGCGCTGGCGGTGCGGTCGGCCGCAAGGTGCTGGTGCCGCTGCTGGCAGCGTTCTGCGAGCTGCATCCGGCCATCGAGTTCGACCTGCTGCTGGAAGACGGTTTGACGGACTCGGTCAGCGAACGCATCGACGTGGGCTTTCGCGCCGGCAGCGCCCCCACCGCGCAAGTCATCGCGCGGCGCCTGTTCACGATCCAGCAAATCGTCTGCGCGTCGCCAGCGTACCTGGCGCAGCACGGCGCACCGAAAAAGCCGGCGGACCTGCTGCAGCACCGCTGCACCGGCTACCGCCAGCCCGGCACCGGGCGGCCGTTCCTGTGGGAGTTCAGCGTCAAGGGCGAGACTGTGTTCGAAACCGTGCCTGCCGTGCTCCGCAGCAACGACCCGGAGGCGGAAATGCAGGCCGTCATCGCAGGGCTGGGCATTGGCCAGATCGACAGCATCAACGCCGCGGCGCCCATCCGCGCCGGCCTGCTGGTGCCGCTGCTGACGAACCAGCTCAGCGAACGCATGGGCCTGTACCTCTACTACGCGCAGCGCGCCGAGATGCCGGGCCGCGTGCGCCGCTTCATCGACTTCGCCGTCGAGCGCCTGAAGGACAGCGCTGACTTCAACGTCCCGCTGGCCGAGCTGAAGGCACGCTCGAAGCGCGGGACGTAGCCGCATCATTCACAACCATTGGTTGCGAGTGTTGTGGCCCGCCGCTCACTACCGGTGGAGAGTGCCGAATCCTAGAGTTCATCCCGTCGACCTTCCGACGCTCAACGAACCCAAGGACACCCTCATGACTTCCACTCTTCAGGATCTCGCCGGCCGCGTGGCCGTTGTCACCGGCGCTTCCAGCGGCATTGGCCGCGCATCAGCCGCGCTGCTCGCCGCCCGCGGCGCCAAGGTCGCGCTGCTGGCGCGCCGCCAATCCGCGCTCGACGAACTCGCCGCCGAGATCCGCGCCGCTGGCGGCGAAGCGCTGGCCCTCGCGGTCGACGTGACCGACCAGGCCGCACTGGACCTCGCGGCAGCCACCATCCGCAAGACCTGGGGCTGCATCGACCTGGTCTTCAACAATGCCGGCGTGATGCTGCCTGGCGCCATCGGCCAGCAAGACACTGCCGAATGGCAGCAGCAGATCGACCTGAACATCAGCGGCGCGATGCGCGTGATCCAGGCATTCGTACCGCAGCTCGAAGAGGCCGCTGCCAAGGGCGCCACGGTGGACCTGATCAACACCTCGTCCATCGCCGGCCAGTACCTGTTCCCGTACTTCGCCGTGTACTCGGCCACCAAGGCCTACGTCAGCCACCTGACCCGCCACCTGCGCATCGAGCTCGGTCCGAAGAACATCCGCGTCTCGATGATCGAACCCGGCATCGTCGCCACCGAACTGCAGGACCACGTCACCTTCCAGGGCGCCAAGGACTGGCTGGCCAATGCCGCCAAGAGCATCGACTTCCTGCAACCCGCAGACGTGGCCCAGGTCGTCGGCTTCATCGCCTCGCAGCCCAAGCACGTCAACCTGCAGCAGGTGGTCATCATGCCGACGAAGGAAGGGGTGTGAGCCACTGGACCCTGGCGCGCCGCGAGCAGGCCTGAACGCGGGCACAACAGCCTCTGTCGACACCGGCTGGCTGCGCACACGCAGTCTTCGCGCGGCCGACCCCGAAGGCCCATTCAGCGGCCGGTCATGCTGTATGTCGACAGGTCCTTTCCATACCAACGCTGAAGGCCGCGGAATTGCATGCCCAGGCGCTTCATGACATTGGCCGAAGCCAGGTTGGCGGGGTCGCAGACCGCATACAGCTCATCGGCGTGCAGCTCGCCAAAGGCGAAGCCTGCGATGGCCCGCGCGGCCTCCGTGGCCAATCCCTGCCCCCAATGATCATGACGAAGCCTCCAGCCAATCTCCAGTGGACAACTGGGGTCCGGGTGCAGGCTTTCATCCCGGCGCAAGTTCTGCAGACAGCCCGCCCCAACGACTTCCCCGCTGACGGGATCCACGAAACTCCACCACGAGTAGCCGATTTCAATCCAGCGCTGCTTGACCCGCTGGACGACGGCCACGGTTTCCTCCATCGTCTCGGGCCGACCCGAGATGTAGCGCATGACTTCCGGGTCAGCGTTCAAGGCGTTCAGCCCCGCCACGTGGCTGTCCATGAAAGGTTCCAGGCGCAAGCGGGCGGTGGTGAGCGTGGGCATCGTGCAAGGCAATCAGGTTTGGCTGCGAGCCTCCGGCGCGGTTCGGCAGTTGCCCATACAAGGAGGCATCCGCTTCGATGTGGCGAAGTGTCGTGGCGCCTATGATCGCGGCCGTGCGGATGGTGGTCAATCATGAGCAGCAGTGCTGCCAGCGTCGCTTGTCGGCCAGGAGCCGTCTTTCACCAGGGGCCTGCTCTAAGCGTGTTTCCCACACGACTCGCATGCTCAAATGTTCGGCAAAAACGATTCGTCCACAACATGTCAGGCACCCGCAAAATGCAGTACCTCGCGTCACACGTGCAGAGATTTGTCGCCTTACTCTTCTCCGCTTGCTGTTTTCAGGCTACTTTTGCCGGTCAGCCGACTCCGACCGCTGCCTTTCTGGAGGCATTCAAGAGCCACGCAAGTCGTGTCCAATCAGGAGATTCAACGCTAGATCCGTTCGTGCACGACCTTCAGCCAATCGCGGCATCCGGCGATCCCGTCGCCCAATTCATGCTCGCCATGCTGATTTCAAAGTCGGAGCCTGATGCGGCAATCTCTCTCTTCCACAAATCCTATGAAGGTGGCTGCGTTGGTGCAGCCGGTGCGATCGGCGCGCTAGTAGCAGTCAAGAGTCCGGTCGTAGCTCGTTCGTGGCTTGTAAAAGCCGCCGATGCCGGCGATGCGAGCTCCCAGCTGGCCGTCGCGGGCATGCATGAGCGCGGCGAGGGTAACTTCGCAAAAAGCAAGGCGGTCGCAGTTGCGTGGGCCAAGCTGGGGCGAGGTCAGGCTTACAACAGAGGAATAACCTGGGCCGCAGATCAATACCTCGCTCGTCTTGAGCCCACCCTCAGCGCTGCGGAGGCCACCGAAGCAGAGGCCACTTGGAGTCACCTGATGCGTAACCACCCGAAGCAACCACTCTACCTCTGCGGTCAGTCGGTGCCCTAACCACATAGCACATAGCACCGCTACGCAACCATCGCCGGGCGGCGCAAACCCTAACCCAAGTAGACCAGCTCGCGGTCAGCCGCTCTAGTGATCGTTGAATGACCGTTTTGGGGCACTTCGCATCATCTTGACGGGCGTCCACTCAGGGTCGCAAGCTGCTGCTGAACTGCCTGGCCAAGGCGCTCCGCAAACAACCTACCGCCACCCGCCAACAGCGGCAAGCCAGCCGCCTGTTCGATCAACCCAACCGCAGGAACAACGCCGAAGTCCACACCCTTGACTGGTCGCGCTGGCGGGCGGTGATGAACAGCGGGTGTTCGCGGTCTGCGTCCAGTGCCAGCAAGGCCAGGTCGATCTCGCCTTGCAGGTCGCGGGGCAGTGGCTGTTCGGTGATGCGCTCGATGCTGACGCGCAGTTCGGCGCCGGGCAGTTCGCGCACCAGGGCGTGCTGTTCGAGCAGCTCGCGGCCGCTGATCTTCAGCTCCACGTCTGGCGCGTATGGATGGGCTGGCGGGTCCAGCGGGTCGCCGACTTTCACGTAGCCGTGGATCTGGGCGCGCACGGTGATCTCGGCGTGGGCCAACGCGCCGAGCGTGAGCTCGATGCTGTCGGTGTCGCCATGCGTGGCGGTGCGGAAGGCCAGCGTGGTGGTGTTCTCGCGCCAGCAGGTTTGCTCAGGGTTGTCGAAGCCGAAGGCATCGAAGGCGCCGATGGGAGTGCCTTTGACTTCCACGGTGCCGGTCCAGCAGGCGGCGCGGTAGCGGTCCTTGATGCGGGCGCCGCCCAGGCGGATGCGGATGCGCTGCTGCGAGAAGCCCAGCTCCTGGTGCAGGTTGCGCTCCCACACGGCGTTTTCGCCGCGGAACAGCTGCACCGATTCCCAGCCCGCATCGCCCAGCAGGTGGTAGCGCAGCGGCTGCCCGCCGGCGCTGCGGCAGACCTCGCCCATCCAGTGCGCACCGAGCTGCAGCGCGGCGTAGCTGCGTTCGCCGGTGGTGGCGAAGGTGCGCCGCGCGCGCAGCGCCTGGCCTACGCCGTCGCGGTCGAAGCGCTCGGCCAGCACGCCGGTCATGCCGCCGCGCGAGCCGAAGACCGCCGTGGCCGGCACGCCGCCACCGCAGCGGCCCTGGTGCTCGTCGCTGTTGGCGGCGGCGCCCACGCGGTAGCCGCGCTCCAGCGCCTCGGCGTAGACCCAGTGGAACTGGCCCCAGGCCGAGCCCACTTCGACCAGGCGCTCCAGCTGCGGGTGGTGCCAGTCCAGGTTGCAGCGCCGGCCGCCCACGTGCGGGATCATCAGGTGGCCGTCCGGGTCGTCGGCATAGGCGGCGTACAGCTCGTCCACCGGCCAGGCGCCGGGCTTCAGCGTGCCGGCGGTGTGTTCGTTCCACTCGAAGCTGCGCACCAGCCGGCCTTGCGCATCGAACGGGAAGCGCGGCTTGCCGTGGCCGAGGAAAACGACGTTGCGGTCGCCGCCTGCGGCCGAGTTGCCGCACCACTCGGTGCCGGGGTAGCAGACGAAACGGCCGGACTCATTGAGCGAGTGGATCAGTTCGACCGCGGCGTCCCAGCGCTTCTCGGTGATGTTGAAGTCGTTGGCGGTATAGCCCAGCACGTCCAGCCCGGCCACGTCTCGGCCGTAGCTCAGGTTGTAGAGCGTGTCGTTGGTGCCGATGGTGTCGTCCGAGTGCACATGCAGGTCGGCATACAGCGGACGAAGGCCATCGCGCTGGGCGATGTTCACGAAGGCACGGGTGCTGAGGCCTGGCGTGCCGTCCAGCGCGGCTTCCAGCCGCCACTCGCCAGGCTGCGCCAACGACAGGCCGGCCACACGCGCGACGGCCCAGCCTTCATCGGCAAGCGCAAAGCGTTGTTCCTGCTGGCTGCCATCGGGCCCATGCAGCTTCAGCGTGCCGGCGCGCGGCAGTTCGCGGCAGGTGTTGCCCCAGGCGTCGTCCAGACGCACGACCGCGTCGAACGATTCCTCGGTGCCGATCAGCCGCGGCGCGATCAGGCCCAGCTGTGCAGGCGGACCGGGCACGATGTCGAAGACGCAGTCGCCCGGCACCTCGGCAAACTTCGAGCTGCCCAGCGGGTCGATGAACATGCGGAAGCGGAAACCGGCTTCGACGAAGCTCTGCACCCGCGTGCCCTGCCCGCCATGCCGCCGGTCGCCCAGGCGGATCACGATGCGGTCGCCGGGGTTCAGGTAGCCGTCCACGATGTCGATCAGCACCGCCTTCTGGAACGGCCGCTCGTGGCCCTTCTGGTCGAAGCGCACCTTCAGGTGCTGCACTGTGGCCGGGCTCTGCCCCGGCACCAGCGGGCCGGCCTGGTATTCGGCGGAGACGAAGTCCGCGCCGCGCGGGTCGCTGGTCTGGAACAGCGCCCAGTCGGAATAGAACTTGAACGCGAGCTTGAGCCAAGCTCCGTCGGCCAGGCCCGAGCCGCCCACTTCGTAGACCAGCGTCAGCTCGGTCCATTCGCCAGCCACCAGCTGGTTGCGCTCGCACTGCACGCGGCCGAGGAAAGGCAGCGCCTTGTTGCGCGCGTACAGGCCAAGCGGTGCGATGTAGTCGCCGGCATCGGCCGGGTTGAAAGCGAGTGTCATCTGAGGTTCCTCAAGACTGGCCCAGCCAGTGGGTGTAGTGAGCTTCGAGGCGGCGGAAGACCAGCCGCTCGGTGAGCCATGCGATCAGGCCGATCAGGCAGATGCCCAGCAGCACCTGGCTGCTGTTGCCGATCTGCCCGCCGGTCGAGACCATCCAGCCAATGCCTTGCGAGGCGCCGATCATCTCGGCCGCCACGAGCGCCCGCCAGGCCTGGCTGAAGCCGATGCGCAGCGCGGCCGTCACGCAAGGCAGGCAGGCCGGCAGGTAGACGTGGCGCAGCAGCTGCGCGCGGCCGGCGCCCAGCGTGCGTGCCGCGCGCACCAGCCCGCCCTGGATGGACTGCACGCCGTCCTGCACGGTGAGCGCCATCGGGAACATCGCGGCCAGCACGATGACCGCGACGATGGACGCATTGCCCAGGCCGAGGAAGATCATCATCAACGGCGTCCACGCGATGGGCGGGATGGCCATGAACAGGCTGTTGAGCGGGCTCATGAAGCTGCGCAGCCTGGCGGACAGGCCCAGCCCCACGCCCAGCAACAGCGCCAGCAGCGCGGCCAGGCCGAAGCCCATGAATTCGCGCAGCAGGCTGTGGCCGAGGTTGCTCAGCAGGCTGCCGTCCTTGAGCCAGCGCAGGCCTTCGCCCAGCACTTCCCAGGGCTGTGGCAGCACATAGCTGGGCACACGGCTGGCGGCGATGGTCCATGCCAGCACCAGCAGCGGCAAGGACGCCCAGGGCAGCACGCGGGCGAACAGTCGCGCCGCAAGGCCAGGGCGGGCAACAGGCGTGGCGACGGCTTGCATGGCAGGATGGGATGCGGTGTTCATCTCAGCCAACCGACTTCTGCCACAGGCCCAGGTCCACCACCTGCTCGACCTTCAGCGGCCGTGCGGTGAAGCCCAGCTCCTGCGAGCGATCCATCAGCCGCTGGATGAACTGCAGGTCGCGCGCTTCCAGCTTGTCGGCCCAGCCCAGGCGCTTGCGGGCTTCCTGCACGATGGCCTCGGCGGCAATCGTGCGGCCGTCCGCCGCCTGCACCGTCTCCAGCTTGAAGGTCTGGGCGATCAGCTTGTCGGCCTCGGCCGCGTTGCCCTGCAGGAAGGCAATGGCGCGGCGGTGCGCGCGCAGCAGCTTGACCAGTTCCGGGCCGCGGTCCTTCAGCGCTGCAGCTGACGCGGCGATCACGTACCAGGGATAGGACGGCAGCACCGCATTCACATCCAGCACCAAGCGGCTGCTGCCACGCAGCAAGGCCTGGCTGACAAACGGCTCCCAGGTGAAGGCCGCGTCGGCCATGTTGCGGTCCAGCGCGGCATTCATGTTACCCACCGGCATGGACTGGATGCTGAGGTCTTTCTCCGGGTCCAGCTTGGCATGCTCGGGCAGCACAATGCCGCGCAGCAGCACGTCCATGCCGCTGCCCTTGGCCACCGATGCCAGCCGCTTGCCCCGCAGCTCGGCCACGCTGCGGATGCCGCTGGCCTGGCTGGCGATCACCGCCGCCTGGCCGTAGTTCACCTTGGCCAAGATGCGCGCGTCCAGCCCGCGCGAGAACCACTGGTAGACCGGCGGCGCGCCGACGTAGGCCACGTCCACCTCGCCGGCTGCCATGGCCTGCTCCAGCACCGGCCCGTCGCCAAACTGCTTGACCTCGACCTGCAGGCCTTCTTCGGCGAAAAAGCGCTTCTGGTCGGCGACGACAACCGGCGCATTGGCCATCGCATAGACCCAGCCGACACGCAGCGGCCGCGGTTGTGCGCGCGCAGGCAAGGCGGGCAAAGACAACAGGGCCGCAGCCCCAAGGAATTGGCGGCGGTTGTTCATACTGCTCTCTCCATGACGTGGGCAATGCGATCCATCAGCTGCTCGCGGCAGGCGAGGAAACGCGGCAATCGGGGCGTGGTCGCGAAGCTGCGCGGCCGGGGCAGGTCGACGGTCAGCTGGGTGTCGATGCCTTGCGGCGCTCGGCCGAGCACGACCACGCGGTCGGCCAGGAACACGGCTTCGTCGATGTCGTGCGTGATGAACACCACCGTCTGGCCAAGCTGGCTCCACAGGCGCAGCAGCTCTTCGTTCAGATGCCGGCGGGTGATCGCGTCCAGCGCGCCAAAAGGCTCGTCGGCCAGCAGCAGCTTGGGCTCCGGGGCCAGCGCGCGGGCGAGCGCCACGCGCTGGCGCATGCCGCCCGAGAGCTGGTGCGGGAACTGCTCCGCCGCGTCGGCCAGGCCCACCAGCGCCAGGTATTGGCGGGCGCGCTGCTGCTGCGCCGCAGGCGTCAGGTCGCCGCGCATGCGCAGGCCGAAGCGCACGTTGTCCAGCACCGTCAGCCACGGGAACAGGTTGGGCGACTGGAAGACATAGCCCAGCGCGTCCATCTCGGGGCGCACGGCTTCGCCGTCAATGCTCACGGTGCCGCGGTCCGGCTGGATGAAGCCCGACAGCAGGTTCAGCAGCGTGGACTTGCCGCAGCCCGAAGGCCCCAGCAACACGACGAATTCGCCGGGCGTGACCGTCAGCGACAGCTGGCGGAAGATGCTGCGCCCGTCGGCATAGGCGAAGTCCACGGCCTGCAGCGCGAGCTGCCCGGCGGCGGAACCAGAGGGTGAAGGCGAGGACATTGGTGCGGTCTCAAACAGCGGGTCGCAACAGGCGGGGTGTGGCATGCAAGGCACACGGATGGGGCTGCATGATGCTTAAAATAATACGTTCTAATGCAAGTTAGCCAAACGCGAATTGCGACTGTGCTTATGACGGAAATTGCAGCCACCTCCACCAGCCCGCAAGTTCGGACCCGCCTGAAACGCGAAAACGCGACCTCGCTCTATGCGCAGATCGCCGCGCGGCTGCAGGAGGAGATCGAGGCCGGGCTGTTCGAACCCAGTGGCCGCCTGCCCTCGGAGGCGCAGATCGGCGAGCGCTTCCAGGTCAGCCGCGTCACCGTGCGCCTGGCCTTCGACAAGCTGGCCAGCGAAGGCCGCATCGTGCGGCGCCAGGGCAAGGGCAGCTACGTGGCCGGCAAGCAGGTCCGCCACGGGCTGGACACCTTGCGCAGCTTCCATGAATCGCTGCGCCTGCAGGGGCTGGACGCGCAAATGCAGCTGCTGGAGAAGCGCCGCGTGAAAGTGCCGGACGAACTCGCGGCGCGCTTCGCCCCGGCGCGCCAGCTCACGCTGCTCAAGCGCCTGCACAGCGTGGACGGCATGCCCGTCGCCATCGGCCTCAGCCACCTGCCCAGCGCGCTGTCACAGCTCAGCTGGCAAGCCCTGGAAGCCCAGCCCGCCTACGCGCTGATCGCCCAGTTGATGGGCGAGCGCCCGGCTCGCGCGGACATCGCCATCAGCGCCCGCGGCGCCGACGCAGCACTGGCTGAAGCCCTCGCCGTGCCGCCCGGCACCGCGCTGCTGGTCATGGAACGCAGCTCCTTTCTCAGCGACGGCCGCTGCTGCGACCACTCCTGCTTCTACATCCGGCCAGAGCGCTATGCGTTCACGATGAGCAGCGCGTTCCGGGTCGAGTCCTGAGAAGGTGGGTGGGGCCTTCATCACGCCAGATGAGGCCGGTGATCGGTCGCGCAGGCAACTTGACGGGTGGCTGGTGAGCAAGATGCAACCCTGCGCGCGTCGCGGCGATCCGCCCGCGGTACCCCGATCAGACCGCCTGCCGCCACGTCACCCAAATCACGAGTCCGATTCCAACCAGCGTTGATGCACAGAACGCGCTGCAATCCTGTCATCGCCTCCAGCGGCGAATACAACACAGGAGCGCATGCGATGAGATTTCGGGTACGGGGGATTTCGAGTGATGAGGTGCGGCAGTTCCGCGAGGGCGGGCCGGATGCGAATGGGCAGGCGGCTTTGCGGCGGGTGGCGCAGGGTGGGGCCAATCCTTGCCGACATTGCTTGCAGCTGATTGCCGAGGGGGACGAGATGTTGGTGCTGGCGTACCGGCCTTTTGGTTTGGTGCAGCCATATGCGGAGACGGGGCCGATCTTTCTGCATGCGCAGGACTGCGCGCACTGCGAGGCGGACCGGCTGCCGGCTTGGTTTGCCCATCTGCAGCCGGCGCTTGTTCGCGGGTATGACAGCAAGGACTGGATCAAGTACGAGACCGGCGCAGTGGTAGCCGGCAGCGAGCTGGCGGCGGCTTGCGAGAACATCCTGGCGGATGTTGACGTGGCCTATTTGCACATCCGCTCGAAGTTCAACTGCTTCCAGTGCCGGGTGGCCCGCCTTTGATCGCTCTCGATTTGAGGCGCCTGAATCGGAGTCCCGGCGCACCTGCTGGCACTGCGCGCCCAGCGGGCAGGCTTTGCGCATGCGCGCGCGGCGCCTCCTCCGGCCAGTGCGCTCGGCATTGCATCGTGCGCCGCACCAGCCTGCCGCTGACGCCGGCGGCAGAGTTCTTCTGCGACCTGATCCGCCAGGCCAGCGTGCAGCTGGGCAAGCCAGCGCCGGTGGCCATGAAGAAGGCAAGCCGGGTGCGCAAGATGGTCGGCATGGCGAGCAAGACCGGCAAGAGCCCTGCCCAAAAGGGCTAAGTAGACGCCACATGGCGGGAAACGTGCCGGGGCGGAAGAATCCTGGTTTTCCCTCACAGCCCTCGCCGGATACCGCCATGCCCCTTGCTGCTGCTGCGCCGCGCGCGCCCTGGTACCGCTCCCTCTATGCCCAGGTGCTGATCGCGATTGCGATTGGCGTGCTGCTGGGCCACTTCCAGCCGCAATGGGGCGAGGCCATGAAGCCGCTGGGCGATGGCTTCATCAAGCTGATCAAGATGATCATCGCGCCCATCATCTTCTGCACCGTGGTGCTGGGCATTGCCGGCATGGAGGACATGAAGAAGGTCGGCAAGACCGGCGGGCTGGCGCTGCTGTATTTCGAGGTCATGTCCACCGTGGCGCTGATCATCGGGCTGTTGATCGTCAACCTGGTGCAGCCAGGCGCCGGCATGCACGTGGACCCGAACGCGCTGGACACCAAAGGCCTGGCCAACTACGTCGGCCCGGGCAAGATGACCGGCACTGTGGACTTCCTGCTGGCCATCATCCCCAGCAGCGTGGTGGACGCCTTCGCCAAGGGCGAGATCCTGCAGGTGCTGCTGTTCTCGGTGCTGTTCGGCTTTGCGCTGCAGAAGTTCGGTGGCAAGAACAACATCGTCTTCAGCTTCATCGACAAGCTCTCGCACGTGCTGTTCGCCATCGTCGGCACCATCATGAAGCTGGCGCCGATTGGCGCGTTTGGTGCCATGGCCTTCACCATCGGCAAGTACGGCGTGGGCTCGCTGCTGCAGGTGGCGCAGCTGATGGGCGCGTTCTACGCCACCTGCCTGATCTTCGTGCTGGTGGTGCTGGGCGGGGTCGCCCGGCTGCACGGTTTCTCGATCCTGAAGTTCGTGCGTTTCATCCGCGAGGAGCTGCTGATCGTGCTGGGCACTTCGTCCAGCGAATCGGTGCTGCCGCGCATGATGCGCAAGCTCGAACATGCCGGGGCCGAGAAGTCGGTCGTCGGCCTGGTGATCCCGACCGGCTATTCGTTCAACCTGGACGGCACGTCCATCTACCTGACCATGGCCGCGGTCTTCATCGCCCAGGCCACCGACACGCCAATGACGCTGCTGCAGCAGCTCACGCTGCTGGCGGTGCTGCTGCTGACCAGCAAGGGCGCGGCGGGCGTCACCGGCTCGGGCTTCATCGTGCTGGCGGCCACGCTGAGCGCGGTGGGCCATGTGCCGGTCGCCGGGCTGGCGCTGATCCTGGGCATTGACCGCTTCATGAGCGAAGCCCGCGCGCTGACCAACCTGGTGGGCAATGGCGTGGCCACGCTGGTGGTGGCCAAGTGGTGCGGCCAGCTGGACCCGCAACAGCTGGACGCCGCGCTGGTGCAGCAGGTGCCAATGCCTGAAGAAGAGCAGCTGGTGCAGGCGGAGACGGCGGCACAGCCCTGAAGGCTCGCCAGGTGTGCGTTCAAGGCTGCGCCTGCGCCTTGATGCCGCCCAGGATCAGGTCGATGCCGGCCAGGAAGTCGGCCCTGTCATCGTGGTTTCGCAGCTGCTCCGCGAGTGACCGTGTGAACGGGTAACTGGCCTCGTCGAGCGCAGCCCAGGCTGCGGAAGCCTCGCCCAGAAAGTCCTCCCGGCCGATCTCGCGCGCCTGGGCCGAGCGCCGGTTCGCAGCGTTCTGTCCGCCCACGCCGAGGATGTAATGCCACAGCGCCGAGACCGCTGCCCACTGCCGGCTCTGCGGAACGCCCAGCGCCCGCACCTGCTGCCCGATGCTCTCGAACAGGCGCACCGTCGGCAGCTGGCCGGCGGCGTGGATCAGTGCCGAGCCGATCCAGGGATGCGCGTCCATCGCATCGAACATGCCGACCGCCAGCGCGCGGACCGTGGCCTCGGGTGTCTCACCACCCGCGCACGCCGCCAGCGTGGCGGCGATCACCGCGTCACAGGCGGCCACCAGCAGCTCGCCCTTGTTGGCAATGTGCCAGTAGATCGCACCAGGCCCCGTCGCCAGCTGCTCTGACAGCGCGCGGAAGGTCAGCCCGGCTTCGCCGGTGCTGTCCAGCAGGCCGATGGCCGCTTCGATGATGCGGTCCCGCGAGAGGGCGTCCTCGCGCCGTTGAGGAGAACGTGTCTTGTTGACCATGCCGCATGTTGACACAACTGGAACGGCGCTCCATCATCATGGAATGGCGTTCCATACATCATCCGTCGGCCGATGTCGCGCCCCACTCATGAAGGATTCGAGATGACACGCATGATCGCGATCGTTGGCGCCGGGCTTGGCGGGCTGATGCTGGCCCGGGTGCTGCACGTGCACGGCATCGCCTGCACCGTCTACGAGGCCGAGGCCTCGCCCACCGCACGCACGCAAGGCGGCATGCTGGACATTCACGAGGACAGCGGCCAGCTCGCATTGAAGGCCGCGAAGCTGCATGAGGCGTTTGTCCGGCTCATCCATCCCGGCGGCCAGGCCTCGCGCGTGCTGGACAAGACTGGCGCGGTGCTGCTGGATCAGCCCGACGACGGCAACGGCGGCCGGCCCGAAGTTCGCCGAGGCGAGCTGCGCCGCCTGCTGCTGGATTCGCTGCCCGTCGGCACGGTGCGCTGGGGCCACAAGCTCGCGTCGGTCGAAGCGCTGGGCGACGGCCGGCACACCCTGAGCTTCGCCCACGGTGCCAGCGTGACAAGCGACCTGCTCGTCGGTGCAGACGGCGCCTGGTCGAAGGTCCGGCCATTGGTGTCAATGGCGGCGCCGGCGTACACCGGCACCACTTTCGTCGAGACCTACCTGTCCGACGCCGACGCACGCCATCCGGCGAGCGCCGCTGCAGTGGGCGGCGGCGCGCTGTTCGCGATGGCGCCAGGCAAAGGCATCTTTGCGCACCGCGAGCCGGACGGCGTGCTGCACACCTATGCGGCACTGCAAAAGCCGATGGCCTGGGTGGCGGAGGTCGAGGCCGCCGATGCTTCCGTCGCGCTGGCCCGCGTGGCGCTGGAATTTGACGGTTGGGACCGGGCGCTCACCGCGCTCATCACCGATGGCGAGACGGCGCCAGTGCTGCGGCCGATCCACGCACTGCCCGCGGACCACCGCTGGGACCGCATTCCCGGCGTGACGCTGCTGGGCGACGCGGCGCACCTGATGGCGCCTGCAGGCGATGGCGCGAATCTGGCGATGGTCGACGGCGCCGAGTTGGGTGAAGCCATCGCGGCGCGCCCCGGCGATCTGCAGGCCGCGCTGCAGGCCGCGCTGCAGGCCGCGCTGCAGGCCTACGAGGCGAAGCTCTTCCCGCGCAGCGCCGAGGCCGCCGCGGGTTCGACCGAAGTGCTGGCCATTTGCCTGGGCGACGCCGCGCCACACAGCCTGGTGCAGTTCCTGGACCAGGCCAAGGGTGCGACATAAAGCGCTGGCAAGCTTGCATCCACAATCACCCAGCCTCGCCAACCCACTACCCGAGCCGGTACCGCATGCCACCGCCCGACACTTCCGCGCCACAGGCCACCGCACCGCCGCTGTTCACCGGCTACCAGCGCTTTGTCGCCGGGCTGCTGGCCTGCCTGCAGTTTGCGGTGATCCTGGACTTCATGATCATGTCGCCACTGGGCGCAGTGATCATGCCGGACCTGAAGATCACGACCGAGCAGTTCGGCCTGGTCGTCTCGGCCTATGCCTTCAGCGCAGGCGTGGTCGGCATCCTGACCGCAGGATTCGCGGACCGTTTCGACCGCAAGAAGCTGCTGCTGTTCTTCTACGCCGGCTTTGTCGCCAGCACGCTGTGGTGCGGCCTGGCACAGAGCTTCCACACGCTGCTGATGGCGCGCATCGTCACCGGCGTGTTCGCCGGCGTGATCGGCTCGGTGGTGATGGCGATTGCGACCGACCTGTTCGAGCTGCGCCTGCGCGGCCGGGTGATGGGCGTGATCCAGACCGCGTTTGCGGCCAGCCAGGTGCTGGGCCTGCCGGTGGGGCTGTACCTGTCCAACCGCTGGGACTGGCATGCGCCCTTCATTGCGATGGCGGCATTTGGCGCGGCTGGCGGGCTGGTGATTGCCTGGCGCATGCGGCCGGTGGCGGACCACCTGACGGCAGGCACCCAGCACGGTGCGCTGAAGCACCTTCTGCAGACCGTCGTCGAGCCGCGCCACCTGGCGGCCTTCGCGACCACCGCGCTGCTGACCACCGGCGGCTTCATGCTGATGCCCTTCAGCAGTGCCTTCGTGGTGCACACGCTGGGCATTCCGCTGGAAAGCCTGCCGACGATCTACCTGGTCACCGGCATGTGCACCATCTTCATCGGCCCGCTGGTGGGCAAGCTGGCCGACCGGCTGGGCAAGCTGCCGGTGTTCATGGCTGGCACCGCGGTCACCATCGTGATGGTGATGGTCTACACCCACCTGCAGGCGGTGTCGCTGCCGTGGGTGATCGTGGTCAACGTGCTGATGTTCGTCGGCATCTTCTCGCGCATGATCCCGTTCCAGGCGCTGGTGAGCGCCGTGCCGGCGGCCACGCAGCGGGGCTCGTTCAATGCGGTGAATGCGGCTATCCAGCAACTGGCCGGCGGCCTGGCCTCGCTGCTGGCCGGCCACATCGTGGCCTTTGGTGCAGATGGCAAGCTGCTGCACTTCCCGGTCGTCGGCTACGTGGTGGCCGCGACCTCGGTGGTGACCGCGACGCTGGTGTGGCGGCTGCAGCGCGACCTGCAACGGGCAGCGGCCGGGCCGGCCAGTGCCGCGGGCTGAGCCTGGCAGCAGCGCCTACCGGGGCGCTGCCGGCGCGGCAACGGTCGTGCGCTCCGTCAGCGCCAGTGCGGCCAGCAGCCCGATGGGCAGCAGCAGCGAGGCAAAGCCCAGCGCCAGGTAGCCAAAACCGCCACCCACCGCGCCCACAGTGAAGGCCAGGATGGGGCCGATGAAGCGGCGCATGCGCTCGCGCAGCACGGCGTCGCCCGCGCCACGCAGCAGGTCCACCGCGTCGATCACCAACTGGGTCACGTTGCCCGTCATCACCGTGGTGGGCACGAGTTGGCCCAGTGCCAGCTTGGCCGCGGCGTTCTGCACGCCCATGGCGGCAGCGCCCAGTACCCCGGCCCACATGCCCAGGGCGCCCGGCGGCTGCTGCACCGGAGATGCCGCCCAGCCCAGCACCATGAAACCCGCCAGCAGCAGCAATTGCAGGCTCAGCAAGGGCCGCAGCAGTGGCATGCCTCGGCGGGCCAGAGCCAAGCTCAGCAGCCGCGTGGCCGCCACCGCAAGCACAAACGCGGGAAACACCAGCAGCTTGAGCGTCACGCTGCCGCCGGCATGCGCCAGGGTGCTGCCGATCAGCACGAAGTTGCCGGTGACGTGCGCGGTGAACAGGCCGAACAGCGCGACGAAACCGACCGTGTCCACATAGCCCGCCACAAAACCCAGGCCGACGCCCAGCGCGGTGGCCCGGGTTGAACTCATGGGGCTGGGTGCCAAGGCGCTCATGGGCATGTCCTTCGAGGAAAAATGTGAGGGAGACAGAGCGCAAGACACGCATGCCGCCCATTTTTGTCCCGCTCAACTTCCCGCACATCGCCCGTGCGGCCGCGCGCCCCTCGCCCAGATGGGAGAGGGGCATGGCACGAACGCCTCAGCCAGCCGCACGCCCCTGCGCCACCAGCGCAAAGAGGCGGGCGCAGCGCATCCAGGCCAGCGCCAGCACCGCTGCCTGGCCGGCCAGCAGCGCGATCAGCGTGCCCAGCCAGCCGGGCAGGTGCCAGGCGGGCACCAGCAGGCCTGGGGCCTGCAGGCGAAGCCAGCTGAAGACGGCCAGCAGCACCAGGCCTGCCAGCGTGATCAGCAGGTAGCTCAGCACCGAGCGCCAATGGCGCGGCGCCAGCACCCGCAGGCCGCGCCAGCCGGCCTTGATGGCCGAACGCTTGCGCATCTGCAGAACGAACTGGGCGCGGCCCGCGTCCACCGTGGCATTGGCCAGCAGCACCAGCAGCACGGCGATGAGCGTGGCGGCGGTCTCCCAATGGCCGGCAGAGGCTTCCAGCACCGCCTGCTCGGCATGGTGGCCGGCGGCCTTGTTCAAGCCAACACCGATGGCAATGGCCAGGCCCAACGGCAGCAAGGCCCAGAGTGTGATGCGGAACAGTCGGCCGTAGTCGGCCAGGCCGCCGCGCAGCAGCGCGCCAAAGCCTTGCGGTGCCGGTTGGCGCGCCGCCGTCACGGCCAGACCGGTGAGCCAGGGCGAGAGCAGCAGCGTGAACGCCAGGCCGGCCAGGCCCACGGCGGGCAGCACGGTGCCCGCCTGCTGGACCAAGGTGACCACCATCTCGGCAATCAACGGCAGCGAGAAGCCGCTGGCCAGCTGCGGCGCGCGCAACGAATGGTCCACAAAAGAGGCCAGCGCCCGCCACAGCGGCAGGAACAGCAGCAGTGCCGGCAGGCTCAAGCCCGCCCACCACAGCAGCAGCAAGCGCCATTGAAAGGCCTGCCGGGCCGCCAGGCACAGCGTGGCCCGGACGGAGGAAGAAGAAACAGCCGCGTCACTCATAGCGTGCTCACCAGGGCGTAAAAGGTTTGGACCAGGGCCGCGATTTCATAAGCCCAGCGGCGAGCCGCCGCGGGCTCTGCCTTGAGCACCTGGCTGTTGTCCAGCCGGTGGGTGTCCAGCGCATGCTCGTCCTGCGGATCGAGCTCGGCCGACAAAGCCTTGGCCGGCTTGACCCAGCTGTAGCGGGCCCAGCGGCGCTGGTCGTCCCAACGCACGGTCTCGCTGCTGCCATCGGCAAAGCGCACCACCAGGGTCTGGGGCGCCGAGGCGCCGTAGCGGCGCAGCGTCACGGTGGTACGGAAGGGCAAGGGGCCTGCGGCATCGGGCTTGGCATCGGGATGGGCCTTGTCCCACGCCTTGCGGTCCTGCGCCAGCTGCTCGTCGATCTGACCTTCAGTGCGCTCGACCCAGCGGCCGTCTTTCTGCACGGTGCCGGGCTGCGGGCGCTCTTCTTCGCTGACCAGCTTGCTCACGCGGTCGTCCACCTTCTGCGCCGCGTAGACCTGCTGCTCGAAGATGCGGTTGACGACTTCGGGCTTGCCCGAGCCTTCGATCAGCGCGGCCTGGAGATCGCCAATGGCGGGGTGGCGGAATTTCCAGCGGTCATAGTAGATCCTGAAGGAACGCGCCAGGGCCTCGCTGCCGATGAGCGTCTCCAGTTCATGGAAGGCCGTGGCACTGCGGCCATAGACGCTGCCGTAGCTGTTGCTGGAAAGGCGGTCCCAGCTGTTCTCGCCGGTGCCGTCCGCCGGCTCGCCCAGCACCGAGAACAGGCGCTCGACCTCGAACGTTGGGGCCTCCAGCTGCACGCCCAGTCGCTGCATGCCGCGGCTGCTGAGCGAGTTCAGCTGGCCGCGCCCCTGGATCATGCGCATGTCCCAGAACTCGTTCATGCCTTCGTCCAGCATCGGCTCCTCGAACTCGTTCGAGGCCAGGATGCCGTAGAAGTAGCCGTGGCCAAACTCGTGGATGGTCACGAAGTCCAGGCCGTAGGCATTCGCAGTGCCGGGGCTGAGGTCCTTGTAGCCCTCGGCGGTGAAGAAGGTGGGGTACTCCATGCCACCCGCTTCTTCTGCGTTGTACGGGGGCACCACCGCGGTCACGGTCTTGTACGGGTAGGCGCCCAGCGTTTGCGAGAAGTAGGTCAGCGAATCCAGCGTGGCCTTGAGCACCGGTTGCGCGTTGTGCGCGTATTCGGGCGGGAACAGCACCCGCACCTTGACCGGGGGGCTGCCAGGGCCGGACCAATCCGCCTCCAGCGGCGTGTCGAAACGCTTGTCGGCGGTGAAGGCGAAGTCATGCACATCGCCCTGCACATAGCGGTGGGTGACCCAACCGTCCTTTTCCACCGGGGCGCCCTGCAGCTCACCCACGGCGCCCACCGTCACGCCCTTGGGCACGGTGATGGCCACGTCGTACTGGCCGAAGTCGGCGTAGAACTCGCTGTGCAGGTGGAACTCGTGGGCATTCCAGCGCGGCGCGGTGGCACCGCGCTCACCCGGCAGTTCCAGCACCGCCATCTTGGGGAACCACTGGCCCACGAGGTGGAAGCTGCCGAAGTAGCCGGTGCGCGCGATGACGCGCGGCAACTGGTCGAAGAAGTCAATGTCCAGCTGGGTGCTGGCACCGGGCGCCACCGGCTGCGGCAGGTCCAGCCGCACGACGGTGTGGTCGGTCTCCGGGCCGTCGTCCGGGTGCACGAAGTACCAGGGCACGGCAGCACCGGCCTGCTGCACCTTTTTCAACTCGATGTGGCCCCACTGGCCTTCGTTCGCTTCCACCTCGCTGCGAAAGCCGAAACCGAGGTTGCGCTGCTCGCTGAAGAAGGTGCTGCCCTCACCTTCGAAGCCGTTCATGTACAGGTGCAGGTAGACGGCGCGCACCTCACGGTCGCTGCGGTTGCGCCAGGTCAGCTGCTGCTGGGCTTCGACGGTGTGCTTCTCCGGGTCCAGCTTGGCCTGGATGCGGTAGTCCACAACGCGGTCGGACAGCGTGGCCGCGCCGGGCTGGCGTGGGCCGCCCCAGGCACCGGGCGCACTGGGCTCGCGCACCATGGCCGCATGTGGCGAGGCCAGCGCAATGCCGTCGGGCGACGGCGGCACGGTGGCCGCGCTGGCAGCTGCGGGCGCCGCGGCCGCTGAAGCGCTGGTGGCGCCTGGCGGTGCGGAGGGGTGGCAGCCTGTCAGGGCCAGGCCACCCAGGACCAGCGCCGATGAGGCGGCCAGTCCGGTCAGGAGTCTCGACATGCGCATGAGCTCAGTCTTCGAGTTGGGTTGGGGTTGAGTCCGGGATTGGGCAAGAGGCCGGATGTTAGGCGTCCGCGCTGGCGAGGCGCCGCGCAGCCGGCGCGGCGGACTGTAGGAAGGCCTTCGCCGAATGAGCCTCGGTTGCGACAGGATGCCGCTGGCGCCGACCAGTTGCAGGCTGGCGCGACGAACTGCAGAAGCGTTCAGCCCAGCGTCCAGCGCGCCAGAGAGACCCACTGCCACAGCGCAAACCCACCCAGCAGCAGCGCCGAAGCCTGGTTCACGCGGCGCCGCCAACGCACATCGAAGCGCTGGCGCAGCCGGCCGACGACTGCCGTCAAGAGCCACCACCACAGCGCAGAACCACAACCCACACCGAGGATCATCCAGCCCGGCGAAGCCGGCTGCGCCGAGCTGCCGGCCAGCGCGCCGAAGATGGCCAGGAAGGACAGGATGGTGGCGGGGTTGGAAAGCGTCAGCAGGAAGGTGCCGGCGAAAGAGCCCAGCAGGCTGCCGGTGCCGGGCGCTGAAGCCGCGCGCTCGGCCACCGGCGCCTGCCAGGTGCGCCATGCGAGCCAGGCCAGCACCGCGCCGCCGACGAGGGCCAGCGGCACGCGCGCGCCGACCAGCCAGTCGATCACCAGCGTGACGCCAAACGCGCCCAGTGCGCCATAGCAGGCGTCCGCCGCGGCGGCGCCCAAGCCGGTGGCCAGGCCGGCGGCCTGGCCCTGGTCCAGCGTGCGCTGGATGGTCAAGAGGCCAATGGGCCCGACCGGCGCGGCGATCGACAGGCCGACCAACATGGCCTGGCTGAAAAGTGAGATGTCCATCGACCAATGTTAGAGGCCGACAGACAGCGGGCCCCACTCAGGCCGGTTGCAGCGACAGGCTTTGCCTGGCCGGCAGCGGGCCGCAGAAGGCAAAGTCGACCTCGGGCCGGCGGCCGTCGATCAGCTGCGCCAGCGCATGGCCGGAGCCAGCGCCGTGGGTCCAGCCCAGCGTGCCGTGGCCGGTGTTCAGGAACAGCTTGCGCACGCGGCTTTCGCCGATGTAGGGCACGTTGCCAGGCGTCGCCGGGCGCAGCCCGGTCCAGTAGCTGGCCAGCTCGGGCCGGCTCACGCCGGGGAAGAGCTGAAGCGTGCGGCGCACGATGGCCTCGCAGCGGACCGGGTTCAGCGCCAGGTCGTAGCCGTTCAGCTCGGCCGTGCCGGCAATGCGCAGGCGGTCACCCTCGGGCGAGGTGAAGCGCGAGAAAACCAGCTTGTACTCGTCGTCGGTCAGGCTGACCTGCGGGGCCTTGGCGGCGTCCAGCACCGGCAACGTGGCCGAATAGCCCTTGGCCGGGTAGATGTCCAGCGTCAGGCCGGCTTGCTTGGCCAACTGCGGGCTGAAGCTGCCGGCGGCCAGCACGTAGGCGTCCGCACTCAGCACCTCGTACAGGCCGGTTTCATTGGCGAACTCCACGCCGCTCATCTCGCCGCCTTCGCTGCGCAGCTTCTGCACCCGCACACCGTAGCGGAACTTCACGCCACGCTCGGCCGCGAGTGCGGCCAGGCCGGTGGTGAACTTGTGCACGTCGCCGGATTCGTCGGCGCTGGTGTAGGTGGCGCCGGCCAGTTGCGGTGCGATGTGGGCCATCGCCGGCTCCAGCTTGACGACCTCATCGCGGCCGATCACGTCGCGCTCGCAGCCGAGTTCGCGCATCACGCGCGCCGGCTCCACCGCCAGGTCGAACTCCTGCTGGCTGGTGTAGAAGTGCAGGATGCCCTTGGTCAGATGGTCGTACTGCAACCCGGTCTCGGCGCGCAGCGCCTGAAGACAACTGCGGCTGTAGGTGCCCAGGTTCAGCAGCTGGATCATGTTGCGCCTGGAACGCGCGGCCGGGCATTCCAGCAGGAACTTCAGGCCCCAGCGCCACTGCGCCGGGTCGGCCCGCAGGCGGAACAGCAGCGGTGCGTCTTCCCTGCCCAGCCACTTCAGCAGCTTCAGCGGCGCGCTGGGGTTGGCCCAGGGCTCGGCATGGCTGACGGAAATCTGGCCGCCGTTGCCGAAACTGGTTTCGCGGGCCGCACCAGCATTGCGCTCCAGCACGGTGACCTCATGCCCGGCCTGCGCCAGGTACCAGGCCGTGGACACGCCGATCACGCCGGCGCCGAGAACGATGACTTTCATGGGAAAGCGCTTTCTTTCAGGCAAAAAGAAAGGGGCAATGGCCGAAGCCTTGCGATCTGCTCGCAAGATTCCGGCCACTGCCCCCACTGTCCTTTTGCCTGAGAGATTCACGCCGCGGTTCCCCGCGGCGCTTGCCCCTTCGGCGGCTGCCATCGGCGAAGCTTTCAAGGCCTGCCGTGCAACGCTCTCCAGTTTGTCGAGATGGTTCCAGTCTTTGGGCCTGAGCGTTCTGAGGGGTACGCCTTCGGCAGCTTCGGCAACAAGTGCTTCGGCTTCTCCTGGAAGAAGATCAGTTTACAGCGGGCGACGCGGCACAGGGGCCGCCGGTCGCACCGGCGCGGCAAACGCCGCGCGGAAGGCGCCCAGGATCGCCAGGATCAGGTCGGAACGCATTCAGTGGCTCCAGCTCATCATGCTGAGCTGCGTGTGCGCGCTCTCGACGGTGCCGCGCTCGAGCTGGCGAATGCGCCGCTCCAGGTCGCCCATGTCGACGGCTTGCGACAGGTAGCGCTCGTCGTCTTCACGGCTGGCATCCTGGCCGCGTTGCGAAGGGGTAGTCAGTTGGGCGATGAAACGCCGGACAGTTGCGTAGGTGTTTTGAACGGAGGTCATGGTCTGTACCCTTTTGGGGCTGATGGAGGGCCATCTCTCGGAGCGGTGGCTCCGGACAGCCCGGTTTGGTTTTTGTATGCAATGCAGTCTAAGGGTTTCCACTCAATCGTGCTGGCGAGGGGTCGGTTAACAAGGCCCTAGAAACGGCCGCATTTCACGACGCAAAGCCTTGTTTTCATTGGCAAAACCGCCTTTTCACCAGACCGGATCCAAAGTGCCTTCGCATCGGGTTATGCACAAACAGCATGACTTTGAAATGCCGCCCAGCACTGCTCACCGAGTGCCCAATCGCAGCACGCGAAGCGCGAATTCGCTGCCGGGCCACCGACGTTTCGTCAGCGAATCGAACCTTCTGCGCGGCCAAACCGGCAACTCGTCGCATCCCGGTCGCACCGCAGTCCGCGGTTTCCTAAAGTCCACTCATCGACACCCCGAACCGCACCAGGAGCCCACCATGACCGCCACCGCCACCCGTTTCGCCGCTGCTTCCAACGCCGCCCGCGCCAGCTTCGCCGGTCTGGCCGCCGTGGTCACACTGACGGTGCTGGCGGGCGTGACCCACATCGCCGGCCAGCAAGTCCAGGACGTGCAGTTGGCCCAGGCCCGCAGCAACGCCGCGACGATGCTCGCCAGCGCCGTGCCGGCCAACGAAATGCCGCTGCAGATCGTCGTCGTGACCGGCAAGCGGGTCTGACACCCAGTCGCGTCGATCCCGCGCCGAAGGCCCCGCACTGCGGGGCTTTTTTCGTTGTGGCGCCGAACGCCAGCGGGCCGCTGCAGCAGCAGCCGGTCGACGCACCACTGAGTGGACGTCCCGGTAGACCTTCTCCACACCGTTCAGCCGCTGCCGTTCATCCCTGCGCGCAGCAGTTTGGCCAGGCGCTGCGGCAACTCGTCGCATCCCGGTCGCAAGCGCAAGCGGCGCTGCCTAAAGTCCACCCATCGAAACACGATTTGCAGCCCAGCAGGAGCCTCAAATGACCACCCCCAACAGCACCGCCAACGTCAACACCCGCGAATTCCAAGCCAGCTCGAAGGCCGCCCGCACCGGCTTCCTCAGCCTGGCCGCGATGGTGACCTTCAGCGTGTTGGCCGGCCTGTCGCAGATCGCCAATGCCCAGGCGGACGATGCGCTGGTCGCACAGGCCGCTTCGCAAGGCGCGGTGCAGGTCGTCGTGGTCTGCGGCAAGCGCAGCGCCGTCTGAGCCAAGCGCTCAGCGAAGTTCCTTCAGCAACTGCTTCAGGCGCTTGCGCCCTTCTGCATTCGTGCCACGCCAGACTTCCTGTGCCATGGCCAGGAACTGCTGCTCTGCAGCGCTCGGCGACTGCGGCACATGCTCGCCGTCCAGCCAGCCCAGCGGCTGCTCGCAGGCCACCTCGATCTGATGCGCCAGCTTGTCACCGATGGGCCGGCTGCTCTTGATCTGGCTCCACATGCTGGGGCTGATCTGCAGCTGTTGCGCAAAGGCCTGCTCCATGCCCTTGGGCGGCACGCCAGCCCGCATCTGCGACTCGGCATAACGTTGAAACAAGGCCAGCACGTTCTGGCGGCGATTCACGGTGAGGTTGTCTGACACGAAAGCGGTTGTGGCGGCAAAGACACGATCTGGAACACAAAGATTGTCGCACCCGCTTGACGCAGAAGTGAAGACTCTTTACAGTTCACCCATTCGCTGCTGAGTGGCTTCCACTGCTCACGGCACCGGAACCTTCGGGTTCCACCGATCACCAGGTCTTTCGTTCCAACCCAACCGAAGTCTCACCGTGAACTCCGCCACCTTCATCGCCAAGCGTTCGCTGCCCCTTTCGGGCCAGTGCACCGGCATGGGTGCAGGGTTTGCAGGCTTGTCTGCAAACGTTTGCGGTTCGAACAGCCAGGCCGGTGATCACAGCCACAACATGCCCCCGGGCGAGGCCAGCGCATAGCGCGTTGCCTCCTACTCGAATCCATCGAGGCCCGGCATCCGAAAGGATCCGGGCCTTGTTGCTTTTGACCTTCTGAATTTCTGTCCCATCACGGGTGTGTTTCGGCACAAGGCCGAGCATGCGCTCTCTGTGTGAGAGCGGCCAGGATGTGCGCCACGGGGACGCCCGTGTCGTGCAGCGAGAACACGGCGCAAGCCCTCGGGCCTTGCGTTCGCGCTGGAGCACAACCGTGATGGGACTGAAGACCCATGTTTCACGAAGCCTTCGTCGAGCTCACGCTTCGAAGGCGGAAATCGGCCGCAAAGATTGGGCGGCACCGGAACCCGTCACCGGAACCTTTCACCAAATGCGCTCAGGCGTGGCCGTAGCTCAATGGCAGAGCCGTGGCTTGTGATGCCACTGATGTCGGTTCGATCCCGACCGGTCACCCCTGAGCGCATCGCGCTTTCACCCCAAAAAACAGGAGGACATCATGAAGAAGTACAACCCACTGGCGGCTGAAGCCTTCAGCTTTCGAAGCCACCCGTAAGCGCCGCAAGGGCTACCCGTCCGAGACCGGGGTCAAGCGCGGCGCGCGGGTGGTGCATGGCGACAAGGAACTGCTGGAGAAGCTGGGGCGCCAAGACCCCTGCCCCTGCGGTTCGGCGCGCCGGTTTCATGCAGTGCTGCCTGCGCAGCGGCTCGTTTTGACGGCGCACTGCGCCAGGATTATTTCCGCGACTGAGGCGCAGCTTCACCCGACACCGGCAAGCGCGCAACACCGCAGACAAGCGCCGGGCCGAGGCTGTGAGCCACGGTTTGGCGGTTCAACCATTGAAAGGAGTTTCCGATGAAGACCCGGATCTCTTCCCTTGCCAACGCCCTGCTGGACAGCCTGGGCAGTGGCCTGCTGCTGATGGCCGCGGTGATGACTTTCAGCCTGCTGGCCGGCCTGGTGCAGGTGGCCGAAGCCCAGCGCCAGGGCTCGCAACTGGCTGACGCGCAGTTGCCCGAGGCGGCTGCCGCCGTGCCGGCGCTGTTTCTGGACGATGCGCCGGAAGCCCCGGCCTCGGCCGTGCCGCCGCCCGGCAAGCCCTTGAGCACCTGACGCTCCGCGCCACACGGCAGCGGCCAGCTGGCCACCACTCATCGCCTGCAAAGGCAACTCAATCGCCTGCCGGCCCCGCCTGTCGCAAGACGGTCGCGGCCGGGATCGCGGCTGCCTAAAGTACATCCATCGACACCCACCGCACACCGCAAGGAGCCCCAAATGACCCCTTTCACGTTCATGAACACCACCAGCCTTCGCACCCGCGCCCCCTTCCTGGCACTGGCCGCCACCGTCACGCTGACCGTGCTGGCCAGCCTGAGCCACTACGCCGACCGGCAGGTCCAGGCCGAACAGTTCGCCCAGGCCACGCCGAGCGCCCCGACCCAGGTGGTCGTGGTCACCGGCAAGCGCAGCATCAACGGCTGAGCGCCCCGGCCATGTGCCGGTGTGATGTGGCTGTCTGAATGTCAAGTTGATCGACTGGTCCCACTGACCACTCATTCGCCCCGCAACCGCGGGGCTTTTTTTCGCCTGTGCGCTACAGCGCCGCGAGCACCCGCTCTGCAATCGCCAGCGAAGCGGTCAGCCCCGGGGACTCGATGCCGAACAGGTTGACCAAGCCGCGCACGCCATGCGCGGCCTCGCCCTGGATCAGGAAGTCGGCCGCGGCCTCGCCCGGCCCGCTGATCTTCGGGCGGATGCCGGCGTAGCCCGGCTGCAAGGCGCCGTCCTGCAAGCCGGGCCAGTAGCGGCGGATGGCCGCGTAGAACGCATCGGCGCGCGCCGGGTCGACCCGGTAGTCCAGCGTGTCGACCCATTCCACGTCCGGGCCAAAGCGCGCCTGGCCGCCGAGGTCGATGGTCAGGTGCACGCCCAGCCCGCCCGGCTCGGGCACCGGGTAGATCAGCCGCGAGAACGGCGAACGACCGGCCAGGCTGTAGTAGTTCCCTTTGGCTGTGTACAGCGGCGGCACCCACTCCGCCGGCAAGCCGATCAAGCCTTTCGCGAGCGTCTGGGCATGCAGGCCAGCACTGTTGACAACCAGGCCTGCGTGGATCGCCATCGGCTGCTCGCCGCCCACTTGCAGCGTGATGCCTTCGGCCCCGCATTCTCCGCCCAGCACCGGCGCGTCATAGGCGAGCATGCCGCCTGCCTGCTCGAAGTCCCCCTGCAGCGCCAGCATCAGGCCGTGGCTGTCGACGATGCCGGTGCTGCTGCTCTCCAGCGCGGCCACGCATTGCAGCTGCGGCTCGGCCGCCAGGGCCTGCGCGGCGCTGACCATCGCCAGCTCGCTCACACCATTGGCATGGCCGGTGGCCTGCAGCTTCTCCAGCGTGTCGCGCTGCTCGGCCGAGGTCGCAACGATCAGCTTGCCGCAGCGCCGGTGCGCCACGCCGTGGCTGGCGCAGTAGTCGTACAGCAGCTGCTTGCCGCGCACGCACAGCTCGGCTTTCAGCGAGCCGGTGGGGTAGTAGATGCCGGCGTGGATGACCTCGCTGTTGCGCGAACTGGTGCCGCTGCCGATGCAGCGCTCGCGCTCCAGCAGCACGGTCTCGAAGCCACGCAGGGCCAGCGCGCGGGCCACGGCCAACCCGACCACGCCGGCACCGACGACGATGCAATCCACTCGTTCCATCACTCACCCGTTCCTGCAGACTGGCGCCCAGTCTCGCAGGTTCAGGGGCGATGGTCAGAACGCGTGGCGCACGCCCGCCACAATGCCCACCTGCACACCACCAGCCACCGGGCCGTTGCCCGCGGCTGCATTGCTGACCGCCAGCGCCAGCGTGCCACTGTTGCCGATGCGGCCGGCTGTCGCGTAGATCGCCGTGCGCTTGGACAGGCTGTAGGCGCCGCGCAGCGCGTAGAGCGTGGCCTTGTTGTCGCTGTCCTTGTAGCTCAGCCGGAACAGCTCGCCGTCCAGCGTGAAGGCCGGGGTGACGGCATAGGCCGCGCCGGCATACCAGAGCTCGCTGCGCGGCGTGGTGGCGCTGCCTTCGTTGCGGCGCGAGATCACGCCGGCGCCGAGCTTCAGTGCGTCGAACCTGACCCAGCCGGCTGCCGTGGCGCGCCGGTCGGTCAGCGTGCTGCTGGTCAGGCTGGCAAAGGCGCCGGTGCCGCCGCGGATCTGGTCGACCGCCAGCGCCAGGCCCCAGTTCGGCGCGTCGTATTTGGCCAGCGCGGACCATTCGCGGCAGGCTTGCGCATCGGCCGCGCTTTCGCCGGCGCAGTTGGTGCCCGAAGGGCTGGGCACGTTGACAGAGTCGCGGCCCAGGCTGTACGTGGCGCCCACCGTAAAGCCGTTGAACGTGCCGCGGTAGGCCACCGCGTTGTCGGCCCTCGCATTGGGCAGGTAGCTGTCCAGCGAGGCCGAGCCATAGGCGTTGGGACCGAGGATGTCGGCATCCAGCTGAGACCAGAACAGCATCGTGTACTGGCGGCCCAGCGTCAGACCGCCCCAGTTGCCGGTCAGGCCCACGAAGGCCTGGCGGCCGAACACCCGCCCGCCCTGGTTGAAGGTGCCGGTGTCCAGGCCCAGGCCCTGCTCCAGCGTGAACACCGCCTTCAACCCCTCACCCAGGTCCTCGGTGCCTCGGAAGCCCAGCCGTGAAGGCACCGTGCCGGTCAGGCCCGGCAGGCGGTTGGTGCCGGTGCTGGCTGCGCCCACGTTCGTCAGGTGTTCGACCGACTGGTCGAGCAGGCCGTAGATGGTCACGGTCTGGGCCTGGGTGGCGAAGCTGGCAGAGGCCAGCATGGCCAAGACGGCCAGGTTCAGCAGGGATCGATGCATGTCGGTTGTCTCCGGTAGGGCTGGCGGTGATCGTGGCGCCACCGTGCTGATTGAATGAGCGCCGCAGTGTAGGAAGCCGGCCCCAGCGTCAGAAGATGGCGAAACCGGTGGCGCAATTACCCGGCGTTATCGCGTCAGCCACACCCGTGCTGGCGGTTGACATGCCCTGTTGATACGCCAATCATGGCCAGCCCTGACCGACCTCTGAGGCCACTCGCTCACACCATGACCCTGCCCTTACCTGTCCGTCTGAGGACCGCATTGACCTTGCTGTTCGGCTGCCTTGTCTTCGCGTCCATCCAGGCCCTGGCGGCCACTGCTGAGAAGCCTGCACCCCTCAAGCCGGCACAGGCTTGCAGCAGCCTGTTGAAGGCGGACCTGAGCGCCATCGGCGGGGATGGCAGCCGCGTCACCAGCGCCAGGGAAACTACCAACGGCGGCGCACTCGTCTGCGCGGTGGAAGGCCAGCTGGCGCCCAGCATCGGCTTCGTGATGACGCTGCCGCTGAAGACCTGGACCGGGCGCTTTTTGCAGGTCGGCTGCGGCGGGCTGTGCGGCCGCGCGTCGCTGGAAGTGGGCGCCGCCGAGGGCTGCCTGCCGCTGCAGGCGGGCGGCTTTGCCATCGCCTCGACCGACATGGGCCATCAGGGCATGAGCGGTGACTTTGGCCGTGACCCGCAGCAACGCGTGGACTTCGCGCACCGCGCGGTGCACCTCACTGCACTGGCCGCCAAGCAGTTGATCCGCAGCTTCTACGGCAAGCCGGCCGCCAGGTCCTATTTCACCGGCTGCTCTGACGGCGGCCGGGAAGCCTTGATCGAGGCCCAGCGCTACCCGGAAGACTTCGACGGCATCATCGCCGGTGCCGGCGCGCTGAACTTCCAGGTGCAGAACAGCATGTACCACGCCTGGCAGGCGCGTAGCAACACCGGCCTGGACGGCAAGGCCGTACTCGTGGCCTCCAAGCTGCCGCTGTTGCACCAGGCCGTGCTCGCGCAATGCGACAAGCTCGACGGCCAGGCCGATGGCCTGATCGCCAACCCGCGCGCCTGTTACGTGGACCTGGCCCCGCTGCGCTGCGAACCCGGCGTGGCCGCCAGTGCGAAATGCCTGAACGAAGTAGAGCTCGAAGCCGTGCGCCGCTTGTACGACGGCCCGCGCGACCCCGAAACCGGCGAGCGCCTGACCGTGGCAGGCCCCATGCCGGGCTCCGAGCTGGCCTGGGCCGGCGTGTTCGTGCCGGAGAGCGCCAGCCAGCCCATCTTCAGCGAACGCATCGCACTGGACGCGCTGCGCAACCTGAGCTTCGAGACCGACCCGCCAGCCGACTTCCGCCTCGCCGACCTGCCGTTCGACGGCGCCACCTTCGACCGCTTGCGCGCACGGCACCCGCTGTTCGACGCGACCAACCCCGACCTCTCGGCCTTTGCCAAGGCCGGCGGCAAGCTGATCCTTTGGCATGGCTGGTCAGACCCGCACATCTCGCCGCTGAACACGGTCGCCTACCTCAACGCCGTCCAGCGCGTGATGGGCGCCGCGCAGGCAGAGACCTTCACCCGCCTGTACCTGCTGCCCGGCGTGTACCACTGCGGCAGTGGCGAAGGCCCGAGTGCGGTGGACTTCCTGACACCGCTGCTGGACTGGGTCGAACGCGGCGTGGCGCCGCAGGCCGTCGTCGCCCGCGCACCCAGTCCCAAGGAGGCCAAAAGCAACTTCGGCCAACCCACTGCCGCCGGTGCCAGCGCAGCGCCAGCCGCCGCAGCGCCCGGTGCGCCGCCTGCTGCCACCGTGGCCCCGAACGCGCGATTGCGCCCAGTCTTCCCGTACCCCGCCATGGCAGTGCATGACGGCAAGGGCGATCCCAACACCGCCAGCAGCTACAGCGGCGTGCTGCCGCCCAGCGTGCCGACGCTGCCGGCCTGGCGTGGCGACGACTTCTTCCGGCCCTACGCGCCCAGCGTGCGCTGAAGGCCCGGCACGGCCGCCGAGCTGAGCGACGCGGTCCTACGCGGTAGGACTGCTCGCCCAGCTCAGGCCGGTGGCTTCCTTGCCGGCCACCGAATACAGCGCACCCGGCGCGTTGCGCGTGCGCTGGAACTCCTCCAGCGACTGGCCGCGCATTGCGGCGTAGATGTGCAGGTTGGACACGCCGATCACCGCGCCCAGTTTCTCCAGCACGAAGAAGATCGCACCGTGGTGCATCAGGCCACGCCAGTCTCGCCGTCGCAGCAGCTCGCGCTCGGTGTCGGACAGGCCCGCGCGCGCGAACTCGGCCTCCTCGTCGGCCAGGAAGGCGGCGCGGTGCACCGGCTCGATCAGCGCGTGCAGGAACTGGTTGATGCGGTAGGCACCGACGCTGCGCTCCAGCGTGAACGGGTAGCTGCCCTGCAGCTTCTCGACGCCGGCCAGCTGCGCATTCACGTGCGCCGCCTGGCGCTGCTGCTCGGCCGCGGTGGCCGGCTGCGCCAGGTTCTGGTAGACGGCAGTGGCAATGCCGGTCATCGACGGCAGGTAGTAGCTGCGGTGCAAGCAGCGCACCTGTGAGGACAATGCACCGCGCATCACCAGCCACATGATGACTTCCGCGCCTTCGACGCCGCCGAGCTCGGCGTATTCGGCGTGGGTCATCTGGGCCAGGCGTTCCGGGTCCCGCTCGAACAGATCGAGGAAGTGCTGGTCCCACTCGGTGTTGTTGAAGCCGGCGCGCTCGCCATGCACCTGGTGCGACAGGCCGCCGGTGGCGACGATGGCCACGCGCAGCGGCTCGGGGTAGCTCTCGACGGCGCGGCGCAGCGCCTGGCCCAGGCGGAAGCAACGGCGCGCGGTGGGAATGGGGAACTGCAGCACGCCGACCTGTAGCGGCACCAGTTTCACCGGCCAGCCGCCGGCCTGCTCGTGAGGACACAACATGGACAGCGGCGAGAAGCAGCCGTGGTCCAGTGGCCGGCGCTGGAAGAAGGACATGTCGAACTCGTCGGCCATCAGCGAGCGGCCGAGGTGGGCCGCGAATGCCGGGTCGCCGCCAATGGCTGGCAGGTCGCGTGCGCCGGCACCTTCGTCTGCCACCTCCCACTGCCCGCCCACGCCCAGCGAAAACGCCGAGTAGTGGTCGAAGAAAAACGAGGTGACGTGGTCGTTGTGGATGAACAGCAGCACGTCGGGCTTCTGCTGGGCCAGCCAGGCCCGCACCGGATCGAAGGCCGCGAAGATCGGCGCCCAGACCGGGTCGTCGCGCTTGTCGCGGTCGTAGGCAAAGCCGATCGTCGGCGTGTGGGACGCGGCAATGCCGCCGATGATGGTCGCCATGAGGGCTGCTGCCGCGCACTGCGGCCACTGTGTTGACTGTCGGCGGACTTTACAAATCGCCCCCGCGATTCAGAAGATGTCGCAACACACAGCGCAATAACGCGTGGTTATCATTTTCCGATGAAGCTCACCAGCCTGCGCGCCCTGGTGGCCGCCGTCGAAGAAGGCAGCCTGCGCGCCGCCGCACGCCGCCTGCACCTGTCCCAGCCGGCCCTGACGAAGATGATCCGCGAGCTCGAACGTGAGCTGGCCACCACGCTGCTGCAGCGCTCCACCACCGGTGTGTTTGCCACCGCGCAAGGCATGGTGCTCTACGAGCGCGCCGTGGCGGCCGACCGCGAGCTCTCGCAGGCGGTGGACCAGATCCAGCAGCTCGATGGCCGCATGACCGGCGAGCTGACCATCGGCGCGGTGCCGCTGGCCGTGATGGTGCTGGTCCCCGAGACGCTGCGCACTTTCGGCCAGGAGTTCCCGCAGGTGCAGCTGCGCATCATCGAGGAGCTCTACATCGCGCAGCTCACGAGGCTGCGCAAGGGCGAGGTGGACATTGCGCTCGGCCCGCTGCCCGAGCACCTGCCGCCCGGCGAGTTCACGGTCGAGCCGCTGATCCCCATCTCGATGGTGGTGGTGGTGCGCAAGGGCAATCCACTGGCGCGTGCGCGCCGGCTGGCAGACCTGGCGAATGCACCCTGGGTCTACACCGGTGCCAACGTCGAGACCGGCTACGCGAAGATCCTGTTCGAGATGCACGGCCTGAAGCCGCCGCCCGCTGGCGCAGTGGTCAACTCCACGCTGGGCCTGCTGTCCATCATCGCCAGCGGCAACTGCGTGGGCCTGCTGCCCCACCAGATCGCCACGCATCCGTTCGCCGCAGATTTCCTGGACATCGTGCCGGTGGCCGAAGGCCCGCTGGAAGCCAAGCTGGTGGCGCTGGCCCGCTCGGACGCTGCGCTCAAGCCCAGCGTGCGCCACTTCCTCGCGCACCTGCACCGCGCAGCCCACCACCTGACCAGCCTGCAGCCCTGAGCCTGTCTTCAGTCGCTCATTTCAGCTGCTCATTCCGGCTGGATGTGGGCCTCGCGGATCAGCTTGCCGTAGCGCTGCTGCTCGCTGCCGAGCAGCTCGGCGAACATCGCGGTGCTGCCCGGCGCCACGTCGCCGCCGGCCGAGGTCAGCCGGTCCCGCACTTCGGCCTGCGCCAATGCGTGTTGCACCGCCTGATGCAGGCGCGTGGCCGCCGCCGGCGGCAAGCCGACGGGTGCGACCAGGCCGTACCAGACCGAGGCCTCGAAACCCGGGAAGCCGGACTCGGCAATCGTCGGCGCTTCCGGGAAGATGGCCGAGCGCTGCGTGCTCAGCACCGCCAGCACCTTCAGCTTGCCGGCCTTGGCATGTGGCAGCACTTCCAGCGCATTCAGTGCCACGGTCTGGATGTGGCCGCCAATGACGTCGGTCACCGCCTGCGCCCCGCCCTTGTACGGCACATGGCTGAGGCGGATGCCGGCAGCGCGCTCGAAGAGTTCCATCGCCAGGTGCGGCGTCGAGCCATTGCCGGGCGAGCCGTAGTCGATCGAATCGGGCTTGGCCTTGGACTGGCTGATCAGCGTCTTGATCGAGTCCACACCGCCTTGCGCATTGGCCGCGATCACCACCGGCACACGGCCGACCAGCGACACCGCCTGCACCTTGTCCAGCGCATACGGCGCAGGTTGGAACAGGGTCACGTTGGCGGCCAGCGCGTTGGCGGCCAGCATCAGCACATGGCCGTCAGGCGGGCTGTCGATCAGCGACTTGATCGCCAGGTTGGTGCCGGCCCCCGGCTTGTTCTCGACGATCACCGGCTGGCCCAGCTCACGCTGCAACTGCGCCGCCAGCGCGCGGGCAATCGTGTCCACCGCACCTCCGGCGCTGTAGCCGACGATCAAATGGATGGGCTTGCTCGGCCAGGCTTCCGCGGCGCGGACCGCGGTGCCAGCGGCCAGCGCCAAGGTGGCCAGCACGGCCCGCCGGCGGTTGAACTTCGTCATGAGGTCTCCAGGGTTTGTGTCCCGCGCTCGCCGCAAGGCCAGCCCGGTGGCTGCGGCGATTCTGTGGCCCGTTTCGGCCCGAGCAAGCGCAATGTCCCGATAGCTGCTATGCCGATCCGGCATGCCTCAGCCTGGCAGTTGCAAGTTCACCGGACCCTGTTCGGCCACCGTCGTGATCCATCGCTCGAAGGCGGCAACGGCATCGTCGCCGGCGCGGTCGCGGTTGAGCACCAAGGTGTAGTCCGGCGCGCGCCAAGTGGGCGCTGCGATCGGGCACACCAGGCGGCCCGCCGCGATGTCTCTCTCGATCAGCGGCAGCGACGCCAGCGTGACCCCCAGGCCTTCGACAGCGGCGGCCAGCTGGAGAAACACATGGTCGTATTCGACATGGCGAATCACCCGGAGCTCGGGCATGCCCGCCGCCTTCAGCCAATGTGACCAGGACGTGCGTGTGCTGGCGGAATGCAGCAACGTGTGCTGCCGCAGGTCCGCCACGCCCTGGATGGGGCGCTGGCGCAGCAGCGCGGGGCTGCAGGCCGGCAGGCGCAGGTCGGCCATCAGCGGGCGTAACACCAGGCCGGCGCCGTCCTCCTTGCCGGAACGCACGCCGATGTCGAATGCATCGCCGACATAGCGCAGCTTGCGCGAGGTGGTGGACACCCGGACCTCGATGTCGGGGTAGCGCGCATGGAAGTCCGCCAGGCGCGGCAGAAGCCAGCAAAGGGCAAAACTGGCCAGCACGTTCACTCGCACGGTGCCCGACACGCGGCGCACGATGTCGGCGTGGCGAAGCCGGGCAGCCCCGTCGGCCAGGCGCTCGAAAGCCTGGCTCACGTCGTTGAGCAGCGCCGCGCCCGCGTCAGTGAGCACAACGCCGCGCGCCTGGCGCTCGAACAAGGGCACGCCGAACCAGTCTTCCAGCAACCGGATCTGCTTGCCCACGGCCCAGTGGGTCACGTGCAGCTCGGCGGCTGCAGCGGCAAAGCTGCCGCACCGGGCAACCGCCTCGAAGTTGCGCAGCGCGTTCAAGGGCGGCAGCTTGTCCCTGCCCTCGATGCTTGGCTCGCCGTTCATGGCGTGACTTTAACTCCCGGCTGCCGCGAAATATTGTCCGTTGAAGCGCCGCCAGCGCGGCCCTAGAGTGGCCGCATGCTTGACTCGACCTCGATGCCACCGTCCACCGCGGCGCAGCCCTCGCCAACCGCCGCTTCGCGTTCCCGGGTGCTGTGGGTCTCGTGTGCCGCGCATGCGCTGCATGACGGCTACACCGACATGATCTACGTGCTGCTGCCCACATGGCAGGCCGACTTCGGCCTGAGCTATGGGGCCTTGGCCATGCTGCGTGGCCTGTATGCCGGCACCATGGCCAGCCTGCAGCTCACGGCGGGCCGCCTGGCCCACCGCCTGGGCAGCCGGGCGACGCTGGCCCTTGGCACGCTGCTGGCCGCAGCCGGCTATGCGGCGGCAGGCGCCTCGGGCAGCCTGCTCGGGCTGTGCGCGGCCTTGGCGCTCTCGGGCGCCGGATCCAGCACGCAACATCCGCTGGCCTCGGGCGCCGTCTCGCGTGTCTACGGCCGCGAGGCACGTGGCCCCCTGGGCATCTACAACTTCTCGGGTGACCTGGGCAAGGCGGCACTGCCCGCTGCCGTCTCGTTGCTGATCACGCTGATGCCCTGGCGCCACGCGCTGTGGGTGATGGCAGCGTTGGGCTGCATCGCCGCCGCCGCGATTGCGCTGCTGCTGCCCGCCATCCCCCAAAAGCAGGCCGCTGCCGAGGCGCCTGCCAGTGACGGTCGCCGGGATGCCGGCACAGGCTTCGCCCTGCTGTTCACCATCGGCGTGCTCGACACCGCGGTGCGCATGGGCCTGCTGACCTTCCTGCCCTTCCTGCTGCAGGCCAAGGGCGCATCGACACCGATGGTGGGCACGGCCCTGGCACTGGTCTTCGCAGGCGGTGCAGCAGGCAAATTCCTCTGCGGCTGGCTGGGCGCGCGCATGGGCATGGTCGGCACCGTGCTGGCGACCGAAGGCGGCACGGCGGCCTTGACCGTGGCGGTGATGTTCACGCCGCTGGCGCCCACGCTGGTGCTGCTGCCGCTGCTGGGCCTGATGCTCAACGGCACCTCGTCCGTGCTGTACGGCACGGTGCCGGAACTCTCGCACCCGGACAAGACCGAGCGGGCCTTCGCGCTGTTCTACACCGGCACCATCGGCTCGGGCGCCGTCGCGCCGGTGCTCTACGGCTTTCTCGGCGACGGCATCGGCGTGCAGGGCGCCACCTTCGCGACCGCACTGACCGCGCTGGCCATTTTTCCGCTGGCGATGGCGCTGCGGTCGCGGCTGCAGGCCGCTTGACTCGGCCCCGCCGGGACCCTCAACCCGCCCGCATGAACCGGCGGGCGAGGCAGGCGTCCAGCGACAACGCGCCCGGGCCGCGGCAGAGCAGCACCAGCAGCATGGCCGCCCATTGCAGGTGCGTCGGCCAGGCCTGCGGGTAGACGAAGACTTCGATCACCGCCGTCATGCCCAGCAGTGCGGCTGCGGCGAAGCGGGTGCCCAGGCCCAGCAGCAGCGCGATGGGTGCGGCCACCTCCAGCGCCACGCCCAGCCAGGCTGCCACTTCCGGGGGCACGAGCGGCACGCGGTACTCGTCCGCGAACAGGAACAGCGTGGTCTCCCAACTGGCCAGGTGCGTGAGCGCGGAGCTCCAAAACACCCAGGCGACGGCCAAGCGCAGCGGGATGGCCAGCGCGGCGTATGGCACGGCGTCGAGCTGACGGACCAGCTGAATCAAGCGGTAGACAGGGCGCGAACGTGTCGCGGGCATGGGTGAGAAGAGGTTCTGAGTCATGTTTGGGAAGAGAGGAAGAAGGCTCGGAAATGCCGGCGCAGCAGATGCGCCTGTAGCAGCGCTGGTGCCGCATCGGCCACGCCGGCCGCAGCTGCGCCTACCGGTTTGCCTTGGCACAGGGCGTGGGCGAACTGCCACGCGTGCGCTGGCACACGCTGCACCACCAGGCCTTCCGCCTCGCGCGAGACGAAGAGCCAGGCCGGGCCGGCGTCCAGGTCCAGCGTGTGCAAGGCCTGCGAGTCGTCCGCCAGCACCGCGGCCCAGAGCTGGTCGATGGACTGGTGCACCGCCAGCAGGCGGAACGCAGCGCGCGGTGCGAAGCGCACCAGCATCGCGTCCGCCTCGTCCAGCAAGGCCAGCGCGGCCGCATCGCAATGGGGCTCGTCCGGCGCCCGCAGCACCTGGTTGACCAGGCGCTCCAGTTGCGCCAACTCGGCCAGGTAGGGCAGGCCAGCGGCGGGCTTGAACGCGGCGATGAAGGCCGGAAAGGCGTCGCCGTAGTCGTCCAGCCAGCCATGCCGTGGCGGATGAGCGCGCGCGAACTCGTTGGCGGCAAACGCGAAGAAGTCCGCGCCCACCAGGGCTTGCACCGCGGGGAAGATCAGCTGCAGCGACGTGGTGAGGGCCTGCTGGATGGTGTGGCGGTGGACCTGCAGACGCTGCGCGGCGGGCAGGCCCTCGTTGCACAGGTGCCGGCCGAGTGAGGCCTGGGCCGCCGTGGTGGGCCGCAGCAAGCCGTCAGAGAACAGCTGCTGCAGTTCGCGCAGGCTGTGCGGCGATGAGGCTTGCATGGTGGTCCAGGAGGTGTTGGGCCTTGTCGGCCTCGGCCAGCAGCCTGGCCAGTGGCGGCAAGTCGGTGTCCCACTCGATCAGCGTGGGCACGCGGCCGAAGCGCTGCAGCGCCTGCCGGTAAAGCGCCCAGACCTCGGGCGGCACCGGCGAGCCGTGGTCGTCGATGCGCAGCGCGTGGCCGTCGATCTCCACCACGCTGTGGCCGGCCAGGTGCATCTCGCCCACCGCCTCGATGGGCAGCGCCTGCAGGTAGGCGGCGGTGTCCCAGCCGTGGTTCATCGCGCTGACCTGCAGGTTGTTCAGGTCCAGCAGCAGCCCGCAACCGGTACGCCGGCAGACCTCGGCCAGGAATTCGGCTTCCGGGATCGGCGAGTGCGCAAAGCGCAGGTAAGAGGACGGGTTCTCCAGCAGGATGGCACGGCGCAGCAGCGCCTGCGTGCAGTCCACGTTGCGGCAGATCACGGCCAGCGCCTCCTCCGTCATCGGCAGCGGCAGCAGGTCGGGCAGCCAGGTCGTGCCGGCCTGGCTCCAGCTCAGGTGCTCCGAGATCAGCCCGGGCGCCACCCGCTCCGCCACTTCGGCGACCTGCCGCAGGTGCACCAGGTCGATGCCCTCGGCGCTGCCCAGCGACAGGCCCACGCCGTGCAGCGAGAGCGGGTAGTGCTGTCGGATGCCGGCCAGCGCGGCGATGGCCGCGCCGCCGCCCATGTAGTTCTCGGTGTGCACTTCCAGCCAGGCCACGGCAGGCAGTTGCTGCAGCAGTTGCGACTGATGCGGGAAGCGCAGCCCGATGCCGGCGGCAGCCGGCACGCGACCACGCCTCGCGCTGGCCTGGGCAAGCGCGGCCGCCATCGCGTCAGTTCGCCTGCGTGTTGCCGCCGGCCAGCTTGGCGCACACACCGGCCGGCACCAGCACGATGGACTGCGGGTCCCGCGCCTGCGTGGCCTGGCCGGCGCAGGAGTGCTTGCCCACCGCACAGTCGTTCTTGCCCACGGCATTGACGCCATAGCACTTCTCCAGGTGCTGCGCGGTGGCGCGGGCGATGTTGTCCTTCACGACCTGCGGGTACTCCTTGTCCTGCGCGTGCGCGGTCGACAGCAGCAAGGCCGGAGCGGCAATGCCGGCCGCGGCAGCCAGCAGGGAGACGGAGAAAAATCGGTTCTTCATGAGGGTTCCAGAAATGGAGTTGGTGAGAGAGGAATCCGGTGTGGGTGTCAGGTCCCACACCGCAAGCGAATCTTCTGATCCGGCGCCCGATCTCGTAAGACGGCAAAGCTGCCGACTTGGCGAGGCGATCCTGCCAAGCGGCCTGGCGAGGTTCGCTGCACCAACAAAAGCGGCCGCTGAAAAGCGGCCGTGTGGGGGCGGGGAAGCGGCGTCAGCTCGCCTGCCGTCCTGGCATCAGAGCCCCGCGCTCGAAGGTCATGCGGCCGAAGCGCTCGCGGTAGTCCGAAGGCGTGAGGCCGGTGTGGCGCTTGAACAGGCGGCGGAAGAAGGCGAGGTCGGCATAGCCCACCTTCTCGGCGATCAAGGCCACCGGCACCTTGCCGCTTTCCAGCATCTCCTTGGCCGAGGCGATGCGCAGCGCCTGCGTGTACGCGCCCGGCGCCTGGCCGGTGGCCGCCTTGAAGCGGCGGATGAAGCTGCGCGCGCCCATGCCGATGCGCTCGGCCAGCGTCTCGGTGGCCATGTCTTCCGCCAGATGGGCCAGCAGAAATTCCTCGGTCTCGCGGATCTTGCTGTCCGCATGCGGCAGCGAGAGCGGCAGCACCGCGTAGCCGGCCTGGCTGCTGCGCGGCATGCTCAGCAGCAGCGACTTGGCACACTTCAGCGCAATCTCGTGGCCGCAGAACTTGTCCACCAGGAACAGGCTGAGGTCGATGGACGCATACACGCCGCCGCTGCAGAACACGTGGCCGTCTTCGGTGACGAACTGGTCCGGCCGCCACAGCACCTGCGGATAGCGCGCCTTCAGCGTGTCGGCGACGGCCCAGTGCGTGGTGGCCTGCCGCCCGTCCAGCAGGCCGCATTCGGCCAGGAAGGCCACACCGGTGCAGATGCCGGCGATGTAGGTGCCGCGGTCGTGCCATTTGCGCAGCCAGGGCAGCAGCGAGGTGGTGCGGGCGATGCGGTCCTGCACGTCCAGCCCGGAGGCCGGCAGGATGATGAGGTCGGTCTCCTCGATGTCCTCGATGCCGCATTCGGGTGTCAGCCCCAGTGCGCACAGCGTGGTGACACGCGCGCCGTCCACCGACGCCACCTTCACGCGAAAGCGCGGCTCGGAGCTGAGGCCGTGGAAGAGGTTCCACAGCGTGCCGGCGGAATGGAAGATCTCGATCGGCGCGACGGAAGTGGAGGCAAAGCTGGCTTCCGTCAGCACCACTGTCACGTCGATCACCGGCTTGGCACGGCGGGCGATGGAAAGCGCGGCGGCATCGTTCATGCGGCCCTCCGTTCAGGTCTTGGCGCGGGATGTGTCATGGGTGCCCATGATGCAGGCTGAATGCGCCAGGCTGAAGAGGCGATCCGGACAAGCATCGGGGGTGAACCCGACATGCGCGCTGCGCAGCCCGAATGCCCCCGGCATTTGTCCCGAATGCCGTCTACCCAGGCCGCGCGGCGTTGCCCATCATCGGCACCTCATTCACTTCCCTCGAAAGCTTCCATGAAGCGCTACCTGATCGAACGCGACCTGCCCGGTGTGGGCACCCTGAACAGCGAGCAACTCAAAGGCACGGCCCGGGCCGGCAACGCTGCCACCGAAGCCCTGGCCGGCAAGGCCCAGTGGGAGCAGTCGTTTGTCGTCGCCGACAAGACCTTCTGCGTGTTCAAGGCCGATTGCGAGGCCACGCTGCACGAACACGCCCGCCTGGCCGGTTTCCCGATCACGCGCATCACCGAAGTGGCGAGCGTGATCGACCCCGGCACGGGCATCGGCTGATGGTCGGCTCAATCAACGAAAGAGATTTACCAATGACATTGCGCATTCGAGCCCTCGTGGCATCCGTGCTGGCGACAGGCATCCTGGCCGGGGCTGGCGCACCTGCCGCGCAGGCCGCCCCCACGGTGACCCAGTCATCGGCGCCCAAGCCGACCATCGTGCTGGTACACGGCGCATTCGCCGACTCATCGAGCTGGCGCCACGAGATTGCCGCCCTGCAGAAGGAGGGCTATCCGGTCATCGCGGTGGCCAATCCGTTGCGGGACGTTGGATCGGACGCCGCCTACCTGGCCAGCGTTCTCCAGACCATCCAGGGCTCCATCGTCCTGGTCGGGCACTCCTACGCGGGCTTCCTCATCAGCCAGGCGGCCGCAGAAGTGCCTGCCGTCAGTGCGCTGGTCTACGTGGCCGCCTACATCCCGATGCAGGGCGAAACGCCTGCGACGCTGACCTACATGTACCCCGGCTCGCTGCTGGCCGACAGCAACCTCGTCACCCGCACCGAGCCGACCGGGACCGACATCTACGTCAATCCCGCCACCTTCGGCCAGGTCTACGCAGGCGGTCTGTCCCCGCGCGCCATCGGCATCGCTGCCGCCGTGCAGCGCCCCATCCAGGCGTCGGCCTTGTCGGATGCGGCCACCGTCAACCCGCCAGCTTCGATCCCGAAGTGGGAGATCGTGGCCCTGGAGGACAACGCCATCCCAACCAAGGCGCAGATCTTCATGGCACAGCGGGCCCAGGCCACCATCGTGAAGACCCATTCGGGGCACGACGTGCCGCAAGCCAAGCCAGAGGTGGTCGTCAACACGATCCTGACAGCAGCCAGATCGATCTCTCAGGCAAATTAGCGTTCAAGACAGGCTGCGCGAACATGCACACCGCGAAAAAGCTTCAACGAGGTCGTGCGGTGGGATGGGGCGCTGCATCCATCGCAGTTTCAGAAGCTGGGGATCAAGGCGGAGTGATGCGATGGGCCGGTGCCATGCCCTGGCGCTGCTTGGCCTCGGCTGTGGCGTCGCTGCCCATGAAGCGCAGCGCCTCGCGGGCCGCGGCAGGGTCGGCGGCCTTGGCGCCCACGCCACCGGAGAACACGGTGACGACCTGCACCGGGGCCGGCATCAGGCCGAGGATCTCGATGCCGGGCAGGTGGATCAGCTCACTCAGTTGCTGGAAGCCCAGCGCCACTTCGCCGCGCGCCACCAGCGAGCCCACCGGCACGCCGGCAGGCGCCTGCACCAGCCGGCCCTGCAGCTGCTCGGTGATGCCCCAGCGCTCGAACAACTGCAGCAGCGCGGTGCCGCTGGGGCCGGTCGAATAGCTGATGCTGGGCGCCGCCAGCACCGCGGCCTTCAACGCAGCTTCGCTGTCCACGGCCGGCTTGCTCGCGCCCGCCTGCACGGCAATGGCCACTTCGGAGCGCACCAGGTCCACCCGGCTGCCGGCCAGCAGGTGGCCCTCGGCGACCAGCTTGTCGATCACGTCCGAGGCCAGCACGACCAGGTCAAACGCCTCGCCGGCGCGCACGCGCTTGGCAGCGTCCACGCCACCCACCGATTCGACCTGGACGGCGGCGCCGCCCTGCCTGGCAAAGTCGGCCACCAGTTCGGCCAGCAGCTGCCGCGTGGCCATCGAGGAAATGCAGTTCATTCGGGCTCCAGTGCCCCGCTTGCCGGGGCTCGGCGCGCCGTCGGGCAGGTTTCGTTTGCAGCCCGACAGGCTACAGCAGCTCGCGAGGTGTGTCGAAGGACTGCACGCCGACGGCCAGCAGAACGCAACGCAGTTCCGCGGTCTGTTGATCGCGGGCGCCTTCGACCTTCAGGTCGCTGTGTGCGTGCTTGGCGTTCCACTCTCCGGCGAGGTGGTAAGCGGTGACATCCTTGCAGAGCGCCCGGATCTGCCTGTCCTTGCTGGCAGCCCAGGGCTGGCGCTGGCCGCGTTCATCTTCGATGTAGAGGCTGAAGCCTTTTGTGTCGAACTGGTAGCCAACCGGGTACGAGAGGTGAACACCAAGGGCGTACTCAAGGGCCAGGCCGGTGAGGTTTCTTGTTTGAACCAAAGCCATCTTGTGCGGGGTCTTTCGTTGGGAAGGAATCCGCGATTTTCCCAGACCTTGCAGAAGTGCTGCGACAAACCCGCCAGACCGACCCGGGTCGGTGGCCAAGCGCGGGTAGCCTGGCCTTTCAAGACAGTTCGGCGAGCCGCTGCTGCTGCCTGGCCTCGAAGTACAGGCGGCTGGCCGCGCTGTCCGGCGAGGACGCACCAAAACGCAGGTGCAGCGAGTCGATCTGGTGGTCTGCCAACGGGTCGTGGGCGATGCCATCGGCCAGCTCGCGCCAGCTCGCCAGGAAGCGCAGCTTCCACATTTCCGAAGGCATAGAGGCTTGCAAAGCAATCATGAGGAACCGAACAGTGAGGGAGATGAAAGACGCCGAGGAACTCGGCGATGCGGCTGGAGCCAGCATCTGATCTCGGAGATTGCAGCAGCGTCAGTCGATGCGCGGCGACCTTGTAGGTGCGCGCTGATTGCGAGGGCCACAGCTCGAAGCAGACAGCCCGAAGCATGCCCGGGCCCAGCCCCATTCGGTCCAATGAAGAACGCCGTGCCAGCCCGATTGATTTGAGGCTGGCACGGCGCAGCGGCCGTCATGAAACGACCCGTGCGCTGTTTGGATTCAGCGCAGGTGGTGCACCGGCGCCAGCCCGTGGACGGGGGTGTCCAGTCCCTCGTAACGGGCCTTCAGCTGCAGCGACAGGAACTGCGAATAGTGCCGGCTCTGGTGCAGGTTGCCGCCGTGGATCCACAGGTTGGGCTGCTGCGTGGGTTTCCACATGTTGCGCAGCTCGCCTTCCCAGGGGCCCGGATCCTTGGTGGTGCCGCTGCCCAGGCCCCAGACCTTGCCCACCTTGTTCGCCACCTCGGGCGATACCAGGTCGGCCAGGAACTGGTTCATCGAACCGTAGCCGGTGGCGTAGACGATCAGGTCGGCCGGCAGCTCGCTGCCGTCGGTCAGCGTCACGCTCCTGGCGTTGATGTGCTCGATGGTCGTGCGACTCTTCAGCTTCACGCTGCCGTTGGCCACCAGCTCGCTGGCGCCCACGTCGATGTAGTAGCCCGAGCCTCGGCGCAGGTACTTCATGAACAGGCCCGAGCCGTCGTCGCCGAAGTCCAGCATGAAGCCGGCCTGTTCCAGCCGCCCGTAGAGATCGGCATCGCGCCGCTTCATCTCCTCGTACACGGGGATGTGGAAGGTGTGCATGATCTGGTAGGGCACGCTGGCGAAGATCAGGTCACCGGTGTGGTGGTCAATGCCATTCTTCACCGCCTGCTCGCTGTACAGCCCGCCCAGCGCCAGCTCCATCAGCGAGTCCGACGGGGCGATGTGCGTGCTGCTGCGCTGGACCATGGTCACGTCCACGCCCTGCTCCACCATCGCGGCGCAGATGTCGTGCGCGCTGTTGTTGCTGCCCAGCACCACCACCTTCTTGCCCTGGTAGGCCTCGGGGCCGGGGTGCCGGCTGCTGTGGTGCTGCTCACCCTGGAAGCCATCGGCGCCAGGCAGCCTGGGCACGTTGGCATAACCCGAGACGCCCAGCGCGAAGACGAGCTGCTTGGGCCGCAGCGTCACGTCCTGCCCCGCCCGGTTGACCAGCACGGTCCACTCGCCCGTGGCCTCGTCGAAGCTGGCCTTTTTCGCCTCGGTGCTGCCCCAGTAGTTCAGCTCCATCACCTTGGCGTACATCTCCAGCCAGTCGCCCACCTTGTCCTTGGGCGCGAACACCGGCCAGTCGTCCGGGAAGGGCAGGTAAGGCAGGTGGTCGTACCAGACCGGGTCGTGCAGGCACAGGCTCTTGTAGCGCTTGCGCCAGCTGTCGCCCGGCTTCTCGTTTTTCTCGACCACGAGGGTCGGCACGCCCAGGCGCCGCAGCCGCGCGGCCAGGATGATGCCGCCCTGCCCGCCGCCGATGATCACCACATACGGCTGCTCCTCGTAACCCAGCCGCGCCTGTTCTTCCTGGCGCCGCTCCAGCCAGCTCTTGCGGCCCGGGTGCACGCCGTGCTCCGCGCCCTTGATGCGGCGCGTGCCCTTCTTCTCCTCGAAGCCCTTCAGCTCGACCATGGTGGTCAGCAGCGTCCAGGCCTTGCCTGCCTTCAGCCGCAGGTGGCCGCGGCCGCGCGCCACCTTGGTCTCGAAGGTGAACCAGGCCTCGGTCACGCCGTCGGCCTCGGTGGCTTCGCCGTCGATGGCGAAGTTTGACGGCACCGTGTCGGCCAGCCGGGCCTGCAGCATCTCGCGGATCGCGCCGGCGCCCTCCTGCGTGCGGATGTTCCAGGTGAAGGCCACCAGGTCGCGCCAGTAGCCCTCGGGCTGGAACAGCGCCACGGCGGCTTCGATGTTGCCAGCCCCCAGCGCAGCCTCGAAGTCGGCAAGCCAACGCTGCGCGGCAGCCGTCGGATGAATCTCGGTCATCGGTTGTCTCCTGTGTCATCGGCCTCGGGATGGGCCGATCGAACAGGGGGTACTCAAGAGCCGTGCCGGCGCGGCGGCGCGCGCAAGTCCTTGTCAGGCAAGGAAATGGGTGCCTCAAGCAGGTGTCACAGCGCTGCAGCTGTCACACCCGGGTCGCGTGACACCTGTCACTCGGGCTCGCAGTGGTTGGGCGCAACGATGCCCGCGCGTTTCATGCGGCGGTACAGCGTCATGCGGGCCACGCCGAGCCGGCGCGCGGCCAGGCTGACGTTCCACTGCGCAGCGCGCAATTCCTGCAGCAGCGCGTCGTCGCCGCGGTTCGGCAGGTGGGCTTCGACAGGGCGCAGCGGCGCGTGCGCAACGCTCGCCAGCTCCGGCAGGTCGTGCAGCGAGATGGTCCCATCACCGGCCACGCTGGCAGCACAGTCCAGCACGTTCTTCAGCTCGCGCAGGTTGCCGGGCCAGGCGTAGGCCAGCAGGCGCGCGCGCACCTCTGGCTGCAGCGTGCGGCCGTGCAGGAAGCGCGTCAGCAGCGCCGGCAAATCGCTGCGTTCGCGCAGTGGTGGCAACGCGATGTGGGCGCCGTTGAGGCGGTAGTAGAGGTCGTCGCGGAAGCGGCCAGCGCGCACCAGCGTTTCCAGCGGTGCATGCGTGGCGGCAATCACGCGGATGTTCACAGGCACCGGCCGCGTGGCGCCCACCGGCAGCACCTCGCGCTCGGAAAGCACGCGCAGCAGCCGCGCCTGCAAGGGCAGCGGCATGTCGCCAATCTCATCGAGGAACAGCGTGCCGCCATCGGCCTCGGGGATCAGCCCGCGCTTGCCCCTGGGCGCCGCGCCGCTGAAGCTGCCCGGCAGGTGGCCGAACAACTCGCTCTCGATCAGGCTCTCCGGGATGGCCGCGCAGTTCACCGCCACGAAGGGTCGCGTGCGGCGCTCGCCACTGGCATGCACAGCCTTGGCGAAATACTCCTTGCCCGAGCCGGTCTCGCCGGTGATCAGCAGGTTCACCGGCGAGTTCACCAGCTTCGCGGCGCGCTCAATCTGCCGATCCAAAGCCGGGTCGCCAGCGGAGAGCGCCGCCAGCGGCGCCGGCACCGGCCGTTCGGGCTGGCCGCGCGGTGCCGCCGGCCTGGGCGGTGGCGGCGTGGCCGACAGGAACAGCAGCTCGCGGCCACCGCTGCGCATCACCGCGCGCTGGTCCGAGGGCTGGGCCATCACGAAGCGGCCAATCTGCTCGAAGCGGGCCTCGAACAGCGCATCGAACAACTGGCCGACCAACGGCCGCGTGCCCTGCAGCGCCTGCTGCGCGCGCCGGTTGTGGCCCACCACGCGGCCGGCGCTGTCCAGCGCCAGCAGGTAATCGGGGTTCACGTCCACGAACTGCGGCGCGGCCGACAGGCGCAGCACCCAGTCTTGCCGGTGCCGCTGCAGGAAGGCCGCGCTCTCGATCTGCTGCGCATGGAGCTTCACCAGTTGCAGCGCCAGGCCCTGGCTGCCCTTGGGGCCGGCGGCGCTGAGCGCGCTGATGTCCAGCACCGCCGCCAGCTCGCCGCGCGCGTCATAGACCGGGCTGGTGGTGCAGGTCAGCGGAATGTGGGTCGCGTCGAAGTGGTCGTCCAGGTGCACCGTGAGCGCCTCGCCGGTGCTGATGCAGGTGCCCACGCCGCAGGTGCCGGCATGCTGCTCGCTCCAGTCCGCACCCAGGTACAGCCCGGCCTTGCGCAGGCCAGGCTCCATCTGCAGGTCGCCGATGAAGTCCACCGTCACGCCGCGCGCGTCCGTCAGCAGCACCACATAGCCCAGGCCTGCGACCTGCTGGTAGAGCGTCTCCAGCCCGCGCCGGGCGATGTGGATGAAGGCCTCCATCTGGTCCTGGTGCTCGCGCAACTGGCCCTGCGGCAGGATCACCGCTTCCTGCATGCGCGTCGGGTCCAGCTGGTGCTCGTGCACGCAGCGGTGCCAGGAGTCGCGGATGACCTGTTCGTGGCGCAGCGCAGCCTGCGCCTGCACGCCCAGGTCGGCCACCTGCATCACGGTGGCAATGTGCTCGCGTTGGGCAGAGTGCATGGGGCGACCATCGCCCCGGCCCGCGATGCTGTCAACGCGGGGTTTCCACCTTCCGGACCGGGACGGTTCAAGCAGTGCTCGCGAAGCGTGGAATACTGTATTTATAATCAGTGTCCATGTCGGACCTGTCCATTGCCGCCGCGGCCCTGCTGCCGCCTTCGCCGAGCCTGCTGGCTCCCTCGACGCCAATGACCCTCCCGCCTACTTCGGCCCCAGCCCCCCCGCCGCCTTCACTGACCCGCGTACACCGCACGCGGCTGATGCAGGTCTGGCGCTCGGCCGGCTGGCCCTGCAAGGACGGCATCGAAATCGACCTGCTGGCAGCCGGCCTGCTGGCGCTGCAGGTCAACACCGAAGGCCGCGAGGCGCTGCGACTGACGGACGCCGGCATCCAGTTGCTGGCCGAGTCGCGCCAGCAGAACACCCGCGCGCTCAGCGGCCATGACCGGCTGGCGCAGAAGTTCGCCGAGCACCTGCTGGCGTCCGGCCGCGTGGTCTGGCGAGAGCTGTCGCTGCGGGCCCAGATCGAAACCCCGCCGCCCGCCGCGGCGGCCCTGAGCACCGGTGACGCGCCCGCCCCGCTGCTGGCCACCGAGCCGCTGCCGCTGTGGGCCGACGAAGAAGCGCAGCAGAAGGCCGCGAAAAACACCTGGCGCATGGCCAGGCCCGACCTTTTTTCGGTGCGCAACACCTCCGTCGAGGCCTACCTGCAGCCGATGGTGCACGAGATCAAGTTCAGCCGCGCCGACCTGCTGTCCGACCTGCGCCACGAAGCCAAGCGCCAGGCCTACCAATGGCTGTGCTGCGAGTGCTACTACGTGTTCCCGGCGGGCGTGGCCAAGCCCAACGAAATCCCTTCGGAGTTCGGCGTCTGGGTGCTGCACGGCAGCCTGAAGGAAGGCCGCTTCGAGCTGCTGCGCCCGGCCCGCCACATGGGCTGCACGCTGCCCTTCCCGGTCTGGCTGGCGCTGGCCAAGGCCACGCCGCTGCGGGCCGACGAGCTGGAGGCGCCGCAGGCCACGCTGGGCGAAGCCGGCGACCCACCCGCGGCGGGCCTGCAGCCGTGACCCCATGATCTACACCGTCGCCGTGCGCGAGCTGTGTGAATTCACGGCCAAGCAGGGCGACCTGGACCTGCGTTTCACGCCGGCGCCCACCGCCGCCGAAGGCATTGCCGGCCACGCGCTGGTGGCCGGCCGGCGCGGCGAAGGCTACGAGGCCGAAGTCAGCCTGAGCGGCCAGTTCGAACAAGCCGGCGTGACGCTGCAGGTGCGCGGTCGCGCCGATGGCTTCGATGCCCGCCGCCAGCGCCTCGAAGAGATCAAGACCCACAAGACCCGGCTCGAACTGCAGCCCGATTCGCACCGCCAGTTGCACTGGGCGCAGCTCAAGGTCTACGGCTGGCTGCTGTGCGCGCAGCAAGGCCTGGCCGAGCTGGAGCTGGCCCTCGTCTACCTGCACATTGGCAGCCAGCAGGAAACCGTGCTGCTGCAGCGCTGCAGCGCCGCCGAGCTGCGCCAGCACTTCGAGCTGCACTGCCAGCGCTTCCTGCTGTGGGCCCAGGCCCAGCTGGCCCACCGCGCCGCGCGGGACGCTGCGCTGCAAAGCCTCAGCTTCCCATTCGGCGATTTCCGGCGCGGCCAGCGGCCTCTGGCCAAGGCCGTCTACCAAACGGCGACCGCCAGCGGCTGCCTGCTGGCGCAGGCGCCCACCGGCATTGGCAAGACGCTGGGCACGCTGTTTCCGCTGCTGAAGGCCGCGCCCACGCAGCAGCTGGACAAGGTGTTTTTCCTGGCCGCCAAGACCTCGGGCCGGGCGCTCGCACTGCAGGCGCTGCGCGCGCTGTCGCCAACAAAAGAGGCGCCTGAATCACCGCTGCTGCGCGTGCTGGAACTGGTCGCCCGCGACAAGGTCTGCGAACACCCCGGCCAGGCCTGCCACGGCGACGCCTGCCCGCTGGCCAAGGGCTTCTACGACCGGCTGCCCGCGGCGCGCGCTGCGGCTGTCGACCAAGCCGGCCTGCTGGACCAGGCCCGCGTGCGCAGCGTCGCGCAGCAGCATGCCGTCTGCCCCTACTACCTGAGCCAGGAGCTGGCGCGCTGGGCGGACGTGGTGGTGGGCGACTACAACTACTACTTCGACAGCAGCGCGCTGCTGCACCACCTCACGCAGGCCAACCAGTGGCGCGTGGCGCTGCTGGTGGACGAGGCGCACAACCTGGTCGAGCGCGGCCGCAAGATGTACACCGCCGAGCTGCAGCCGCTCACGCTGGCCCAGGCCCGCCGCTCGCCAGCCACCAAGGCCCGCGCGCCGCTGAAGCGCGCGCTGGACAAGCTGCGCCGCTGCTGGGCCGCGCTGGACACGCCAGAAGCCGAGGACTACCGCTGCCTGGCCACGCCACCCCAGCCGCTGCTGGACGCATTACAGCAGGCCACCAGCGTGCTCAATGATCACTTCGCCGAACACGCCGCCGAGTCCGACGCCGCACTGCAGTCCTTCTACTTCGAGGCCCTGCACTTCACCCGCCTGGCCGAAAGCATGGACAGCCACTCGCTGTTCGACCTGACCCGGCAGCATGGGGCAGCAGCACCGCGCGGCGGCCCCGTCAGCCTGCTGTGCCTGCGCAACCTGCTGCCCGCGCCCTTCCTGGCACCACGCTTCGCCGCCGCGCACTGCAGCACCCTCTTCTCCGCCACGCTGCAGCCCGCCCGCTACTACGGCGACTTGCTGGGCCTGCCGGAAGACCACCGCTTCATCGACGTCGAAGCCCCGTTCGAGGCCGCGCAGCTGCAGGTGCAGGTCGCGCACCACATCTCCACCCGCTACCCGCACCGCCAGTCCTCGCTGCAGCCCATCGCCTCGCTCATTGCCAGGCAATACGCCGAGCGCCCCGGCAACTACCTGGCCTTCTTCAGCAGCTACGACTACCTGCAGCAGGTGGCCGAACTGCTGGCCGAGCAGCAGCCGGAATTGCCGCAGTGGCGGCAGACCCGCCAGATGAGCGAAGGCGCGCAACACGAATTCCTCGCCCGCTTCACCGAAGCCGGCCAAGGCATCGGCTTTGCCGTGCTCGGCGGCGCGTTTTCAGAAGGCATCGACCTCCCCGGCCGCCGCCTCATCGGCGCCTTCGTCGCCACCCTCGGCCTGCCCCAGGTCAACCCGGTGAACGAACAATTTCGCCACCGCCTGCAAACCCTGTTCGGCGCCGGCTACGACTACGCCTACCTCTACCCCGGCCTGCAAAAAGTCGTGCAAGCCGCAGGCCGCGTGATCCGCACGCCCGAGGACCAGGGCGTGGTGCATTTGATTGATGACCGGTTTGCGCGGCGGGAGGTGCAGGCGTTGTTGCCGGGGTGGTGGTCGAGGTGATGTTGAAAGACGAACCCCGGGAAAGGTCCGAATTGCGGCGAGGCTGCCGACCGTGTCCCGAATTCACCGCATGGCAAGTCACAACCAGACGTCAATGCGCAACTGCATTCGGATACGTCGCGGCGCGCTTGCGACGGGCGAGATCCAATCAATGCGGATCGGATCACGATCCAGGTGATTGCTTCTAAAGTCATCGGCCGGCTGATCGTCGCCGAGCCCTTCTGGCCTGAACTCCAGGGCGGGCAGACTTCGAGCTGATCGCGATCCGGAATTAAGCGACTTATTACCATTGACTACGCCGCACGACAAACTACCGTTACAGTCGTAGCTATTTCTTGTCGCACAACAAGCAGCAATAAAAACAATGTTTGAAGAGGGACACAGATGCGAGCTGCCAGCCTAGCTAGGTTGTTAGCTACCGTGTGCCATCGCAGTCGAGCACGGTCTCGCCTTTGTGCGGCGGAACCGTCGGCACAGCGCGGCCCATCGCCAGCAGATGACGCGCTCCGAAATGCAAACCGGCCAGGTCCGAGCAGCGCCGCGCCATTCCACGGCCCTCACAAGACCTCGCAGCGCATCGAACCTCGTACTACAGGGCACTTGCCACGCCCGCGCACTGGCGGCGGTTGACATGCGCCTGGTATTCATACAATTTTTTGGCGAAATCGATCCGAGATTCTGGTTGCAATAGATTTATTTGGAAAGCAAGATGTTCGAATTCGGAGATAGCGACAGCAAGGCCGGTTTGGGATATTCCGATAACAAGGAAATTCCCATCAACTCGATCGCCGGCATTGACATCAAAAAGTTCCGCTCGATCGAGAACCAGACAATCGTTCTAGGCGACGTCATCACCGTCCTGTCCGGGCGGAACGGAACCATGAAGACCTCCTTGATGGGCCTGATCGCGCACCCCTTCTCCAGTGAGGCGGAAGACGTCTTCGGCAACAAGCTGAAGACCACGCTCAAAGAGGTTTTCAAGCTCTCTTCGACGTATGACACCGACAATTACGACTACGACCTGCTGCTCCAGACCGGTGGTTTGAAACTGCTGAGAGAGCCGGTTCAGATCTACTGGGTTGGTGACAAAACCAACCGTCACCGCGTCGTCGTCTCGGGCTCGGAAGGCGGTGACGGCAACTTCGTCTACAACACGTCGCTAATGAACATGACGCGTTTGCGTCCCATGGTTGCGACCTCGGCGAAGCCCGATGCGGCACCGAAACTCGCGCTCACCAAGGACGAAGCCAGAGGCCTCAAGGACTTCTACGAGACTGTCTTCCCTAGCAGCGATTACAACGAGTTCACGCCGGTACACCAGAAGCGTGTGAAGACAACCTTTGCGCCATCCGGCCAAGGTGCTAAGTACGACTGGCAGGGTATTTCGTCGGGTGAAGACAACCTGGGCGCCATCTACAACAGCCTGATCGGCTTCCAGCGAAGCCTCCAAAAGGGCCAGGTCACAGGCAATGGCGTCCTATGCATCGACGAATTTGAAAGCAGCCTGCATCCGGTTGCACAACTCCGTCTTTTCGATTACCTCTACAAGTGGGCACGCAACAATAAGGTCCAGGTCGTTATTGCCACACATTCGCTTTACTTGATCATGCACATCTATGCTGAGCATCAAGCGAATATGGATGCTAAGCGAATTGTAATGAACTTCCTGAGCAAGTCGTCTGCTCAGGGAGGCAACACTCCAATTTCTAAAAATCCACCCCTTACTCTCGCATATAAGGAACTGACGTTCCAGGATCCGCAGAAAGTCGTCGAAGCCCGAAAAGTCAAAGTTTTCTGCGAGGACGACTATGCAGTTCATTTTGCCAAACGCCTAATCAAGAAGCAGCACCTGTTACGCTTAGTCGAGTTTCATAGTTCTCTCGCCCCGGATGGAAGCAAGCCTGGCACCTCCTATACGGCATTAAGCAGTTTATGCCTGCAATTTCCCTTGCTGCTTGAAGGCGCTTTGGTGCTATTCGACGCCGACGTGCCAAAAACACAAATAGACAAGATAAAAAATAAGGCACTGTTCGCACAACTGCCGGATGCAAATCAACTTGCCATTGAGCGGAGAATCATTCTTCATATTATTAATATGAAGAATGACGATACGTTTTTTGTGAGGTTTAACAAGGAGCGAGACCGATTCCTCGATGAATTCAAGCAAGCTGGAATCAGGTCCCTCAGTCCGGAAGATGTGGCCAACGAGAAAGAAATCAACATCAAGCATTGCAAGCAGTGGGCAGATGACAATTCCGTCGAATTTAAGAAATATATCACCTACTATGCAGACCAACTTGACACTCGCAATATATTTGTCGCTGACTTCATGAAGAAGCTCAACGAGCTTGTGGTGAAGGCGGGGCTGCCGCCCGTGCAGGTTGATTGACAGTAAACCGCGCTTGCCAATTGCAGGGAGTGTTTCATGGCCAACCCCCCAGAATATACAAACGTCGACGGCGTTTCTCTGACGAAGCTGCACCTGGATCCTGAAAATCCTCGTTTCGATCCGATCGAGGACGAGGACCTCATCGTGGCGCAGTTGGTCGGCAGCGAGAAGGTGCTCGTCGTCGCAAAGGACATTGCAGAGAAAGGCGGCATCAGTCCGCTGGACCGAATCGGCGTGATCAGTATCAAAGACACACCAGGTCACTACATGGTCGTCGAGGGGAACCGCCGGACCTGCGCGTTGAAGCTGCTCCATGATCCCCGCAAGGCTCCCAACCCAAAGGTGAGGGAGGCTCTCGACACGATCCGCGCTTCGGCCACGGGGGCGATCACCAAGGTGCCCGTGGTCGTCTTCCGGGACCGTGAGGCCGCCAAGCCATGGCTGCAGCTGCGCCACCTCGGCGAGCAAGGGGGCCTCGGCACACGGCGCTGGACCACGGCCGCCCAGGCTCGCTTCGCCGGAGGCGCGTCGCCTGACAAGCTCGCCGTGGATGTGCTGGAGAGGGCACAGACCGCAGGATGGATCACCGAGGACCAGCGCAAGAAGATCCCAGTCACCACGCTGCGTCGCTACCTGGGCAATCCCGTCGTGCGAGCGGCCTTGGGCCTCGGCTCGCCAAGAGAGCTGATCTTCACGCACGACGCCGCTGAAGTGGATCGGGCCCTCAAGCACTTCGTGCTGGATGCGCTGCCCGATGCCAACGGGGACTCTAAAATTCACTCACGCTCAAACGCCGAGGAATGGCGCACCTACGGGCAGGCGCTTCATTCGAGTGGCGTCTCCCCTAGGACGCTCTTGCCATTGCCGGAACCGCCGCCTCCCGTTGCCGAAGCAGGCCCCAAGGGAGAGCGCAATCCCAAGAGCCCCGACAGCCGGAAATACATCATTTCGTCCTCATTCGTCGCCAAGCACAAAGACAAAAATCTTCAGCGAATCCTGAAGGAGCTGCGCAGCACCGCGCCGGATGATTTTCCGTTTGCAGTGAATTATCTGATCCGAGCTTCCATTGAACGGATCATGGTTTTATATGCCGTGGCGCACAGTTTTCACAAACCGAAGCAGCCTGACAATGTTTTGATACAGCTTTGCCAACAGCACCTCGAAAAAAGCGGCATTCCGGCCATCAAACTCAAAAACATGCGAGTCGCCGGGTCGAATCAGGATTCCGCATTCAGCTTAGACACTCTTGGCGCTGCCGTGCATGGCGCCCACCTGCCTACACGTAGGGGTCTGATCGCGGTTTGGGACAACTGGGAGTCGTGCCTGAAGCTGATGCTCGAAAGAATGTAAAAGCGCTGGCCAGACGATTCAAAATTGCCTATCCTTCGATCCAATGCCTACCACAGACACCCCTTTACGTTACCCCGGCGGTAAGACACAGCTATCGCCGCTGGTGAGCGATCTACTGCGAAGCAACGATTTGCTTCGCGGCGTTTATGCGGAGCCGTTTGCTGGCGGAGCTGGCGTGGCTTGGCGACTGCTGCTTTCCGGCCACGTCAGCGAAGTTTGGCTGAATGACATTGACCAAGGCATTCACAGCTTCTGGAAATCAACTTTAGAGAATTCTGACGACCTTTGCGAGCTGATCGAAAATACGCCGGTCACAATGGAGGAGTGGTACAAGCAACGCGCCATTCTTCAAGAATCAGATTCTACGTTGAAAATTGGTTTTGCCACGCTGTTTCTGAATCGAACAAACAGATCTGGCATTATCGGTGCGGGTGTGATTGGTGGAAAAAACCAAACTGGCAACTACAAGCTAGACTGCCGCTTCAACAAGCCGGAGCTAATTGGAAAGATTCGGCGCATCGCCAGTTATTCTGAAGTCGTTAAATTAACGCGAGACGACGCCAAAGCCTGTCTTGTACGGTGGTCTAAAGAATTGCCAATACGGTCATTGATCAACATTGATCCACCCTATTTTTCAAAGGGGCAGGATCTGTACACGAATTTCTACAATCCGCGCGACCACGAAGTATTGGCCGCCCAGATCCGCCGACTGAAGCGCCCCTGGATGCTGACCTACGACGACGCTCCCGAAATCGAGCAACTCTATGCGGGGCTACCGATGCACCGAAAGGGGCTCATCTACTACGCGCAAGTGAAACGCCGAGCCAGCGAACTGCTCGTGATTTCTCCCGACCTGAGCCCACCAGCCAGCTTAAAGGAGGCACCGCAGCTTGCTGCGTAGGCCTTAAGAAATGGGTGCGTGCGCCCCGCATTGCACCACACACGCCGCTGTAAAGCTATCCTGAGTCATCGACGGCAGCTGGGCCAGGGCAGTTTGCGCCCGACTTCTTCTTCGACAGCCGGGTGCCCGCGGGAATCGCATCAGGCCGCCCCTGACAGCTCGGTCATCTCGTGCCGCAACCCCTGCGCCTCAGCCGCAAGCAACTCCGCTTCAAGCCGCGCAAGCCTGGGCTTGCTCTTCCAGCGCGCGGGCCAGCAAGTCATGGATCTAGTCGGGGCTCGGCGAAGCGCCTTGCCTCGGCCACGGCGGAGCGGGTCAAAGACTCGGCGCCTGCCCATTCGCATTTCGCGGCCGCCACTTCGGCCTGCAGCAGCGCGCGTTCGACATGCCAGCGCGCGCTGCCGTTCGGGCCCCGGGTCGCGCACCTGGAAGAGCCCCAGCAGCGCTTCGGCCCGGGCCACATTGCCGGCGCGCAATTCGTGCTGCAGAAGGGACACGCCAGAGGCAACCGCGAAACCCGAGGCCCCAAAAAGCACGGGTGCTGACCACACAAGGCGGCAGCGCCCGCGGGTCGGTTGAGGACTTGGCTACATCACGTAAGGAGGTCCCTCTTGGACCAAGAGAATGAGGTCCAGGCGCTTGTTTCCTGCCTGATGGCAAAAGTCGCTCAGTCCTGCATGGCCTGCGCGACCAGCAAGGTGTCGGTGAACTGCTCGAAGCCGATGATCTTGCCGGCGGCCAGGCGCCACACATGGGTGACGCGTGCCCGCATCGACTTGCCGGTCTTGCGGTAGGTGCCCGAATAGCTGCCAACGCCCACCACCGGCTCGCCGCCATCGATGAGCTTCTCCAGCTCAAAGCGGTAGCCCTCCCACGCGCTGCCGAGCACGGTGAACACCTGGGCGATGACCTGGTCGGGGCCGATCCAGGTGCCGGCGCAGGGGAAGCCGGCCATCTCGGTCCAGGCGACATCGGGCGACACGTCGGCCATCATGCCGGCGATGTCCTGGCGGGCCGAAGCAGCATAGTGGTCGGCAACGATTTGCAGGTTCGCTTTCATGGACGCTCCAGGGTCAGAGGGCGCAGCCGTCGGCGTCGCAGGCGAAGTGGTGGCCGGCGGAATTGACGGTCGGCGGCGTCTGCTCGCGCAGCCAGTCCTGGAACGCCTGCGGCCGGCCCAGACGGCGCGAGGCGTCCACGCGGGTCATCACACCGCCGATGTCCAGCACGAAGCTGGGGAAGCCTTGCGTGCCGACCTGGGCCATCAGGCTGCGGGTCTCTTCGAAATGGGCTTGCACCGCGGCGCCGGTTTGCCGGTCCAGCGCGTCGGCGAACGGTGCGGGCGGCAGGCCGTTGGCACCGGCCACGTCGACCAGCACTGCACGGTCCGCAATGCGGCGACCCTCGACATAGTGCGCCACCTGCAGCGCGGCGAGCAGGTCCAGCCCGCGGCCGGCCAGGGCCTCGGCGGCCAGGATGGCGGCGGTGGGCGGCTCGGAATCGAACACCGCCGTGGTGTCGCGCAGCAGGCCGTTGGCATAGGCGTCGCCGAAGGGCCGGCCGCTCAACTGCGCGATCCTGGCGTCATGCGGCATCACGAAGCCACGCAGCTGCGGCGTCACGGGCTGGCGGCGCGCGCCGGCCATCATGCCGCCACCGTGCGCCTTCACATCGACAAGGTCGCGGGCCGCTTTCACCAGCGGCGCGGCACCGTAGCACCAGCCGCACAGCGGATCGTAGAAGTAATGCAAGGTGGCGGTCATGGGGCTGCTCATCACCACTGCATCTCGCCCTTGTTGACCTTGGCGCCGATGTCCAGCGCCATGCCCATGCCGGCCTGCGGGTAGGCCTTCTTCATGGCCTCGATCAGCTCGGCCCCGGTCTTGGCCTTCGCGGCTTCCGCATCGAAGCGCAGCAGGTAGTCGCGGGTGTAGCGGATGGCGCTGGCGTCAAGGGCGGTCCCCGGGGCCATGTGGCCGGGCACGACGGTGGTGGGCTTCAGCGCCTCCATTTCGTCCAGTTGCGCGAGCCAGGCCCTGCGCTCGCTGGGCTTTTGCGTGTCGGCCGTCCACACATGGAGGTTGCCGAAGACGGCGATGTTGCCGGCAACGGTCTTGATCGACGGAATCCACACATAGGGACGATGTGCCAGCTCGCCCGTGGTGCCGCGCACTTCGACGGTTTCGCCGTCGACGCTCAAGGTGGTGCCCTGCAGCAGTTCGGGCACGATGGGCTTCTGCGGCGCGTTGGCACCCATCTTGGGCGACCAGAAGGCCAGCTTGCCGGCCAGCTTGGCCTGGATCTTGTCGCGCACGGCCGGGGTGGTCAGCACCTGGGCCTGGGGGAAATAGGCCTTCAGCACTTCGGCGCCGAAGTAGAAATCCGGGTCGGCATTGCTGATGAAGATGGTCTTGAGCGTCTTGCCGCTGTCCAGCACATTGGCGGCCACGCGCAACGCGTCGGCGCGGGTGAAGCCGCTGTCGATCACCATCGCCTCGGTCTTGCCGCTGACCACCACCGCGTTGACGTTGAAGCTGTTGCCGTCGGCGTTGTAGACCTTCACGGTCAGCGGCGCGGCAGTTTGAGCAGCGACACCTGTGGCTGCGGCGGCAACGACACCCAGGGTCAGGGCGGGCAGGAAGAAACGGGTGAGTCCGCGGGAAAGGCTGCGGGGCTGGAACATGGTGCGATCTCCGTGAGTGGAAGCAAGGAACGGAATGGACTTTAGTTTTTGCGATATGGTTGATAAAGCCCATATCAATTGATTGTTTGTTGCCTGGATCGACGCAATGGATCGTTTGACCGCCGCTCGCGTGTTCGTGGAAGTGGCCGACCGCGGCAGCCTGACCCAGACGGCAGAGCATCTGGAGATGTCGGCGGCCATGGTCAGCCGCTACCTCTCGGCCGCCGAGGATTGGCTGGGCGCCCGCCTGCTGCACAGGACCACGCGCAAGGTCAGCCTGACCGATGCCGGGGCCGCCGCCCTGCCCTCCTGCCGGCAATTGCTGGAACTGGCGGACGAGGCCACGCACCTCGCCGCCGAGCGCGGCCGGGAGCCGGCGGGGGTGCTGCGTGTCACAAGTTCCAGCTCCTTTGCCGAGGCCGAGCTCACCGCCGCCCTGGTCGACTTTCAGCGCCAGCACGCGCAGGTGGAGATCGTGCTGTCGGTCAGCGACAAGGCCAGCGACCTGGTCGGGGAGCGGGTCGACCTGGCGGTGCGCATCACCAACACGCTGGACCCGGCGATGATCACGCGGCCGCTGGCGCTGTGCCGTTCGATGCTGTGCGCCTCACCTGCCTATCTGGCACAGCACGGCCAGCCGCACAGCGCAGAAGACCTGCGCCAGCATCGCTGCATCGCCCATGCCTTCGGCATCGGCAAGCAGTACCGCTTCACCCGAGGCAACGAGACGATCACGGTGCCGGTCAACTGGAGTTTTCATACCAACGAGACGGCGGTGCTGCGGCGGGCCGTGCTCAGCGGTGCCGGCATCGGCATGCTGCCGACCTACTACCTGGGCGACGAGCTGCGCACCGCTCGCCTGGTGCACCTGCTGCCGGACCACGAGCCCGGCGTGCTCGGCATCCATGCCATCTATCTGTCGCGCCAGCACCAGCCGCTGGCCCTGCGCCTGCTGGTGGACTTCTTGGCAGCCCGCTTTGCCGGTGAGCGCGCGCCCTGGGACCTGGCAATTGAGGAAGCTCAAAAGCCGGCTTGAGCGCAAGGATGGCGGCCCCGCGGCAGGTTCAAATCTTGATGAAGTTCGTCGCCGACAGGGCGCCGAAGGGCAGCTGTGACAAACGGCCGCCTGCTGCCAGCGAGCCGAGGTCCACAGGGAAGTAGCCGATCGCTTCCAGCACCTTGCGCACGGCAAGCTTGGCCTCCATGTCGTCGCCGGCATAGAACTGCACGCGCTGGCCGCCGGACACTTCGGGCTGCGCCAGCACGTTCACGTCCAGGTGATTCAGCGCCTTGACGACGCGGGCGCCGGGCACGTGTTCCTGGAAGACTTCGCTCGACGAGCGGCCGCCCAGGTCGATGGCCTTGATGCCATAGGCGGCCAGCGGATTGCTCGGGTCCTTGGCCTCGGGCGAGTTCGGATCGAGGAACTCGACAGGGTTGGTGCCGTCGATGACGATGCGCTTGTTCCAGGCAGGCAGACCCGTCAACGCGGTGCCCAGGTCGGTCCAGCGCACGGCGACGAGCACGATGTCGGCTGAGGCAGCTTCTGCCACCGTGCCGGCCGTGATGCTGGCGCCGAGTTCTGCCACCAGCGGGGCCAGTGAGGCCGGTCCGCGGCGGTTGGCGATGGTGGCTGCGATGCCCTTTTTCGCCAAGGCCCGAGCCACGTTGCTGCCAAGGCCGCCGGAGCCGATGATGCCGATGTTCATGATGTTGTCCTTCGTTGGTTGACTTCTGCTTCGCCGCGGGTCGCGAAGCCGTGATGCGATGGCAGAAGCATAGAAAAGCCATCTTTGATTGACTAGGCGGCACAATCGGATTGAACTCATCCAGAAATGCAATGAATTCGACCGCGCTTGACCTGAACGACGTCGCCGTCTTCGTGCAAGTGGTGCGCAGCGGCAGCTTTGCCGAGACCGCGCGGCGCCTGGGCATACCGCCCAATACCCTGAGCCGCCGGGTGCAGCAACTCGAAGCGCGGCTGGGCACGCGGCTGATGCAGCGGTCCACCCGCAAGCTGTCGCTGACGAACGCCGGCCAGGACTTCTACGACCGGTGCGCCAGCGCCGTGGAAACCCTGGGTGATGCGGGCCAGGCACTGATGTCTGGCAACGAGGTGCCCAGCGGGCTGGTGCGGGTCGCGGCGCCGGCCGAGTTCTTCGATTTCTTTCCAATGGCATGCCTGGCGGATTTCCTCGCCAAGCACCCACTGGTGCGCGTGGACTTCGTCCTCAGCGACGCGCGGGCCGACCTGATTGCAGACCGCATCGACGTCGCCATCCGGGGCGGGGTGCTGGAAGACTCGGGGCTCTTCGCGCGCCAGGTGCTGGACGCCGGGCTGGACGGCCTGGTGGCCAGCCCGGCCTACCTCGCAGCCAGGGGCGCACCCGCCACCTTGCAGGACTTGGCCAACCACGACTGCCTTGTCTTCGCGCACCCGAGCGGGCGTGCGACCTGGCGGCTCTCAGCGCGCGATGGCACTGACACCGAGGTGCAAGTGGCCGGCCGGTTCAGCGGCAACACATCGCAGGCCTTGCGCAAGGCGGCATTGGCCGGCCTGGGCATTGCGCTGCTGCCGGCGGCGATCACGCGCCGTGAACTGAGCGCCGGCAGCCTGTTGCCGGTGCTGCCGCAGTTCCATCGGAGGGGACACGGCGTGCACCTGGTCTATGCCAGTCGCCGCCACTTGCCTTCGGCCGTCTCCGCGTTCATCGAGCTGGTGGCCGACAAGTTCGGTGACCTGTCGGACACGGCCGCAAAGCCTTAAAAAAGCACGGGCGCTGGCTCACATGGAGGCAGCGCCCGCGGGTCGGTTGGGACCTGGCTACATCACGTAGGGAGATCCCTCTCGGACCAAGAGAATGAAGACATATCACCTCCTTTCGCAGCTTGCTGAAGCCCACAGGGTACCCCAACGCAGGGTTGCAGGCATGGCCGAAATCAATGCGGCCTGTGAGGTTTGCCGCGTGCAAACCCGTCTTTTGCAGAATGCACGGTCCACCCTACATTTCGCCAGGTGTTTCATCTGATCTGCGCAAACTGCTGCGCGCGTACCCGCCCATGGACGACACCGACCGCCAGCTGATTGCACTGCTGCGCGACAACGCCCGCCTGCCGGTCGTGGCCCTGGCCAAGAAGCTGCGCGTGGCGCGGGCCACGGTGCAGAACCGCATCGCCAGGCTGGAGGCCGACGGCACCATCGTCGGCTACACCGTGCGGCTGCGGCCCGAGGCCGAGGCGCACCGCATCCGCGCCATCATGAGCATCGAGATCGAAGGCCACCACGCCGAAGAAGTGCGACGCCAGCTGCGTGGCCACCCCAACGTGATCGCCCTGCACACCACCAATGGCCGCTGGGACCTGATGGCCGAGTTGCGCACCGACACGCTGGAGATGTTCGACAGCGTGCTCAACGCCATCCGCTCCATCGAGGGCATCTCCAGCACCGAGACCAGCATCCTGCTGTCCACGCACAAGCTCTGACAATAGCAAAGGCCCACGAAGGGTCGCTTGGCAGGGCGGGCTCAAAGCCGCTTTCCGGCGCCTTGATCAGCTTGGTTGTTGATGCCGCGGCACAAGGATGGGGCCACGCTACGCCTCATTCCCGTCAATGCGCTGCGCAGCGTTGTGAACGGGTTCTGTCACCCGGATGCACCATGCCTCAGATCACTTTTCGCCGGTCGGCGCCGCCCGCGGCAGCGCTTGCGCTGCTGCTTAGCGGTTGCGCGTCAATCCCCGATGTCGAGGTCACGTACTACCTGCCAAAGGCAAGCGTGACCTTGACGCTGCTGCAAACCCTGCAATGCAGCAAGGCAACACCGCCGCAGCTCATCGCTGGCTACAGCGTCACTTCGGCGGTCTCGTATGCGAGTGACCTGGCTCGCAGACAGCAGATCTCGCTACAAGACCTCGACGGGACCTATTCGGACATCGACCTGAAATTCGGTCTCACCGAAGACGGTCGGCTGACTGCGGTCAACACAACGGCGACGGGCCAAGGCGAAGCCATTGCACGCTCCGCCATCACCCTGCTTGGCTCTGTATTGCCATTGCTGGTGCCGGGTCCGCACCCGGCGCCTTCGCCCTCGCCGTCACCCAATGTCTGCGAGGTGCTCAAGAACTGGGCGAAGGCCGACACGCCCGCCTCCCTGACCTACGTGGCGACCATCGCCTTCGCGAATGGCATGCCCACCGTGCCGCCGCAGTTCTTGCCGATGGGCGGCAGCGACGTGCTCGCAGAAAGCCTTCGCACGGCCGGCGGCGTGCCAATGGCGCGAATCAGCGTCGGCGCACCGGAGGCCGTGCAAGCGCCAGCGTCAACCTCCGCTTCTGCGCCGCGTCGTGCAGGCGTGCTCGTGGCGACGCGCACAGCGCCCGTCACGCTTCAAATCGATCTGCCGCCCAGCACTTCGGCGTCGAAGCCCGTACCGATATGGTCAGGCACCGTGGTGATTCCCCTTGCGGGCGAGATCCCGTTGCCAATCGGCCACGGTGCGGCGTTTGGCCAACAAACGTTCGAACTCGCGTTGGCTGAGTCGGGCGCCATCAAGACGCTGCGCTACGCGAAGAGCACCGGCATCGGCTCGGCCCTGAATGCTGCAAACGCCGCGCTCATTCCGTTCCAGCCCCCATCCCTTTCCGACCAAACCGCTGCCATCAACGCGCAGGCCGATCTGCTCGCCGCCCAGCAGCGACTCGTGAAGTGCAAGGCCGACCCGACAAGCTGCTGATCGCACGCGCGCAGCAGCACTTCGCCCACGAAGGCGCAACGCGTCTTCGCCATGTTCTAGCCCATCCCGGGAGCATCCGATGAGAACTGCCCAACTGGTCCTGACCCCTGGCGGCTTCCGCCATTCTTCGCTGGTGCACCATGTGCCGAGCGACCACGAGGTCCGTCACACGGCCACCGTGCAGCGCATCCGAGAACTGAAGACTGGTCTTTACAAGACCTTTTCGCAGCAGGCCATCCTGCCCGGCGAGGTGCCTGCGCTGAGCGGCGGCTGGATCTGCTACGCCTGGTGGACCAACAACACCGGCTCGCCTATCCAGTCCTTCGAGACCACCTGGACTGTGCCACCGCCGCCCGCCTCGCCAGGCGCGCAGACCGTGTTCCTGTTCAACGGCATCGACCCGCTCAACACCTCCGACGGCATCCTGCAGCCGGTGCTGCAATGGGGTGAATCGGCCATCGGCGGGGGGCCGTGGTGGGCCGTGGCGAGCTGGTATGTCGCGGGTGATGGCCATGCATATCACAGCGACCTGGTACCGGTGAACCCTGGCGACACGCTGGTGGGCCGTATGACACTCACGAACGCCGCCGGCAATGGCTTGTTCGACTACACCAGCCAGTTCGTGGGCATTGCCAACACCCAGCTCGCGGTGCCCGACCTGCCCGAGCTGGTGTGGTGCAACGAGACGCTAGAGGCCTATGGCATTGCTCAGTGCTCCGACTACCCGGCGGGCGGTGGAACCACGCTCAGCCAGATCAGCGTGCAGACAGCCAATGGCCTCGTGGCGGTCCCGTGGACCCGCCAGGTCGATGTACAAAACTGCAACCAGAACGTCACCCTCGACACGGGCGGCTCAATCCTGCTCAGCTACTGAGCAACGCTTGAGCGGAGCCCCCAGACCTGTCGCGCTGGGGCGACCCGTGCAAACCATGATCCTTCGCGGTTATCGCGGCCGTTCCCGCGACATCTTCAACACGGGCAAGCCCGTGGCTAAAGTCTCCCCACCCTTCCCTGCCCAGCATTGCATTCGGCCGGCACGCAGGCGGGTCCAACCACAATGGAGACGAGCATGGAGAAGACAACCGTGCGGCGCCAGCGCGCCGCATCCGGGTTCGGCACGGCGGCACAGAAGTGTCGGCAGGCTGTGTGGGGCGCGTCGTGGGCATTGGCACTGGCCTTGCCGCTGTCTGCCACCGCCGCCCCGCCGATTGCCAACCTGCCGGCCGTGCCGGCGCTGATGCAGTGCTCGCTGCCGGCCTTCCAGGCGCTGAATCTGAGCGGCGTGGCCGACGACGGCGGCCAGGTCAGCTTCACCAGCGCGACGCTGGTCGACGTGTCGTCCAGCAACCCGGCCGCGTACTGCGCGGTGCGCGGCATCATCGGCCCCGGCGCCAGTTCCATCGTGATGAACCTGCCGATGGCAACCTGGACCCAACGCTACGTGCAGAACGGCTGCGGCGGCGAGTGCGGCAACGACAACCTCGGCGCGCCCACGCAATCCAGCGGCTGCGTGCCGGGGGTCAAGGGCCAGCTGGTGACGGCCACCACCAACATGGGCCACACCAGCGCGCAAGGCTCTGCCTGGATCGTCAACAACCCCTGGGCCGCGATCGACTTCGCCTACCGCGGCGTGCACGTCACCGCACAGGTCGCCAAGGCGGTGATCCAGCAGTTCTACGGCCAGCCGGCCACCTACTCGTATTTCGACGGCTGCTCCGACGGCGGCCGCGAGGCGCTGATGTCTGCGCAAAGGTACCCGAATGACTTCAACGGCATCACCGCAGGCGCGCCGGCCAACAACATGGACGTGCAGAACACGTACCACCATGCCAACCGGCTGCTGACCAACCAGAGCACGCCAGGCACCATCCCGCTGCCCGCGCGCAACACCTACCTGCTGCTACGTGGCAACCTGCCGTACATCCACGCCAAGGTGGTGGCGGCCTGCGACGCGCTCGATGGCGTCAGCGACGGCATCATCGACGACCCGCGGGCGTGCAAGTTCGACACCAACACCCTCGTCTGCGCCAACAACGGCAATGAATCCGGCTGCCTGACCCAGGCCCAGGCCGACGCGGCCTTCCGCATCCATGACGGCGCGAAGTCCGTCGCCGGCCACCGGCTGGAACCGGAAATCGCCAGCGAATGGGGCTCCGAGCTGGACTGGACGCTCTACATGCCGGACGCGCAAGGTGGCACCGCCTCCTCGGAGAACTTCGTCACCAGCTGGCTGTACAAGACCTACCTCAATGAGCCGTACCTGGACGAAGCCACGTCGACCCCGCGCACCATCAACGACCTGACATGGAAAGTGCCGGCCTTCCGCAAGACGGTCAAGTCCTCGCAGCTGTACTCGGCCACCAACCCGAACCTCACGCCCTTCGCCGCAGCCGGCGGCAAGCTGATGCTGTGGCATGGCTGGGCCGACCAGCACATCTCGCCACAAGGCACGCTGCAGTACTGGGAAAGCATGACCGGCACCACGGCCAGCAGCGAGGACTTCGCGCGCTTCTACCTGTTCCCAGGCATGGGCCACTGCGGCAGCGGCCTGGGTCCGAACACCTTCGACGTGCTGACGCCGATGATGTCCTGGGTCGAGACCGGCACCGCGCCCTATGCACTGGTGGCCAACAACGCGACGACCGGCGTGTCCCGCCCGGTGTATCCGTACCCGACCGTGGCGCGCTACGTCGGCAGCGGCAGTACCAACGACGCGGCCAACTTCAAGCCCTTCACGCCGAAGAAGAAGTCCGGTGTGAAGGTCACCAACGCTGGCGACTACCTCTACTCGGCCGACTTCCCGCAGGTGCATTGCACCGCGCTGGGCACGCAGATCGCCTGCGACACCGGCGACTGATCGAGCGCGAGCAGACTTCAGCGGGCGGCCACCAGCCCCTCGGCTTGGGTGACAAACCCCCGCTCCGCCAGCAGTTGGCGCGCCCGCTGCGCCGCCGCACGCAGGCTGTCGTCGCCGTGCAGCTGCGCCGGCCCGATGAGCACCAGCGCGCCGCGGAAGCGCCCGTCCAGCTCGAACACCGGCACGGCCACTGACGCCAGGTCGGCCAGGCGCTCCTGGCGGGTGATCCAGTGGCCCTGGGCCCGCACCTGGTCGCCGGTGGGGCTGACGCGTCCTGTGTAGGCCAGCAGCACATGGGCAGACGACCCGCCCTCGGACAAGCGGATGCGGGTGCCAACCTCCACGTGGTGGGCCACGCCGCCAGTCGCACCGTCCCGGTAGAGGCAGACGCGCTCGTCGCCATCGCGCACGTAGAACGCCGCCGTCTCGCCCAAGGCCAGCGCCAGCTGCGTGAGCACCGGCTGCAGCCGTTCCGACAAACCAAAGCTGGCGCTGTAGACGGCGCCCAGCCGCAGGCTGCCTGGACCCGGTGCGTATTGCCCGTCCTCCAGCCGCTGCAGCAAGCCATGGCCGATGAACACCTTCAACAGGCGCAGCAAGGTCGCCTTGTCCAGCCCGGTGGCCGGCGCCAGATCGCGCAGCGACCAACGCGGCCGGCTGGCGGTGAAGCACTCGAGCAGCAGCAGCCCGCGCTCCAGCACGCCGGCAGGCACCTGGCGTGCGACCGCTGCGTCAGGCGCCTGAGTTGACGAACTCATGGACGGATCCGGTACAGAATTTCATTGATTGAAATTTATCACACCACCCCCGCGCAGTTTTCTCGTCATTCAGCCGCCTTCATGCCGAAGCTTCATGAAGGAAACAAGCATGTTCTTATGCCTTGACGCCGAAGGGGGTCAGTTTCTATCGTTTCGCCCTAGAGCATGAAAATTTCAAGGAACGAAACGATGAATGAGCAGTCCCCGATCGGTGCCCCGCACTTCCGCTTGAACCGGCGGCGAGTGCTGGGCGGGCTTGCCGCCGCCGCCGCGCCGCTCAGCGGACACGCACGCGCCGACTACCCCAACAAGCCGATCACCTTGCTCTGCCACACGGCGCCTGGCTCGGCTGCCGACGTGTACGCCCGGGAACTGGCGCGCATCCTGGAGCCGGAACTGGGCCAGCCGGTGGCGGTGGTCAGCAAGGTCGGCGGCAACGGCCTGGTGCAGATGGCCAGCATCGCGGCCGCACCGGCAGACGGCTACACGCTGGGCGTGAACACGGTGTCGCACCTGTCCATCCTGCGCACCACGGCCAGGCAGACCTACAAGCTGAGCGACTTCAGCTGGATCGCCCGCGTGCAGCGCGAGACCTTCATGACCGTGGTGCGTGCCGACTCGCCCTGGCTCACGCTGAAGGATTTCGCCGCCGCCGCGCGCAGCGCCAACCCGCTGCTGAGCATTGGCGGCCAGGGCGCGCCGGGCTCGGCGCACAACATCCACACCCACATGCTGGCCCAGGCAGCGGGCTTCAAGTTCAACTGGGTGCCTTACCAGGGCGGCATCGAGCACCTGACCGCGTTGCTGGGCGGCACGCTTTCAGGCACCAGCAACAACCCCCAGACGGTGCTGCAGTTCGCCGAGGCCAAGCGGGTTCGGCCACTGGGCGTGCTGGGCGACAAACGCATCGACGCCTTCCCGGATGTGCCGACCTACGGCGAGGCCGGCTTCAACGTGGACCCGAACTGGATGCAGGTGCGCGGCCTGTTTGGCAAGGCCGGGCTGCCAGCCGAAGTCATGCAGCGCCTGGTGGCCGCGGTGCAAAAAGGCCTGCAGAACGCTGCGTGGAAGCAGTACATGAAGGAAAGCAGCCTGATGGACGGCTTCCAGGCCACGCAGGAATACACCGCCTTCATCGCCAAGCAGGATGCCCTCACGGGCCATTGGCTGCAGGCCCTGGGGCTGGAAAAGTGAACGCGCCCCTGCCCGACGAGCGCCAGCCAGGGCCCGCCAGCACTGCGGCAGCAGACGCAAGCGGCAAACCCGGCACGACCTGGTCACTCCCCCCAGGGCCGACCGCAGCACTCACCGTGCTGCTGAGCTGGCTGGTGGCGGCCGCCTTCCTGGCTGGCAGCCTGGACCTGCTGCATGCGCCGCAACCGGGTGACATCGGCGCCGGCACCTTCCCGGCCCTGGTCGCCGTGGGGCTGGCGCTGGCCGGCACGGTGGTGGGCTGGCGCACCTGGCGCGGCCTGGACGCATTGCCGCTGCACTGGCCACAACCGCTGGCCACGCTGGGCACCGGCCTGGCCGTCGTGTTGATGGTGGTCCTGTGGGGACCGGCGCAGGCCGTGCCTGGCAGCGCCTGGGGCCTGTTCGCGCTGTTCGCCGTCGGGCTGCAATTCCTGCTCGGCGAGCGCCGGCCGCGGTGGCTGTGGGGCGGCAGCCTGGTGCTGGCCGCCACGCTCTGGCTCATCTTCGGCCGGCTGCTGCAACTGCCGCTCTGACAGCACCCTGACCACCCCGCAGCCGCCCCGCGCGGCCGCCACTGCGAGACCCTCCATGCTCGACCTCCTCGGCCAGGCCCTCTGGCACAGCCTGCACCTCACGCCATTGCTCGCCATCCTGCTGGGCACCTTGATCGGGTACCTCATTGGCGCCCTGCCCGGCGTCGGCCCGGTGATGACCATCGCCTTGATCACGCCTTTCACCTACGGCATGGACCCGAAGATCTCCATCATCTTCCTGGTGGCGATCTACGTGGCCGCGGAGTACGGCGGCGCGATCACCGCCATCCTGCTGAACATGCCCGGCGAGGCCGCCGCGGTGGCCACCTCCTGGGACGGCTACCCGATGGCGCGGCGCGGCGAGGCCGCCACCGCGCTGCACATCTCCATCGTCGCCTCCGGCATTGGCGCGCTGCTGAGCGCGGTGATGCTGATCTTCAGCGCAGTGCCGCTGGCCGAGTACGCGCTGAACTTCGGGCCCAGCGAGTTCTTCATGCTCTCGCTGCTGGGGCTCACGCTGGCCGCCGGCCTGGGCGGCGCCTCGCTGGCGCACGGGCTGGTTGCCGTCGGCCTGGGCCTGCTGCTGACCACGGTGGGCATTGACCTGGTCAGCGGCGAGCCGCGCTTCGCCGTGGTGCCGGCGCTGATGGACGGCATTCCGCTGGTGGTCGCGCTCACGGGCCTCTATGCCATGTCGGAAGTGTTGGTGATGGCCGAGGAAAGCGCGCTGCCCGCCCCCGAGGTGACCGGCCTGCACGGCCTGCTGGGCGTGCCGTTGTCGCTTTACCGGAAGCTGATGCGCACCATCGTGCGCAGCTCGGTGATCGGCTTCGTGATCGGCGTGATCCCTGGTGCTGGCGCCGTCATCGCGTCGCTGGTGGCCTACAGCGACGCGCGCCGCACCTCGTCGGAACCCGAGCGCTTCGGCAAGGGCCACCCGGAAGGCGTGGCGGCGCCTGAGGCGGCCAACAACGCAGCCGTGCCCGGCGCGCTGGCGCCACTGCTGGCGCTGGGCATTCCCGGCTCCAGCACCGCCGCGGTGCTCGGCGGCGCGCTGACCATCCACGGCATCCAGCCCGGTCCGCTGCTGTTTTCCAAGCACCCGGAGGTGCCGTACGCCGTGTTCGCCTCGCTGCTGATCGGCGTGCCGGTGATGGTGGCCGTCGGCCTGCTGGGTGCCAGGATGTGGGCTCGCCTGGCGCTGGTGCCGCGGCCGCTGCTGGCCGCGCTGATCGCCATCACCTGCTGCCTGGGCGCCTACGCCACGGCCAACGACCTCTACCCCGTGTGGGTCATGCTGGCCTTCGGCCTGCTGGGCTGGGTGCTGCGCAAGCTCTCGGTGCCACTGGGCCCGCTGGTGCTGGGCTTCGTGCTGGGCGACATGCTGGAGACCAACCTGCGGCGCGCGCTGGTCGTCGCGCAAGGCGACCTGAGCCAGTACCTGTCGCGCCCGCTGACGCTGGTGCTGATGGCCGCGGCCATCGCTTCGCTGGTGCTGGCGCTGCGCCGCCGGGCCACGCCGGCCCTGGCCTGAGGTCAACATGAGCCAGACCCCTGACGCTCTTTCCCTGACCGAAGGCCTGGCGCAGGCCGTGGTGGCCAGCGAACCGCTGAACGACCCGCAGCTGGCGCGGCTCGCCCGCCAAGGCCTGCTGGACTTCCTCGCCTGCGCATTGGCCGGTGCGAACGACCCGGCAGTGGTGCACCTGGAAGCCGGCCTCGCCTCAGGCGGCGGCCCCTGCGCCGTCTTTGGCCGCGGCCAGCATGCCGACCCGGTGAGCGCTGCCATGCGCAACGCCTGCGCCGGCCATGCGCTGGATTTCGACGACGTGCACGCCAGCGTGCGCGGCCATCCGAGCACGGTGATCCTGCCGGCAGTGCTGGCGCTGGCCGGCGCGCAAGGCAGCAACGGCCAGGCCGTGCTGGCGGCCTACGCCGTCGGCCTGGAAGCGATGGCGCGGCTGGGCCTGGCCACCGGCACCCAGGCCTACGAAGCCGGCTGGCACCACACGGCCACGCTGGGCGGTGTGGGCGCCGCCGTCGCCTGCGCCCATCTGCTGCAGCTCACGCCGGCGCAGACAGCCGTTGCCATTGGCCTGGGCGCGACGCAGGCGCAAGGCCTGCAGGTGCAGTTCGGCTCCGAGGCCAAGCCTTTGCATGCGGCGCTGGCCGCGCGCGCCGGCTTGCAGGCGGCGCTGTGGGCGCAGGCAGGCCTGCAGGGCAGCAGCCAGGCGCTGGACGGCCCGCGCGGCTTCATCCGGATCTTCGGCGGCAGCGGCGCGCAGCCGGAGCGGCTGCTGCAAGGCTGGGGCGCGCCCTGGCAGTTGGCGCTGCCTGGCCTGTCGTTCAAACAGCATGCCTGCTGCAATGCCACCCATCACGCGGCAGACGCCGCGCTGCGCCTGCATGCGCAACTGGGCCCGTCGCTGGCGCGCGTGCAGTCGGTGGTCGTGCACATGCCGCCCGGCAGCGACGCGCCGCTGCGCCGCAGCCCGCCGGCCAATGGCGTCGAGGGCCGCTTCAGCCTGCCCTACGTGGTGGCGCTGGCGCTGTGGCGTGGCGCGCTGCCGCTGCAGGCGTTTTCGGATGCGCCCTTGGCAGCGGACCTGGCCGCGCGCCTGCCGCTGATCCACACCCACATCGACGACGATGCCCCGCGCGTCGGCACCGACCCCGCCCACCGCTACGCCGAAGTCGTCGTCACGCTGGACGACGGCCGAACGCTGTGCGAGCGCGTCAGCAGGCCCGAAGGCGCAGGCGACAGCCGCGCCAAGTTCCGCAGCGCCACCGATGACGCCGCCGCCTGGCGCGAAGTGCCCGACCGCGTGCAGGACCTGGCCAGCACGGCCGACCTGCGCGCGCTGTTCGAGGTGCTGCTGCGCCCGGCCACCCACCCACTTGCCTTGAACACCGCCCCATGAGCACTGACAAACACATGCACCTCGGCCTCTTTCTCCAGGTGGTGGGCCACCACGTGGCCGGCTGGCGCCATCCGGATGCAGCCGTGGGCAACCACAACCTGCCGCTGGTCCAGGAGATCGCCCGCATCGCCGAGCAGGCCTGCTTCGACATGCTGTTCCTGGCCGACGGCCTGACCAGCACGCCAGACGCGCACCCGTCGATGGTCGTGCGCTACGAACCGCTGGGGCTGCTCTCGGCGCTGTCGGTCACCACCCAGCGCATCGGCCTGGCCGCTACCGTGTCCACCACCTACAGCGAGCCCTTCCACGTGGCCCGCTCGTTCGCCTCGCTGGACCACCTCAGTGGCGGCCGCGCAGCCTGGAACGTGGTGACCACCTCCTATGACCGCTCGGCCGCGAACTTCAGCCGCGGCCAGCACCCGGCGCACGGTGAGCGCTACGAGATCGCGGCCGAATTCGTCGAGGTCGTGCGCAAGCTCTGGGACAGCTGGGACGACGACGCCTTCCCGATGGACAAGGCCAGCGGCCGCTACCACGACCCGGCAAAGCAGCACACCATCGACCACGCCGGCAAGCACTTCCAGGTCAAGGGCCCGCTCAACGTGGCGCGCTCGCCGCAAGGCCACCCGGTCATCATCCAGGCCGGCTCGTCCGAGCCCGGGCAGGACCTGGCCGCCGCCACTGCCGACGTGGTGTTCACGGCGCAACAGACGCTGGTCGAGGCCCAGGCCTTCATGCAAAGCCTCAAGGGGCGGCTGGCGCAGCACGGCCGGCAGCCGGGCGACCTGAAAGTGATGCCTGGCGTGTTCCCGGTCATCGGCCGCACCGAGGCCGAGGCCAAGGGCCGCTACGCGCAGCTGCAGCAGTGGGTGGACAGCAGCAACGCCATCTCGCTGCTCTCCGAGCGCCTGGGCTACGACATCTCCGGCTACCCGCTGGACGGCCCGCTGCCCGAGCTGCCCGAGTCCGACCAGATCAAGAGCCGGGCCCGACTGCTGACCGACCTGGCTCGCCGCGAGAACCTGAGCCTGCGCGAGCTGTACCACCTGGTGGCGGGCGCACGTGGCCACCGCATCGTCTGGGGCACGGCCGGCCAGGTGGCCGATGCGCTGCAGGACTGGTTCGAGCAAGGCGGGGCCGACGGCTTCAACATCATGCCGCCCTACTTCCCCGGTGGCCTGCGGGACTTCGCCTCCGAGGTGGTGCCGGAGCTGCAGCGTCGCGGCCTGTTCCGCGCGGCCTATGGCGGCCCCACGCTGCGCGACCACCTCGGCCTGGCGCGCGTGCCGGCGCCGGTGCGCACGCCAGCGGCATGACGGCCCGCCTGCTGGCCGAACTGGCGGCCATCGTCGGCGCCGCCCACGTGTTGCGCGACCCGCCCGACCTCGCCTCCTACGACCACGAGTACCGCGGCCAGTACCCCGGGCGGGCGCTGGCCGTCGTGCGCCCGGGCTGCCGCGACGAGGTGGCCGCGGTGGTGAAGGCCTGCGCACGCCACCGCGTGGCGCTGGTGCCGCAGGGCGGCAACACCGGCCTGGTCGGCGCCTCCACGGCGGACGACAGCGGCACCGAGCTGCTGCTCAGCCTGCGCCGGATGCGCCAGGTGCGGCAGGTCGATGTGGACGACGACAGCCTCACCGTCGAAGCCGGCTGCACCGTGGCCGAGGTGCAAGCCGCAGCGGCCGCGCACGACCGGCTGTTCGCGCTCTCCCTCGCCTCGGAAGGCAGCGCCACCATCGGCGGCGTGCTGGCCACCAATGCCGGCGGCGAGCAGGCGCTGCGCTACGGCGTGGCCCGCGAGCAGGTGCTGGGCCTGGAGGTCGTGCTGGCCGATGGCCGCATCTGGCATGGCCTGAGCAGCCTGCGCAAGGACAACACCGGCTACGACCTGCGGCAGCTGTTCATCGGCGCCGAAGGCACGCTGGGCATCATCACCGCCGCCACGCTGCGGCTGCGGCCATCCGTGCGGCAGCGCTGCACCGTGTGGGCCGGCGTGCCCACGCCGGCCGCCGCGGTGGCGCTGCTGCGCCGGCTGCACGAGGCGCTGGGCGAGCGCGTCACCGCCTTCGAGCTGGTCAGCGCCACCGCCTTGCAGATCGTGCTGGCCCACCCCTTGCCCGGCATGCGCGCGCCGCTGGCGACCGATGCAGCGTGGCACGTGCTGTTCGAAGTCTGCGAAACCTCGCAGCGCCTCGACCCGGGCCCGGTGCTGGAAGACACGCTGGCCGACGCGATGGCCGCGGCCGAAGTGCTGGACGCCGTGCGCGCCGAAAGCCAGGCGCAGGCCCAGGCGCTGTGGGCGCTGCGCGAGCACCTGTCGGAAGCCCAGCGGCGCGAGGGTCCGTCGATCAAGCACGACATCGCCGTGCCGGTCTCGCGCATCCCCGCCTTCCTGGCCCAGGCCGGCGCCGCCTTGCAGGCCCGCGTGCCGGGCATCCGCATCGCCGCGTTCGGCCATGTGGGCGACGGCAACCTGCACTACAACCAGAGCAAGCCGCTGCAGATGCCGGACGACGCGTTCCGTGCGCTCGCACCGGCGCTGCATGCGCTGGTGCACGGCCTCGCCGTGGACCTGGGCGGCACCATCTCCGCCGAGCACGGCATCGGCCGGCAGAAACAGGCCGAGCTGCTGCAGTTCAAGCCGCCGGTGGCCATCGAGCTGATGCAGCGCCTGAAGCAGGCGCTGGACCCGCAAATCACCTTCAACCCCGGCCGGCTGCTGCCGCGGCCACCGGCTCTCCCCCATCTGCCATGACGCCGCCATGACCCTGCCGCTCATCACCGCCGACACGCTTGCCCAGGCTTTGCAGGCACCCGAAAGCCAGCGCCCCGTGGTGCTGGACACCAGCTTCGACCTCGCCCAGCCCGACGCCGGCCGCCAGGCCTGGCTGAGCAGCCGCATTCCCGGCGCGCTGCATGTGGACCTGGAGCGCGTGCTGAGCGCGCCCAAGACCGGCCGCAACGGCCGCCACCCGCTGCCCACGCCGGAAGCCTTCGCCCAGGCACTGGCCGCGCTGGGCCTGGACGGTTCGCGGCCGGTGGTGGCATACGACCGCAGCGGCGGCATGTTTGCCGCGCGGCTGTGGTGGATGCTGCGCTGGGTCGGGCATGCCGAGGTGTCGGTGCTCGACGGCGGGCTTGCGGCCTGGACCGCCGCCGGCCTGCCACTGGCCAGCGGCCCGGCCCAGGCCCAGCCCCCCGCCGAACGCTTTGCGCTGCGACCCAGCCTGGTCAAGCAGATCGACCACGCCGCGCTGCGCGTGGCGGTGGCCGAAGCCTCACCCTTCATCGCCGATGCCCGCGCGCCCGACCGCTACCGCGGCGAGAACGAAACGCTGGATCCGGTGGGCGGCCACATTCCCGGCGCCCGCAACCGCTTCTTCCGCGACAACCTGGCCGCCGATGGCCGCTTCAAGCCCGCAGACGCGCTGCGCACCGAATGGCTGGCGCTGCTGGGCGCGCAGGATGCGGCCGAGGTGATCCACCAATGCGGCTCTGGCGTGACGGCCTGCCACAACCTGCTGGCGCTGGCCCATGCCGGCCTGGCCGAAGGCCTGCTCTACCCCGGCTCCTGGAGCGAATGGAGCGCGCAGCCGGGTGCCCCGCTGGCGACGGGCGCGCAAGAGGTGGCCAGGTGAGCGACCACGGCACCGCCGCAGCGCCGGCCGACGGCCCCTGGCGGCCGCACAGCGCGCACTGGGGCGCCTTCTCCGCCGCCTGGCGGGACGGCCGCCTGATGCTCAGGCCGCACCCCGGCGACCCCGACCCCAACCCGCTGCTGGACAACATGGCCAGCGCGCTGCACCACCCGGCGCGTGTCACCCGGCCCATGGTGCGCCGCGGCTGGCTGGCGGACGGGCCGGGGCCGGACACGCGGCGTGGCGACGACCGCTTCGTGGCGATGGACTGGCCCGAGGTGCTGGACCGGCTGGCCGCGGAGTTGCGCCGCATGCGGGACGTGCATGGCCCACAGGCGGTGTTCGGCGGCTCCTACGGCTGGTCCAGCGCGGGCCGCTTCCACCATGCCCAGAGCCAGGTGCACCGCTTCCTCAACACCGCGCTGGGCGGCTACGTGCGCTCGGTCACGAGCTACAGCTCCGGCGCCGCGCAAGTCATCCTGCCGCATGTGCTGGGCCCGATGGATGAAGTGGCCCGCCGCCACGTCACCTGGGACCAGGTGGCTGCGCACACCGACATCGTGCTGGCCTTCGGCGGCATGGCCTTGCGCAATTCGCGCGTGGCCGGCGGCGGCGTGAGCCGGCACATCGAACGCGAGGCCATGCAACGCGCCGCGGCACGCGGCTGCCGCTTCGTCAACATCAGCCCACTGCGTGCCGACCTGCCCGAAGAGGCCTGCCCGGAATGGCGCCCGCTGCAGCCCGGCAGCGACACCGCGCTGATGCTGGCGCTGGTCCACACCCTCGTCACCCACGACCTGCACGACCGCGCCTTCCTGGCCGGCTGGACCGAAGGCTGGGAGGACTTCCTGCCTTACCTGATGGGCGAGCAGGACGGCACACCCAAGTCCGCCGCCTGGGCCGCCCCGCTGACCGGCTGGCGCGCCGAGGCCATCACCGCGCTGGCGCTTTCACTGCCGGGCAAGCGCGTGCTCGTCGGCGTGGCCCATGCGCTGCAGCGGGCCGAGCATGGCGAGCAGCCGGTGTGGATGGGCGCGGTGCTGGCCTGCGTGCTGGGGCAGCTGGGCCTGCCCGGTGGCGGCTTCGCCTATGCGCTGGGCGCGCTCGCCCACTATGGCCGCTGCCGCAATGCCGTGCCGGTCGCCGCACTGCCGCAGGGCCGCAACAGCGTGCAGGACTTCATCCCTGTGGCGCGCATCGCCGACATGCTGCAGCACCCCGGCGAGCCCTTTGCGTACAACGGCGCCACCCACCGCTACCCGCACATCCGCCTGGCCTACTGGGCCGGCGGCAACCCCTTCCACCACCACCAGGACCTGGCCCGGCTGAAGCAGGCCTTCGCGCGGCTGGACACCCTGGTCGTGCACGAAAGCGCCTGGACCGCAACGGCCCGCCATGCGGACATCGTGCTGCCGGCCACCATGACGCTGGAACGCGAGGACATCGGCGCCGCGCCGACCGACCCGCTGCTGGTGGCCATGCACCGCGTGGCCACACCCTGGGGCCAGGCACGCGACGACTACGCCATCTTCACCGACCTGGCCGAGCGGCTGGGCGCGCGCCAGGCCTTCACCGAAGGCCGGGACGTGCACGGCTGGTTGAGGCACCTCTATTCACCCACCCAGGCCGCGCTGGCCGAACACGGCCTGCCGGCGCCTGATTTCGACAGCTTCTGGCAAGCCGGCGAACTGGCCCTGCCCCAGCTGCCCGACGACGGCGGCATCATCGGCGCCTTCCGCCGGGATCCCACCGGCCATCCCTTGCCCACGCCCAGCGGCAAGGTGCAGCTCAGCTCATCGGTGCTGGCCGGCTTCGCCCTGCCGGACTGCCCCGGCCATCCGGCCTGGCTGCCGCCCAGCGAAGCCCCGACGCCAGCACACCCCTTGGTGCTGCTGGCCAACCAACCCGCCACCCGGCTGCACAGCCAGCTGGATTTCGGTGCCCACAGCCAGTCGGCCAAGCGGCATGGCCGCGAGGTCTGCCGCCTGCACCCGCAGGACGCCGCGGCGCGCGGCATCGCCGACGGTGACCTGGTGCGCCTGCACAACCACCGCGGCGCCTGCCTGGCCGCCGCGCGGCTGGACGAGGGCGTGCTGCAAGGGGTCGTGCAGTTGCCCACAGGCGCCTGGTTCGACCCGCAACCAGAGCTGGCGGGCGAATCGCCGATTTGCTGCGGCCACGGCAATCCGAACGTGCTGACGCGCGACATCGGCACCTCGGCGCTGGCCCAGGGCTGCACCGGCCAGCTGAGCGTCACCCAGGTCAGCAGACACACAGGGCCGCCGCCGCCCATGCGGGCGTTCGAGCCCCCCACGCCAGTGTGAGCCCGGCCGATGCCGCAGGCACCGGCCCGCGGCCTCAGCGCGCCGACACTGCGGCCACCACCACGAGCACGCCCAACGCGAGGTTCAGCGCCACCAACTGGCGGATGCGGTTCAGCACCTGGGCCGCAGCCGGCCAGGCCGAGGCATCGCAGAACGCCCGCAGCCTGGGGAACAGCAGCAGGTACAGGTAGGCGAACACCGCGGCCATCACCAGGCCCAGCGTGAACATGGCATGCCAGCCCGGCGGCGCGGCGCGAAAGCCCACCGGCAGCAGCATGGCCAGCCCCGAGCCCAGCAACAGCAGCACGGCGACTGCCATGTATGGCAGGAAACGCGAGAAGGTCGCCACCCACAGCGGCAGCCGCCGTGGTGGCTCCAGCACCTCGGCGGCCGCCGGGCGCAGGCAGAAGTAGGCGAAGAACATGCCGCCCATCCAGGCCATGGCCGCCAGCAAATGCAGCAGGAGCAGTGATTGGTGAAGCATGGTGGTGGTCTCTTCGCAGGCGTTGGGCAGGAGCCGCATTGTTGCCGGCCCGCGGCTGGCAAGATGGCGCCATGTTTTCCCACCACTTCACCGGCGTGCAGGACTTCGAGCGCGCCCTGGCCTTCTACCGGCCGCTGCTGGCCTCGCTGGGCCTGCAGCAGCGCTTCGTCGATCCTTCGCGCCCCTGGGCCGGCTGGCAGGTGCCCGGCCAAGCCCGCCCGCTGTTCGTCATTGCCGCACCGCACGACGGCACCCATGCCCCCGGCAACGGCCAGATGGTGGCCTTCCTCGCGCCCAGCCGCGAGGCGGTGCGCCAGGCGCATGCCATTGGCCTGGCGAATGGCGGCACTTGCGAAGGCGAGCCCGGCCTGCGCCCGCACTATCACCCCGACTATTACGGCGCGTATTTGCGTGATCCGGAGGGCAACAAGATCGGGTTGGCATGCCATGCCCCGGAGGCCGAAGCCGGCAGCTGAAGCCATGCCGCCAGGCAGGGGGTGGCTTCATCAGAGGCAGCTGGCGCCTGGCGTTTGGCGAGCAGCGGCGGCTTCAGTCGCCCACGGCCAGCAGGCTGCGGGCTTGCTCCCGGGCCTCTTCGAGCGACCATCTGCGGCCTTCCTGCCAGGCACGGTCGAAGGCGTCGTCGTCCTGGAGGGCGTGTCGCGCGGCCTCGCGCAGGCGCTGCAGCCGCGCGGGGCGCATCGAGAACAGGGCCCGCTCTTCCCGGTGGCGCTGCACGCAGCCCCACACGCCCGCTGCAGCGACAGCGTGGCCGGGCACCTCCAGCGCGCCCGCAAACACGTCCAGCCATTCCAGCAACTCGTTGTACTGCCCGCGCGGCAGCCCATCGAAGGCCCGGCGCAATTCCGCCCTCGCGGCGGGCAGGTCCCCGAGGTCCTGCGCGACTTTCGCCAGCTGCATCCGCGCGTAGGCCACGCCACCACGGTCGCCGAACGCGATAAAGCCCTGCAGGCTCTCCTGCAACGCGGCCCGGGAAGCCTCGAGGTCCTTGAGTTCCTGCATCAGCAGCGACCACATCGTCAGCGTGGCCGCGGTATTCCACGGCCCGATGCTGCGAGCGACCGCCAGGCACTGCGACAGCCAGGTTCTTGCCGTGGGCAGGTCACCGGACGACAAGGACGATTGCGCCAGCACGGCCAGCGCAAACGAGATGGTCCGCAGGTCACAGAACTCGCGCGCGATCGACAAGGCCTCCTCGGCCATGGCCCGTGCCGCCACCAGCTCGCTGCTGTAGGCCAGCACTTCCGCCAGGTTGGCGAGCGAGGCCGCGAGCCGCTGGCGGTCGCCCAGTTGCTGCCACAGGTCGGCCGCCTCCCGCAGCCTGGCCTCCGCCGCGGCCTGGTCGCCGTTGAAGGCCACCAGCGCGCCGGCCCCGTGCAATGCCATCGCGCGGGCCGGGCCGCGTTCGTCGGCCGGCGCCAGCGCCAGCAGGCGCCCCAGCCACCCCACGCCCTCGCCATAGTTGCCGCGCGTCTGCCAGAACGTGACGAGAAGGCTCGCGAGCCGCAGGCCCTGCACGGCACGGGCGGGCTCGCCTTCGCACCAGGCCAGGGCCGCGCGCAGGTTGTCCTGCTCGGCATCCAGCTGCGGCAGCGTCTGCTGCAAGACCGCGTCGAGCGAACCGTCCAGCGCACCGGCCAGGCCGATCAGGTACTGGACATGGCGGTCGCGCACCGCCACTTCCTCGCCGCTTTCGCGCAGCCGGTCCTGCGCGTAGTGGCGCACCGTCTCCAGCATCTTGAACCGGGGGTCGCCATCGGTCGCCTGGGTCGCCTGGGTGATGACGAGGTTCTTGTCGACCAGCGCGGCCAGCAGGTCCAGCAGGTCGCCGGGCGCCACGCCTTCGCCGCTGGCGATCTGCTCGGCCGCCGCCAGCGTCCAGCCGCCGGCAAAGACCGACGCGCGGCGCAGCACGGCTTTCTCGGGCCCGCTCAGCAGTTCGTGGCTCCAGTCGATCAGCGAGCGCAGCGTGCGATGCCGCGGTAGCGCCGTGCGTGAACCTTCGGTCAGCACACGGAAACGGTCGTCGAGGCGCTGGCTCAAGGCCTCCAGCGACATCACGCGCACGCGCGGCGCAGCGAGCTCGATCGCGAGCGCGATGCCGTCGAGGCGGCGGCAGATGGCCGCCAGCGCGGGGGCGTCGGCGGCAGTGGCCTCGAAGTCCGGCCGCTGCAGCCTGGCGCGGTCGACCAGCAGGCGCACGGCCTCGCTGGCCAGCAGGCCGTCGCTGGCGTCATCGGCTGGCATCGACAGCGACGGCACCCGGTAGTTCAGCTCGCCCTCGATGCCCAGCCGTTCGCGGCTGGTGACCAGCAGTGCGAGCCGGGCGCACTGGCGCAGCAGCCGGTCGGCCAGCTGCGCGCAGGCATCGAGCAGGTGCTCCGCGTTGTCCAGCACCAGCAGCACGCGGCGCGACGCCAGCCAGCCGATCAGCGTGTCGGCAATCTCCTGACCCGGTGGCGCCTGGATGGCCAGCGCCTTGGCCACGGCCCAGGGCACCAGCTTCGGGTCACCGAGCGGCGCCAGGTCGACCAGCCAGACCCCATCGGGATGCTGCTCCAGCATGGCGCCGGCCACCACCAGCGCCAGCCGCGTCTTGCCGCACCCACCTGCGCCAGTCAAGGTCAGCAGCCGCGTGCTTTCCAGCCAGCGCCGGATGTCGGCGATTTCGCGCTCGCGGCCGATGAAGCTCGTCAACGCGTGCGGCAGGTTGTGCGGCGTGGCCGGCGCGGGCAGTGCCTCGACCGGCGCCGTGGCCAGCGTGAACCGGTAGCCCTGCCCGCTGACGGTGGCGATGGCCGGCACCCCCAGCACCCTGCGCAGCGCTGAAACATGCGCCTGCAGCGCGTTCTCTTCGACCACCACCTGGCCCCAGACCCGCCGCAGCAGTTCGGTCTTGGTCACCAGATGCCCGGCGCGTTCCACCAGCACGGTCAGCACGTCGAACGCCAGCGGGCGCAGCGCCACGGCGGCCCCCGCGCTCAGCAGCCGCCGCTCGTCGAGCTGAAGCTCGAAGCGGCCAAAGCGATAACGAACCGGTGCGGCCGAAGCAGGCATCGTTGCAAGCTCCTGGGGAAGGTGGGTGCACCGAGTCTAAATCTCTGAAACCCGGCGCATCAGGAAAGCTTCAGGATAGCTTCAGCTCCGGTCCACCACGCGGCAAAACAATCCCGACGTCCTCCCAGCTCGGAGCAGCGACGTCATGCCTCAGGTCCAAACCCGTTTCCGTGAGATCGAGTCGATGGCGCCGTTCCGGCGCTCGCCCGATGTGCACCAGCCGCGCGAGGCCGCCGTCACCGGCAAGGTGCCCGCCTGGCTGCGGGGTGACCTGCTGCGCACCTGCCCGGCCGTGTTCGCCCAAGGCGACTGGCAGGCCCGCCACTGGTTCGACGGGCTGGGCCAGGTCTACGCTTTCCGCATCGGCAGCGGCGCAGTGAGCTTCCAGTCGCGCCTGCTGGACAGCGAGGCCGCGCGCGAGGTGGCGGCCGGACGGGCGCAGCGCTCCTCGTTTGGCACACCCACCGGCCGCACGCCCTGGCAGCGCCTGCTGCAGCCGGTGCAGCGCAGCACCGACAACACCAATGTCAACATCGTGCAGATGGGCGACGAGCTGGTCGCGATGACCGAAGGTGCGCAGCAACTGCGCATCGACGCGGCCACCTTGCGCTCGCTGGGCGTGCGGCCCTATGCACAGGACGGGCTGGCCGGCACGCTGATGAGCGCGCACCCGCACCGTGACTTCGCGCGGCGCCAGGTCGTGAACCTGGCGACCAACTTCGGCAGCAGCGGTGGGGTCGTCTCGCTCTACGAACATGGCGACGGCGAGCACACGCGCCGGGTCATCGGGTCCTGGCGGACCGAGCGCGTGCCCTACCTGCATTCCTTCGGCCTCACGCCCTCGCGCGCGGTGCTGCTGGCCCACCCCTTCTCGGTGAAGCCGCTGGCCATGCTGTGGTCCAACCGCGGCTACATCGACCACTTCGAGTGGCGCCCGCAGGACGGCACGCGGCTGGTGGTGATGGACCGCGCGACCGGCGCCACGACCGAATACGAAACCGACGCGATGTTCGTCTTCCACGCCGTCAACGCCTTCGAGCGTGGCAGCGAGACGGTGCTGGACGTGCTGGCCTATCCGGACGCCGCGATCATGGAAGACCTGCGCGTGGCCCGCATGGTCGAGCGGCTGCCGGACCTGCGGCCCTCGCTGGTGCGCATCACGATGCGGCCGGGCCAGCCACGCGCCGAGCTGCAGACGCTGAGCGAAGCCGGCTTCGAGTTCCCCTGCATCCACTACCGCCGGCACAGCGGCAGCGACTACCGCTTCGCCTGGGGCGCGGCCGACGGCCCCGCGGCAGCTGACGGCAGCGGCGGCTACACCTCGTCCATCGTCAAGGTGGACCTGCACAGCGGCATGGGCCGCAGCTTCAGCGACGGCGAACGCATCTACGGCGAGCCGGTGTTCGTCGCCAGGCCCGGCGGCACCGACGAGGACGAGGGCGTGCTGCTCTCGGTGGGCTGCAGCCAGCAGCAGCGCAGTTCGGCGCTGGCCATCCTGGACGCTCGCACGATGGCGCTGCTGGCCTCGGTGGAGGTGCCTGCGGCCATCCCGCTGGGCTTCCACGGCTCCTTCGTCCACGCTCAAGGAGGCAGAACGTGAGCACCACCAACACCAGGGCCGTGCACGGGTTGGGCCCGCGCCCGCCGCTGCCGACAAAACACCGGTCCATGGCCAGGCGGTTGGCCGGCGTGGTCGCCGTGGTCGTGGCCGCCGCCGTGGCCTACCTCTGCCTGTGGCCGGTGCCGGCAGAGCCGGTGGCCTGGCCAGCGCCCACGCCGCCCGGCTACGTGGGGCCCCATGCCGCGAACACCCGCCTGGCCGGGCTGCACGCCCTGGACATCGGCACCGAGTACGGCCCCGAGCACATCGCGTTCGGGCCGGACGGCAAGCTCTACGCCGCGATGACCAGCGGCACGCTGCTGCGCATGGACGCCGATGGCGGCCAGCGCGAGGTGCTGGCCCGCACGGGCGGGCGGGTGCTGGGCTTCGACTTCGACCGCCAGGGCCGGCTGCTGGCCGCCGATGCGATGCGCGGGCTGCTCGCCATCGGCACGGACGGCAAGGTGGAAGTGCTGGCCGACCACGTGAGCCCGGACGACCCGATCCGCTATGCCAACTCAGTGGTGGTCGCACCGGACGGCACGGTGTACTTCACCGATGCCTCGGGCCGCTTCGCGCCTTCGCAATGGGGCGGCACCTACGAGGCCAGCGTGCTGGACATCCTGGAGCAGGCCGCCACCGGCCGCGTGCTGGCCTACGACCCGGTGGCACGCAGCACGCGCGTGGTCGCCCGGGGCTTCTCGTTTGCCAACGGCCTGGCGCTCTCGGCGGACGGGCAGTCGCTGTTCGTCGCCGAGACCGGCCGCTACCGGGTCTGGAAGCTGGACCTGGCCGCGCGCGACCTGGACGTGCAGCAAGGTACGCCGCAGGCCCGCGTGCTGCTGGACAACCTGCCCGGCTACCCGGACAACCTGATGCGCGGCCGCGAAGGCCGCATCTGGGTGGGCCTGTTCAAGCCGCGCAACCCGGCGGCCGACAGCCTCGCGCAACACCCCTTCCTGCGCAAGCTGCTGCTGCGGCTGCCGCGCGCCTGGCTGCCGCTGGGCCAGCCCTACGGCCACGTCTTTGCCATCACCGAAGACGGCCGCGTCGTCGAGGACCTGCAAGACCCGACCGGCGCCTACCCGCAGACCACAGGCGCCACCGAGACCGCCCAGCGCCTCTACATCCACAGCCTGCATGCACCGGCCATCGGCTGGCTCGCGCGCTGAGCCTGTACCTCAAACCCCTCAACAAGGAGCCCTGACATGACGCATTTCAACCGCCTCCATCGCTTGTTGCGCCTGATGGCGCTGCTCGCCCTCCCGCTGCTGGCGGTCGCCCCCGCTGCAGCACAACAGGCCCAACAAGCCTCACCCACCCAGGAGAAAGCCAAAGTGAAAAACATCGTCCTCGTTCATGGTGCCTGGGCCGACGGCTCGGGCTGGCAAGGTGTGCATGAGCTGCTGCGGGCCAAGGGCTACGCCGTCAGCATCGTGCAGAACCCGCTGACCTCGCTGGCGGCCGACGTGGCGGCCGTGCGCCGCGTGATGGCGCGGCAGAACGGCCCGGCCCTGCTGGTGGGCCACTCCTACGGCGGCGTGGTCATCACCGAAGCCGGCAACGTGCCGAACGTGGCGGGGCTGGTCTACGTGTCGGCCTTCGTTCCGGACGCGGGCGAGTCCGTCACCTCACTGCTCGACGGCGGCGCCGCGCCACCGGTGCAGCCATCAGAAGATGGCTACCTGTTCTTCGACGCCAACATCTTCCCGCAGGCCTTCGCGCAGGACCTGCCACCGGCGCAGGCCGCCTTCCTCGCTGCCGCGCAGATCCCGCCGGCTGCGGCGGCCTTCGAGGCCAAGATCACGCAGCCGGCCTGGCGCACGCACAGCAGCTGGTACGTGCTGTCCACCGAGGACCGCATCATCCCGCCGGCCGCGCAACGCAAGATGGCCGGCCGCGCGAATGCGGCCGTCAAGGAGGTGCGCGGCAGCCACGCCGCGTATGTCTCGCAGCCCGTGGCGGTGGCCGAGGCCATCGACGAGGCCGCACGCGCCCTGGTCCGCTGAGCGCAGCGCGCACGACAGGAGCCCGACATGAGACGACACGGCAGCCCTTCTGAAAGACGGCGCGGCTTCGGTGTGCATGCGCTGGTGTTCGTGCTGGGCATGGCCCTGCTGGCCGGCATCAACCTGCTCTGGACGGGCCCGCCGTACTGGGTGCTGTGGGTGCTGCTGGGCTGGGGCATCGGCCTGGTGGCCCATGGGTGGGCCGTGCTGGGTGCAGGGACTCGCAACGAGTTTGGAAGCGCGAGGCGCTAGGAGGACCAGCATGTTCAACGAAGCCTACGAGCCGCAATGCCGGGCCACCAAGGCCCATTGCACCGACGCCCGCCAGCTGCGCCGCCGCCGGCTGACCCTGCTGGCCCTGGCACTTGGCACCTTCTGCATCGGCACGTCCGAGTTCGCCAGCATGGGCATCCTGCAGTTGTTCGCCGCCAGCCTGGGGCTGAACCTCGCCAGCGCCACCCACGCCATCGAGGCTTATGCCTTCGGCGTGGTGCTGGGCGGTCCGGCCATCACCATCCTGGCCGCCAAGCTGAACCGCAAGCATCTGCTGCTGGCCCTGATGGCGATCTTCATCGTCGGCAACGTGCTCTCGGCGCTGGCCACCGGCCTGGGCAGCTTCGCGCTGGCCCGCTTCATCAGCGGCATTCCGCAGGGCGCGTACTTCGGTGCCGGCGCCGTGGTCGCGTCCTACATCGTCGGCCCCGGCCAGGGCGGGCGGGCGTTTGCCCTGGTGATGACCGGGCTGACGGTGGCCACCATCTTCGGCTCGCCGCTGGCCACGCTGCTGGGCCAGACGCTGGGCTGGCGCAACGCCTACCTGGCCGTGTCGGCGCTCGGCGTGCTGTCGTTCCTGGCGCTGTGGCTGCTGGTGCCCCGCTCCAGCGCGCTGGATGGCGGGCCGGTGCTGCAGGAACTGCGGGCCCTGAACCGCCCGGCCGTGTGGGCCATGGTGGCCGTGGCCGCGCTGGGCGTGGCCAGCATCTTCGCGGTCTACACCTTCATCGGCCCCTTCGTGACGGACGGCGCCGGGCTGGACGCGTCCTGGATCCCCATCGCGCTGGGCCTGTTCGGCGTCGGCATGACGGCAGGCAACGTCTTCGGCGGCTGGCTGTCGGACCGCCACCCTTCGCAGGGTTTGACAGCGGGCTTCGGCAGCGCGCTCATCGCGCTGGCGCTGCTGGCCGTGGGCGGCCAGAACCCCTGGGTGCTGATGGCCGGCATGCTCGCCGTGGGCGCCACGATGATGGTTGCGATCCCCACCATCCAGATCCGCCTCACCCAGGCCGCGCCCGACGCCCCAACGCTGATGGGCGCGATGAACCTCGCCGCCCTGAACGTGGCCAACGCCATCGGCGCCTGGGCCGGCGGCCAGACCATCGCCCAGGGCCACGGCCTGCTCTCCGCCGTCTGGGCCGGCTTCGCGCTCACGCTGGCGGGGCTGCTGCTGTTTTTGCTGGTGGCTCGCAAGCCCTCCGACGGCCAGCCGGCGCGCGCGCTTTATCCGCTGTAGGCGGCCACCCTCACGCGAGATGATACGTCCGCGGTCCCAGGCCGGCCCCTGTCCAGCATTGCCGCGCAGCACGACGGTACCCATGCGCCAAGCAAAGGCCAGAAGGTGGCCTGCCTCGCGCTCGGCTACAGGGTCAGGTACCGCGGCCGCGGACCCATTCGGCCATGTCTTGACGGTCGAACTCCAGGAGGTGCTGCACGATGTCTTGCCCCTCAGCGTCGAGGGCCTTGACGTCGGCCCCATTGGCCAGGAACCAATCGAACAAGTCCTTGTATTCCAGCGACGCGACCTCGAACAGCGCCGGCGTGCCGAACTTGTTCTTGGTGTCGAGATCAGCGCCTCGGGCGTGAAGCCACACCACACCGTCCAGAGCGTTCTCCACGGCCAAAAAGTGAAGCACGGTCTCGCCGATGCCATCGGTGTGGTGCAGCAAGGCCGGCTGCATGTCCAGAAGATGGGCCGCAGCGTCGAAGTCGCCCGCGTAGAGCGCATCACGCAACGCGTACCAGGATTGTGGTGTGTCACTCATGGTGCGGCATGTTCGATACAAGAAGCGGCCTGCGTCTCGGCAGAAGCAATCGCCGTGACGGGAAGATCATTCATGTGTTTCAAAGTTGCGCCAAAGCTTCAGCGGCGACGCGGTCGACCTCTTCTGTGCGCTCCGAGTCGGTTGGAAACCGGACGATGCGGCGCAGTTCGCCCTCGAGGGCTTCGGCAAGTGACTTGGAGCGGGCGACGACCGCCGAGATAACGTAGTACTTCCAGACATCATCCTGAGTCTGGAGAATCTGCCGAACATATGGCGCCAAGTCAGCACCGATGCGTTCAAAAAAGGGCGCTAACACTCGGGCGACAGGCCAGTTGATGTCCTGCAGCCACATCAGCAGTTGCATGGTCATCGGCTCCACGTCGGGCCAGCCTAGCTTGACTGCTGTTTCGGCCGCCGACAGATCGGACTTGTGGCGCGGTAAGAGGGTTTCCAAGTTCATGCTGGTGATGTGTGAAATGGCGGACAACAGGCGCTAGCGGCGCTCTAGGGTGAGGAACTGGCAGCCCTGCCACCTTCGTCCACGCCAGCAAGCCCCTCAGCGCGCCGAGACCGCCGCCACCACGACCAGCACGCCCAGGCTGAGGTTCAGCGCCACCAACTGGCGGATGCGGTTCAGCACCTGGGCCGCAGCCGGCCAGGCCGATGCGTCACAAAACGCCCGCAGCCTGGAGAACAGCAGCAGATACAGGTAGGCAAACACCGCGGCCATCACCAGGCCCAGCGTGAACATGGCGTGCCAGCCCGGCGGCGCGGCGCGAAAGCCCACCGGCAGCAGCATCGCCAACCCGGAGCCCAGCAGCACCAGCACGGCCACTGCCATGAACGGCAGGAAACGCGAGAAGGTCGCCACCCACAGCGGCAGTCGGCGAGGCGGCTCCAGCACCTCGGTCGCCGCCGGGCGCAGGCAGAAATAGGCGAAGAACATGCCGCCCATCCAGGCCATGGCCGCCAGCAGGTGGAGCAGGAGCAGTGATTGGTGAAGCATGGCGATGGTCTCGTGGCAGGCGTTGGGCGGAAGCCGCATTGTTGCCGCCCCGCCGCTGGCAAGATGGCCCCATGTTTTCACACCACTTCACCGGCGTGCAGGACTTCGAGCGAGCCCTCGCCTTCTACCAGCCATTGCTGGCCTCGCTGGGCCTGCAACAGCGCTTCGTCGATACCTCACGCCCTTGGGCCGGCTGGCAAGTCCCCGGCCAACCCCGCCCGCTGTTCGTGATTGCCGCCCCACACGACGGCCCTCACGCCCCCGGCAACGGCCAGATGGTCGCCTTCCTCGCCCCCAGTCGTGAATCGGTGCGCCAGGCGCATGCCATCGGCCTGGCGAATGGCGGCACCTGCGAAGGCGAGCCGGGCCTGCGGCCGCACTATCACCCTGATTACTACGGCGCCTATTTGCGCAACCCGGAGGGGAACAAGATTGGGGTGGCGTGCCACGAGGCGGAGGCTTCTTAAGCGTCGAATTGCCAGCCGTGCCGTGGCGATCCAAAATGCAACCGTTTTGGTTGCAAAAGACAATCTTCACCATGCCGACCTCCTTGACCCTGAAGAACATTCCAGATGCGGTGTACGAGCGGCTGAAGGCTGCTGCCGAACTGCACCGCCGAAGCTTGAACAGCGAGGCCATCGTGTGCCTGGAGTCTGTGCTGATGGCTGGCCGTGTGGCGCCGAGCGATCGCCTGGCACGCGCTCGCGAACTCAGAGCCGGCCTGCCACCGGTGCAGTTCTCCGCGAAGGACATTGATGCAGCCAAGCGGGCAGGCCGCAAGTGATCGTGGTCGACAGCAATGTGCTGGCCTACCTGTACCTGCCAGGGGAGTTCACCGCCGCAGCCGAAGCCCTGTTGGAGCGAGAGCCGGAATGGGCTGCGCCGCCCCTGTGGCGCAGCGAGTTCCGGAACATTCTGGCCGGCTGCATGCGCCGCAAGATGCTGAGTTTCGAACAAGCCTGCAGCCTTCAGGCTGAAGCTGAATCCCTGATGGAGGGATTCGAATTCGACGTGCATTCGCGGGAAGTCATGGCGCTGGTGCGGGCCAGCGAGTGCTCTGCCTGCGACTGTGAATTCGTCGCGCTGGCTGAACGCCTGGATGCCAAGTTGGTGACGATGGACAAAAAGGTGCTGAAAGCCTTTCCTGAACGAGCCATTTCGCTTGTGGCTTGACAAGGCCTGGCAAGCGACAGATGGCGCAAGTGCGCAGCTACAAGGCCAAGAATGGCCTGCAGTTTCGTTGCGACGAAGACATTCTTCCGCTCATCGAACTTGTGCATCACACTGATCAATCAGATCGCGGCTGCGCGATCTATCGTCATCCGTCAGGCCGCACTCTGCCGGCGGGCCTTGCGCTTGGGTGGCTGTGATGCCAACCACTCCTTGAGCGCAGCGTTCACCCTGGTCTGCCAACCAGGGCCGCTGGCCCGAAGCGCACCGACGACGTCGGGGTCAAGCCGAATCGCAACTTGTTCCTTGGCGGGCTTCTTGGCTGGGCCCCGGCTACGGCGCAGCGCTGCGATGGTTGCCGTGACACCCCCTCCGGGCGTCACTGCGCCCTGCGTCCAATTGACATTGGACGCCGCCGATGGGGCGTCGACGGCCGCCGCCTTTGCGGCGGCGATCTCTGCGGCACTAAAGGGCTTGGAAGTAGTCGTCGGTTTCTTGGCGGTCGGCATAGCGGCAGGAGATCAAGTGCGCGGTGTCATCACCTCGCGGGGTCCACACCAAGAAGACGACTCGTCCTTGCCACATGCCAAGACTCTGCAGCCTCAGCTCGCCGTAGCTCTCGCGCGCGTCTTCCACCGTGATCATTGGGAAGTCGAACATGGGCGCCAGATCAGCAAGATCAATCTTGTGCTTCCGGATGTTCCCCCGACGCTTCGTCTCGTCCCAGGTGATCATCTTCAGAATGTAGATGCGATCTGATGGCCGGTCAACCGACAGTCTTCCGGGAGGATGAACAGCACCCTGCGCCATCGCCGCGACCGCCAGCGCATGATTCCGGCTGGACGCCTACAGCGCCGGAAGTTGCCGCTGCAAATGCTCCGCAAACTCCACCGCCAGCGGCGGCGGTCTTCGCAGGTCGAAGGCGACGGCCAAGCCGACGTCGGGCAGGCGGGGCAGCAGTTTGTTGCCGGTGGGAAGGACCTGCAGGTCGGTTGGCACTGCGGCCTGGGTCAGCACGGCAATCGCCTGGCCTGAGCGCACCACGGCCAGCAGGCCGGAGATGCTGCCGCTGGCGTAGGCGACGCGGTAGGCGCGGCCGATGGCGTCCAGGCCTTCGCAGGCGGCGCGGTGATCCAGCGTGTCGGGGTCGGACAGGGCGAGTTGCAGCGGTTCGCGCAGCACGGCGTCGTCGTCGTGCTTGCCCACCCACACCAGCGGCTCGCGGCGCACCACGGGCGTGGGGTCGTCCTGCGCGGTAGAGACCAGCGCCAGGTCCAGCTCGTGGCGCTTGAGCCGCTCGCGCAGCCGCGGCGTGGGCGCGCACAGCACTTCCACGAAGACCTGCGGGTGGCGGCCGGCGAAGCTGCGCAGGATGTGCGGCAGGAAGGCGGTGGCGTAGTCGTCCGGGCAGCCGAAGCGCAGCGTGCCCGAGAGGCCGGCGCCGGAGATGTCGGCCACGGCCGCGTCATGGTGGCGCAGGATGGTGCGGGCATGGGCCAGCAGGCGCTCGCCGTGCAGCGTGAGTTGCACGCCGCGGCCGGTGCGATTGAGCAGCGGCTGGTTCAGCATGGCCTCCAGCTTCTTGACCTGCATGCTCACGGCAGCCTGCGTGCGACCAACCCGCCCTCCCGCACGGCCCAGCGTGTGGGTCTCGGCAATGGCCACGAAGGTGCGCAGCAGGTCGATGTCGAGGTGGCGGGTCATGCATCGGATCTCCAGCCATCCATCTTGCCATCAAGCTACCTGATAGCTGGTTTCAAAAATATCAGCTTTCCTTGACCCCTTGACGTTCGTAAGCTGGGGGCGAATCAAGCCACCCACAGGAGCGCCCATGTCCCGCAATGACGACCCCGCCTTCTGGCAGCACGCCCGCCAGCACCTGATCCGCTACGGCGGCAGCTTCGAGCCGATGATCATCGAGCGGGCGCAGGGCAGCTTTGTCTATGACGCCGACGGCCGCGCCATCCTGGACTTCACCTCAGGCCAGATGAGCGCGCTGCTGGGCCACGGCCACCCGGAGGTGGCTGCGGTGGTGGCCGAACACGCTCGAAACCTGGACCACCTGTTCAGCGGCATGCTGAGCCGCCCGGTGGTGGACCTGGCCACGCGCCTGGCCGAGATTGCACCGAAAGGCCTTACCCGCTCGATGCTGCTGAGCACCGGCGCCGAGGCCAACGAAGCAGCCCTCAAGCTGGCCAAGCTCTACACCGGCAAGTTCGAGGTGGTGAGCTTCGCCCAGTCCTGGCACGGCATGACCGGGGGCGCCGCCTCGGCCACCTACAGCGCCGGCCGCAAGGGCTACGGGCCGGCGGCGGTGGGCTCGTTTGCCATTCCCGCGCCCTACCCCTACCGGCCGCGCTTCGAGCGCCACGGCCGGTTCGACTGGCAGGCCGAGCTGGACTACGCCTTCGACCTGATCGACCGCCAGTCCAGCGGCAACCTGGCCGCCTTCATCGCCGAGCCCATCCTCAGCTCCGGCGGCATCCTCGACCTGCCGCTGGGCTACTTGGCCGCGCTGAAGCAGAAGTGCAGCGAGCGCGGCATGCTGCTGATCCTGGACGAGGCGCAGACCGGCGTGGGCCGCACCGGGCTGATGTTCGCCTGCAACCGCGACGGCGTCTCACCCGACATCCTGACCCTCTCCAAGACCCTGGGCGCCGGCCTGCCGCTGGCCGCCGTGCTCACGTCGGACGAGATCGAAGAGACCTGCCACGCGCGCGGCTTCCTGTTCTACACGACACACGTCTCCGACCCGCTGCCTGCCGCGGTCGGCCTGAAGGTGCTGGAGGTGGTCGAGCGGGACGGGCTGGTGGAGCGCGCCAGGCTGGCCGGCCAGCGGCTGGAGCGCGGCCTGCGCGCGCTGCAGGAAGAGTTCGCCTGCATTGGCGACGTGCGCGGCCGCGGCCTGCTGCTGGGCCTGGAGGTAGTGAAGGACAGGGCCGGCAAGGAGGCCGCGCCGGAGCTGGGCTCGGCCATCACGCGCGAATGCATGCGGCTGGGCCTGAGCATGAACATCGTGCAGCTGCCTGGCATGGGCGGCGTGTTCCGCATCGCCCCGCCACTCACCGTCAGCGACGAGGAGCTGGACCTGGGCCTGTCGCTGCTGCGGCAGGCGATGCAGAAAGTGGCGTGAACAATCGTCCAGGGACCTCGCGGCATCCTCTGCCTGGATGATGGTGGTGGCGCAGGGCCGGTGCTAGCGTCGCCGCTCCCCACCCATACCAAGCGAGTTCCAGATGACGAAGTACCTCCCCGCAGCACCGTTGCGCAAAACCCTGGCCCTGTTGGCGCTGGCTGCACTGACCAGCCCGGGCTGGGCCCAGGACGTGGGCCTGTCCACCCGCACCCATGCCATTGCCTGGACGCTGGACTTCGACAACCAGCCCGTCGAAGCCTTCGACTACAGCGACAGCGCCACCACTGCCGGCCTCGGCAACGACTACTCCACCTCCATCGGCGACGCCATCAACGGCACGCATGCCAGTTGCCAGGCCGGTGGCAGCCTCGGCTGGATCACGGCCAGCAGCAGCGCCAGCTACCCGGCCCATGGCAGCTACGACTTCTCGCTGTACGCCAAGTGCATCGCCGAGGTTCACTCGCGCGACCGCATCCTGGCCAGCGCACCGGGCGTGCCCGCCGGCACCATGATGAAGTACACCGTCACGGTGGACACGAACGCCTACTCGAACGTCATCGACCCCTCGCTGACACCCGACGCGGTGGTCGCCCGCCTGCTGGTCACCGTGGCCGACGACAAGCACAAGGCCGACGCCAGCATCAACAACACCGACGCCTCGGTCGAACCGCTGAGGCTCAAGCGCACATTCCAGGTGCCGGCCGGCAGCTACTTCGACATCGACGCGATGCTCAAGACCAAGGCCAAGTCCTTCGCCGGCGAAGGTGCCAGCGGCGCCTCTGCCACCGCCGACTACGCCCGCGTGCGCGTGCGCTCCGAAACGCCCAACGCCAACATCACCGGCGTCTCCGGACACTCCTACCGCTGACGCAGAGAGCCGAAGGGCGCCGGGCTTCAGCGCCCGTCCGGCCGCCGCGTGCCGGCGCGGGCCGCCTTCTTCTGCGCCTTCTCGGCCTGGGCGGCCTCGGCCTCGGCACGCCAGGCGGCAAAACCTTCCGGCGTCTCCAGCGTCACCCGGCCCAGCGCGGCCGAGCGGTAGTCGTTCAGCAGGGCTTCGGAGGCCTTCTGCATGCTGACCTTGCCGCCGCTCTGCACCGCGCCGCGCGCACGGCCAATGCCGGCCAGCACGTCTTCGGACAGCATGCCCGCCACGTCCTGCAAGCGGTAGCGCGCTTCGAGCAGCGGTGCGTAGTCCGGCTGCAGCGTCTCGATCAGCTCCAGCGCCACCTCTTCCTCGTCGTACGCATTGCGGCCCACCGAGCCGGCCGCTGCCAGGTGGTAGCCGCTCTTGGGCACCAGGATCTTGGGCCACAGCATGCCGGGCGTGTCGTAGAGGTAGGCATCGCTGGCCAGCGAGATGCGCTGCTCGTTTTTCGTGATGCCCGCCTCGTCGCCGGTCTTGGTGGCCTTCTTGCCAACCAGCGTGTTGATCAGCGTGCTCTTGCCGACGTTGGGCACGCCGCAGATCAGCACCCGCAGCGGCTTGGCCATGCCGCCGCGGTTCGGTGCCAACTCGCGGCAGGCGGCGGCCAGGCGCGCGGCCGGCGCGGCTTCGCTGGCATCCAGTCCGATGGCGCGGGTCTCGGGCCTGGCGTTGAAGTGGTCCAACCAGGCCGCCGTGCGCGCGGGGTCGGCCATGTCCTGCTTGTTCAGCACCTTCAGCGCCGGCTTGGCCCCAGTCAGCTCGGCCAGCAGCGGGTTTTCGCTGGAGCCGGGCAGCCGCGCATCCAGCAGCTCGATCACCACGTCCACCCCCAGCTTCATGCGCTCGATGATGGCCTTGCGCGTGGCATGCATGTGGCCGGGGAACCAGTTGACGGACATGGGGAGAACCTTGGAACAGAAACGGGACCGGCCCGCGCTCGCGGCCGGCAACACCCATTGTCCCAGTTGTCAGCCATCAGCCCGCCAACGCCTTCATCTCCGCGTACAGATCGGCCTTGCCTTCGAAGCCGATGCCAGGCAGCTCGGGCAGCGTGACGTAGCCGTTGTCCACCTTCACGCCGTCGGGGAAGCCGCCGTAGGGCTGGAACAGGTCGGGGTAGCTTTCGTTGCCGCCCAGGCCCAGGCCGGCGGCGATCGCCAGCGACATCTGGTGCCCGCCGTGCGGCACGCAGCGCGCGGGCGACCAGCCGTTCTCCTTGAGCATGTCCAGCGTGCGCAGGTATTCCACGCAGCCATAGCTCAGCGCGCAGTCGAACTGCAGCCAGTCGCGGTCGGGCCGCATGCCGCCATAGCGGATCAGGTTGCGCGCGTCCTGCATCGAAAACAGGTTCTCGCCGGTGGCCATGGGCTTGGCATAGTGGTTCGCGAGTTCCGCCTGCAGCGCGTAGTCCAGCGGGTCCCCGGCTTCCTCGTACCAGAACAGGTCGTACTGCGACAGCGCCTTGGCGTACTCGACGGCGGTCTTGACGTCGAAGCGGCCATTGGCATCCACCGCCAGTTGCTGGCCCGGGCCCAGCAGCTTGAGCACGGTCTCGATGCGCGCCATGTCTTCCTTGAGCGAGGCGCCGCCAATCTTCTTCTTGACCACCGAATAGCCACGGTCCAGGTAGCTCTGCATCTCGCGCTTCAGGCCTTCCAGGCCCTGGCCGGGCCAGTAGTAGCCGCCGGCTGCGTAGACGAAGACCTTGCGATTGGCCCGGCCGTTGCCATGGCGCTCGGCCAGCAGCTGGTAGAGCGGCTTGCCTTCGATCTTGGCCACGGCGTCCCACACGGCCATGTCGATGGTGCCCACGGCCACCGAACGCTCGCCGTGGCCGCCCGGCTTTTCGTTGCTCATCATCGTGGCCCAGACCTTGTGCGGGTCCAGGTTCTCGCCCGTAACGTCGAGCAGGCTCGCGGGCTCGGCTTCCAGCAGGCGCGGGCGAAAGCGCTCGCGGATCAGCGCACCCTGGCCGTAGCGGCCATTGCTGTTGAAGCCGTAGCCAATGACTGGCTTGCCATCGCGGATGACATCGGTGACCACGGCCACCAGGCTCAGCGTCATCTTCGAGAAGTCGATGTAGGCGTTGCGGATGTTCGACTTGATGGGCTTGGTTTCTTCGCGGATGTCGATGATCTTCATGGCGTTTTCAGTCCTTGTTTCAAACGGTTCAGCGGGGCAGCGAGGCCCCGCCGCAGATGGCAATGTCCTGGCCGGTGATGGCGGCGGCGGCGGGCGACAGCAGGAACAGCACCAGTGCGGCAATCTCGTCGGGCTGGATCAGCCGGCCGATGGGCGGCAGCACCGGCGGCGCAGCCTGGCGGGCCGGGTCGTCGGTCATCGCGGTCTGCGTGGCCGCAGGCGAGACCACATTGACGGTGACGCCACGCGCCACCACCTCGGCGGCCCAGCTGCGCGCCAGCCCGGTCAGCGCCGCCTTGGTGGCCGCGTACTGGCTGCGCCCGGCCTTGCCCTGCGCCACGCGGCTGCCCACCAGCACCACGCGGCCACGGCCGGCCTCGGCCATGGCCGGCAGCAAAGCATTGGCCAGCCGCTCGGCGGCCGCCACGTGCAGCCGCCACATCAGCGCGGCGTCGTCTGCCTGCAGCCTGCCCAGCGGGCCCACGCGCAGCACGCCGGCCGCGTGCACCAGCGCGGCAGCGCCGGTCAGGCTTGCTGCTGCAGCGTCGGTGGCCGCGGCGTCGCTCAGGTCCACGCGCACGGACTGAAAGCCGGGGTGCGACAGCACAGGCGGCGCGAGGTCCAGCCCGGCCACCGTCCAGCCCGCTTCCAGCAGCGCCCTGCCGATGGCCAGGCCGATGCCCGAGCTGCTGCCGGTGAGCACCGCGAGCGGGGTGTCATTCGGCACGGATCTTCCCCTCGGTGATGATGCGCTGGGACAGCACCATGTCCTCGTGCTGGAAGTGCGCAAAGTCCTCGATGGAGCCTGGCGTGAGCAGCAGGCCCTGCGCCGGCAGCCGCTCGGGCATCTCGCCGGCCGTGAGGGCCTTGTTGACCTCGGCATTGAGCCGCGTGGCCATGTCCTTGGGCAGGCCGGCCGGGCCCCACAGGCCGTACCAGCTGTAGAACTCGTAGCCCGGCACCGTTTCGCCCACGGTGGGCAGCTCGGGCTGGCTGGCCAGCCGGTTCTTGGAGGTCACCGCCAGCACCTTCAGCTGGCCCGCCTTGGCAAACGGCACCGAGCCCAGGATGGGATCGATGAAGGCGTCGATCTGGCCGCCGATCAAGTCCTGGTAGGCCGGCGCCGAGCCCTTGTACGGCACGATCAGGTATTCCATCTGGCCCGCACGCCGCAGCAACTCGGTGCTGAGATGGCCCGCCGAACCGGTGGAGCCAATCGCAAAGGTCAGCTTGCCGGGATTCTGCTTGCCGTAGGCCAGCAGGCCCTTGATGTCGTTGAAGGGCAAGTGCTTGTTGACCGACACCGCCAGCGGCGCCTTGGCCACCAGCGCCAGCGGCGCGAAGTCCTTCACCACGTCGTAGACGGGGGTCTTCTGCGTCATCGGGGTGGTGGTGAAGGTGGACGCGGTGAACAGCAGCGTGTAGCCATCGGCCGGCGCACGCGCCACCATGCCGGCGCCCAGCGTGCCGGCGCCGCCAGGGCGGTTGTCGACGATCACCGTCTGGCCCAGCTGCTGCCCGAGCTTCTGGGCCAGCATGCGCCCCACCACGTCCAGCGTGCCGCCGGGCGGGAACGGAATGATCATCGTGATCGGCTTGGCCGGCCAGGCCTGGGCCGAAGCCGTGCCGGCCACGCAGGCCAGCGCTGCCGCGGCCATCCCGCGGATGAATTGTTGGCGTTGCATCGTGTTGTCTCCTGATTTTTTGTCTGCGATCTCTGGCGCACCCGGCGCTGCCGCACTCAGCGCTGCAGCAGCCCCGCGTTGGCCAGCGCCGCGCGCAGCGCCGCCACTTCCGCATCGGTGGGCATCTCGGTGGGCGGGCGCACGGTGGGCGCGTCCAGCACGCCTGCCAGGTACATGCCCATCTTCATGCGCGCATGGGCCTCGCCGGTGGGCTCGCCGCCGCCGTACACGGCATCCTTGAGCGGCGTGATCAAGGCCTGCGCCGCCTGGGCCTTCTTCAGGTCGCCGGCCTTCACGGCTTCCCACAGCTCGTGGATGAGGCCGGGGATGAAGGTGGCAAAGCCCACCAGCGCACCGTCCACGCCCTGCACCATGGAGGCCAGCAGGTACTCGTCGTGGCAGGTCAGGATGACCTTGCTCGGGTCTGCCAGGCGGATCGCGGCAATGTCGGCGGCGTACTTGTTCATGTCGCGCTGGCCCACCTTGAAGGCGGCCACGCTGGGCAGCTTCGCCAGCTCGGCCATGGTGGCCGTGCTGTACGAGGCACGGGTCCAGGCAGGGTAGACATGGGCCACCAGGTCCAGGCCCACCGAGGCAATGGCCTCGAAGTATTGCGTCACATGGTCGGGCCGGAAGCCAAAGCGCAGCCAGTGGTGCGGCGGCATCACGTCCAGCGCCTTGGCGCCGGCCTCGCGGGCCATGGCGGCCTGCTCCGTCGCATCGCGAATGCCTTCGCAGACGATGGACGAGATCACCGGCAGGCGCCCCTGCAGCTCGCTGGCGACAATGCGCGTGACCTCGGCACGCTCGCGCGGCAGCAGGGAGAACACCTCCCCGGTGTGGCCGTTGGTCATCACCGCCACCACACCGGGCTGGCCGGCCAGCCAGGACGCGTGCTTGCGCAGTGCAGGTTCGTCGATGCGGTGATCGCTGGTGAAGGGGCAGGCGATCGCGGGAATGATGCCGCGGTAGTTCGCAATGGTGGCCATGGGGCGTGTCTCCTGTTGAATAATCGCTGCCCATCTTGCGTGAGGCCGAAGCGGCTTGCCAATGCTGCTTCAGCCTTCTTCGATGCTCCCAAAGCACTGCCCATGAAGTCCCTTCGCTCACGTCGATCCCCCTGTCCGAGGGGCGCAGCGGCAGCTTGGTGTCGCCCCGCGAGGCCGGCATGAACTTCCTCTGGCTGGAAGACTTCCTGGCCCTGTCCGCCAGCGGCAATTTCTCTCGCGCGGCCGAAGAACGCCACATGACCCAGCCAGCCTTCAGCCGCCGGGTGCGCGCGCTGGAGGAATGGCTGGGCGTGGTGCTGTTCGACCGCAGCACCCAGCCCGCCACGCTGACCGAGGCCGGCGAGTGGTTCCGCAGCGTCGCGCAGGACCTGATGACGCGGGTGCAGGGCCTGCCCGACCAGGCCCGCGGCGTGGCCGACGCCAGCGCCGCCACACTGCGCATCGCGGCCACCCACGCGCTGTCGTTCAGCTTCCTGCCCGGCTGGCTGCGCGCACTGGAGGCCCGCATCGAGGGCGGCCCGCGGCCGGTGCAGCTGATCAGCGACGTGATGCAGCAATGCGAGGCGCAGATGCAGCAAGGCCGCGTGCAGTTCCTGCTGTGCCACGCGCACGAACAGGTGCCCAGCCGGCTGGAGCCAGCCCAGCACCTGCATGCGGTGGTGGGCCACGACGCGCTGCTGCCCGTGTCCGCACCCGCCCACGGTGGCCGCCCTCGCCACACGCTCGACGGCACCCAGCTCCCCGCCGTGCCGCTGCTGGACTACAGCGCCGAATCCGGCATCGGCCGACTGGTGCACACGCTGCGCGCGGCCGACCTGGCCGCCGCCCACGCCCAGCCCGCGATGACGGCCCACCTCGCCACCGTGCTCAAGACCATGGCGCTGGACGGCCGCGGCGTGGCCTTTCTGCCGCACAGCCTGATGGCCGACGAGCTGGCGGACGGCCGCCTGGTGCAGGCCGGCGGCGAGCGCTGGCGCATCGAGGTGGAGATTCGCCTGTACCGCCGTGCACAGCCGCTGCCGCGCGCCGGCGAAGCCTTCTGGCGCGCAGTGGCGGCCAGCGCCGGTTGAAGACCCCGATGCGCGCCGCCGACGCCCACACCGTCCTGCTGGTCAAGGCCATCGAGGAGACCGACAGCACCGGTGCGCTGCTGAGCGAAGACCAGCGCCGCGACGCCAGCCGCCATGCCCGGGAGCGGGCCGACTGGGCACACGACGCCGTGAAGGCCCGGCAACCGGCCCGCGGCAGCGCGCGCGAGCAGGCCTTTGTGCTGGCCCGTGCGCAGCGCCTGCTGGGCGACCTGCTGGTGCGCCAGCCGCGGCTCGCGCTGCTGCTGCAGCCACCCGGCCTGGGCCTGCTGCTGGGCGGCGGCCTGCCGCTGGCCGCGCTGGCGCTGGGCCTGTTCGCGCAGCACGTGGCCGACCCGCATCATGTCAACCTGGTCTTCGCGCCGGCCTTGCTGGTGCTGGCGATCAACCTGTTCGTGTACCTGCTGCTGGCCGGCCGTGCGGTGCTGGCCATCGCGCGCACCGGCAAGCCAAAGCCGCCCACCTCGCCGCGCCTGCAGCGCCTGGGCCGCTGGCTGGCGCCGCAGCCCATGCGGGGTTCTCGCGGCCTGCCGCCGCTGCTGCTGAACGCCTGGCTGCGCCACCAGGCCGAATGGCTGCAGCTCAGCGGACCGGCGCTGGCCGCGCGCCTGGCGGCGCTGCTGCACACCTGCGCGGCGATGCTGGCGCTGGGCCTGATCGTCTCGCTGTACGTCGGGGGGCTGTTCCTCGAATACCGCGTGGGCTGGGAGTCCACCTTCCTCGGTGCCGAAGAGGTGCGCGCGCTGCTGGCTGCGCTGCAGTGGCCTTTCGGCTGGCTGACCGGCTGGGCGCCGCCCACGGTCGATCAGGTTGCCGCGCTGCGCTTTGACGCCGCCACGCCGCCGTCCGTTGCACAAGGGGCGCACTGGGTGCACCTGTACGCTGCGCTGCTGCTGGCCTTCGTGGTACTGCCGCGCCTGCTGCTGGCCGCCCTCGCCCACGCCCAGCGCCGCCACCGCGAGCGCCGCGTGAAGCTGGACCTGCACGCGCCGTATTTCACCCAGCTGCTGACCGCCGAAGGCCTGGGCCTGAGCGGCGGCCGTGCGGTGCAGGTCGCCTGCCTGCCGTGCAGCCTCAGCCCTTCGCCCGCACTCGCCACCGCGCTGCCGGCCTGGGCCGAGGCCCGCTTCGGCCAGGGCAGCACGCTGAGCCTGCTGCCAGGGGCCGACCTGGCCCTGCCGCCGCGCCAGGCGCTTGCGCCGCTGGCCGCCGTCGCCAGCCAACCCGGCCAGGCCTGCGTGCTGCTGTGCAGCCTGGCCACCACGCCCGAGCCCGCGCCGCACGGCGCGCTGCTGGCCGCGCTGCAGCGGCTGGACCCGCAGGCCCGCGTGCTGCTGGAGGCCAGCGCCTACGTCGAGCGCCTGGGCGCGCAGGCCGGCGCCCAGCGCCTGCGCGAGCGCGAGCACCTGTGGCGCGAGTTCTGCCAGCGCCACGAACTGCGCTGCGAGCTGATCTGCCTGCAGCCCGTCGCGGCCGGCGTGTTCGACAGCCCGCTGTGGCCCGCCGCCACCGCCCCGGAAGCCAGGCCTTGAGCGCTGCACACCTCACGCTGGCCCTGGTCGGCCACACCAACGTCGGCAAGACCACGCTGGCCCGCACGCTGCTGCAGCGCGACGTGGGCGAGGTGCTGGACCGTGGCCACGTGACCACCACCACCGAGCGCCACGAATGGCTGCGCAGCGACGTGGGCGACACGCTGGCGCTGCTGGACACGCCCGGCCTGGCCGACGCCGCCGCGCTGCTGCAGCGCCTGTCGCAAACCGGCTGGCGCCGCTGGTTGCAGCGCGAAGTCTCGGACCGCCTGCAGGCCCCGCCCAATGGCCCGACCGAGCAGGCACTGCAAACGCTGGCCGGCCAGGCCGACGCGCTGCTGTACATCGTCAACGCCGCCGAACTGCCGCAGGACAGTGCCCACCTGCAACCTGAGCTCGCACTGCTGCGCTGGCTGGACAAGCCCACGCTGGTGTTGCTGAACCAGCTGGGCCCTGCAGGACCGCAAGGCCATGACGCCGCCGAACTGCAGCGCTGGCAGGCCGCGCTGGCCGACTGCGCCTTCGTGCACGCCGTGCTGCCGCTGGACGCCTTCTGCCGCAGCCCAGCCGACGAAGCCGCGCTGCTGCAAGCCCTGCCCGCCGCGCTGCCGGCCCAGGCGCGGGCACTGCAGCGCCTTGCCGCCGCCTGGCAGGCCCGCAGCGACCAGCGCCGCGATGCCAGCCAGTACCAGCTCAGCACATTGCTCGCAGATCTGGCCCAGCTCGCCGAACCGCTGGCCGCAGCGCCGTCAAGCAGCTGGCGCGACGGCCTGGCCCGCGCCGTCGGCAGAGGCGCAAACCGCCAGAACGATGCCGGCGAAGAAGCGCTGCAGCGCCTGCTGCTGAAGGTCGAAGCCCTGGTCCAGGCCAACACCAGCGAACTGCTCGCGCTGCACAGCCTCGCCGGTCTGCCCACCCGCAAAGGCGAGACAAGCGCCACGTCGGTCGCCGCGGCGCTTGTCGCCCAGGTGCGCGAACGCCTGATGCGGCAGGAGCGGCCGGTCGACGGGAAAAAGCTGGGGCTTTGGGGCGGCGTGCTCAGCGGCGCCGCCACCGGCCTGGGTGCCGACCTGGCCGCAGGCGGCCTGACGCTGGGCGCCGGGGCGCTGATCGGCGCCGTGGTTGGCGCACTCGGCGGGGCCGGCCTGGCCCACGGCTTCAACCTCTACACCGGCCAGAACGGCCAGCCCGCCCGCGTGCGACTGTCCGACGATGCACTGCAGGAACTCTTCGTCGCCGGCCTGCTGCGCCACCGCGCCGTGACCCACTTCGGTCGCGGCCGCGGGCCGTATGCGGACGGCGCGATGCCGGCCCATTGGCTGCCTGCGGCACAGGCCGCAGCAGCGCCACAGGCCGAAGCGCTGAAGGCCGTCTGGCCCACGCTGCGCGGCGAGTCCGCGGCTACTGAGCTGCCGGTGGCGCTGAAGCGGTTGCAGCAGTTGCATGGTGCAGCGGAGGACCGTTTCGACGCCGCGGGCCTTGCGGCGCGTGGTGACAGCGTGATCGGATGAAAGCCGCCGTCCCGCATGGCCTGCGCCAGGTGCACGGCGCCAAGGCAGCGCCTGCCGGATCGGGCCAACCCATGAAGCTTGTGGCGGTGCTGCTGGCCGTGCTGCCGCAAGTCGCGTTCGCGCACGGCGGCCCGAAGGTGGGCATGTTCGCCGGCTTCATGCCGCTGCTGGCCTACCTGGGCCTTGCCCTGGTCTGGCTGAGGCATCAGACGCGGCTTCCGCTGTGGCTGGCTTTCACGGCTGCAGCCATGCTGTTCCTGGCATTGGGATGCGTCGCCTTCTTCCTGCCAGGCCTGCTGCCGATCTCGAACCAGCACCACGACTTGGCTTCGCTGTTGCTCAACGGTGCGCTCACCTTGGTGCTGGTCGGGACCGCTGTGAAGGTTCGCGCGCAAGCCAGGCGAAAGCGGTAGAACAGGCGCGCTACGCCTTGCCTGACGCCGCCTGCTGCGACAGCGCCAGGAAATCCACGAAGGCGCGCACGCGGGCGGCCAGTTGGTGGCGCTGTGGGTAGACGGCGTGGATGTCGGCGTCGGGCGTCTGGCACTGCGGCAGCACGTGCACCAGGCGGCCGGCAGGTGCTGGAAGCGCTGCGCGACAAGGACGCGATCCTGTTCGGCTCGGCCGGCGACCCGCACATCCCCGACCACGTCACGCTGTGGGGCCTGCGCCTGAAGATCTGCCGGGGCTTCGACCAGTACGCCGCCACCGCGCGCGTGGCCAACCGCCCGGCCACGCTGGACACCCTCGTCGCGACCAACCTGCATGCCGACATCCTGGGCGACCTGGCCGCCGCGCTGGCCGGCAGCCTGGGCATTCAGTGGATGCCGCCCCATCGGCTTGACCGGCGTCAAGCCAGGCCACACGGCGGCGTGCACAGTCTGGCCTTCATCACCTGAGGTCAGCCGATGGAACTTCTGAAGAGCCCAACCCGGTACCTCTTTTTCACCGGCAAGGGCGGCGTGGGGAAGACTTCCCTGTCCACCGCCACCGCATTGGCGCTGGCCGACAGCGGCAAACGCGTCCTGCTGGTCAGCACCGATGCGGCCTCGAACCTGGACGAGATGCTGGGCATCGCGTTGCGCAACACACCGGTGGCGGTGCCTGGCGCGCCAGGGCTGTCGGTGCTGAACATCGATCCGACCAACGCCGCCGAGTCCTATCGCGCGCGGGTGCTCGGCCAGATGGGCGACGGCGCGACAGCGGCCGAGCAGGCCACCGTGCGTGAGCAGCTCTCGGGCGCCTGCACCACCGAGATCGCCGCGTTCGACGAGTTCGCGGCCCTGCTGGCTGGCGACGGAGCCGACTTCGATCACGTGGTGTTCGACACCGCGCCCACCGGCCACACGCTGCGCCTGCTGAGCCTGCCTCAGGCATGGAGCGGCTTTCTCGCCGGCAACGACCGGGGCGCTTCCTGCCTGGGTCCTCACTCGGGCCTGAAGATGCAGGAAACCCGCTTCCAGGCGGCGCTGGCCACGCTGCGGGACGCCAGCCGGACCACCGTGGTGCTGGTCACCCGCGCCGAGAGGGGCGCCGTGGCCGAAGCAGCGCGCACGGCCGAGGAGTTGCAGCTGCTGGGTTTGCAAAACCAGCGGCTGGCGATCAACGGTGTCTTTCACGCGCAGAACCGGCAGGACGCCGTGGCCCTGGCGATTGAGGGCGCCGGCCAGCAGGCATTGGACAGCATGCCGGCATCCTTGCGCGCCTTGCCGCAGGACCGCGTGCCGCTGCGCGCCTTCGACACCGTGAGCCTGCAAGCCCTGCGCGCACTGCTGACGGGCGAGCTGGCGCCAACAGGCCCGAACGCGCCAGGCCCCACGACCACACGCGCGGCGCCGCTGCCGGGCCTGGACCAGCTGGCAGACGAGCTTGCGGCGGGCAGCCACGGCCTGATCATGGTGATGGGCAAGGGAGGGGTCGGCAAGACCACGGTGGCCGCCGCGCTGGCGCTGGGCCTGATCAAACGGGGCAAGACCGTGCACCTGAACACCACCGATCCGGCGGCCCATCTGGCGGCCACGCTCATGGCTGAAGTGCCCGGACTGAGCGTGGACCGCATCGACCCCAAGACGGAGACCCAGCGCTACATCGACAAGGTCATGGCAGCGAAGTCACCCAGGCTGAATGCTGGTGAACAGGCCCTGCTGCTGGAGGACCTGCAATCGCCCTGCACCGAGGAAGTCGCCGTGTTCCACGCCTTCGCACGCGTCGTCAGCCAGGCGCGCAGCGAATTCGTCGTGCTGGACACGGCTCCCACCGGGCACTCGCTGCTGCTGATGGATGCCACCGGCGCTTACCACCGCGAAGCCTTGCGGCAGTTCGAAGGGCGCAACGCCGGCCATGTCTCCACGCCGCTCACACGGCTGCAGGATCCCGACTGGACCCAGGTGATCCTGGTGACCCTGCCGGAGGTGACCCCGGTGTCCCAGGCGGCCGCGCTTCAGGACGACCTGCGGCGCGCGGGCGTGGAGCCCTTCGCATGGGTGGTGAACCGCAGCATCCTGGCCTCCGGCACGCAGGACCCCTTGCTGCAGGCACGCATGGTGGGAGAACAGGTGCAGCTGGACAGGGTCGCCGGCGGGTTGGCCAAGCGGCTGTTCGCGATCCCGTGGCTGGCAACCCCGCCTGTCGGCCAGGCCGAGTTGGCAAAGCTCGCAGAGGGCTGAGCTGCCCGTCCGGTAGCGCGCCGTCGACCCGTCGCGAGGCCATGCCCCGACAAACCGCAGCGTCGAATCCACGGTGAAATATACCCAAGCCACCGTGATTTTTTCCGGCGGCTTTTTCTTTGCTGGTTGCGAGCAACGACGCCCAAAAGCAACTGCCCGGCAAAACTCAGGGGAAGCGACCGGCCTGTACCTTTGCGCATTTCCACGTTGGCCGAGGTAGAAACAGGTACATCCTCAATTCAGAGGTTGCTGCACCCCTCCCCCACCGCCGCAGAATATCGGCACTGACGGAGAAGTTCTCGTCCAAAACCCTGCAAAGCACTGACGGGTTCGGGACCTGCCGCCAGCGCCGGGCCATGCTGTATCGGCCATTTCAGACCAGACTCGTTGGGATCCCGCACCATTCGACCTGCCAGCCAACCGCCGCATGAGCGCGGGCGCGCCCATCGAGACTGACCTTCCTGCTCTTCTTCCCTGCTTCGGCCTTGGTTCTTCGATGACTTGAAATCGAACCATGCCCGATTTTCATCCATTGGATTCAACTGGAAAGGAATCCCCATGTCTGTTCTTGCTGACGCCATCAAGGCGCTGGACCCCACCCCGAATAAGACCACACAGCTGACCTTGTCGTTGAATCTGCTGAGCGAACTGGCCGAAAACAAGGCGCTCGAATTCGAGAACGATGTTTTCCGAAGCTACCTCACGGCCGGCACCCAGGAAAACAGGACGGCGCCCATCACCATGGTGATGGCCTCGCATTCCGAGTATCGAGCGTACGTGAAGGACGACGCCGGCAAAATTGCGACCGAGGTTTCCGGTGCGATCAAGAAATTCGTCTCGGGCGGCTCCGAGCAAATCATCAGCGGCATCGCGGACCTGGTCACCACCGGGCTCACGGCGATCCTGGGGGCGGGCCAGGCCACGCAGCAGGAAATGCACAGCTACTACATCACGGTCCAGTCCCGCGCACTGGTGCGCTACGACATCATGGCCTGGCGGCGCCTTGTGGAGGCAGAGGGCATCACCTCCCAGATCCAGAGCTGCATGGCGGTCTACGCCTCCAAGGCCAGCATCGACGTGGCCTCGCTGGACCTGAACACATTCCTGCTCGCCTACGAGGACCAGCTCTACAAGATGGGCTTCTCCGAGAAGGAGAACATCGAGTACATCGACTACGCAGAGTCGGTCTACAACAAGCTGATCGGCGCCAGCCGCGCCAATGTCGGCTCTGCCACCCGCGGCCCTGCCACGCTCGGCACGGCCAAGCCGGTGCCCAGCCGGCCCGGCGAGTTGCTGTTCCTGCCCATGATGCCCACGCCGCAGCGCACCCACAGAAACTCGCCGGGCCGTCGCGCATGAGCACGCTGCGCCGCCGAATGCAGGCCTGAGCCATGCCCGGCGGCGCGGGCGGACTTCACCCCGGCAAGGTGCCGTCAGGTCTTGGCACGCCTTCAATGCGCCGCAGCGTCACGTTCAGCCGCCCGCCTTCGGCCAGCAGCGCCGAGCTGCCGAAGCGGATGCGGTCCACGCCATGGAACAGCAGCCGGCCAGCGCCGCCGAACCAGACCACATCGCCGCTGTGCAGGTCCAGGCGCTGCAGCGGCGCATTGCGCGCCAGCCCGCCCACCGCAAAGCGCGCATCGTCACCAAGCGACACCGACACCACCGGCCCGCGCAGGCTCACGACATCCTTGTCCTGGTGCAGACCCAGCCTGGCCTTGGCGTCGTAGTAGTTGATCAGGCACTGGTTCGGCGGCTGCGCCTCACCGGTCGCCTCGGCCCACAGCCGCAGCAGCCGCTCGGGAATCGCCGGCCACGCCTGGCCCGTCACCGGATGCGTGCGCTGGTAGCGGTAGCCACCGACCTTGTCCGTCACCCAGCCCCAGGTGCCAGCGCCGCTCATGCGCACGCTGAGCGGCGCGCCGCTGCGTGGCATGGCTTGCTGGAACAGCGGCGCCTCGGCGAGCAGCTGGCGCAGTTCGGCCAGCAGAGCGGCCTGCTCGGCGGCATCGAAATGCGCCGGCAGGAAGTGGAACCCGGCCGGCAGCGGCGCGGGCTCGAAGCCGGGCAGCGGCGGTGCGTCATCAAGGTGCTGTGGCATGGGCCCGCCAGTGTGGCACCAGCCGCGCGCAGCGACCCGCCCTCTTCCGCGACACCCGATTCACCCAGGGCGCGGGCGACGTGAACGTCCGGGGGATGATGGTGAATTGACTCTCCGCAACTTTATGGATCATGGGTCTCCTCTTTGGTGGCACAGTCGGCGCGTCATCGCTCAAGCCGACCGGCGCCCCGTGCCATGCAGACGCCCGACCGACAACGACGTCGACATTCCATCCTTGTGTCTCGGCAAGAGCATCGCCTGAGCGTGCGGCACTCGATCCCGTGATGGATCCACTCTGCAAAGGTCTGGCGCTTTCGCACGCGGGGCACGCCGACGCGATGACGCTGTTGCGTGAGGCGCATGCGCGATCGCTCGAACTGCACGACGAGCGCGGCGTGCTGACAAGCGCCGCTGCGCTGGTGCTGACCAGCCACACGGTGGGCAATTTCAGGGACATGGCGGAGATGCTGAAGCACGTTGCGGCGCTCAAGCAGCCCGCGCTGGCGCTGCGGGCACCCGACGACGAACTGCTAGTCCGCACGGCGCTGCTGATCGGCCAGCTGTATGTCGATCTCGACGACCCGGATACCGACGCCAACGTGGCACGGTTGCTGGCCTTGCTGGAGCAACCGGGCGGCCTGGACGTGAACCTGCGTCTGGCGGCGGCCCGCATCCTGCTGTACTTCGTCGAGCCGCGCGAACTGCGCGAACTGGGCCTGCGTGTCAATGCACTCGTGCTTCCCCACCTGACGGACACCGCACTCCAGCCGCACCGGCACGGCCAGTGGCTGCTGCGCTGGCGGAGCTGCGCTGGCTATGCCAAGGACCCGTTGCAGGAGGCTGCCGCCACCGAGTCGGCACGCGCGCTGGCCGAACGCCACGGGCTTCGCGACGTGCGGTTCACGCTGGCCTTCGACGAGGTCGGCCACAGCCTGAACGGCGGTGACCTGCGGCGCGCGGAACGTGCGCTGGCCGACGCCGAGGCGCTGGTCGATCCGGGCAGCCTGCGTGAACTGATGCTGCTCGATGTGACGCGGATGCGCGTCGCACTCATCAAGGGCCAGGTCGACGATGCGCTGTTCCGCGCCGTCCGCGCCCGCAAGCTCGCGGTCGAGCTGCAATGCCCCGGGCCGATGCTGGGCGCCTACATCGTCAACGAGGCCAGCGTGCGACTGCTGCTGAACGACGGCGTCGGCGCGCGGCACCAGATGGAAGAGGCGATCCCGCTGCTGCCCCCTGGCTTCGCCCAGGAAGTTCGCGAAATGATCGCGGCGATGCTGGCATCCGAAGCGCTGCACCGCGGTGATCCGCGGGGGCGCGAGATGATGGCGTCGGTCTGGTCCGGTCTGCGCGAGCGCCAGTTCTACGACAGTTTCGACGGCCACCCGGCGTTCAAGGCCCGCATCTGCATGCAGGCGCTGGAGCAGCGGATCGAGGTCGAGTTCGTCACCAGCGTCATCCGGAAATGCGGGTTGGCGCCGCCGGCGAACGCACCCGAAACCTGGCCGTGGCGGCTGCGCCTGTACGCCCTCGGACGTTTTGAGGTCCAGCGCGACGGCGTGCCGCTCACCGCGGAAGGCAAAGGTCAGCGCAAACCGATGGAGTTGCTTCGAGCGCTGATCGCCCACGGCGCCACCAGCCGCGAGCGGGGCCTGCCCACCGGCGAGCTGATCGACCTGCTGTGGCCCGACCTGGAAGCGGAGGCGCCGAAGGCATCGTTCGACATGACGCTGATGCGCCTGCGCAAGCTGCTGCAGGTCGACGGGGCGTTGACGCTTGCCGAAGGACGGCTGTGGCTCGACCCGGCCCTGGTCTGGTGCGACGTCACGGCATTCGAACGCGACTGCGATGCGTTGACCGCACTGCCCGAGGCGCCCGGCGCGGAGGCCGAGCTGAGCGCGGCGGCGCGGCGACTCAGACTGCGTCGGGACCTGCGTCTGTTCGGCAGCACCAGCGTGGAAGGCTGGGCCGTTCTCGCGCGAGAGCGCCTGGCGACGCGCTTCGCAAACGCGATCACGGCCTACGGCGGCCACCTGGAGGAGCAGGCGGCCTGGATCGCCGCGATCGCACTCTACGGACACGGTGCCACCGAGGATCCCCTGGCGGAGCCCTTCTATCGCGGCCTGATGCGCAGCCACCTCGCACTCGACCAGCCGGCAGCGGCGATGCGCAGCTTCCAGCGCTGCCGCGAGCTGCTTGCCAACGTGCTCGGGGTGCCGCCTTCCCGCGAAACGCTGGCGCTGCTCGCAAGCATCCCGCAAGCCTGACACCGGAGCCACGATGAGCCCGCAACAAATCGAACTGGTCCGCCTCAGCTGGCAGCAGGTCTTCCCGCTGCGCGAAACCGCCGCACAGATGTTCTATGAGCGGCTTTTCGAGCTGGATCCGTCGCTGCGACCCCTGTTCAAGGCCGATCTGTCGCAGCAAGCCGCAAAGTTGTTCGACACCTTGAACGCCTTGGTGGCATCGCTCGGAGAGAACGGCGCCCTCGAAACGGTGGCGGGCCCGCTGCGGCGCAGCCATGCTGGCTTCGCGGCGACGCCGGCGCATTACGAGGCGGTCGGCGCAGCCCTGATGTGGACGCTGCAGGCGAGCGTCGGCAAGGCTTTCACGACGTCGACGCGGGCCGCCTGGCGCGAGGCGTACGCGCAGCTGTCTGCAGCGATGCAAATGGATCGCGGCGCTGCCGCTGCCCCTGCCCGCTGAACGCTGGAAACGCCCCCTAAAAGAAGGGGACGCCTGTTAGTCATCGGTTAGCGGCTGTCCAGGCCGGTCGCCGGATCATTCGTGCACTGCGCAAAGCAGCCACTGAACCGATCCGACACCCCTCCTGAAAGACCACCGTCCATGACCTCCTTCCGCACCCCCATCGTTGCCTCGTTTGTCGCTGCCGCAGCGCTCTCGACCTTTGTCGCGCCGGCCGGCGCCACCGATTTCGGCCATCACCCGGCGGCCACGAAGGCGAGGGCCGCCGATGCCGAGTTCGACCCGTCGACCTTCATGCCCGGGCACCCCGCCCGTGGCGCGGCTGGTCAGGCGGCGCATGCCAATTTCGAGCATCCGGCGCTGGCGACGTATCGCGCAGGTCAACTGCCGCACACCGATCCGAACACGTTCATCGTGCAACCTCCGGCCACCACCGCGTGGATCGTCGTCGACTCTCCGACCATCCTCGCCATGCAGCAGCGTTGAAGCGATCCGCGCCCAACACCCGCACCGACACCACCCGGAATCGATCCATGACCACTCTCGACACCTCCACCATCGAGCTCGTCCGCACCAGCTGGGCGCTCGTCGCGCCGAGCCAGCCCGAGGTCGCTTCGCAGTTCTACTGCCATCTCCTGCGGCTCGACCCATCGCTCGCGCCGATGTTCGGCGGCGACATGACGGTGCAGGGCCAGCGGCTGACGAGCATGATCGGCGCCGCCCTGACCCTTCTCGATCAACCCGAGCAGCTGATGCCGGTGCTGCGCAGCCTCGGCGCTCGCCATCTCGGCTACGGGGTGCAAGACTCGCACTACCCGGTGGTGGCCGAAGCGCTGCTTCAAACGCTCCATGGCGGACTGGCCTGCGCCTTCACCGAGGACGTGCGCGCGGCGTGGACCTCGGTCTACAGCATGCTCGCCAACGAAATGATGAGCGGCGCAGCAGCTGAACGCCTGCGCGATCACGCCCGGCAGCAGGTGGAGGCGTCATGAAGGTCTCGTCTATCGTTGCGACGCGTCGTCCTGTGTCTCGCCTCGTCTTCGGCCGCGTTGCCGTGCCGGCCCTGGTGATCGCGCTCGCCGTCCTGGTGTGGCACCAGAGACCCGCCGTTGCGCAGACAGTCTCGGAGCCGCCAGCCTCGCAGGCCTCCTCCCGCGGCGATTCAAAAAATCTGCCCCTCGAATTTTGGATGTTGTGATGCTGGCGTGGCGATGTGCTGGTCGCCGGCCGCGCGCACCGGTCCTTCGCCCATCGAGCAACCCTTCACCCGCGGTGAGGACACCGTCATTCGACAGCCGCAGACTCGTTCTCCGTGTGCCGGTCAGGCTCCGTGGTGAGGAGGATTTTGTTCAGAACGGACGTGGCGTAATTCCCTGCGGGCAAAGAGAAGGTGAGCACCAGCTGATCGGCTTGCGGCCATTCCCATGAAATGTCCACCGGCCCGGCCACCAGGGCGCGGCGCGCCTGATCCAGACCGGCGTGTTCCATGCCGTCGCACAAGCTGGCGTGACGTTCAGCCACGCCGTTCTCCAGGGCCTGCGCCTGATCGGTGGTGCTCACGCCGCCCCGTCCTCAGAGCGGCCCGGTGGGCCCACCCGCCTCGTCCGGTCCACGTCGTCGGATGCGGCCATCCGGCCGTTGACGTCGCTGGACCGGTCGGGCTGAATGCAGTGAATGGCGGCTTCCCGGTAGAGCGGCCAAGAAAAACAGCCATGGCAGAAGCCAACCCGGTATTCGGCGTGAACTTGCTTGAGGCTCAATGAACCCGCAGCACCTCAAACCGCTGTCGGGTTGGCGCGACCTGTATCGACACCTCATCGCCCTCGCATTTACCCAGCATGGCCCTGCTCAACGGGGCTTCGCTGCTGATGACCTGAACGAGCTGAGCGCCGCTGACCAACTTCATGCTGCCCCCATCCGGGCCGAGAAAGAGCTGTTGCTGCTTGTCGTCGGAATCGACCAGGAGGACCAGCGCGCCGAGCTGTATGCCTTTGCTGGCGTCGTAGGGGCGCGGGCGGAATTGGCGCCAGTTGACCATCGCCTGGCGGATGGCTTCGGCGCGACGCGCTTGGCCAGTGGCCAGGTATGCGGCTTCGAGACCCAATGTGTCGTACTTGTTCTCGGCGATGTTTTCCTCGTGAGTTGCCGATTCATGGGCCGCCCGCGCTGCCTGTTCGGCCTGCAGCAGATCCTCGGCGAGACGTTCCAGCACCTGCTGCTGCAGCAAGAATTTATCCATGATGAGAGGTAGGCATCTCGAACAAGCGGGAGTCGGGGCTCAATTGTGAAGGGATCCACCAGCGTTCGACGCTTCTGTTGGCTGCAGGTCAACTTCAGCGATGGTTCGGCTCGTGTCAGCGGCGACACAAGACAGCAGTCGTTCGACTTGTTTTTTGCCGAAGGGCGGCTTGCTGGCGCGCCCATGAACAGTCAATCTCGGCCAGGCGCCGTCCTTCGCCAGCGACAGCTCCAGGGCAATACGATCACCTTTGCGCAGCCCGCTGCGAGACCTTGTGCGCGACGCCGCCGGGCTGGCCGAGACAGGAAGCCGGCGACGACGGCGACCGCTTCGTCCGCGCCGTCGAATCCGAACCTGATCCAACCCTTCAAGGCAGGATGCCTACGCGCCGTAGGCCGCCATGAAGACCCGTACGGCCTCGCGTAGAAGGGCCCTGTTTTCCCGGGAATCCGGCATCTCGAGCTTCAGCAGTCCGCGGAAGTGCCCGGAGCCCAGGAACATCGACAGGAACAGGTCCGCCGCTTGAAGCGGGTTCCGCACGTTCAGTGTGCCCGCCGCGTCGGCGCGGCGCAGGTATGCAGCGAGCTCGTCGTTCACCCGCTCCGGGCCTTCCTTGTAGAACGCACGGCAGACTTCCGGCTGCGCCCCCGCGACGCCGTAGACAGCGCGCAACGCGCCCAGGGCGTCGTCCCCACGCGCCAGTGCGAGAAACCGGGCGCCTATCGCCAGCAGCGCGTTCTCCGGCCGGTCGGCGTCCAGTGCCCCGGCACCCGGGACGCCAACCACCACCGTCGCCGTCCTGTCGCGCACGACCGCCTGGAACAGCCTCTCCTTGGAGCCGAAGTTGTTGTACACGGTCGTCTTGGACACACCGGCGTCCGCGGCGATGGCATCCACGCTGGCACGCTCCAGGCCATGCGCGTTGAAGTGCGTTTGCGCCGCTTCCAGGATGCGCCGGACGACTTCGGGATCGCGTGGTCGCCCGCGTTGAGGCTTGGGGGCGGGAGCTTGGGGACGGGCCATGGACAGATTTAGTGGATTTGACAGTTCACTATATAGCACGCATATTGTTGTACTTTCAGTCCATTAAATTTCGGCGACCAGAGGAACCCCATGACACCCATGCAGTCGGGCCGGTTTCCGTATCCGCCGATGAACGACACCATGAACATGGTCCTTCGGGAGGTACAGGAAGGGCGCGTGGTCTTCCAGGGAATTCCGCAGGCCCGGCACGACACGCCCCTGGGGCCGATTCACGGACGTTGGTTCGTGAATCGGCTCGACTCTGCAGCCTGGCTGCGCGATCCAGACGACGCTGCCATCAGCGCGCACCTGCACCACTGCCGGCCTGAATATCCAAATCGTCCAGCGGCGACACATCAAACGGGCCCGCTGCGGGTCACCAGCGAAGTCACCCACCGGGGACGCCAGCTCGCTGCCGCCACTTCGAAGGTGAATGGCGAGTCGGGGAGGCTGTATGCGTCTGCGGCACGGTGGATCGTTCTGGTTCGCGCAACGACCGCGCGCCGCGGCAGGAAAGGACCGATGGATGGATGAACTCAAGGCCATGCGCACCTTCGTGAAGGTAGTGGACGAAGGCAGTTTCGCCGGCGCCGCACGCTCCCTGAACGTCGCCGCCTCGGTGGTCACCCGGGTGGTTGGTGAACTGGAAGAGACGCTGAACTGTCGCCTGCTGAACCGCACGACCCGCGCGCTGTCACTCACAAACGTGGGAGCCCAGTACCTGGAGCGCGTCCGCACCATTCTCGAGGACATTGAAGACGCCAAAAACCAGGCGACGGAGGCCACCGACACGGTCCGCGGCCTGCTGCGCGTGGCGGCGCCGCAGGAGTTCCTCACCGCCAGCCTTGCACGGCTGGTGTCTCGTTTCACACAACGCCACCCTGCGCTGAACATCCAGCTGACACTCTCGCCCGCGTGGGCGCTGGTACCCGACGATGCCGCGGACGTCACCATCCTCATCCCAGGCCCGGAGCCGCTCAACGGGGACTTTGTCGCCAGGCTGCTGGCACATGCCGACGTCGTCCTGTGCGCCACGCCGGAATACCTCGCGCGGCATCCGCCGATTGCCAGGCCCGAGGACGTGGATCTGCACACCATGCTCGTGCCGGACCCTGCCTTTGAACGCAAGGCCTGGACTTTTCATTCCATCCGCGAAGATGGCACCTGGGACTTGACCTCGCTGCGGCCCCGGCGCGCGCCCATCGGTTCGCCGAATCTGGAGGTCATGATCGCTGCGGCCCGCGGTCACTGCGGGATCGCCGGCGCCTTGTCATTGAACGTGTTCGAGGATCTGCGCCTGGGTACCTTGCAGCGCGTCCTGCCGGGCTGGTCGGCGGCGGGCTACCGGATCTATGCAGCCGTGCCGAGTCGGACGCATTTGCCCCGGCGCGTGCGGGCCTTCATGGATTTTCTCGTCGAGCAATACGGCGGGGCGCCGTCGGATCCCTGGCTCACCGGAATGAACGAGGAGCATCACCCCCTGCGGTGAGCTGGGTGAGCCGCGCGTGCAGCGGCAGCAGTGGGACATCCAGCATGCCGGACGCGTGGCGCATTAAGTGCACTTGACAGTTCACTATATCAGTCGCACATTACTGAACTCGTAGTCCAATAATCAATCGACCCATGACTTCCTCCTCCTGGCTCAGCCGCTGGGCGCCCCCTCGGGCAACCCGCCTCCTGTCCATCGCGGCATGGGCCGCGCTGTCGGCATGCTCGACACCCCCCGTGCAGCCCCCCGCGCCCTCGGTGCCCCTCGCGGCCGCCTTTGCCCACAGCGATGCGGCACAGCCGGAAGGCGCAGCCGCGGGCGCTGCGTGGTGGGCCGCGTGGGGAGATTCCACGCTCACCGCGCTGGTTGAGGAAGCGCTTGGCGCGAACCAGGACATCGCCATGGCACTCCAGCGGGTCGCCCAGGCCCGCGGGGGCGCGGATGCCCAGGCCTCCCGCCTGTGGCCGACGGTGGG